>JABHXU010000021.1 GCA_018657065.1 archaeon
AAGTCCTAATGCTAATGATGCTCCTATTGCAATCATTCCTGTTCCGATAGATATTTCTGCTGCCATTTTTATTTTCCTCCGAGTGTTTTTGCGAGGAGTATTAAAACACTGAATTACTTTTCAGTTGTGTTTTATATCCTCCGAGTGTTTTTACGAGGAGTATTAAAACACTGAATTACTTTTCAGTTGTGTTTTATATCCTCTGAGTGTTTTTGCGAGGAGTTTTGAGACGCTAATTCATTGTTCAGTTGCGTATCATATCCTTCGTATATTTGTTTTTTTATTTTGATAAATTTATTGAATGTTTTTACTTAATCCAAAAGGACCAAATTTTTTTCCACCACCTTTATAGAATTTTCCAAAAAATTCTACATAGTGTAATCTTAATGAATGTAAAAAGGGACTTAAAATTCCTAGAGCAATATTAATAGTATGTCCTACAATTAAAACAAAAATTGCACCAATAATTCCTAAAACTCCTTGTGTTATCATTTGTCCTGCCATTTCATTCACAACAACAGCAAGACTTAATGAAGCTAAACCAACAGCCATTAATCTAGCGTATGATAATATGTTTGACATTATAGCAAAAAAAAGAACTTCAATAACTCCAATAACTCCCTCACCAATAATGGTTAGAATTGCACCAATTCCAAACATAATACCTAAAATAATTGGACTTGGAAATATTTTTAGAATCATTTCTGCAATAGTTCCTGTAACTATATTTAGAGTTACAAGCAACCATAACATTAATGGTAGTATTAACATCCATCCTCCTTTTTCAGTGAGGGCATGTTTAAATCCATGATTTCTATAAATATTAATGAATCCAATAATAAGTCCAATAAATATATGTGTTACTCCTATTATTAAAGCAATTGAAAGTAAATCGGATATTCCATGACTTCTTGAAAATAAATGAGGTATAGGATATAATATTTCTCCAGTATGAACATCTTTATATGCTTGCATTTCTAATTTTTCAGCAATTGAATGAGGAAAATATTCTAATCCCATATATTCACCAAAAACAACTCCAAAAATAATAGTACTAATTGATGCAATAATAAAAGCATTAAGTATATTTTTTGCACTTGGCATTTTTTTCTTTAAAAATGTGAATAAAATTAATGTAATGATTCCATAACCAACATCTCCAAGCATAAAACCAAAAAATATTGGGAATGTTAAAAACATAAAAAAGGTTGGATCAATTTCTTTATATGATGGAAGGGTATACAATTCCATAAATGCTTCAAATGGTCTAACAATTTTTGGATTTTCAAAAGCAATTGGAACATTATCATTTTTAGAAGGATTTTTTATTTCAATCATCAAACTTTTTGAAATCTTGTTGAGTTCTAATTTTACAGAATCTGAGTTTTTTTTTGGAACAAATCCTTCAATTAAAAATGTGTTTTTTGAAGTTGCAAATTTTAATGGTGCTTCAGCTTTATCTGCTAAAGAATTAATAAAAACTTCAGCATCAATTAAAAATTGTGAGTTTTCTTTTTTTAATGAATCAATTTGATTATTGATATTATCAATTTTTGATTCTTTGTTTTTTATGTCTTGATTCTTAGGAACGTGTTTAATAGTTGATATTGATTTAATGAATGGATAATTATCACTGATAATTGGACTAGGTAGACTACTAAACTCAACAGTTGACAATGCTTTTTCAATCTTATTTTTAAATTTTGCAGGAGTAAAAATAGCAACAAAAGTTATACCTTCTGTTGTTCCAACTTCAATTGATATTTTTTTAGATAATTCAGAAATTTCTTTTAAAATAGTTTCATCATTAATTGTTCCAATAAAATGATACATTTGTTTAAAAGAATTATTTTGAGATATTTTAATTGATTTAGCTGCATTTTTATAATTTTTAGACTTTGTAAATTCTAATATTTTTGTAAAATATTCTTTATTATTATTTAAAATATGTAGTGATTGATGAATACTAGAAATTTTATCACTTGTTTCTTGAAATTTTAATTCTTTAAATTTAGGAGATCCGGAGATTTTAAGCAAATCAATAAGGGATCTAGTTTTAACAAGTAAATTAGATATTTCTTCATTTTCATCAAAAGGTTTACCAATATCAAAGATGCTATTTTTTTTACTAGAATATTCTTCAATATGTACAACATCTAATTCATACAATTTTTCAACAGTTTTTTTAAAATAGGTTTTAGGACCAAATACTGTTAATTTTTTCATAGGTTTAGGGGAAAGCATTTTTTATAATTCCTCATATTTTTGGTCAACTAAATCTAGAATTTTTTTTACAGCCAGATCAATTTTATTTTTACCTTGTTTTTCAAATTGGTCTAATTCTTTATCTGCTTGATTGGTTAATTTAGTTCTTTTTTTATTAAATATTTCGTTGATTTTTTTGATTTTTTTATCTTTGTCTTTTTCAAGGTTTGCTACACCTTCAGTATAGTTTTTAGCAGCTAAATTTTTTGCTTTTGAAACTATTATTTCACTTTTTTGTGTAGCAATTTCTAAAATTTTAGAACATTCAACTTCTATGTCTTTTACTTGGTTTTCAAAATTTTCCATCTCTATATCCATAAAATTCTCTTCTTTTGTTTTACAAACAAGGAGATTTTATAAATGTTTTATAAAGATTGTTGTTCTTTAGCAGACATATTTTACCAATTTTTTTAAATAAATATTTATTCTTACTTTGGAAGGGGGAAACTATGGGATTAACACCTGCTATGCAGCAGTTTATGGAAATTAAAAATAAGTACAAAGATTGTATTGTTTTTTTTCGTATGGGTGATTTTTATGAAACCTTTTATGATGACGCCAAAATAGTTTCTAAAGCATTAGATATAACATTAACTAAAAGAAGGATGAAAAATTCAAACAAAGGAATTCCATTAGCAGGAATACCTTATCATGCTCTTGATACTTATTTAGCTAAAATGGTTAATCAGGGTTTTAAAGTTGTTATTGTTGAACAATTAGAAGACCCGAAAAAAGCAAAAGGTGTAGTTAAAAGAGGTGTAGTTAGGATTGTAACACCTGGAACAGTTATTGAAGAAAATATGTTAACAAAAAATAATAATTTTATTGCTAGTGTTTTTATTGGTGAAAAAATTGGATTATCTTTTGTTGATATTTCTACAGGAGAATTTGTAGTTACAGAAATTAGTGAAAACAATTTATTAGATGAATTGAAAAAAAAATCTCCAAATGAAGTTCTTTTTCCAACAAGCTATGAAAATTCAGAGATTCATCATCATTTAAAAGATCAATATTATATTACTCTTAGAAGCGATGTTGATTATTATATTGAAAATGCTAAAGAAAATTTAAAAAATAAATTTAAAGTAGAATCATTAGATGGCTTCGGATTAAAAAACAAGGAATTTGCAATTAGTAGTTGTGGTGCTATGATAAGTTATTTGAATGAAACTCAAAGAAATTCTCTTGATCACCTTAATACAATTAAATTTTTTTCAACAAAAGATTTCATGCTTTTAGATAATACAACTATTAAGAATTTAGAATTAATAAACAAAGAAAACTCCTTGTTAAGTGTTTTAGATAATACTATGACTTCAATGGGAAGTAGAATGCTTAAACAATTTATTTTAAATCCTTTGATAAAAAAAGAAAAAATAGAATTAAGATTACTTGCTGTTGAAGAGTTAAAAAATAAACCCTTTATTTTAGAAGATTTAAGAGATCTCTTAAAAAATATTGCTGATTTGGAAAGATTAATTTCAAGAATTAATTATGGAAACGCAAATCCTCGTGATTTATTGCAACTTCAAGGATCACTTGAATTAGTGCCTAGATTTATAAAAATCTTAAATGAAACAGAATCAGGGCTTTTAGGCAAACTTTCAGAACTTAAAGTTTTAAGAGAAGTAACAAGTTTAATTGATGAATCTATTATTGATGAGCCTCCAGCTATAATTACAGAAGGAAATTTTATCAAAGATTTGTACAATGAAGAATTAGATAGATATAGAGAAATATCTAGGAATGCAAAATCTATTCTTAGAGAAATTGAAGAAAAAGAACGAATTGAAACAGGTATAAAATCATTAAAAATTAGATATAATAGGATATTTGGATATTTTATTGATGTTACTAAAACAAATTTATCACTTGTTCCTTCTCATTATATTAAAAAACAAACTTTGGTTAATAGTGAAAGATTTATTACAGATGAATTAAAAGAATTAGAAGATCAGATTTTACACGCAACAGAAAATATAGTTAAGATTGAGCAAGAGTTATATGGGGAAATAATTGAAAAAATTAAGAAATTCACAAAAGATATACAAGAAAATGCAAATAAATTAGCTTTACTTGATGTAATATGTAATTTTACAAAAATTTCTATTATGAATAATTATGTCAAACCTATGATATTTGAAAATTATAAACTTAAATTAGTTGAATGTAGGCATCCAATTGTTGAAAAATTAACTGATTTTATTCCTAATGATTTATCAATTAATGTAGAAAATAGAATGATGATTATAACCGGACCAAATATGGCCGGAAAATCTATTTTTATGAAACAAATTGCATTAAATATAATTATGGCTCAAATAGGATGTTATGTTCCTTGTGATTTTGCTGAAGTATCGATAGTTGACAAAGTTTTTTCTAGAACTGGTGCAAGTGATGATATAACTACAGGTCAAAGTACGTTTATGGTTGAGATGACTCAAGCAGCTTATATATTAAACAATGCAACAGAAAATTCATTCATAATTTTAGATGAAATCGGAAGAGGAACAAGTACATATGATGGAGTAGCAATTGCATGGGCAGTAGTAGAGCATATAACAAAAAAAATTCAATGCAAGACACTATTTGCAACACATTATCATGTTTTAAATAATTTAGAAAAAGAAATTTCTGGAATTAAAAATTATAATATTGCGGTTGAAGAATCTAAGGACAATATAATTTTTTTAAGAAAAATAATTGAGGGAGGGACTGATAAAAGTTATGGAATTCATGTAGCTAAAATTGCAGGGATGCCTAAAGAAGTCATTCAAAAAAGTAAAGAAATTCAGTTTAAACTTGAAAAAGATGATGAAATTAGTGAGAAGATTATAGTTGAAACAAGAAAAAGTCAAGAAATTGATAATGTGAATGAAGAAATTGAAGAAACTGAAAGATTAATTAAAAGTAAACAACTTAGACTTGATCAGATTTAGTTTTTATTTAGATGAATTTTTTCCAAAATAAAGTTAATCACTTCTTCAACGCTCATATTAGTTGTATTAACAACTAAATCATAGAATTTATAATCAAAAGGGTTTATTTTATAATATTTAATATATCTAGTTTTATCAGATTCTTGTCTTTTTTGAACTTTGTCTAATGCTTCTTCAAATGATTTGAATTGTTCAGTTTTTCGAGTATCTCCAAAAATTCGTTGAGCTCTAACCTTTTCATCTGCATCTAAAAAAATTTTATATGAATGAGGAATAAAGTGAAAAGATAAACGACCATCAATTATGAATTCTTTTTCATTTTTACCTAGAGTTTCTTGCCATTCATCAGCAATATTATCAGTGAATGCTTTTTTTTCTCCTAGTTTATTATATTCGTAAAGAGTTAAACCAATTTTGCTAGCTTGTTCTCGTCTAAAATCTCCTACAGAATAATGTTTAAGATTGAGTTTTTTAGCTAAAAGCTTTGCAACAGAACTTTTACCACTTCCTGCTGTACCCGCAATAGTTATTATCATATAGAAAATAAAAAATTTCAAGTTTAAATTAATTTCCTATTCTAATATTAAAAGATTATATTTAAATATGAGGTGATGAATACTAATTTTGGGGTGAGTTTATATGTGTAAACTTGTAAAAGAATTTATGGATTTTTTAAGAGAGTACAAAGTTATTGGATTAGCAATAGCCTTTATTATAGGCGCTGCAGCAAAAGAATTAGTTACTTCTTTTGTAGATAATATTGTTATGCCGCTTATTGCACCACTTTTACCAGGAGGAATGTGGCAGACTGCAACAGTTACAGTTGGACCATTTGTATTTGGTATAGGTGCATTTCTTGGTCAAATAATTAACTTTGTAATAATTGCTTTTGTCGTATTTATGATGGCTAAGATGATTCTTAAAGAAGAAAAAGTTAGTAAAAAATAATTCATCAGGAAGCAACTTTTTTATCAAAAAGCTTCCTGAATGTGATCAGAAACTCTGTTTCTGACATTTTTTTAATTTTTTAATTATTTCTCGTCTAAAAATTAATAAATGTTTGATTTTATTGAAGTAAAAATATCGCACAACATTTAAATACAAGTTATTGTTACCACGATTAGGTGATTATAAATGGTAATAACATCATTCAAAAATGATTTTAAGATAGATAAAAATTGTAGATACTCTTTTAGCAAAGCAAAAGAGGATATTTATGGGTTAATGGACACTGTCCAAAAACAACAATCAGTGATTAGAAGATTAGTTGAAGAATTAAATGTTATAAAAAATAATAATTCTACTGTTACAGTTATTCAATTTAATGAAGCAATTGAAGCTTATAATGTCTCAATTTTGGCAAATGATCAAAGAATAACAGAAGTTTGGGAATATGCTGAAACAATTAAAGCAAGAGTTACAAGACTTAGTACAAGTGTTAAAAAAATCAAAAAAACTCAAGAAAAATTAGTTAGAGAAGTAGCAAAATCAAGCAATTTAGTTATTAGAAAAGCTGATAGTTTAAGTATAAAAATTGCATCAAAACAGTCACAAATTGATAAATTAAAAGATGATTATAAAGAATTATCTAAGAAAGCAACAGCTTCAAAAAATGCAATTGCAAAATTTGAAAAAAGAGTTGTTAAAGTTAAAAAATCTGGAGGAAAACCAAAAATGAAAGACCATAATTTAGTTAATGTTAGTGAAGATCACGAAATGAAATATATTCTTAAAAGATACGATAAAAGACAAACAAAAGAAAATGTTGAAACTTTAAGAAAAGCTGTTAAAAAATTTAAGGCTACACATAAAAACGATGATAGACCAGAAGTTTACAGATTCATTGAATCAAGTGATTTATTAGAAGCTTTAGCTTAATTTTTTTTAATCTTTTTTCTTTCCTATTTAAATTTGGAATTTTTTTATGTGCTTTTTTTATCAATTTTCATATAATTAGTGATTTTTTCTTATTTAGAAATATATGAATAGATTAACTTAATATTTTTAATATCTTTTGTGTATTTGTAAAAATTATGTTATAAATATATAATTTACTCTAATTTTATATTTGAAAATTTGTAGAAGGGGAACGAAAACTTAATAAATAATGAGTTAGTCCAACAAGAAATTGATAGTGTTTGAAATGATAGTAACAGAAAATATATACGTAAACGGAATAATTGTGTTGTTGAGTTTAACAGGTCTCATTAAGTTCTCAGAATTAATGATTGATGGTGCAGTAGCTATAGCTAAAAAATATAAAATTAGCCCACTTATTGTTGGAGCTACAGTTGTTGCTATAGGAACTAGTTTAGCAGAACTAGCAGTTAATATGGTTGAAATAACCACAACTGGACATACTGATGCAGTTCTAGGAAATATTTTAGGGTCAAATTTTGTTAATATTGGACTTGGTTTAGGAATAGCTGCAATTATAACAAAACTTAGAACACATACAATGGTAATTGAAAAAGAAATACCTCTATATTTTGCTTTGACTGCATTATTAACAAGTATTGCAGGAGATAAATTATTAACAAGAAGAGAAGGAATTTATTTGGTTTTAGCTTTTTTTGCGATAAATTATTTGATTTATCAATATTCAATTAGAGATAAATCAAAAAGAGAGGAATTTAAGCATGAACCTCATATGGAGCATGATCTCTCAACAAAAAAAACAATTTATTATCTAGTTGGTGGATTATTTGGACTTGTGATTTCAGCCAGAATTTTAGTTTACTCAGCTTCATCAGTAGCAACTCATTTTGGAGTTAGTAAGTATATAATTGGGTTAACAATTGTTGGTGTAGGAACAAGTTTTCCAGAAATTATGGCATCTATTCAAGCAGCAAGAAAAGGGTATACTGATTTAGTACTAGGAAATGTTTTTGGAAGTAATATCTTTAATATTTGTTTTGGACTAGGTGTTCCTATGTTATTTAAAGATCTAAGAGTACTTCCTAGTGCACTTAATGATCTATATTTTTTAAATTTCATGGGAGTTATAATGTTTTTTATGTTATTAATTGAAGCAAAGTTAGTTGGAAACAATAAAACATTAGATAGAATTGGTGGAATCGCTATAGTCTTGATGTACTTTGGATATATGGCATCTAAGTTTATTTTAATTTAAATTATAAAAATAATGTCTTTTTCTTCTTCAATTTCTTTTTTTACATTGAATAATGAATTTATTAATTTTTTTATTTCACTAGCTTTAGAAGATTTTTTTAAAAATGATAAAATAAATTTTTCTTTTCCAACTCTTTTAATTTCATTCAAACCTTTATTTATATTTTTAAAATTTTGAATTGCCGTTATTGAAATTACATAGTCAAAATAATTGTCATTATATGGAATATCTTCAGCTTTTGCTAATTTATATTCAATCTCATTTTTATTATTAGCTCGTTCTAATAATTTTTTAGCAGGATCAATACCATATTTTTTACATTTCCAAGGTATTGTAGTTAAACCAGTACCGCAACCTACATCTAGAAGTTTATCATTTTTTTTAGGATTTAGATATTTATAAATTATCTTTATTTTTTTCTCTTGTTCTTCTTTATGAAGTTCTTCATAACCTTTTGAGATAGAATCATAATAATTCATAATTTTAAGGAGATTTTTGGATTTTAAAATAGTTTCCTAAAACATAATAGAATTGTTTATATATAGAGTTGTAGTCTTGCTAAAAAATGGTTTATTTTGCACAACTTGAAAAAATAGCTCAAGGAACAGTCCTAAAGAAACATATCACAGAGGAGATCATTCAACTAGTAGAGGTCTATTTTCAAGAGGAAAAGGACCAGATTTTGTTCATGGATATACTTCAAGATTAGATTTTGATATTGTTAATTTCTTAGCTGAAAGAGAACATCAAAAGGGACATTGCCTTGTTCTAGATTTAGGATGTGGTTCTGCAACCTATGTTGATGATGTGAATCAACTATCTGAAAATATACAAGCATTTGGAGTAACTAGAGATCTTTATCATACTAAAGTTCCTAGGAATAGAATTATAAAAGGAGATTTTATATTTCCAACTAGGCCAAATTATATATTGGAACAAGTACCAGATTCTTCAATAGATCTTGTTACAAGTATTTTTGCAGCCTATGGGTTTCCAGCCAATTTAACATCTGTATTATTTAAACAAGTCGAAAGAATCCTTAAACCTGGAGGATTGGCAAAATTAGATATGTTGGCACAATATGGAGGAACTCCTATAAAAGAAATAATTCAGGAATTATCTACTTCAGGTATGGATATTTCATGGAGTGAACCACTTCACGTAGGAGATCCATATGCAGAGACACTGCGAAAAGCTTGTGTGAACATTACTATAAAAGGTTAAACAACAAAAATTATAAAAACCTAGAACTAAATGAAGATTATATGAAAAAAAAGTGTGAAAAAATTTTAAGTGATTTTACTTCTAAAGATGAGATCTTTTTCACTAATAGAGGTAACGCTTCAATTAGATTAGCACTTCAATTAGCACAATATCTCGGTAAGACAAAAGCATTTATTCAAGATCAAGGTGGATGGATAACTTATGAACAATATCTTCAAAAATTAAAATATGAATATTATTTACTTGATACCAATTATGGGTTACTTGATATTAAATATCTAGAAAAAAAAATCGATTCAAATTCTGTACTTTTATTTAATTCAATGCCAGGATATTTTTGCACACAAGAAAATATGAAAGAAATTTATGCATTATGCAAAAAAAAGAATTGTTTGTTAATAAATGATGTTTCAGGTAGTATAGGAAATAATGCTGCAAAATATGGTGACATAATAATTGGTAGTTTTGGTAGATGGAAACCAATAAATAATGAGTATGGTGGATTTATTGGAATTGATGACAATATGTATTTAAAATATTTAGAAGAAAATTTTGATAAAGAGCTAGAAGATTTTTTTTTGGATTTATATAAAAAATTAAGTAATTTAGACAATAGATTAAGTGAACTAAAAAAAATAACAGTTAAAGTAAAAAAACAATTGAGAGAATATGATATTTTGCATAAGGATCAAGAAGGAATTAATGTTGTTATTAAATTTGATAGCCCTGAAAAAAAATTAGATTTAGAAAATTATTGTAAAGCATATAATTATGAGTTTACAATTTGTCCAAGGTACATTAGAGTAATGATACCTGCTATAAGTATTGAAATAAAACGAATGTGAGGTAAAAAAATGAGTTTAAGAATGCCAGAATCAATGGAAGAAGTAATATATTGGACATCAAGAAAAGTAGGTGAAGGTCATGTTAAAGCCTGGGCATTTAAAGAAAAATGTCCCGAATGTAGTAAATCCTTAATGAGTAAGCCTGTAGGTCCTAATGGTAAAGTAAAAATTAGAGCTAAATATTATGAATGTTCTGAATGCGGACATACAATTGATAAAACAGAATATGAAGAATCCTTAAAATGTAATATTATCTATACTTGTCTTCATTGTAAACATAAGGGAGAAGTAGCAGTTCCATTTAAACGTAAAACTTTCAAAGGAGTTAAATCAATTGTGTTTGAATGTGAATCCTGTAATGAAAAAATTCCAGTAACTAAAAAAATGAAGGAAATTAAAAAGAAATAATTTATTACTTAAAAGTAGTAAAAATATCGAAACATTTATAAAGGAAACTGCACTAATTCTCTTTTATGGGTGAAGAAGCTAATTTCCCAGATAAAGTAACTATACCTAATATAGAAGAATACCCCTCAAACCAGAAGTTTTGGCAAAAGGATTTGGGCTTGCAGGGATTCTTTCAGGAATAGGGGCTTTTGCATTAGATTATCCCATAAATGGATACAGTTTTTTTGCAAGTTTAGGAACATTAAGTTTAGCAGTTGGCTTTGCAGGATTAGAGGTTCTTTCAAATAAACTTGATCAAAGATCAATTGAAAAAACAAAAAAAATTGATTTCTTTGGTGAGAAAAAATTTGAGTTATCTGATTTGTCAGAAAATAAGTTTTGCTTTGATGAAAGAATGCATGAAGTAGAAGATTTAGTCTCGAAATTAAATCAAGAATACCAACCTATGGATCTAAGTTGGGGTGAATCCTCTAGAAAAACAAGAGATGCGATTCAAAAGTATATAAAAAAAGAAACAGGACAGGAAATTGGATTTTATCATGGTGTAAGACAAAGACCTAAATTATTGGGTTATTTGAATGCTCAAAGGGGAGGTCATGATCCAAATAGTTCAGATATTTCGGTTAATATTGAATTAGATGAAAATGCATTTTGGATAGTTGCTCATGAACAAGCTCATCGTATTGGATATGGAACTGAGATAGATGCACAACTAATCAGCTATAATGCATTAATTGAGTCATAAGATCCATTACTGGTTCAATCAGCAAGAATGCAAAGATTAATGTCACAATTAGAATCAATACATGAATCAGGTGAAGGAAACTATTATGATGTATTTGATGAAATTGATTTAAATCCGAATCTTAAAGAAGCAATACAAAATCAAATTATTGAATATGATCATCTGTTTTTAAAAGCAATTCATGAAAGGTCATTGGCAAGAACAGTAGAACATCTGGATGATACAGGACAAAATGGATTATCAGATTACAATGTGGGATTTACAAATTATTTAATGATTGAAAAAATAGGGTTCTAATGTCGTAATAAACTTTATAAATACCTCAACTTTACCATTTAAAATTGGTGGGGTAGATAGATGAAAGATAATAAAGTTAAATTTGATATAGTTAATGGTCAAAGTTTTTTTGCTGATGAAGCAGGAGTTATACATAATCCACTAAAATTTATATTTGATTTTAGAAGTATTACTCCAAGAGTTGACGTTAGAAATCAGGAATATCAAACCTTAGTTTTAAATCATAATGTTGTTGTTATGGATCCTTTTACTGCAAAAAGTATTTCTGAGATCCTTAAAAAAAACATCAAAAATTATGAAAAAAAATTTGGTAAAATTGATAAACCAAACGCTTTAAAAAAAATCGAGAAAGAATCTAAATCTGCCAAAAAAGGAAAAAAAATTGCACCAAATTATTTTGGATAAGATAAAAATGAGACTCACGAAAAAATTAATAAGCGAAGTAGTATCAAACGCAGTTGGAATTGAAGCTGTTGATATTGCATTATATCTTAAAGGAAAAAAAGATATTTCAGAATTGATCATTGCTAAAGACATGAATATTTCAATTCAAGAAGCTAGAGCATTGCTTTATAAATTATATGAAGCACATTTAACTTCATTTGAAAGAAAAAGAGATAAACATAAAGGATGGCATATTAGTCATTGGGATTTCTTAGATGATAATATTCATAAACTTAATTTAGAACAACATCAAAATAAAATATTACTTTTAAGAAATAGGCTTGATAGAGAACAAAAAAATGAATTTTATATGTGTGGACATGCTTGTGCAAGAGTAGATTTTGACAAAGCTGTCGAAGTAAATTTCAAATGTAATGAATGTGGAGCACTTATGAATCCAGTTGATAATTCAAGAACGATTGAAGTATTAAGTGGAAAAATTCAAGAGCTTGAAAGTTCAATTAATTAATTCTTTTAATTATTTTTTATTTACTTATTTAAAAATTTGAATGTGAAGATTTAAATAATAGAAAGTATTGGATAATAGTAACAAGATTTGTAGGTGGGATGATATATGACTCTAGATGACGTTATTAAAGCAGATGGAGAAGCAAAATTTGCTCCAGCTTTAACCGCTACAGGAAAAAAATTTGATTGGAAAGCAATTGTTGATCATGCAGATGATATAATAAAATTAGAAGGAAAAGACAAATATCATCAAATTCTGGGTTTTTTACATACTTATAATCAATATGAAAGTGGTGTTAGAGGTAATCTTGAACAGATTAAATTTAAAGAAATTGATAAGGGCCTAAAAGGCAAAATGAAAGTTATTGATGGTATTCATGGTGATGTTGAAAAAGCTATTGGAGATCATGGAGAGCTTAAAGGATTTAGTGCTGAAGAAGCAGTAGGTTTAATTTTTGGAACATTATTTGAAGGAAAAAACTGGTATAAGGATGCTAGGAAGAAATTAAACGACGGAATAAAAGAAGATGTAGACATTGCATTAAATACATTTAAAAATCATTATTTATCTGCAGCATATGGTGATAAAGCTGACGAGGTTTTTAAAGAAATAGTAGGAAAAGTTAAAGAAGGTAATATTTCAGGTAAAACTACAGATGAAACCGGAACTGCTTTCGAAAGAATTTATAGAATAATGGCAAAAGGATACGCAGCAAATGAATTAAAGAGTTTAAAACAAAAAGTTATTCCAAGTGATCCTGAAGAACATAGGGCAATGTTAGATTATTTAATTGAAGATGAAGGAATGAAAACTGAGCTTGATAAAAAACTTAAAGCAAATACACCATTCTATAGAAAATTAAAACCTAAATGGAAAAAAAAGGAAATGTATCAAAACTCTTTGGGATCAGCGTTATTACTTTTATCAGGACAAGATCAATATGCTGAAGCTTTTGCTAAAAAGACAGATACAAAAGTTGCAAAGTATAAATAAATGGTAAATTTACCTAACTTTACCATTATTAATTTCTGTAACAATATTTTCTTTATCAGATTTTAATTGTTTACCTTCAGACATTACTTTATTATTTTCAATATAAATTTTGACTTTTAAAAAATCATCAAATTTAATTGTTTTACTTCCTGGCGTAATTCTTTCAATATAAACTTGATCACCTATTTTAGATTTAGGTGCTTCTAAAACTTTTACGGTTTTTGAGTCTTTAGTTTCACCAGCGAGTAGCATACCTTGTGACTGTTCTCCTCTTAAATTTGCGTGTTCTAGATTTGTTACAACAATAATTTGTTTTCCAATAAGTTCATTTATATCTTCATAAAAAGGTTTAAGACCTGCAACTAATTGTCTTTTATCATTATTTCCTAAATCAATGTTAATTAAAAGAAGTTTATCAGCTTTGAGATGTTCTGAGATACTAGTGATTTTTGCAACCTTTAAATTTAGTTTAGAAAAAGGATCTATTTTTTTTTGTGTTTTTGTATTAGGTTTATCTCCAATTTGTAAATCTAATTTTTCAATTTTTTGAAGTGCTATTACTGCTTTACCAATTTTATGATTTTCAATATAATTAGGAAGATCTTTCCAACTTTGTTCTTTTAAATTAAGTTGTTCTTCAACACTTTTTGAAAACATTGGAAGAATTGGTTTAAGAACAATGGATAATATTTTTGCAATATTAGCACAATCAGTTAGAACTTCCCCTGTTTCTTCTTTATTAATTTTAATTAATTTCCAAGGTTCATTATTTTGAAAATATTTGTTTCCTAGAGACGCAATTTCTTGAATATTTTTTACAGCATCTCTATAATTAAAAGCTTCATAAGCAGCTTTAATTTCATCAGTCTTTTTTTGGATTTTTTCTAAAAGCATAGTATCTCTAATTGTTGAAAGCTTAGAATCATAATTTTTATTTGTAAAACTTAAAGTTCTATATACAAAATTAGCTACATTTGCCACAAGTTCATTATTAGTTTTTGAAATAAATTTTTCTAAATCTAAATCTAAATCAGTCATTGTGTGGGTTAAATTTGAAGCAAAATAATATCTTAAAAATTCAGTATTAGTTTTTTCTCTAAAATCTATAGCTCGAATAAAAGTTCCTCTAGATTTACTCATTTTTTGACCATTTATATTTAAAAATCCATGGACAATAACATTGTCAGGAATAGAAAATCCTGAAGCCATTAAAACTGCAGGCCAAAATAATAGATGGAAATAAATAATATCTTTTCCAATAAAATGAGTTACATCAGATTCATTCCAGAACTTTTCAGCATTATCAACTTTACCATTTAATTCATTAGCTAGAGCAGCCATATAACCTATAGGTGCATCTAGCCAAACATAAAAATAAAGATCATCTTCTCCAGGAATTTTAAATCCAAAATAAGGAGCATTTCTAGATATACACCAATCTTCAAGACCTTCATTTACCCAGCCTAAGATTTGATTTTTGATTTCAGGTTGTAGTTTTTTATTATTAGTTAACCATTTTTTTAATTTACTTGAAAATGAACTTAACTTGAAAAAATAATGTTCAGCAATTTTTACAACTGGTCTAGATTTAGTTATTACTGAATAAGGTTCGAGTAATTCATTAGGATTATATGTTGCGCCACATTTTTCACAGTTATCTCCATATTGGTCTGGTGAGCCACATTTAGGACAAATTCCTTTAACATATCTATCTGGAAGAAATCGTTTAGCTTCTAAATCATACATTAGTTCAATTTCTTTTTTATAGATATGACCGTTTTTTTTTAAAATATTAAAAATTTTTTCAGTAAAATGTTTGCTTTCTTTAGAATTAGTTGTATAAAATGAATCATAACTAATATGGTAACCCGTTAAATCAGCTGTGTGGTGATTATACCATTCTTTAACAAATTGTTCAGGAGTTTTATTTAGTTTTGCAGCATTCACTTCAATAGGTGTTCCATGAGTATCATCAGCACATACATAAACAACTTTTCTACCTATCATTCGCATGAACCTAGCATAAATGTCTGATTGGGTATGTTCAACCATACTCCCTAGATGCAGTGGTCCGTTAGCGTAAGGTAATGCACTTGTTATAAAGATTGGTTTATGTTTCATTGTAGAGGAAAGGAATAGTTATAGAATATAAAAATCTTCGGGATAATAACTGAAAAAAGAGGGTTTTTTTTGTAATTAAGCAGAGAACCTAGGTTCTCCGCACCTCTCCTTATAATAAAGTATAAAAACACAAATTGATTTCGTTGACCTTATTGGGCCAATGGCGTCAATCCTTATCAGCATTGATGGGGATTATGCGACATTCGCAGTAAATTGCTCAGTCCCATAAAAAAACAGATAAGGGCCAATGGCGTAATTCGGCTATCGCGCCCGGCTGGCAGCCGGGAGACTTCGGGTTCAAATCCCGATTGGTCCATTTCACATAGTGAAATGGAATCTTCTGAGCGCTAACTCACTAGTTGGTTGCGCGAAGATAGGTCCATTTTTTCATTAAATTTTTAAGATGAAAAGAATTTCACACTCATAATTGCCTCTGTAGCATATAAAAAACCAACAGACTTTGAGTTCCGGTTTTTGAAAGCAACACAGGCTCCTTACAGTCGCCTCTGTAGCATAGTGGTATTGCGTTGCCTTGGTAAGGCAAAGGTCGAGGGTTCAATTCCCTTCAGAGGCTGTTTTTCTTTTTATAATTTATCAATATCAACCAATCCTTCAACATTATTTAATAGGGGTTCTAAATTTTGTTGTTTACAAACTTTGTAGACTTTTTTGAATCTTTTGATTCTTTCTTTTATATCTGTATTTGCTTTGAAAAAAAGACCAATTTTATCTTTGTTATTTATTATTCTAAATTTACTTGATTCAAAGTCTAAAGGAGTATCAGGAAAAACATTACAAATATTTAAGCAATTTATATAGTCAATATATGGTTGAAGTTCCCTAATTGTTTTTATTGTTTCATTTAGATCTTCTTTTGTTTCACCAGGAAATCCAACAACTAAATTTATTCTTGTTTCAATTCCTGCTACTTTTGAATTTTTTATAACCTTTTTTACTAAAGTTGTTGTGCTTCCTTTTCTCATGAGTGATCTTATATTATCTGAAAAAGATTCAACTCCAAAAATTAGATGGGTGCATCCTGCAATTCTCATTTTTCGAAGTAAGTTTAAGGCCATTTCTTTTCTAATAATTGCTTGTCCACCCCAAAAAAAGTGAAGTTTTTTTTCTATTATTATATCGCAAAATTCATTTAGAAATTTTATGTCTCCATTAATAAGTAAATCAGTTACTTGGTAAACTCTGATATTGAATTTTTTATAATTATTATACATTTCATTAACAACATCTTGAGGTTTTCTTGTTCGAAATGGTGAAAGAATTGGAGAATCAACACAAAATGCACATCTCATAATACATCCTCTTGAAAAGGATATAGGAAGATCATTATTTACATATGAATTAATTGGAAATATGTCAAAATAAGGAACAGGAATCTTAGTTAAATTTGTTTTTTTAGTTGATTTTACAAGAAGTGTTTTATTTTGTTTATCAATTTTAATTGTTTTAGAATTTTTAAGTAGTTTTTTAGATTTTATAGATTCAACAACTTTTAAAATAGAATATTCTCCTTCATCTAAAATTATATAGTCAACATATTCTTTTTTGATTTTTTGTATGATTTTTTTGTTTGCAACAATTCCACCTCCAATAATTATCTTAATTTTTGGTTTATGTTTTTTTAATTTAGGTAGAATATAATTAAGAACATCTAAACTTAAATCACAACCTGACATTCCTAAAATGTCAAAATTTATTTTAACAAGTTTATTAATGTGTTTGTCAATTAACAAATGATGATTTTTAAGCAATCCCTTCTTCCAAAATCTTTGCGAACTATGATTCCATTTATCTTTTGTTTTATTATCTAAATCATTATAAATTTCAATGTTTAAATCATATCCTTCTACTTGATATTTTTTTTCTTTAAGTGCACTTGCAACATATGTTAAACCAAGGTGAGGATTTGAAATTCCCCATGGGGGAAGAAGCAAAAGCATAATTTTCATTATTAATTAAAAGAAATATCTATATAAAAAACTGACTTTAATTTAAAATAAATATATTATTTTTTTTAGCAGTATTTAGTATTTGAGATCTAAATTTTATTGTTTTACTAGTTTTATTTTTTATTCTAATTCTACCAAGATCATCAATATATAAGGAATTATCATTAATTTCAGATAAGCATAAGTCAATATCATTTTTTGTTTCATTTTTGCCTAAAGTAAAAGATATTGAGGTATTTAGGCCACCATTTTTAGCATCTCTGAGGTTATTCTTAATATCTATAGAATTAAATGAGCATTTATTAAATCTAAGAAGAGAATCTGAAAATGAAATTATATCTAAATGAATTCCAAAACAACCACAAAACCTTATTTTCTTAAAGAAATTTAAATTATAATTAATATTAGGAATTGTGTTAATAAACCATTTAATTTTTAGTTTATTTATTAAAATTTGATCACAAAGAGATAGATAAAATTTATTTGCATTAGGATTTAAATTATCTATAATAACTTCATAAATTCCTTTATTTTGATTCGTAATATTTTTGATATCTTGAATAATTTCACTAATTGATTTATTAGTAGTATTAATTTCAAATCTAAGCATAAAAAATTATATCTAAAACTTATTTAAAAAATTAATGACTATAAATCAAGTCTATTATCAATTTGATCTGCAACATCTCTAAGATTTGCCATTGTTCTAAATAAATCATGTTCAATTTCATCAACTAATTCTCTTAGATTATCAACTTTTAACATGTATTTATTTCTATTATTGACAACAAGACCAGCACTCATTAGATTATGAAGATGATGAACAACAGTTCCTCGACTTAATTGAACTTTTTCAGAAATTTCATCACTAGTTAATCCTTCAGGATCTCTAAGTGATTTTAAAAGAACTATAGTCATCCTAAAGCAGCTTTTGTTTTTGTCTCTATTACCAAATAAACCTAGAGATTGAAAAAACCATTGTAATTCATCATTTAAATTTTGATTTTTAGGTTTTCTAATTCTATTAATTGTAATTTTTCTGCTTTTTATGATCATATTTTATGAATTTCGTTTAGAAGTATATAAAGTTTTCCGAAACATTTATAAATCAAAAGCAAAATTCATCAACTCTGTTGATTTAAGATCAACGAAACCTTTAAATATGATTAAGTATTTTACCTAGAAACTGAGGAATATGAATAAAATAAAATTCCTCAAAAACTTGGAGGTGGTTGATATGTATTATGACCCATTTGATGAAATAGATAAAATGCATGAAGAAATGGATAAAATATTTTCCAGATTTTTCTGGGATAAACCTATAAATAGACCTCTAATTGGTCACAAGGGATCAAATTTGGTACCTATGGAAAATAAAAGAGCACCTAAATGTCATCTACAGGAAACAGAAACACAAATAATTGCAACTTTTGAATTACCAGGAGTAAAAAAATCAGATATTGATTTAATTGTAGATGATAGATTTATGGAATTAAATGTTGAATCAAAAAGTGAGAAAAAAAGTAAAGATAAAAAATCTTTTAGTTATTATGCACAAAATTTCCAAAGGTACATAAGTTTGCCTAGAGAAGTTGATTCAAACAAAGCAAAAGCAGAATATAAAAATGGAGTACTTCGTCTTGAAGTTCCTAAAAAAAATATTGAAAAATCAAAAAGAAAAAAATTACAAATTGACTAAATCTAAGGGATATTCCCTTAGATAATTTTACGCTTAATAATTAAACAAAATACATGGAGGATAATAAAATGAAAATTAAACCACTTGGAAACAGAGTCTTATTAAGACCAATTGAAGTTGAAGAAAAAACAAAATCAGGATTATATATTCCAGATTCAGCAAAAGAAAAACCATTAACTGCAACAGTTGTTGCTGTTGGAGATGGAGAACTTGTTAAAATAAAAATAGGAGACAATGTAATTCATGAAAGTTACGGTGGATCTGAAATAACAATTGAAGGAATGAAACACATGCTAATGGATGTTAAAGATATTTTAGCAGTTGTAGAATAATATTAATATAATATATACCAAGGGGCGCGGGGAACTGCGCATAAAAATTAAAAATAACTAATAAGGTGATAGATATGGCAAAACAAATAATTTTTGATGAAAAAGCAAGACAATCAATATTAAAGGGAGCAGAAAAAGTAATGAAAACTGTTTCAGTTACACTAGGTCCTAAAGGAAGATGTGTAGCACTAGATTCAGGATTTGGAAGTCCAACAATTATTAATGATGGAGTAACAATAGCTAAAGAAATTGATTTAGAAGACAAATTTGAAAATGTTGGAGCACAATTAATCAAAGAAGTAGCAGAAAAAACTCAAGACATTGCTGGAGACGGAACAACTACTGCAGTAGTTTTAGCTTCTTATATTATTAAAGAAGGTATTAAAAATATTACAGCTGGAGCTTCTCCTACAGATATAAAAGTAGGAATTGAAAAAGCTTCTGAAAAAATTGTTGAATATTTAAAAGAACAAAGTGTTCCAGTTCAAAATAAAGAAAAAATTCAGCAAGTTGCAACAATTTCAGCTAATAATGATGAAAAAATTGGAGCTTTAATTGCTGATGCTATGTCTAAAGTAGGAAGCTCTGGAGTTATAACTGTTGAAGAAGCAAAATCGCTTGAAACAAGTTTAGAAGTTGTTGAAGGTATGCAATTTGATAAAGGATTTGTCTCCCCTTATATGGTAACTAATCCAGATAAGATGATAACTGAATTAGAGGATCCATTAATATTACTCTATGATAAAAAAATTAGTACAATGAAGGAACTTTTACCAATTTTAGAACAAGTTGCTCAGGAAGGAAGACCTTTTGTTATAATTGCTGAAGACGTTGAAGGAGAAGCATTAGCAGCATTAGTATTAAATGTAATTAGAGGAGCTCTTAAAGCTGTTGCAGTTAAAGCACCAGGATTTGGAGATGATCAAAAAGAAATGCTTCAAGATATTGCAGTTATGACAGGTGCAAGAGTCATTAGTGAAGATAAAGGAATGAAACTTGAAACAACTAAAATTACTGATTTAGGAAAAGCTAAGAAAGTTAAAGTTGACAAAGATAAAACTGTTATAGTTGGTGGAGAAGGTGACACTGATTTATTAAAAGCTAGAGTTAATTTGCTTGAATCTCAAATTAAAATGTCTGATTCAGATTTTGATAAGGAAGATTTGCAAAAAAGACTTGCTAAATTAACTGGTGGAGTTGCAGTACTAAACATTGGAGCAGCAACTGAAACAGAAATGAAAGAGAAAAAAGCAAGAGTAGATGATGCACTTCATGCAACTAGAGCTGCTGTTGAAGAAGGAGTTGTTGCTGGAGGAGGAGTTACACTACTTAGATCTGGAGAAGTATTAAACTCGTTGAACTTAACAGGTGATCAACAAATTGGTGTTGAAATTGTTAAAAAAGCATGTGAATATCCAGTTAGAATAATTGCTGAAAATGCAGGTAAAGAATCAAGTATTGTTGTTGATAAATTACTAAAAGAATCAGGTCATATTGGATATAATGCTAAGGACAGTAAATACGAAGACATGTTTAAAGCAGGAGTTATTGATCCAACAAAAGTAACAAGAACTGCTCTTCAAAATGCAGTTTCAATAGGAACAATGGTATTAATTACTGAAGCTATTGTAACAGATTTACCTGATACTAAAGATGATTCTCCAGGATTACCTCCTGGTGGAATGCCTATGGGAGGAATGGGTGGCATGGGCGGAATGCCGATGATGTAAAGCTTTTAGGAAAAGCTTTAGCAAAACTGTGCGACATGCGCTCACAAAAACGTGAGCTTAGTCTCACTTTTTTAATTTTTAAAGAAGGATGATAAATGGCTGAAAAGAAAAAAAAACAATCAAAAAAAGAAGAGCTTGATAAGAAAAATCAAGAAATTGAAAATCTTACAATTATGTGTAAAAGAATTCAAGCTGATTTTGTTAATTATAAAGAAAGAACTGAAAGAGAAACAAAACAATTACTTGAATTTAGTAGTGCTGATATGATTAGAAAAATTTTACCAGTACTTGATAGTTTTGAACTTGCGTTTAAGAATAATGAGGATTTTGAAAGTTTCAAAAAGGGAATTGAACTTGTTTATGCACAATTAAATGACATATTAAAACAAGAAGGTTTAACATCCATTGCTGCTCAAGGATTAAAATTTGATCCATATAAACATGAAGTTTTAATGAAAGAAAAATCTGACAAAGAGGAAGATATAGTTTTAGAAGAACTTCAAAAAGGTTATGAACTTAAAGGCAAAATTTTAAGGCATTCAAAAGTAAAAATTTCAGGATGATAAATTATTATAGTTCAGAAGACAAAATAATGAAACTTGTGCATCCATGTAGATGTAATAAATGTGAGAATCCATGTAAATTTGGTTCAGGAGCATTTATTAAAGGAGAAATAAGTAAATCTGCAAAATTAATGGGATTAAAAAAAAAAAAATTTGAAAAAGAATATACTGAAGAACTTACAAAATTCAACACAACATTAAGGAGACCTAAAATACTTAGAGAGGACGATAAGCCATATGGGAAATGTATTTTTTATGAGGAAGATGTTGGATGTAAAATACATCAAGCTAAACCTTATGAATGTAAAGTTGCTATGGGATGCAAATCCTATGGTGAAGAACTTATAACATGGTTTGATTTGAAGTTTTTTTTAAATCCAGAAGATAAAGAATCTCTAAGACAATACAAAATATATGTTGAATCTGGTGGACATGTGCTAGATGGTGCGCAATTAGAACATTTTAAAGAAAAAATCAAAGAACTAGATGATTACAAAGACATAAAAAAATCAAGACATAAAGATTGGGATAAAATATTAGGTCTAAAAGACGAGGATTCAAAATGAATAAACAAAAAATGTACATAAAACCTGAAGCTATACTTAATTATTTGAAAGGTGAAGATAAACTTCACACTTTGATAACCACACAAAGCACACAAGTTGATTTAGTTACAACTGATCAGAATTTGTATGAAGCAATGGGTTCAGTTGAAAAAAGATCTGAAATTGATTTGAATTTACTTGTTAAATTTTTGGAAGTTGTAAAAATTATGCCTCATATTGATTTAGTTAAGGAAGAAAGAAAAGTTTTAACCCCTGAGAGAGTAGAAGAGATTAGAGCACTAATAAAATGAAAG
>JABHXU010000020.1 GCA_018657065.1 archaeon
ACCAAAAACAACACCGCTTAAGGCATTTCTAATTTCCACTTCATCAACTAAGTCATCTATTCTTCTTTCCTTAGCCCTAGTTATTGGAACTGCTCCGCAAGATCTAAATAACCAATTAAAAGGTATTGCATATCTTTTAGCTTCGCTCTCTTGTTGCAATTGAATTTCCAATTCTGTTGGTGTTGTACCTAACCTCTCATGTTTAGCTTCAAAAGAAGATCTTTGCAAATGCACAAAATAATCTGGAGAAAACATATCTTCTCTTGCAAAAGTTATTGTATTCATGTTATTAGACAAAAAAACATGAGGACCCATCATAAAAGGATCATAAACACTCCCATGATAAGAAACATAAATCAATGGACCTGACCTAGGAATTTTATTATCCTTGTTAACTAAACCATTTAAAGAATATCTAGGTTGAATATTTGTTACTGAAAAATCATATTTTGTCTTCCAAAAATTTTTCAGTCCATGAGAAACTAATTTTAACCACCATTTTTTTGCTTTAACAGATTCAGCAGCAGCAAATCTTTCACCTTTATCCCCTGCATAAAGTTTTGGAAAGATTTTAGAAATTCTATCTCTAATATGTGTTAGCTCAGGTGTTTTCTCTACATCATATTCAGTTGAGTTTGACATATTTTAATAAATATAAAAATAAAGAAAAAAAAATTATTGGCAATCAAAACATGGCCAATTGTTCATGTTAATTTTAATGTCTTGAGTGACTACATCTTTACCATCACTAACTGTGACTGTAACGACTTTCATTCCACCTTTTTCACCATAAGTAACTGTTTTCTTTGATGATTCCATAAAACCACTATATGTAATTTCTAGATCATCTCCATCTGGATCAGATGCAACTACTTCAATAGATACATCAACTTTATCTCCTGGTTTTTTTAAGACAATTTCTTTTGGCGTCATTGTGATTGATTTAATTACTGGTGGTTCATTCATCTTCATTAACTCAATTAACACTTCATTGACAACTTCATTTTCTCCATCAGTAGCAACAACTTTGGTTTCATAGACTCCTGCATCTCCTTTACTTGTTTGCCATTCTCCATTTTCATCAAGAGGTTCACCAAACATAAAGACTATCTCGTCTCCATCTGGATCCTCAGCCATGACTTCAACTTTGATTAAGTCTCCTTCAATACCTGTAACTTTTGCTCCACTTAAAACTTCAAATAGAGGAACTCTATTAAAATCATTAACAACAATTGTTACATCTTTTGAAATGATTTCTTTACCATCATCAGCTCTAATTGTGACAACATAAGTTCCAGCATCGTCATAAGTTGTTTGATATGCTCTTCCTGTCATCCATCCTGAATATATGACAACTACTTCATCTTCATCTTCATCATAAATATCTGGATTTAATTTAATTAAATCTCCTTCATCAAATTCTAGACTTTCCCCAATATTAATAACAGGAGGTTTGTTTTTAACGTAAACAGTTACAACCATATTTTTAGTAACAAATGATTCTTTATTATCTGTTGCTGTGACAATTACAGAGTAATAGCCTGCATCTCCTAAAGATGTTTGCCACATACCATTTTCATCAAATGGTGCTGTGTATCCTAAAGCAACTTCATCTCCATCTGGATCCATAACATATGGTTTTAAATCAACTAAGTCTCCTTCAAACACTTCAATAATTGGTGTTTCTGGACTTAATTCTACTTCTTCAACTTCTTCTACTTCTTCTTCAGACTTCTCCATGTCTTCTTCAACGTCCATGTCCAATTCTTCATCTTCAACGTCTTCAAGAACGTCTCCAACTTCATCTATTTCATCTGAATCAGATATTGATTCTGCTACTTCTCCCATATCAACTTCAACATTTTCAACATCTGTAACAACTTCACCTGTTGGTTCAAAAGGCTCATATTGGTATTCAGTACAAGCTGTTGCTAATATCATTATGACAATAGAAAGCAGTAGTATATTTTTATTCATTCAATCCCCTCCCATTTACTAGTAACGATTATTTGTTACTATTCTTAAATGTTAAGTAATATAAATAATTTACGGAAAAAGAAAATATTATATAGGATTAAACTTAGAATTTCATATATGAAAAAAACCTTTATTTTACTTTTAATTTTAATGTGTTTTAGTGTATATGCAGAGGATTCTATTTTTAATTATAAAAACCTCAATTTAGATTTAACAATATCTTCACATCTTGAATTAACAGGAGATTCTAGTAGTAGTGTTGACTATCTAAAAACAAAATTATATTTATATCCACAAAATGGTAGAAATCAAGAAGTATTATCTTTAACTACAACTCCAAGTTTTGCAAATAAAGATGATTATTTAGAATTAATGTGGGCTGAGGATAAACTTGGCACATATAATTATGAATTAAATTCAATAGTTAAAACAAATAATAATTTTCCTGTTATATCTAAAAAAATTGATTTTCCAATAAAAAATTTAGATTCAAAATATGCTTACTATTTAGAAAATACAAAAAATATTGATGTTAATAATGATATTATTGCTAAAGCTTCTGAACTAGCAACAGGAGAAGATGATTTGTATCAAGTTGTTTTTAATTTGGCAGAGTGGACTCTTAATAATATTGAATATAATTTAACAACATTAACTGCTGAGGCTAGTGAGCCTTCTTCATGGGTTTTGCAAAACAGATATGGTGTTTGTGATGAAATAACCAATTTATTTATTTCATTTTGTAGATCCTTAGGAATTCCTGCAAGATTTGTATCTGGAATTTCTTATACTAATTCAGATTTATTTGAAAGTGAATGGGGCCTACATGGTTGGGCAGAGGTTTATTTTCCTGAACATGGTTGGGTTAGTTTTGATCCTACATATGGTCAATTTGGATATACTGATGCCACCCATATAAAACTTAGAGATTCAATTGATTCTGACAAATCAAGTACTAGATTTGAATGGCAAGCTCATAATGTTGAATTAAATGCAGGTCCAACAAATTTAGATGTAAAAATTGTTGACTATGGAAACAAATTAAACAAGTTCGTCGAAATAGAAATTATTCCTTTAAGTAGTGAAGTATCATTAGATTCTTTTAATTTAATTGAAGTGAAAGTTAAAAACCTTAAAAATTATTATATATCAACTGAATTAATTTTAAGTAAAGCTATTGAAGTTAAGTTACATGATTCAAGAGTAAAATATCTTCTTTTAGGTCCTAAAGAGGAAAAATCTGTTTACTATATAGTTGAAGTTGATGATTTAAAAAAGAATTACATATACACATTCCCAATAGAAGTTTTTGATTCATTTGGTTATTCTAAAGAAAGTTCTTTTAAATCTAAAGAAAAAGGAGTTACATATACATTTGGTCAAATTTGGCAAATTCTAACTAATATTGAAGAGCAAAAAGTAAAAAAATATTCTAGAAATATTGATCTTAATTGTATTTATCCCTCTTCAGTATTTTATAATGAAAGTTTTGGCGTCTCTTGTCTTGTTAAAAATAATGGAAATGTAATACTTGAAAATCTTAAAGTATGTTTAGAAAAAAATTGTGAAAAAATAAATTTAGGAATTTCTCAAACAAAAAATATTTCATTTACACCCGTAATCTCCATTATTGGTGAATCTGAGATAATAATTAGTGCTAAAAACTCAGAAGTTACTAAAACAAATCAATTAAGAGTGATTGTTGAAGATAAACCCAAATTAAATATTTTAGATGTTGTTTATCCAGATATTTTAGAATTTGGTCCTGAATTTAAAGTTGATTTCCAAGTTTCAAAAACATCTATTGCAAAACCAAAAAATGCTGTGGTTAGTTTTTATTTTAATGATAGAATTACAAATTGGAATATTGATGAAATTGATGCAACTCAAAGATTTACAATTGAACTCGATAAATCAATGCTCAATATAGAAAACAATAATTTTGCAATTAAAGTTGTTTATTACGATAATAAAAATAATGAATATATTGAACGTTTTGAAAAAAATCTACCTATAAAAGAACCTTCTTTTATACAAAAAATAGTAATGTGGTTTAGTAAATTTGGAAGAGATATGGATAATTTGCTTTCAAAGTGATTATACAAAACTATTAAATATTTGTCAGCTTTTAACTAAACTATGTTTATTAATAACATTAATCCAGACATTATTACTGTAGGTCCTTTATCTATACGTTTTTATGGTATGGTTTACGCCTTAGGTTTTTTATTAATTAATCATATTTTAATGCAAGTTTCTAAAAAAAAGAAAATTAAAAATCTCACAAATGATAGAGTCTCAGATCTCGTTGTCTGGAGTATGATTCTAGGAATTATTGGTGCTAGAATATTTAATACAATTATTGAATGGGGATATTATTCAAAAAACCCAGCTCAAATTATAGCTATTTGGAACGGTGGATTAGCCTATCAAGGAGGATTAGCTTTTGCTCTTGTTTATATTTACTATTACTGCAAAAAATATAAAATTAGTGTGATTAAACTTACAGATATTGTAGCAGCTCCTATGGCCTTAACGATAGCATTTGGTAGAATTGCAAATTTCATAAATTCTGAACATTTAGGTTTTGTAACAAATGTTTCTTGGTGTGTTAAATTTGTTAGAGTAGATGATTTATGCCGACATCCTGCACAAATATATCAAGCATTTACCCAATTTTTATTATTTGGAATTTTAATACTTCTAGGTAAACATACCAAAAAAATAGGAATTAGGACTTGGACTTTTATAACTGGATATGGTTTTTTAAGATTTATTACTGATTTTTATAGAACAGACATGTCTAGAATATTATTTGGATTAACACTTACCCAAATTGTTAATTTATTAATGTTTTTTATTGGTTTATATTTTATAATCAAAAAGGTGAATGATAAATGAATAACTTTATTGTTGGAAACTGGAAAATGAACAAAAATAGAGAAGAAGCTATTAATTATATCGAAGATTTAAAATTATTTTCAAAAGATATTAAAGACACCAAAATTGTTTTAGCTGTTCCTTTTACATTATTAGAATCTGTTTCAAAATCATTAAATGGTTCAAAAATTGATGTTTGTGCTCAAAACATGTTTTATGAGGAGAAAGGAGCATATACTGGTGAAATTTCACCTGCAATGATCAAAGATTTTGCAAAATATGTTATTATTGGACATTCTGAAAGAAGAAAATATTTTAATGAAACTAATGAAATCATAAATAAAAAAATTCGTGCAGCTCTTAAGCATGATCTAAAAATAATTTTTTGTATTGGTGAAACACTTGATCAAAGAAACAATAATGAAACCAAATCTACAATTGAAACTCAACTTCGTGAAGGTTTAAATGGATTAAATCACGAAAATATAAAAAATGTAATTATTGCTTATGAACCTGTATGGGCCATAGGCACTGGAAATACTGCAACATCAAAGCAAGCTCAAGAAGTACATGAGTTTATTAGACAATTAATTAATGATTTGTATAATGCTGAAATTGCTTCTAATTTAATAATAATTTATGGTGGATCTGTTAATCCAAATAATGCAAATGAAATTCTAAGTATGAAAGACATTAACGGATGTTTACCTGGAGGAGCATCATTAGATCCAAGCTCATTTATAAAAATAATCAAATGTTAGAAAAAAATAATTAAGGTACATTGATTGTTATTTGTTGTACTGCACCATATAATGATTTAAATCCTGATGGACAAAATTCAGAAGATTCATCACCATCATAACAAACAAAAACATTGAAATAATAATCTCCTCTCTTTGTACCTGCTGGAACTGTAAAATCTAAGCTTTCTAAAACATGATCGTTATTTTCTAAAGTTATTGTTCTTACTTGCTCATGTGTCCAAATTCCTTCAACCTCATCTATTTCCTCAAGATCTTTATCATCTGGAACTCCTAAACTAAATTCTACTCTAGGTTTAAAATCTGCTTCTCTACCTAAAATATTATTTATAACAAGACCAAACCCACCATATTTTTTAACTCTGATTTCTTGTCTTTTTTCTACAACACAAACACTATTTCCTCTGCTAACACATTTTTGTGCTTCCTCTTCATAATGATCTGGCATTATATATTCTAAATCAGTATTAAGAATTTGACCTAAAAAATAAATACCAAAAGAAAAAAGAGCAATTCCAATGATTAATCCAACTAAAAAATTCATTGAAAGCTCTATAGCTGCTTTTCGTTTCATTTTATGATTTCATATTCCTTTAATAACAGAAACATAAATAGCATAAGTACAACAGAACCCCCAAACATAAAGGAAATTCCTCTTACAAATGATGTTGTGTTGCCTGTTAGCAAAATATAAAAACCATAAGCCATAATACCAAAACCCATCCATAAAAATTTGTCTAAAACTAATTTTAGAATCTCAAATTCTTCTGATTGAGTTAACCTTTTTTTCATTTTAGCCATTTTTCTTATCCCTCAGTTATAGTTACTTCAAAGTCAATCCTATCATATTCTTCTCCAGGATCACTTGGGTCTTCAAGTACAATTGCACAATCATAAGTTCCTTCCGGTGCTTTTCCATTAACTTTAATAAGCATTTTTCCTACATAACTATCTCCTTCTTTTAAAGATCTTTTTGCAATAGCTGTAAAATAAATAGGTGATCCTTCTTCATTTTTACCTGTTAAATCTGCTTCAGGATCAAATGCACTATAACAAGTTATTACTGAGTCATCTTCTTTCCAGTCTCCTGGATTAGTATTCGCATCAATAGTTCCTGAACCATCAACTACATAAGTAAATTTTCCAGACAATTCATTTCTAAGACCTAAATAAGTTTCTCCTGTCTTACCTTGTTTTATTTCAAACTTAGTTTTATCTAGAGCGAGTCTCTCATTACTATCTTCTAATCCCTGAACCATCCTTTGTTCAGTGTCCTTACTAATATCTCCTATTTGTCCTTCTAAATTTGAAAACATGTTTCTTAAAAATCCAAGACCTAAACCGAGTAAGGCTACAGCCATGATTAAAACTACAATTGCATTAATAGAAAGATTTAATGATCCTTTTTTCATAAGTTCACCTCTGTGTAATACTACTTTAACTGGAGTTTTTAAATTTTTCTACTATGTAAAGACACGATACCTTTAAAAAAACAGAAATTATTCATATAGTTTTAATGGACTCTAAAAAGAACATTAAAAAATTTTTCAACATCAAATATGTTCTAATTGCTCTTATTTTCCTCATTGTTTCATTTGCATGGTTTGAATATTTAGCTGGAATTATTTTAATGATTGTTTTTGTTCCTGTCACTTACCTTTCTGTTAGATACAGTAAAATGGTTCCGCATATATCTCTAGAAACTAATACTGGTATGGCTTGTTTAATTGGTTATCTATATGGTCCTACAATTGGTTTTTTTTATGGACTTATTGTCGGACTTACTTGCTATCTTATGAACAGTTTTATCAAAGCTACTTATCTTTCAGTTCCAGTTCTAGCTGGCCTATGTGCTGTGCTTGTAGGTGTTTTTAAAACAATTGGTGTAAGTTTCTCTACAGCTTTTGTTATAACTATTATTCTTAGAACTGTTATTGCTTATTTTTGGTACGGAATACTTGGTGCAGATCCAATAGAAAGATTAACTCATCAAGCTTCACAACTTCTAACAAATATTTTACTATATCTTCCACTACTAACTGCAATTCTTAATGCTGTTGCTCCTGTTGTATTTTCTTAGCTATTTCCATAAACGCCTTAGCCCTATGAGAAATTTTATTTTTATCTTCTCGAGAAAATTTTGACAAAGGTCTTCCGTCAACTAAAAAAATTCTTTCATAAGGTAATACATCAACATCTAAATCATGTATTTTTGTGTCAATCATACAATCCAGTTCTCCTATTGCTGAAAAAAAGGTTTCACCATCATAATAGGTTACTGCAGTCCTAAATTGAGCTGATCTATCTTCATTTTCAACAAGTTTTAAAAGTCCCTTATATCCAAGCAAATTAAACATTAATTTAGGATGGTTACCTGGAAACTCTTTATATGCATTAAAAAATACTCCTGTATCATCAACAATTACAGGTTTATTGTATTTTTCAAAAAAAAACTTTGCGTTAAGCTCAGATATTTCTTGAATTGTATTATCTTTAGGTTCTTGTTTTTCGTCATTAATTTGTTCTATTTCAATATTGAACTTTGAAAAAACAGATTTTGCTTCTGCCACTTTATGTTTATTACCTGTGATTATATAGAGTTTCATAGTACAGTTAATTTAATTTAATCTATTTAAAAGTTATTTTGCTTTAAATAAAGGAATTATATAAAACAACTATACTTAATATAATTCCAACTGTAATAAACAATCTTCTAACAAATTTGTTTCCTTTTTTGAGTGCGAGTGTTGCACCCACATAAGCTCCAAGTCCCTCACTAATTAAAAGAACTATACCAACTTCCCAGTTAATAATTTTATGAAATGAAAAAATGAAAACAGATGTTAATGCACTTATTAAATTTGGAATTCTACGAGTTCCTGCACACTCCAAAAATGTTAAACCAAATAAAGTCGCCAAAATATATGTTTGAAAGATCCCTGTTCCACCTATTGCACCTTTAAATATTGATAATAGAAAAAATAATATTACACCTATCAGCAACTTTTTTTTTGAAATTTTCTCTTTTTTCTTTACCCCTAGATTTTTCTTTAGGAGAGTTAAAATAACAACAATAAAGAGTGCAATTGCTACAACTTTTCCAATAATAGAATCATTAATATTTAATAATATTTTTGCTCCAATAATTGCACCAATAAATTCAAAAATCACAAGTAAAAATCCAAGCTTAGAATTAATATGTTTAGTTTTGCCATATTTATAAATTCCAACTATATTTTTTAAAATTGCACCTACTTTATTTGAGGCTACAGCAACTTTTGGTGGCAATCCCAACATTACTAATAAAGGAATTCTAATAAAATCTGAACTTCCTACAGTAATTCCTATGATTGCAGAAAAAAAACCAATAATAAAAATCAAAAATAAACTCATTAAATCCATAATGCATTTTAATAAGAATTCGTATATAAATTTTTGTAGTTGGATTTAAGTATATAATTATATAAACCATTCCTTCTTTCTTTTTTCTTATGAACTTCCAAGACTTAAAAAAAGTTGAAAAGCCTCAATTTTATCTCGATGTTGCATTAAATAAAGCAGCTAAAAAAGCTGATGATAAAAGAAATACTATTACAGGAAAAAATCGATTTGAAAAATCTAAACAAATTGAGATGATTAGAATAGAAGTTATTGAAAGTGTACTAAATGAACATTTACTACGAATTGAAAAATCATTTCCAAGTATTGATCAATTGGACCAATTCTATCAAGAATTAATAAAATTAACACTAGATTATAGAGATTTAAAAAAATCACTAGGAGCTGTTAAATGGGCAACAAAAACAATTAGAATTTTGTTTAAAACATATAGAAGTAAATTAAGTAGATGCTCTGATATGAAGTTCATAAATAAGTTAAGACGAGAATATGTTGGAAGAGTATCTAGTGTAGTTAACCAAATCAAAAAAAATCTTTTATATTTAGACGAATGCAGAAAAACTATGAGGTCATATCCTGCAGTTAAAACAAATATGTTTACTGTATGTATTTTTGGATTTCCTAACGCTGGAAAATCCACTCTTCTTAAAGAGATGACAAATGCAAATCCTGAAGTAAACTCATATGCATTTACAACAAAAAAATTAAATTTTGGATATATTAAAACAAATTTTTTCAAAATTCAAGTTATTGACACACCAGGAACTCTAAATAGAAAAGATAAAATGAATTATATTGAAACTCAAGCACATCTAGCTCTTGAACATCTTGCTAATTTAGTTGTATACGTATTTGATCCAATGTTTGAATATAGTTTAAACGAACAAGAAAAATTATTAAGAAGAATTAGTAAAGATAAAGAAGTATTATTATATTTAAGTAAAACTGATATAGCATCAAAAGAAAATATTGAAATGATTTCTAAAAAATATAAAATATTAAATAAAGAAGAACTTACTGAAAAATTAATTAAAAAAGTTAAAGTTTCTCAACTTGAACTCTAGTTTTAAATGGTAATTTATAATTAGCTTTTTTTAATGCTTTTCTTGCAAGAGCAACATTTGCTTCATTTACGTAAACTGACATAACTTTTTGATCTTTTTTTAATTGTGCTGCGTTTCCTGCTGGTTTTCCAAATGAATGAGCCATACCTGAACTAAATCTGTCTGCTCCTGCTCCTGATGCAAGTGCGTGTTCTCTTAGAACGTGATGTGGATAAACTCTTATTTGTAATCTAAAACCTGATTTTCCTATAGCTTTTTCCATTGTTCTATTTGTAGCTAGTCTTGCTGATTCTAATGCATTATCTCTAACCTGCATTACTTCTTTTGTACAAAGATCAACTCTGTATGCAAATTTACCTTGAAGGTTTCCAATCATAAATTTAACAATTCTACAAACAGGGGCACCTCTAACAAAGGATTTTTTTCTATATTTTGACTTTCTTGTGTTAGGTCTATCTATTCCCCTATAACAAACAAACTTTCTTAATCTTGCCATATTCTCTGGAAGAAAAAATAAGCATTTAAAAAGATATCGATATGAAATTGGAAAATCTTATATATCAAACGTAAAGTTCTTAATTTTGGGGTGATTTGTTGAATTATAAGACATATTTGGTCTTTATTACTACGTTACTAATTGTAATTCCTAGTATTATCTCAGACATACCTATGTCTTCAAGTCAATTAATTAACATATATTATGGAGACTATGATGAATCACTTTTTGAAAAACATATAGATATTCCTATTGTTGCAGTTGTAAATCAAAACGCTGGCATTGTTGGTAGAGTTAGAATCAATTTATTAAAATCTAATAATAATATGGTAGTTCTTGATTCAAGAGTTAAATTTAATGAAACAACTATTAGTTCTATTCTTGATTCAATAATAATATCTAAAGAAGTAACTAAAAAACAAGGTGATTTTTTTATTTCATATGATTTAAAATCTGAATCAATTTCTGGAAAAAGTACAGGAGCTTCATTAACTTTAGGCATGATTGCTCTTCTAGAAAATTTAGAATATAATAAAAACTCAATTGTTTCAGGTTTTTTTGATGAATCCAAAGTTTTGCAAAAAACAGGTGGTTTACCAATAAAAATTTTATCTATTTCAAATAGTCAATCAGATACAATAATTATTGGACCAAATCAAAGAACTCATACAATTTATGAAAAATATCAAAATAAAATATTAACTAAAAATATTGATTTACAAGAATATGCAAAAATCAATAATGTAAAATTAGTTGAAACTAGTAATTTAGAAAAAGTGAAAAATATGGTCTTAAACAAAAAGCTTTAAATTAGATAACCATATTCTTATTTCATTTTATGTGGGAGGGGAAATAAATAATGGCTTGGAAAAAAATTGCAGAGTCCAATGATTTAATAGTTTTAGAAAAACAGTTTAAAAAACATAAACTTAAAATTGAAGCTAGAAAAAACAGTTACGGTTGGGAAGTCTTTAGAACTAAAGTAAATGGTGCATCATCAAGTTTAATTTCTGAACATATTCTAGATACTAAAAAAGAAGCTATCCAACTTATTGACAAATTAAAAAAAGAAACTAAAATCAAAGTTAAAGAAATTCAAAAAACAGCAGAGATTTCTTTAATGAGAGTCTATAAAGAAGAATTTGTTGAAAAGTGGTATTTTATAGTTAATGATGGAAAAATTAAAAATTTCCTAGTTGTTAAATATGACAATAACATTAAAGTTGACATTGTCATGCATGAACTATATAGATTATATGAAGATGAAATAATCTCTCAAATTGAAAAAAGCTTAGGATTAAAAGAACTAGGCGAATCAAGTGTCTTTGAAATCTATTACTTTAAAAGAGCAATTAAAAATAGAGAAAATGCTCCACAAAAAAGCTTAATAGATATTGAATTTGGATTTGATGAAGATTATTATTAATTAATTTTTTTTATTTAAATTGAAACAAGTACTTCTGTTTCATTTATTCTCATTATATCAATTAAACCTTTTATTTTTAATCTGTCAACATACCTATAAAACGTAGCTTTTGAACAAAGACCTTCTGAATCTACAACAATATCTTTTATTTCTGGAATTGTTAAATTCTTTTGAGAAGCAAGATTTCTTATTCTTGCAACTAAAATACTTTTTCTTTTTTTATTGATCTTTTTTACAAAAGAATTTTTGTTTGGTGTTTGTTTAAGAGTTTCCTTTACAATTTGAGAAATAATCATAGGATCAAGGTTATTTCCTTTTGTATTGTTAGATAATTGATTAGATACTACTTCTTGTTTAAGTTTCAAATTCTCCTGTAAAAGACGCTTTTGTTCTTGTTTCATCTCGTACATTTCTTCATTTAATTTTAACATATCATTCTTAATCTTAGAAAAAGCTTCTGAAATAGCAATTTTATCAATGTCACCCCCCGGCATAAAAATATCTAAAACATAACTGATATTTAAATTTTTTGAGACAAAAGTGAAACAATATTTTTCATTTATGAGACTAAAATGAGACAAATAGTTCCATAGGAAATAAAGGGGTGTCTCAAATACAATTCTGAGACGAGAAAAATACAAACTGAGACAAAAAAAGATAGTTTTTGAGACAAAATTATGCATTTAGAAAAACTAGTAAAAAAGCTTAAATAGATTAATATTAATTATTATGTTAGGTGATTATATGGTTGATATAAAAACTATTGATATTGATAAACCAGATGAAATGAATTTCATACTTGGTCAGTCGCATTTTATTAAGACTGTTGAAGATTTACATGAAGTTATGATTAATAGTGTTCCTGAATCAAAATTTGGACTTGCTTTTTGTGAAGCCTCAGGTCCCGCTTTAATTCGGTATAGTGGAACAGATGACGAATTAATTGAATTAGCTAAAAAAAATGCAGAAAACCTATCCTGCGGACATTCATTTATCATATTTATGAAAGATTCATTTCCATTAAATTATCTCAATGCGATAAAAAACACAAATGTTGTAGTGAGAATCTTTTGTGCAACTGCTAATCCTACATCAGTAATTATTGCTGAAAATGAGCAAGGAAAAGGCATTTTAGGAGTTATTGATGGATTTAAGTCTAAGGGTATTGAATCAACAGAAGATCAAATAAAACGTAAAGAATTCCTTCGAATGATTGGATACAAACAATAATTCCGAATCATTAGATTTATAAAATATTTAGAATTCTTTTCTTTTTATACTAATGCGGGTGTAGCTTAGCTTGGTTATAGCGCTAGACTCATATGTTGTGAGTGATGAGCCGAAAGGCGATGACCATTACCTTAACCAAGAAATCTAGAGGTCGCGGATTCAAATCCCGCCACCCGCACCTTTTTTATTTATCAATAGGTAAAATTTTAAATATTACTTCTCACTCCAGAGTAAAGAATATGGCAGACCTAGTTCCAAAAGTTACACCAATTATTATTTTTGATCCTCAAGAAAAATCAATTAGAAGTAAAATTTAGGCGGTTAAAGGTACTTTTGATAGAACTATCCATTTTGAAAAAGATGATTTAGAAATAACAATTAATGACAATACTTATGACGATTTAGCGAGTCAATTAGACGTTGCTGTCTGGGGATTAGCTGATGGGCAACGTAATTATGTCGATATTGTTGGTAGAGAACTTTCCATAGACTATTTAACTGGTGGAAGAGTTGAAGGTGCAAGTAATAATTCAAATAATATTGTAAGAAAAATTAGTCCATTGCCTGAAGAAGTTCAAGCATACACTCAAGAAAGGATTGAAGCATTTAGATTACTTGACTCATTAAGAAATCTAGCTCCAAAGTATAATGAAAAAACAAATATCTCTTTAAGAAAAGATCCTAAAATGCGAGTAGAGGCTGCTGTAAATGCTATGTACTTGACCAATACTGATTCTCCAGATATTGAAAATATTGCTAATGCTGCGATTTTATATCACGATGATCTTAGTACAGAAAACATTGATCATGCTGTTACTCAGTATAGTTTATCAAAAGGACAATTTGAAGACATTAGACAATTTTTTGATGATTTAGATTTTGATGAAACTTATATGGGTGTTGTTGATAATGCCATAGAAAAATTAAATTTCATTGATGAATATATCAAACCTTTGATTGATGCTGCTCAAAAAGCTTCACATAAAAGAATAAATCAAATTTCTGCAGATCAATTAAAAGATGTTGAATTTGAATATCATGTATCAATCGCTGGAAGACCAAAAACTAGAGCATTAAAGTTACATTATGAGGGACTTATGGCAGTATTACCTAGAACTATTGAAATTCCAGATAAAATAAAACCATCACTAGATTTAGACAATACACTTTCTATTCTAGGTTATAAAAATTAAATTAATGTTCTCTCATAAGCAATTTCAGCTTCCATGATTCTATCAAAAAATATCCTAGCTTCAACAGAATTTTGTCTCAAATAAGTTACTGCAGAATCAATTGACGCAAATACAGATTCTGGAGACGGAAAAAAATTACCAGATTTACAAATCATTGCACTACCAAGCATTTTAACAACTGCAAAATGTGAACCGTGTTTAGCTGTTCTATAAACTAAAGATTCTTCTTTAGATAATTCAGTCCCACTTTTTCCTAAATTATTTTCAACTAGAACAAGTTCATCTATATGATAATTATCTTGCATAAATCATTAGCAAAATATCTTATATTTAAACATAAAGGATTTAATAAGCACATAATTTAAAAAACATTTATTCTTTCTTTGATTTAATGAAAATATTCATAAAAACATATGGATGCAGTTTTAATAGTTCGGATAGTGAAATAATGGCTGGACTCATAAACGAAAGTAAAGAACATTCTATTGTTAATTCCATTGATGAAGCAGATTTAATAATTGTAAATTCCTGTACTGTTAAAGAAAAAGCTGAAAATAAACTTTGGAGAGATATTCGAGAAATAAATAAACCAATTATTGTTGCAGGATGTGTACCTCAAGCTGAACAAGATAAAACAAAATTCAAAGAAATGCCTGTTGTAGGAACATATAATGTTGATAAAATTGTTGAAGTTATTGATAATTATTCTAAAGGAGATGTTGTTCAATTATTCAATAAAAAAGAGCTTGTTCGAGTTAATATTCCAAAAAAAAGAATTAACCCAATTGTTGAAATTGTTCCTATTAATGAAGGTTGTTTAGGTAAATGTGATTATTGTAAAACAAAATTTGCTAGAGGATATTTAAAATCATATCCAATAAAAGACATTGTTAAACACATTAGAGATTCTTTAAATAATGGTGCAAAAGAAATTTGGTTAACTAGTCAAGACACAGCTTGCTTTGGATACGATATTAACACAAATATTGTTAATCTCCTTAAAGAAATTCTAAGAATTAATAGAGAGTTTAAAATCAGACTTGGAATGGGAAATCCCGATTTTTTACCTGATTATTTAGATGAGTTAATTGAAGTATTTAAAGATCCTAGAATATACAAATTTTTACATATTCCTATTCAATCAGGTTCAAACAATGTACTAAAAGCTATGAAACGAAATTATACTGTAGAATCATTTAAAAAAATTATTTTGGAATTTAAAAAAGTTCATCCTATGGTTACTATTGCTTCAGACATAATTGTAGGATATCCTAATGAAACGAACTCAGATTTTGAAAAAACAATTGAATTATTAAACAAAATAAAACCTGATGTTTTAAACATTTCAAGATTTTGGTATAGACCTGGAACTCTTGCTATGAAAAAGAAAAAACTTCCTACATTAACTGTTAAAAATAGAGGAATTAAAATAACAAAAGTATTTCATAAACTAGCTTTAGAAGTAAATAAAAAATGGTTAAAATGGGAAGGAGATGTTCTCATCACTGAAAAAGGAATCAAAAATACTTGGATAGGACGAAACTATGCTTATAGACCTGTTATTCTCAAAGGAGATTTCAAACTAGGAAATCTTATCAATGTAAAAATCACAAAAACCACAAATATTGATTTGAGAGGGATCAGGAGGGGCGCGAGGAACGGCGCCTAAAATATATTTCAAAAAATAATATAAACTTCAATTACTTATTCTCTAATTATGAAAAATCTTTCCTCAATAATGTACAATGTTCTTGATAAACATTCTATTTTAGAAGAAAAAGAATTAAGATCATTGTCAAACAATCTTGAATTCAAATTATTATTCTCCATTGATTTTTCTAAACCATTTAAAGATGCTAAAAAAGATTTTATTAAAAATTACTTAAATGACCTTTTAGTTTTAAATTTAGGAAATGTATCAGCAGCAGCTAAAAGAGCAAAACTTAATAGACGTCATTTTCATAGAATGATAAATGAATTATCTTTAGATCCTGACACTCATAGAAGAGACTTAATTAAACCCTCAGTATATTTAAAAGATAATGTTCAAAATTTACTCGATGAAACTCTTGTAGACATACAAGAAAAAGAAAAAGTTGCAAATGTATATTCTAGTATAAATGATATTTCTCAAGTAATTGTTGAAACATTTCAAGATATTCCATATGAAGAAGCTATTGAATTATTTGAAAAAGAATTCATAACAAAAACTCTTCAAAAATTTGAATATGATTTAAAAAAATCTGCGAAATTCTTAGAAATTAGTGAACGAACATTATATAGAAAACTTGAAAAGTTAGGAATAGTATTGACATAAATGTCCCACTAATGATCTTTATAGTACAATTTTATTTATAAATTGTTTGAAGTTAACCATCCATATTATAGTTAAAACTCTAAAGGTGAAAAAATGGAAAAAAAACAAGAAAAAAGTCCAAAATTAAATAAAAATCAAGGAGATATGTTAAAAAATTTAGATGTCAGTAAAGTTCCTAATATTTCTAAAGATGCTAAAGATAAACTTGAAAAAATCAAAAAAGAACTTGAACTTTTTAAAAAACAAGTTCTTGCAAAATTTGATAAATATATCATGGGTATAACTTTACTTCCTCCTCAAAAACAATTCCCTGGACCTCAAGGTCAACCTTTTCCAACTATGCCAGGAGTTCCAGCAAGAGGAATGCCTACTATGCAGCAACCGGCTCCAAATAAAGATGCTGTTTCTATTTTAATTTTAGTTGATGATTCAGATAGTAAAAAAATGTCTAAATTTGAATTAAAAACTAAACTAGGCCAAATCATATACAAAATGGCTCAAGACATAGATAAAACAATTGTTCCTGAAACAATTATTTTAAGTGAACTTTGGCAAAATTGTTATGATGCCAAATATGATTATTTAGTAAGAATTGCTTCAGGTGCTCCTGTTTATGATACAGGAATGCTTGCAGCTATCAAAATTTCTGAAATCCATAAACAAATGGTTCTAAAAAAGTTTGAAAAATATATTGTAACCTATGTTCTCGCTGGATCTTTAGTTCAAGGAAAAGCTAGACCTGACAGTGATATTGATGTTTTTGTCGTTATTGATGACACTGATGTCAAAAAAATGACTAGAGTTGAACTTAAAGATAAACTTAGAGCAATAATTATTGGAATGGGTATGGAAGCTGGTGAAATGACTGGTATTCGAAATAAAATTAATATCCAAGTTTATATATTAACTGACTTCTGGGATAATATTAAAGAAGCTAATCCCATCATATTTACATTCTTAAGAGACGGTATTCCCTTTTACGATAGAGGAATATTCATGCCTTGGAAACAACTGCTTAAAATGGGTAAAGTTAAACCAAGTCAAGAAGCAATTGATATTTTTATGAGTTCAGGAGATCAGTTATTAAATAGAGTTAAATTTAAGCTAAATGCCATAGGAATGGAAGATACATTTTATGCTATCTTAACCCCTTCCCAAGCAGCTTTAATGCTCTATGGAGTATCACCTCCAACTCCAAAAGAAACTCCAGAGGTTCTTAGAGAAATTTTTGTTAAAAAAGAAAAACTTCTTGAAGATGAGTATGTGAAAATTCTTGAACATAATATTAAGGTTAGAAAAGAACTTGAACATCAATCAAAAAAATCTCTATCTGGAAAAGAAGTCGACAGATTAGTTGATGATGCAAATAGATACTTAGTTAGAATAAAAAAACTCTTTAAACAAATTGATAAAATTAAAGAAGAAGATTCCTTAGTCCATACATACGACACAACAATTACAATTCTTAGAGACATACTAAGATTTGAAGGAATTGATACCATTAAAGAGGAAAATATCTTAAAAACTGTTGAGAAAGAGATGTTTGATTCTGGAAAGATGGCTCATAAATTCTTAAAAGACATCAAATTAGTTATTAAAGCTAAAAAGGATTATGACGCTAAAAAACTAACAAAAACAGATATTTCCAATGTTAAAAAAGTGAGCAGAGACTTGCATAAGTATTTAGTTGAGCACATTCAAAGACAACGAGGCAGAGAAATACAAAAAGCAAAAATTAGAGTCAAATATGGAAACAAATTTGGTGAAGTATTATTACTTGGAAAAACTGCTTTCATTATTCATGACCTAGATTCTGATGAAAAAGCAATAAGTAAAGCTGATGTTGACAATAATGGAAGTTTACAAAAAATTAGAGAAAGTAATAATGAAGAACTAGAACATGCTCTTGTAAACGACGCTATTCCAAGCAGAGTATTCATCAAAGAACCAATCTTTGAAAACCTAAAAGAAATATTTGGAAAAGATGTTGAAGTTATGCTTCATCATTAAATTCAGAAACATTTTAAAATTTCTGAATTGTTAAAAATCCAAATTTCAGGATTTTTATTAAACATTTATTTCTTTTTTTCATATTTATGAATCGATCAATTATTAAATTAAAAGCACGAATTTTTGGGTTTGATTTTGTAGATAAACCTATTTTATCTAATTCTAATGAAAATCAGATTTTAGAAGAAATACTTGAATCTTTATCTTTAAAAAAATACCAAGAAAATTTTGTTATCTTTAACCCACTAGAAAAAATTATTGAATCTAAAAAAGAATTTGATAATCAAGAAATTTTAATCAATGATAATAAAATATCTAGTAAAGCAAAAATACTACTATACGAATTTGAACAAGGAATGTATTATGTATATACTAAAAAAGAAAGCAATATTAATCCTTACTTAGATTTAAATCCAAAAATTCATAATCCTAAAAGTGAATTTGAAATGCCTTTTGGTTTGTTTGTTCCTTCAGGAGTTATAATTCGACGTGTTTCTCAAAATATCCTTGGAACTGGTGTTTTAGGTAGAGCTTTTTTAGGTATGAATTATATTGAGATTCTTGACTCACTATTTGGAAATGCATATCAAGAAGTGCTTACTCATGAAGTTATGCACATTATGTATCCTCAAAAAAAAGAAATGGAAATTAGACACATAACAAGAAATTATGTTGGACCAAAAAATACAATCTATCATTAAATTTTTTTCTTCGGATTGTTTTGATGTTTTATTCAAAACAGTCCTTAATAAATTTGAATTCTAAGCTTTTCTAAAGCTTTGATGACATTGGACCAAAAAATACTATTTATCATTAAAATTATAATCCAAATGTTTTTAATGCATGAAATACAATAATAGCTGGCCAAACAAGTGCTTTAAAAAAACCTACAACACCCATCCAAAAACTTGTAGCTGTACTAATATAATATACTAACGCGCCTATAAATCCAGCACAATAAATTGCTCCATCTTTACATGATCCTGGAACATTTGTTGTACAACATTTTGATTCTTGTTTTTTTGATTTTACCATATTTACCACCTAATAATCTTTGCATTTAATTCCATATATAAATATTGTCAAATTTGAAAAAAGAAAACTTAATAAACTAGTATACATATTTATATACTGATTAAAATGGACGCCAGTATGGCAGATTATAGTAAATATGGATTTCACAGAATTATTAAGTATAGAGGTATCTTTGATTTTGACGGTCTTTACAAATTTATAACAAAATGGATTAAAGACAATGATTTTGATTTTCAAGAAAGTAAATTGGTTGATAAACCTCCTTATCAAATCTATAAATTTGTTGGTAGAAAAAAAGCTAATTACTATGCTATGTTTCTTATTACTCCAGAAATATGGCTTTGGGAAGCTAAATCTGTAGAAATTATTAAAGACGGAAAGAAAAAAACATTGACTGAAGCTAGAATGAAAATAATCATCAATGGAGGATATATTCTTGATTATGATGGTGACTTTGAAGGAAATGCTGGTTTAAAAAATATGGAATCTCTTTTTGTTAACAAAATTATGTATCACGAATTTTTACTAAAATATTTTGATTATTTTGATTATTATTTATTTGATTTTATGACTGAAGTTAAAAAGTTCCTTGAAATGGAAACTGCTACAAACGCATATTAAAATGGTAGAATTACATCATGCAGTATTTGGTGAAACACTTGAATTTGAAGGTTTATTTACTGTAAAAGATCTTTTCAAAACTATAGATCAGTATTTTAGATTTAAAAGATTTGATAAAAAAATTGTTTTTGATGAAGAATTTGACACTGAAGAAGGAAAATATTTTCATTTGAAAACTCAATATTACAAAAAAGTTGATGCATATGTTAGACTTGAAACTAGATTTTGGATTTATGTTTATAATTACAAAATTATTGAAAAAGAAGTAGAAGGTGAAAAAGTAAGAATTGGTCAAGGTAAAGCAAGTATCAAATTTGATGCGTTTTTGCAAACAGGCTATATAAACACAATGCCTGATAACAAACCATTTTATTTTTTATTTAGAATTTTATATGAACAATATTTTGCTAAACCTTATATTGATTACTGGAAGAATGTTGCAATACATGTAACAAATGAAGCTAAAACTGAAATTTCATCATACTTAAATTTAAACAAATTCCTATATGAAAAATGATAAGAGAAGAAGTAAACACTGTAATTAAAGGAAAATCCTTTGAATATGAAGGCTATTTTAGTTACTCAGATTTAATTATTTTAGTTGATTCATTCTTTAAAAAAAATGGATATACTAAAACTATTTTAAACCATTCTGAACTTGTAAAAGAAAATGGAAAAGAAATAAAACTTAGAATGAGACCTTCTAAAAACAAAAAAGGTTCAAAACTTGAAGTTCAAGTATGGTTAACAATTAAAAAGATGGTCAATGTTGTTAAAAAAGTAGATGGTCTAAATATTAATATAAATAAGGGTAAAATTAGTATTGTCGTTGATGCTTATTTTATTTCAGATGTTAGAGGGAAATGGGAAGCTAAACCTGAATATACATTTATTAAAACTATTTTTGAAAAATTTTTGTTTTCTGGAAAATCAAAAGATTATGCAGGTTGGGTAACAAAAGATGCTAATGATTTTATAGACGAAATTAGAAGCCATTTAAATTTGCATAAGTATGTATTTTAATATATTTGGAGATAAATAGGCCATGACTCATATTCACCACGCAGTATATGGAGAAACATTAGAACATGAAGGCCTATTTACTGTAAAAGAGTTCTATAAATCAATTGACCAATATTTTCAATTTAAGGGATTTGATAAAAAAATTCAATTTGACGAACAATTTGATACTGAAAATGGAAAATATTTTCATTTGAAATTTCAGTATTATAAGAGAGTTGATGCAAATATTAGGCTTCAAATTAGATTTTGGATTTATGTTTATGATTACAATTTAAGGGAAATAGAAATAGAAGGAGAAAAAAAGAAAATTGGTCAAGGAAGAGTAAGCATAAAAATTGATGCTTTTGTTCAAACAGGCTACAATAATAATGTATTTCCAGATACAAAACCTTTTTATTTTTTATTTAGGATTTTATATGAACAATATTTTGCTAAACCCTATATCGATTATTGGAAAAATGTTGACAAACATATTGTAAATGAGATTAAAACAGAATTATCCTCATATTTTAATCTAAATAAATTTTTATATGAAAGATCTTAATTTAATAAATTTAATAAATCACAAAAATAATCTTAAAAATTAGGTGATAGCATATGACAATAGATTCGCAAGATATGATTTCCATTTTAAAACAATTCCCCGACATGGTTAAGCAAGCTTCTAATATGGGTGATGACATCACTGTTCCCAAAAATCTAATTGATAATATTATTGTTATTGGAATGGGAGGATCGGGATATAATGGTGATTTACTTAAATGCTATCTTAAAGATTTAAAGATTCCTATCCATGTTATAAAAGACTACAATCTTCCTAAATATGCAAACAAAAAAAGTTTAATTTTCACTGTTTCTTACTCAGGAAATACTGAAGAAACTATTGAAGCTTATAGATCAGCCATTAGAAAGGGAATTAATATTGTTAGTTTATCTTCTGGAGGAAAACTTGAAGAATTAGCAAAAATGAATAAAAATCCTCATATTTCGGTTCCTAAAGGAATTCAACCTAGATTATCAACTGCTTATCAATTTATTTCAATGTTAAATGTACTACAGCATTCAGGAATTATTTCTAATCAAGAAAAAGAAATTAAGACTGTTATTAAAAACCTTAAAGCTTCAAATTTAAAAATAGAAACAACAGGTAAAGAACTTGCAAAAAAAATAAAAAATAAAATTCCAATCATATATTCAAGTGCTGAAATGTTTTGTGTTGCTGAAAAGTGGAAAACAGACATAAATGAAAATGCAAAAGCTCATGCATTTTACAATACTTTTTCAGAATTTAATCATAATGAACTTTGTGCCTATGAACACACGCCTGATAATTTTTATATAATTATTATAACAGATGAAAAAGATCATCCTAGAATTAAAAAAAGAATTAATATTTTTAAAAAATTAGCTAGATCTTTTGATATTTCTATTACGGAAATCTCTATTACAGGTGATCATTTTTTGACTAGATTATTATCAAGTATTTGGATGGGTTTTTTTGTAGCTTATTATTTAGCTATAGAATATGAAAGAGACCCGACCCCAGTTTTATTTATTGAAAATTTAAAGAAAGACTTAAAATGAAACTTGAAGAACTCAAAATTAAAATTTTATTTTTTTTTGTAGTAATCCCTATAATGATTATTTGTTGGCCAATATTTTTAATTTGGGAAATTATTAATAATGCCTTAAGAGGACTCTTGTTTGATTTAAATTGAATTTCTTGTTTTTTATTTAGTTAATATTTTATATTGGTCTTTCATTCTATGCAATATGGGAGTAGATTATTCATTTGTTCTTCCATGCAGAAATGAAGAACAATCGATTGGCCATTGTATAAATCAAATTAAATCAGTTATTAAAAATAACAAATTAAATGCTGAAATTATTGTTTCTGATTCTTCAACTGATAACTCCAAAATTATTTCTAAAAAACTAAATATTAAAGTTATTGATCACGAAGATGTTGGTTATGGCATAGCATTAATTCATGGACTAAAAAAAGCTAAAGGAAAATATATTGTTATTGGAGACGCAGATGGATCATATAATTTTTTAGAAACACCAAATTTAATTAAAAAAATAACTCAAGGCTATGATTTTGTAATTGGAAGTAGATTAAAAGGTAGAATCAACAAAGGATCAATGCCTTGGCATCATAGATATATAGGAAATCCACTTCTTTCAAAAATTTTAAATTTGTTTTTTAAAACTAATGTAAGTGACACTCATTCAGGTTTTAGAATTATAAAAAAATCAGTTTTAAAAAAATTAGAGCTTAAAACAAAAGGAATGGAATTCGCTTCAGAAATGATAATAAAAGCTGCAAAAAATAATATCGCTATTGGAGAAGTTCCAATATCATATCTAAAAAGAACTGGTAAATCCAAATTAAATAGCTTTGGTGACGGATGGCGACATTTAAGGTTCATGTTAATGTTTAGCCCTACATACTTATTTTTTATTCCAGGTTTCACTCTATTTATCTTTGGAATCATGCTTAACTTTATGTTACTTTATGGAAATTTTTACTTAAAAGAAACTGATATAACTTTATTCTTATCTGTTTTTAGTTCTTTTTTATCAATTCTAGGATTTCAACTAGTTAATTTAGGCCTATACTCTAGAATTTATGCTCTTCATTCTGGATTTGAAAAACAAGATAAGTTAATTGACCATATTGCTAAAATGTTTCCTTTTGAAAGAGGAATATTAATTGGAGTTATTCTCCTTTTTATTTCAATAATTAATGTTTTACTATTCCAAAGAATTCAAAATTATTTGATATCCTTGACTATAATCGTTCTAGGAATACAAACTATTTTTTCAGTATTTTTTATTAGTATGATGTTGGTTGAAAAAAATGAAAAATAAATCTATAGTTCTCTTGTTTCTAGTAACATGTTTCTTTATTTTTAAACCTCTCCTTTTACTCTTTATTCCAGGATTACTAATACTATTTTATGAAAGAAAAGTTGAAAAAATAATTCTTAAATCTATTCCAATCTCACTTAGTTTTTGGATTGTTAGTTTTTGGTTTTTAAGATTTATAAGAATACCATTGGATCTATTTTTCTATATTATTCTCATACTTTCTATTCTCGTCATATTGGTTAGTAAATCTCAGAAAATTATATTCAAAAATCCTTGGATTCTTCTAGGATTTTTTATAGTTATAGTTATTAGATTACTCCCCTTTTTTTTAGTTGATTTTCCATCAGGAGCTGATATGAGTTATCACACGTTGAACACAAAAATTATTGAAACACAAAACAAATTTCCTTTAACTTATAATCCTGTTATGCCAATATCTTTTGGTGCATATCCAATTGGATTTCACACAATTTCCGCTTATATCTCAATCCTTTCAAACTTAGTTGTCTATAAAAGTACCTGGCTTTTAGCTACATTTACATACGCGTTATTGACAATTTCTCTTTATTTATTTTTAAGAAATTACTTTGATAAAAAAATCTCGTTTTTAACATCTCTTATATTAAGCTTTGTTCCTAATAATCCTCAATTATTTATTTCCTGGGGAGGTAATCCTTTTATCTTATCGGTAGCACTATTGTTTTTTTCAATAGGTATAATCGAAAAATTTCCTAAGTTAACAATATTTGATCAAATTAGTTCAATGCTATTATTAGTTGCTTCAATATTTACTCATACTATCCCAGCATATGGATTTTTTTACATTTACCTTCCTTATTTTATATTCAAAAATTCAAATACAAAAATTAAAAAAATTATTAAAAAAGCTTTTCCTTTAGCAATTATTCTCATTTTATTAATGATTCCATATATTTTAAGCTTCAACACAAAAGTTTCAAATAAAGAAATTTCCTGGAGTAAAAATAGACAAGAAACAAAATTTTTCTCTTGGAAAGGAAATTATTTAAATTTTTTAATAACTATACCTATATTTTTAAAACTAGTTTTTGGAATTAACATCTTGTTAATTATTTTGTTTGCATTTGTAGTAAACTTTAATGAAACATTAGTAAAAAGATCTTTTATCATGTATTTAACTACAAATATTGTAATTTTAAGCTCTAAGTATTGGTTTTTACCTTTTTCATTTTTATTATTCTCTGAAAGAATAGCAATTTTACTTTTAATTCCATTTTCTTTGATTATTGCAACAATGTTTAAAAAATTCTTTGAAAATAAACAATTAATTCTTACTTCTTTAATTTTAATCTTTTTTATACTTATTAGTTTTATAAATGTTCAAAATACAATAAAAAGTTCAAAAACATTTAGTATGGTAACAAAAAATGATTTACTTGGAATGGACTTTATTTTGAAAAACACAGATCCAAATTCTATGTTTATAACAAACTATGGCGACGCTGGTGCATGGATTCCAGCTTTAACACTTAGAAAAGCTTCAAATATTCATATCTCTTCGGCCTATTTTGATGAATTTGACGAATATATTTCAACTCAAACTCCTAAATATGTATTTATTGGTGAAAAACCCACATACATAATATCCTTAAATCTCAATGATTATTTAAACAGTAATTACGAACAAATTTTTAATTCAGGTGAAACATATATTTTCAAAATAAAATGAAAAAAGTAATAATTTTGATTCCTTGTTACAATGAGGAAAAAACAATTAAATCTGTCTTAATAAATATTAAAAATTTAAAATCAAAAAATTACGAATATTACAGTTTAGTTATTGATGACTGTTCTACAGACAATAGTTTTAAAATTTCATCTAAATATGCTAATTATGTTTATAAATTAAAAAATAAAGTTAATTTAGCTAAAGTTGTGAGTTTTGGTCTTAAAAAAGTAATTGAGAAAAACCCAGATATAATTGTCCATATTGATGCTGACATGCAATATGATTCTAAAGATATTCCTAAATTATTAAATCTACTTGCAAAAAAAAAATCTGGACTTGTCATTGGTGTTAGAAAAAAAAATATTGGTTTAGTTAAGAAAATTGGAAATTTTATATTTACTACCTTAACATCATTGATAATTAAAAAAAAGCTTAAGGATTCTCAATCAGGTTTTCGGGCATTAAACATTGAATTAGCAAAAAAAATTCATATCACCTCAAAATATACTTACACTCAAGAACAAATAATAAGAACAAATTGGTTAGGTTACAGTATTTATGAAGTGCCAATTAAGTTTAAAAAAAGAAAACATGGTAAAAGTAGACTAATTAGTAATATTTTTGTCTACGGATTTAATGCATTTTATGATATAATTAAACTAATAATTCATTCTAAATAAGGTTCTTTCTTTAATAAGTATTAAAAATACAGATTCATTTTTCATTATTATGAAGATAGCAATTGTTTATGATATGATTTATCCTTATTCTATTGGTGGTGCTGAATATCGAAATTTTTCACTCGCTAAAGAATTAGTGCTAAAAGGGCATGAAGTGCATCTATTTGGACAAAAGATGTGGAGTGGTGATAAAACTAAAAGAATCACAAATGGTTTTTTTATTCATGGATTAACTCATGCTAAAAAAAAATATAATTTTAAGGGACAAAGAAAAATATTTGATCCTATTATTTACTCCTTTGTGCTATTTTTTGAGCTAATGAAACACAATTTTGATATTATTGATTGTTCTGCATTTCCTTATTTCCCTTCAATTTCCTGTAAACTATATTCTGTTTTGAAAAAAAAGCCATTCATCATTACTTGGCATGAAGTATGGTATGATTATTGGTCAAAATACAGGAAAAATATTGCAATATTTGGAAAATTAACTGAAAAATTTGTTTCAAAACTTTCAAAAAACAACATTGCAGTTTCTATTCACACAAAAAAAAGACTAAATAAACTTACTTCAAAAAAGATAAAATTAATTGAAAATTGGATTGAAACTAGTGAGATAAAAAAAGCAAAACCCTATGAAAAAAAATATGACATTATTTCTGTAGGAAGACACCTCATACATAAAAATTTTCATCTACTATTAAAAATTGCTTCAGTTCTTAATTTAAAAGTCTTAATTATTGGTCAAGGTCCTGAAACACCCCATTTACTTAAAATCCGCAAAGAATTAGATTTAAAAAATGTTGACATATTAAGTTTTTCAAAAGAAAAAAATCAATTATACAGATATTTAAAATCCGCAAAAATATTTGTATTATTATCTGAATTAGAAGGATTTAGTATAGTTGCTTTTGAAGCAATGGCTGCTGGACTTCCAATAATTACATTGAATTCAAAAAGAAATGCATTAAAAGAATATATAAAAGACAATGGTTTTGTCTGCAATAAAAATCAAATTGAGATTTCAGACAAAATAAATATGATACTAAAAAACAAAGCATTACAAAAAAAAATGAGCAAAAAATCATTAGAAATTGCAAAAAAGTTTGATTCAAAAATAAAAACTAAACAAATAATAAAATACTACAATGAAATTAAGCATAATTATTCCTAATTTTAATAGTGAAAATACTATTTTAAAAACACTTGATAGTATTTACTCTCAAAATTTAAAGGATTTTGAAGTTATTGTAATTGATAATGCTTCAACTGACAATTCTTTAGATTTAATATCTAAATATCCTTTAAAAATAATTAAATTAAAAAAAAATTATGGAGCTTCTAAAGCTAGAAATAAAGGTATTAGTAATGCCTCAGGAAAATATCTAGTATTTATTGATTCTGATGCTTGGTTTTCAAAAAACAGTTTAAAAAAACTAGTACAAAAATTAAAAAAAGTAGATATTGTTTTTCCTAAAATCATTTTTGAAAATAAAGATATCTTTTATCCAAACAATTCAATTGAAAAAAAGTATCCACACATTAGTGCTTGCTTTGGAGTTAAAAAAAATTCATTAGAAAAACTAGATGAATTATTTGATGAATTTTATGAAACATATTTAGAAGATTATGATTTTTTTATGAGATGTAATTTAGTTAAACTTAAAGCCAAATATATTAAAAGTTCAATAATTATACACAAGAATAAAACTTCAGTTGCAGATTATTCAAATAGATATTATTTAGAAGTTAGAAACACTCTTTATGGTATTAAAAAACTAGGTAATCTACCAAAAAAAACTATTCTCTACAATCCCTTCAAATATAGTGATTTAACAAAGATAGTGTTATATGGATTTTTTAACTTTGCTTGGTTTAATTGGCAAAATAACAATAGATTAAACTTTTACAAAAAAATTAAAACAATTCTCTTTAAAAAAAATACAATTTCAAAAAATTCTTTTTTTTTAAAACAAACAAAAGCAGCATTTCTTAATATAAAAAACAACAAAATTAAAATTAATTTAAAAAAAAAGAAAATTATATTTTTTTATTCTCAATAAAAGTATTATGCCATATTAAAAAATTAGTAACTGTCCATATTTGTCTTGAATAATATAATCTAGTTAAAGGATTAATACTTAATATTCTTTGAGAGAAAGGTTTTTTATCTTGATATAATTTTTTTAAATATGATTTATCAAAAAAATTGGAAATTACTTTTTGGTTATCATCTAAAACCTGATTTGCATAATCTCCAAAATCTCTTTTTAGCCAATTATCTGTAGGAACTAAAAATCTCTGTTTTTTCTTCTTAATAATTGATCTAGGCAGTGTTCCAACCATTGCCTTTCTAATTATATACTTCTCATTAAATCCTTTTAATTTATAATTAACTGGAATTGTTGCTGAAAATTCTACTAATCTATGATCACAAAATGGAACTCTTCCTTCTACTGATTTTGCCATAGTAATTTTGTCATATTTTAATAGCATATTATTTGGTAAATAGGTATTAATATCACTATAAAGAAGTTTATTAACAAAATTATTTTTAATTGATAAATATTGTTTCAAAGGATTTTCTTGCCTTGTTAAGCTTTTCTTAAAATTATTAGAAAAAAGTTTTTGTTTTTCCTCTTCACCAAAAACTGAAGTTAGTTCTAAAAAAGATTTAGGTAAATAATCTTTTCTTGTAGTTAAAAAACTCTTTAATTTAATAAAAAAAGGTTCTTTGGTTAATGGAGTAATTGCACCATTCACTGTTTTTCTTAAAATTAAAGGGAGTTTATTGTACTGTCTTAAGATTTTATAAAGTTTATATTGCTCATATCCTGCAAATACCTCATCCGCTCCATCACCGTTTAATAATACTTTCACTTTTTTTGAAGCATTTTTTGCTAAAACATAATTTGGAATTGCAGTAGGATCTGCAACAGGTTCATCCAAATGCCATACTAATTTAGGAAGATATTTAATATAACTAGAATCAATAATATATTCTTCATGTTCAGTTCCAAACTTGTCAGATACAAGTTTAGCTGCTTTGAACTCATTATTAAATCCTTCATCAAAACCCATTGTAAATGTTTTAATATTTGAATCTGAATTTTTACTCATCATAGCAACAATTGAACTAGAATCAATTCCTCCTGAAAGAAGAGCACCAATCGGAACGTCTGCAATCATTCGTTTTTTTACTGAATCTTCAAATAATTTTTGGAATTTATTTGTAAAATATGCTAAACTCTTTGATTGTTCAGAAAACTCCAAATTCCAATATTTTCTCGTTACTAGTTTATTATCTTTAAAAACTAGATAATGAGCAGGTAATAATTTTTTTATTCCTTTAATAAATGTACTTTCTCCGGGACAATATCTAAATGTAAAGTAATTGTTTATTGAATTATGGTTAAGTTCTTTTTTTAAATCTTCAAACAAAAAAATTGCTTTCATTTCAGAAGAAAATAAAAATCTATTGTCATCAAAAGAATAATAAAGTGGCTTAATTCCTAGTCTATCACGTGCAATAAAAATTTCTTTTTTTTCTAAATCATATATTATTAAAGCAAACATACCATTAAAATAATTAAGACATTTTTTTCCATATTCTTCATAACTATGAATAACTATTTCTGTATCTGAATTAGTTTTAAACTTATATCCTTTTTTCTCTAATCTCGTTCTTAGCTCTTTATAATTGTAGATTTCACCATTAAAAAAAACTAATTTTGTTTTTTTAGCATTATAAATTGGTTGATTTCCCTTATCTAAATCAATTATTGATAATCTAGTATAACCTATGGTAAATAATTCATCTTCGTAAATACTATTATCATCAGGTCCTCTATGATTTAATATTTTAACAATAGATTTAGCTAGTTTTTTGTCAGAAAAATTAAATCCAAAAATACCACACATAGATTAAATTATATTATTCTTTTGTTTAAAAAATTATGTGTATAGCTTAAATATATAATAATTCACAAATGATTGAATATGATTAAACTAACTATAATCATTAAATAAGTTATTGATAGAAAAGCTTTTAACTATTTTTGATATATAATTTTAAATGAAAGTTTTGTTTGTTATATCACCTGATATTATTCCAAAAAAAAAATTCATTAAACCTAAAAAAAAAGTTGGCCTTTATATTCCTTTGTCAATAGCTCAAATTAGTGCTGTTCTTGAAGAACAAGGCCATGATATAAAAGTTTTAGATTTAAGATTATCAAATAATATTTTTCATGATTTATTTAATAGCATAAAAAATTCAACCCCTGATTTAGTAGGTTTTACTGATTCGTTTTTTTCTGCAAAAATCACCCAAGATCTTACAAAAGAGTTAAGAAAAAAATTCAAGGGTTTAATTGTTTTAGGAGGTTCTTATGCAACTGTTTTTGCTAAAAACATTTTAAAAATAAATAAAGCAATAGATATAATTGTACTAGATGAAGCAGATTACACCATTGGAGAGATTTTAAGCTCAAAAAATACTAGTACAAAGTTAAACAAAATTAATGGAATAATGTTTAGAAAAGGCAAAAAAATAATTGAAACAAAATCTAGACCTGTTATTCAAAATCTTGATATTTTACCAACTCCAGCTTTTCACTTGTTTGATTTTAACAAATATATTCCTAATCCAAAACACTGTAAAAGAACTCCAATAGCACCTATGATAACATCTAGAGGATGTGTATATGGAAAATGTTCTTTTTGTTATCAACCTAGAAAGTATGGCAAAAGACAATCACCAAAAAAAGTTGTATCTCAAATTGTTGAGCTTCATAAAAAATATGGAATTAAAGAAGTCCGTTTTTGGGATGATGTTTTTCTGTACAACAATAAATGGATTAATGAATTTTGTGAATTACTTGAAAAAGAAAATTTAGATATTATTTGGGCATGTCATGCTAGAGTTGACACAGTAAGTAAAGAAATGCTTTTAAGAGTTAAAAAAGCAGGTTGCTGGCAAGTTTTATACGGATTAGAATCTGCAAATTTTAATTTATTAAAAAATATTAATAAAGGAACAACAAAAAAACAAGCAAGAAATGCAGTAAAATGGACCAAAGAAGTTGGTATTGAAGTTCGCGTTTCTTGTATTTTAGGTCTCCCAGGTGAAACTCCTGAGTTAACTGATGAAACTATTAATTTTGCATATCAACTTGATCCTGATATTTTACAATTTAGTTTAATTACACCTTATCCTGGATCTAAAATGTATGAACAATACAAAAATTCAAAACAGCTTGATCCTAATATTAAGAAATATTGTGAAATTAAACCTGTTTTTCTTCCAAAGGGTTATAAAAATTTAAAACAACTTGAAAAAAAATATAAACAAGCGTATAGCAATTTTTATTTTAAACCAAAATATCTGCTTGGAAGAATTTTAAAAATTCGCACTTTTGATGACATAAAAAGATATTACAATGGAATTTTAATGGCTATTAATATGAGTAAATAAAGCAAATTATATATAATAATTAAAATCTAATAAACTCGTGAAACAAAGAAAAATATCTAAGAAAAAATACTTTTTAATTTTTCTTAGTCTGATTTTTTGTATTTCTAATATTTTTTGGATACTAAATGATACTAGACCTTACTCTTACGAAGACCTTGTTCTAGTGTCAAAAGTTGATACTCTTATATATAATACCAATACAATCAATGAAAAGATTAACTATCTCTGGTCATCTGATTATCCTCCATTTATTCCTTCATTATTATTTTTTTTAGCATCTGTTATAGGTACAAATGGAAAAACTCTTTTATTAGCCAATATCCTTTTTTTCCCCTTTCTTATTCTTGGGATATATAAATTATCTAAAGAATTAATACATAAAAATGCTGGTATAAAAACAACTCTTTTTTTTCTTAGTTTTGCTACAATAAATTATTTATCAAGAACTATGTATGATCAATTTATTCTTATGACCTTTCTAGTTTGGAATATTTATTTTCTTCTTAAATCCAAATTCTTTCAGATAAGATCCTTTTCAATTTGGTATGCAATTTTATTTTCTGTAGGCATGTTATCAAGATACTCAATATTGCCATTCTTAATTGCTCCGCTAGTATATTTTATTTTAATTATAATATTTAGAATTATAAAAAACAAAAAAGCACAAAAAACAAAATTTTCTAATAAAGATAAAACTCAGTTTTTAAATTGTATTCTATCATTAAGTTTAATTTTTTTAATAATTGCGCCGTGGTATATTCCCAATCTACACAATATCTTTAGTAGATATTCACTTGCTCAAAATCTTCAAACAAAAAACTGCTATTGGTATTTTTTCTTCTTTAATTTAATTGGTTTTTTGAATCTTATAATTTGTATAACATTAATATTTTCAAATTTTTTTAATAAAGTCAAAAAAATTAGGCTAAACAAACATTTTTCTATAAATATTTTTCTAATAATAATAAGCTTACTATTTTTTATTAGTTTTCCAAAAAAAAATAACCAAAGCTTAATTCCTCTGTTAATTCCCATTTCTATGATTTTAGGATCTTTATATTTTAAATCAAAGAACAAAATAATTAATTATTTTATATTTATTATTTTAATTCTACAGTGTTTTGTTCTAACTTCACCCATTAAAGCAAATTCAAAGCTTGACCAATTTATTTATCAAAGTAAGATTGTGAATCCAAAACTTGAACAAAAAAATTGTTTTTTCTTTATAGGTCAAAGTTCTTGGATAAATGGGAATTTAAATATTGGCCATTCTTCAAATTTACTCGTTTTAGATAAAAAAAAGTATCCAATAAATACATTATTTAATCAAATAGCACAAAAAAATGTTTCAGCTAAAATTTATTTATTTGTACATGAATCTTATCTTCATGAAAGTCATTTAATGCATTTTTCAAATATATTTAATAAATCAAATATTGTTGGTAGTAGTATTACTGGATTAAGCTCTCCTGAAGAAGTTTTGTTCAATAAAGTCTCTCCTTCTTCTTCATTTAAATGGATAGATGATTTCAACTTTTTAGTTTTCCCTATAGATCTGATGTATTTTAATGAAACGTTAATATTAGATGAAATTAATCTAAATAAACTTAAGATTATCTCTCAATACCTGACTAATAATAATAGTCAACATAAATTAATCGACTCATTTAATCTTACTAATGAAATTTCAAAAAATAAGTATGAAATTGGAATTTTTTACAAGAATTAATTTTTTATCTAAAAATATAATATTTATAAAGATTAATCTATATTAAAAAAACATATGACATTATTCAAAAAAAGAATTGAAAGAGTACTTAATGTTAATACACTTTATCCTAAACTAATAACTCCTTCATTTATATTAAAAAATTCAATTTTGTTTCCTTTTCATTATTTAGTTAAAAACAATGGATCTGCTCCTCCTATTTTAGGAATGGATCTTAAGTTAACAAGAAGATGCAATGGAAAGTGTGAATTTTGTCTTACTGAAACAAATAATTGTTTTAATAAAAATGAGATCACTACAAAAAATATTACTGATTTTATTTATTCTTTTAAAAAACAAAAAATTGCATTTTTTATTACTGGTGGAGAACCGTTTTTAAGAAAAGATCTAAATAAAATTATAAAGGCAATACGGTTACAAGGATCTTATTCAGGAATTGTTAGTAATGGTATTTTAATAACTAAAAAAAGAGCTGATGATATAATTCAAGCTGGAATTGATACTGTTTTAATTTCAGTCCATGGTTTAGAAAAATCTCATAATTCAATTTTAAAAATAAAAAATGCATATCAAAAATCTCTAAAATCTATTTCATATTTTAAGAGAAAAAATGGGCCATATTTAATGATTAATGCAGTTTTAAATAAACATTTATTAAATGAATATAAAGAATTTATAGATACTGCTATTGTCTCAGGAGTTGATTGGTTAAGGTTTTCAATTCCTTCATTTATTTATCCTAATGAGTATCTTGCAGATAAAAAAGCTACAAAAAAAATTTTTGGAAAATCAATAAAAAATGTACAGTGTGTAACAAATGAAAACCCTTTAGGTCAAAATTCTATTCCTAAACTCTTAGCTTTAAAAAAATATATTTCTAAAATTAAAAGTTTAAAAATTTCTTTTTATCCAAATTTAACTACCAAAGAAATTAAAGACAGAAATAAAATACCATTTACTACAAAAAGAAAATGTATTATTCCTTTTACATCTACATTTATTAGCGAAGAAGGTGAAGTATACCCTTGCCAATTTTATTGTCAAAGTATGGGAAATGTAAATACTACAAATTTTAATATAATTTGGAATTCAGCTAAATATAAAAAATTTAGAAAAGTAATTAAAAAAAAACTTCTCCCTGGCTGTGCTAGGTGTATTAAGCCTATTTGAATAAGAAATAATAAAAACTTCATAAATATTTTAATTTTAAATGAAGAATAAGATTAATAAATTTATTGATGTTCCTCCTAGATTTGATGATTTATCATTCAATAAACAAAGATTCTTAAAACACTGGAAAAAAATCCAGAAATATCTTGTTATCCTACTTATAATTTTATTATTTATTTCAGTCTACTATTATTTTTTTATTAAAAGTAATAAGTTATATGATTATCACCATTATGAATCCTATGCAAACACATTATTAATTAAAAGAACTTTTCAAGAAGGAAATTTTAATGAGCTTGCGTTCTATATCAAATATTCTTTAGCCCATAAACTCATTTATTTTCAAAGTCTACCATTTATGTTTTTATTTGGAGAATCACAATTTATCCATACTTATTCAAGATTCTTATTCAATATAACATTGTATATTTTTCTCTTTTATTCCCTTACAAAACTAATGAAAGCTAAAAAGGCGCTTATCTTAACTTTATTCCTATTTTCTTCTTATTTTTCAATTGAGAGTCTCGCTTCCCCTTATGTTGATTTAACATTTTTTTTAAGTAATTCATTACTATTTATATACACAAATTTATTCATTAAAAATTATAAAAAACATGGCTTTGGTTTATTTATTTCACTAATCTTGGTATTTTTTTCAAAAAGTTCTGCATTATCTTTTATTCCAATTTATTCTTTCTTTATTTTGATTTACATATTTATAAAAAGAAAAAACGTGTTTTTTTCCTCAACTAAATTTATTTGTCTTATAATATTAAGTTTTATAATTCTCTTTGGGATTGGATATTTATTTAGTCCAAAATCCTTAAGCTTTGATATATCTAGAATAACTGCTCGAACTATTGAAGGTCAAAAAGGTATGAACTTACTAAATACTATAATAAATTCTTTTGTGATCATGGCAAATAAAGGTATAAAAATAAATCTATTTTTTTTGAATAAATTTAGATTTATGTGGTATTCCATTATTGCTTATTTATCTCAATTTTATTTTATTAAGAAAAAAAAATGGTTTTGGTTATACTTATTTATGATCTCAGAATTATATTTGATTTTTTTGTTTAATATTTTGGGAGTTGGTGGAGAATTTAGATATGCACTTCAATTTTATTTTATTTATTTATTTGCTTTTTTTGAAATTATTTTTGACTCCTTATCTAAATTAAAGGTTTCTTTTTCATTTATGGTTATTTTATGTTTGGTTTTGATGTCAATTAATTTGGCTTCATTAAATAATACATATTTTAATCCATCATTTAGTGTAAACACCAAGCTTACTGAAGAAATTAATTCTCAAATACTTAATCAACTCCCTGAAAATTCAACAATCTTTATGTGTGATTATTATGCAGGTCTTTGTGAGAAACAAGGACTTAGTAGATTTTATTATGGATTTAGTGAAATAAGTGATGGAAATAATTTCAATCAAAATCTATCTCTTAAAGATGCAGATTCTCGTTTTCGTGTTCGAATTCACGCCAATTTAAATGAATCTGATTATGTTGTATGCACTGAAGATTGTCAAAATATTTCATTGAATAAGTTTAAATTAATTCAAAATACATCAATTAGATATCAAACTGTTTATGTTTTCAAAAGAATTTTACATTAAATTAATTCTAAATTTATTACTCACTGCAAATACCTAATTCCTCCAATGCAAAATAATAAAAACTCTACAATTATTGAGTATTCTAATGAATAGTTCAAAAAGTGTTTTGTCCGAATCACCTCCATCATATGATTTAATCAATCAAAAAAAGAGGATTAGAAAAAAAGAATGGATTGTATTAAAAAAGTATTTTCTACTTCTTTTTATCATATTTATGTTTTTATCAATATTCTATTTTATTTTCATGAGTAATAATAAATTATATGATTACCATCATTATGAACAATATGCAAATACTCTATTAATACTAAAAGCTTTAAAACAAATGAAATTTGAAAAATTTGTTTTATTTATTAAATTTTCATTATCAAATAAAATTATGTTTCTTCAAAGTATTCCATTTATGTTAATTTTTGGAGAATCTCAACTTAGTTATACATATTCCAGATTTTTATTTAACTTATTCTTATACGGAATTCTTTTTTATTCATTAACTAAAATAATGAAACGAAAAAAAGCATTTATTCTTACTTTATTTTTATGTTTTAGTTATTTTTCAATTGAAACCTTGGCATCATCATATATTGACCTAACTTTTTTTTTGAGTAGTTCTATTTTTTTTATTTACACTTATTTATTTTCCAAAAATTACAAAACTTATAATTTGGAACTTTTTATATCTACAGTGTTGGTTTTCTTTTCAAAAAGTACTGCAATTGCATTTATTCCTTTCTTTACTTTTTTTATGATACTTTATTTTATTCAAAGAAGAGAAACACCTATTAAATTTTCAGTGAGGTTTATATGTATTATAGTTCTAAGTTTCTTTGTTTTATTTGCAGTGGGATATTTTTTTAGCATTGACGGACTTAGTCATGATATAGCTAGTACAACTCAATGGACACTCAAAACAAATAATAAAAAAGGAATAATTAACTTAGTTTCAAACTCAATATTAGTGATGATATCTAAAGATATCAAACCAAATATTTTTTTCATTGAAAAATTCAGATTTGGATGGTTAGTGTTTATAACTTATATTTCACAAATATACTTTATTAAAAAAAGAAAATTTTTTTGGATTTATTTGTTCATTATATCTGAATTTTTTTTAATATTATTATATAACTTTTTAGGAATGAAATTGTCGTATAGATTTCCAATGCAATTTTATTTGATTTATTTATTACCAATTTTTGAAATTTTATACTCTTTAATAAAAAAAATTAAAATTCCATTTTCAATAACTGTTCTTTTTTGTTTAATGCTTCTTTTTTCAAATTTATCTTCATTAAAAATAAACTCAAGATATCCACATTATAGTATAGATACTGAATTTACTGAAAAAATTCATAATGAGATATTCATTAATTTTCCCTCTGAATCAAAAGTTTTTATTTGTAACTACTACAATCAGGAATGTGGAAATATAGGGATTGGAAGAAGATATGCTGGATTTAGTGAAATAAGTGACGGTATATTTTATGATAAAAGCTTAAAATTAAATGAATCAGACAACAGATTTAAACTTAGAGTACACTCAAAACTAAATGAATCAGATTTTGTAATTTGTAGCTATAATTGTAACGATTATGAATTGTCTGACTTTAAATATATAAACACAAAAAAAATTGTTGATGAGGAAGTTCATATTTATAAAAGAGAATCTCATTTAATTTAAAATGTCAAAAAGTAAACATAAAGATTTTACAACATATCTAATCTTACTAATTTTAATTTTAAGTTTAGTTGCCCTAGTTTATTTTTTTTTAATTGATGATGTTAGACTTCATAACATGTCTCAATATGATTATTATGGACGAACAGTTATGCTTACAAAAACACTCAAAGAAGGAAATATGAATCTTTTTTTACCTATATTTCGAGATTACATAGGCAATGAAATAATTTTTTTTAGATCCTTTCCTTTAATGCTTTTTTTTGGAAATTCATACTTTGTTTATAGTTTTTCAAACATTATTTTTAATCTTGGATTAATGCTATTTTTGTATATAGTGTTAAACAAAATAATGTTACCTCAAAGAGCTTTTTTTATAACCCTTGTTCTACTATTTAGTCACTTTTTTTTAGAATTATTATTTTCACCTTATGCTGATTTAAACTTCTTTATTCTTAGTTCAATTTTCTTTGTTTATTTATCACATCTTCATAAAAAACCAAAAGAAAAACATTTTACTCTGATTTTTATTGTTTTTTTAATGTTTTTATCTAGAAATATTTCTTATTTGTTAATTCCATTAATTAGCTTTTTTTATATAATGTTTACTTTTATTTCTAATTTTAAAAAAAGAAAATATCTCTTGAAATATATTTTTCTTATTTGTTTAGGTTTTTTAATTTTTTTTGGACTAATTTTTTCTTTTAATCCAAATTATCTAGCTAAAGATCTTTCAATTCAAACCGATCAAATTCTTAAAACCGGTTTATTTTCAAAATTAGTAAAAGTAGTTTCAACATCAGTAAGCGCAATTAAAAATAATGGAATACTAATTAATAATTTTATTTTTGCAAAATTTTATTTTCCTGAATCATTTAATAGTACCATGATTTTTTTAGGTTGTATTTATTTATCTCAGTTTTATTTTTTATTTAAAAAAAAACGTAGGTTTTGGTTTATTTTATTTATTGCAACTGAACTAATCTCTCTTATATATTACAACATAATTAATTTAGGATTAGATATTAGATTCCATCTACCATTCTATTTTATTTATTTATTCCCAATAATTGATATGATATATGACTTAATATCTAAACATAAAAAACATGTTTTATTTCTTTTTATTTTTCTAATACTTTTACTTTCAACAAATATAGTTCGTCTTTCAAAAAATCTTCCTTATAACCCTGTATTTAGTCAAATCGAGTCACATTATACTGAAGTAATAAATGATAAATTTTTTTCAATATTACCAATTGGATCTAATGTATATATTAAAGAATTATACAGAAAAGAAAATGATTTTGAAAAAAATATAAAATATGGAGGTAGAATATATTTTTTTGATAAAAAGTTCTTTGACATTATAGATATTTCAAAAGTTCATCCAAGATTTAGAGTAAATCTTATTGAAAATATTTCTAATGCAGATTATATTGTTTGTTCTAGATGTTCTATGATAAAAAATAAAGAAGAAAATTTAATATTAAGAGATAAAATTAATGATTACAATGTATATTTGTATATGACTTAGTTTTTTGCATAAACTGCTATTTTAGTCTTATAACACTCTTCTTGACAAAAAAATGGATTTTCAAAATCAAATATTTTACTAAATTGTGAATCTTCTTTTTTTATTAATTGATCTAATAAAAGAAAATTATCATAGTAATTTTTATTCACCTTCCAATAAATTGTTTCATATTTCCCAATTGGTAACAAAATAATATCAAAGTTTAATAAATATTCTGTACCATTAATTCCTATTTTATTTGATTCATTCAATACTAACAAAAAATTAAATTTCTGAGGTTCGTATAAAGTTTGTATATCCCAAGTTAAATTATTTAAAAGTGCATAATGATCTAAATTAATTTTGTTCATATAATCATCAAAAAGTAAAACTAAAATTTTTGTTGTTGAATTTTTTTGTGTTAATTCTTTTAGTTTTTCAAACCCAGATATAATTGTATTTGAATTTGAATATAAAGTCAATAAATTTGAGTCATGATGAAAATTATCTTTAGGAAGTAATGTTATCTTTTCAGGTACAAAAAAACAAGGTGCCAAGCTTGGTTTTAATTTAATTAAAGAATCCTCATAAATTATTTTGCTCATCAATGAATCATTTGATATTGGAATTACCAAAAAAAATGCATGAATAATTAAAAATACGAGTACTATTTTTTGAAGTTTTAAATCAATATTTTCTGTTAATCTTGCAAATAATATAGCTAGAGGTATTAAAACTAAAATATTAAACCATGAACCTTGCATTGGTAAAAGAGCATAAGAAATAAATCCAAAAAAAAATATAAACAAAATAAATATACTGCTTCGAATAATTTTTCTTTTTTTCTTAAACAAAATAACATTAATCACAATGAGTGATAAAATTAGTAAAGATAAAATAAATCCAATTTGATTAAGAACTAAATTTTTTAAATAACAAGTTATATTAGGTCCAATAATATCATTTAATGCCTGTGGTCCAAAATAGTTTGCAAAAAAACCTTTAATTTTAAAAAAATACCAAGGACCTGATATTGCCATTATAATAGAAACAAAAGAGAAAAAATTTGAAAACTTTGAGTCATTGGGTTTTAATACTATATATGATAGTCCCATATAAAGCCAAATTAAAATTAATATTTCAAATAAAACACTTGAAGTAATCACCGTTTTAATATCTCTATAAATTAATTTAAAAACTGTTAATATCAATAAAATTAAGACTAATTTAAAAATAGTGTTTTTTGAATATAATTCTTTAATACTAAAAAATAAATGCTTAAAATTTATAATCAAAAAATAAATTATTGGAGCAATTAAAAAAAGTATTGATGTATACCTAGTAAGTATTGATAAACTAAATACAATCCCATAAAATATACTAAATTTATGATCTGAAAAATTTTTTGATTTAATAAAAAAATATAATCCTAAACTAAATAATGATAATGAAATAAAACTATCAAACATTGTTCGAGAAAAAACAATGATTTGAGGAAAGGACACTAAAAATAATGAAGCAACAAATCCTATTTTTGAATCATATAATTCTTTACAAATATAAAATAAACTTAAAATTAATACAGGAATAAATAATACATTGATTAATAATGGAACATTATCATTTACTCCAAATAAAATATAAGAAACATATGTTAAATAAGGAATAAAAGGAGGATAATGTAACTCTTTTGTTACACTAAAAATATTATTTTTGTAATTATGTAAATTATGATATAAAAAATCTCCTCCATATACTGAATTTAAATCTTCATGTGATAGAGGTCTAGTATCTTTGATTATCCAAAATATGTTAAAAATTGAAAAAACAAGAATAATTACTAATATTCCATATAAATATTTTTTCTCATTATGTTTTTTCATCTTTTTTAATTTATAATCATACTAATTCCAGCTTTTACATATCTTACAAATTCTTTGATTGAATTAATTGATTTAATAATTCTAAAAACTTGAATTGGTCTAAAATAAAACTTCATATATGCTTTTTTAATATATTTATTTAATATTTCATCACTTAAATTACAATCAAATCTAGGAAGTGCTCTTTCAAATTTTTTGTCTTTTACATATTTTTTCCAATAATCTTCTCCAAGAGTATTTTTTAAATTTTCATATAATACTGTTCCTGGAAGTGTTGACACTCTATTGTACTGAGCATAATCTAATGGTAAACTTAATGAAAGATTTATAGTATTTTCTATTGTGCTTTTAGTTTCTCCTGGATTTCCAAACATAAAGTATCCAAATGCTAAAATTTTATGTTTTTTTGTTAGATGAATTGCTTTTTTTATTTGAGATATTTTTGTAAATTTTTTAATTTTTTTCAAGATTATTTCATCTCCAGACTCAATTCCAAAATAAATTCTATAACAACCTGCTTTTTTCATTTCAACCAACATTTCTTCATCTATTGTATCAACTCTAGATCTACAAGACCAAGCAATATTAATATTCCTTTTTTGAATTTCTTTACATATCTCAATTACTCTTTTTTTATTTATTGTAAATAAAGGATCAAAGATATCTATCTCCTTTACATGATATTTATTATAGCATTCTTCAATTTCATCAACAACGTTTTTTTTGCTTCTATACCTAATATCACCTGTTCTTTGTTCACAAAAAATACATTGAAATGTACATCCCCTACTAGACATTAAGATCGTATAATTTTTAAATTTAGAAATAAATGAATAATATCTTTCCATTGGGAGTAAATTTCTTGCTGGAAAAGCAATAGTATCTAAATCTTTAATTTTATCTCGTTTTTTTGTAATTATAATTTTTTTATTTTTTCTATAGCAAATACCTTTAATTTCAATTAAAGGTTTTTTATTTTCAATTGAATCAATTAATTCAACAACTGCTTCCTCTGCTTCACCAATAATACCAAAATCTATACACTTTTGTGTTAATGTTTCCTTAGGAAATATTCCTAAATGAGCTCCACCAACTATTATGATTACATTTTTACATCTTTCTTTAAAATATTTTATTATTTCAATTGACTGATGAAACAAATAGGTTGTTATACTAAACATTAAAATTTCTGCTTTAAAGCTCTGAACTTTGGTTACTAAATCATTTAAAGATAATTTTGATGCCATTGCATCTAAAAAAATTAAATCATGCCCTGCCTTTTGTAATGCTCCTGCAACGTAAGATAAACTCATATTAGGATAAATACCATAATTATCTGCAACTGCCTTAATATTTGGTTGGTTTACCACAGAAACAACACCCATTGCAGGATAAATTAACGCAATTTTCATATATTATACTAATCTCTTTTATGTTTAAATTAATTTGGTTTCTAAATTTACAAATTACCAGTAACTAAAGCGTATTTTCCTAAGTCAATAAAATCCTTAAAATTAAGTATTTTTGATAAATGAATTATTTTCCTAGGCTTCATCATTGTTTCCCAGTATGCTTTTTTAAGAAGATACTTGAATTTTTTCTCAGAAATACGTGGATGTTCATACTTTAAACCACCAAAATTTAACCCTTTATCTTCTAATGAATAATTTATTTTCTTAAGTGAATTCCATAGAGGTGTTCCTGGAAAAGGTATAGCTCTACAAAAATGATTAATATCTGCATCTAATTTTTTTGCAAAATTTATTGTTTGAATAATACTCTTTTCATCTTCCCATGGAAAACCTAAAATAAAATTTGACATAACTGTTATTTCTAATTTTTTGCATATTTTTCTAGCAATTAATGCATCATTAAGAGAAAATCCTTTATTTATTTTTTTTAAAGAATCATTATTTCCAGTTTCTGGAGAAATTGATAGCATCCAACATCCTGCTTTTTTAAGTTTTTTTAAAATTCTTAAATCAAGTCTATCTGCTCTAACACCATTAGCCATTGAAAAACTAATATCTAAATTTTTTTGAATAATTAAATCACAAATATCTTCAACTCTTTTCATATCCATAGTAAAATTATCATCGGCAATCCAAAACTCTTTTACTCCTAAATTTAAGTTTTTTTGTATCTCACTTATAACATTTTCTGGACTTCTTGCTCTAAATTTAAATCCTAATGAATGATCACAAAAAATACAATTATATGGACAACCTCTTGAAGTTACAATACTTGCAACAGGTTTTTTTTTCTTTAAAACAATATTATATTTTTTAAAAGGAATTTTAGTTAAATCTGGAAAGGGTAATGAATCTAAGTTTTGTACTGGTCTAGATTTTCCTGTAAACATAATTTTATTGTTTTTTTTAATCCAAAGACCGGGTATTTTCTCAAGATTATTTTTTGTTAATAATTGATAAAATGTTTCCTCAGCTTCACCTTGAACTAACGCATAAATATTGTTTTTTAAAAGTTTTTTAGGGACCAGTTTAACTAGTGGACCTCCTAGTACAATTTTAGTATTAGGACTTTTTTTTTTGACTCTATCAATAGAACTTAATGTATTCTCAATGTTTGCAGTATTAATTGAATAACCAATCAAATCATATTTTTTAGGATCAAATGATTTATTTTCAACATTATAATCTATTACTTCTGTTTCAATTCCTTTTGAATCAAGATAGGAAGCAATATAAAGAACACCAAGTGGTTGAAGCTTTGTTAAGTATAAATACTGTTTTTTTGGTTGCTCTAAAACAAAGAGAACTCTCATATATTCTAAATTAATTCAAAAATATATAAATATATTGAACAATAACAATACCTAAATTAATTTAAACAAATCTCTATTTTAATTCTTAAAATGAAAACAAAAGTTCTTGTAACTGGCGGTGCAGGTTTTATTGGCAAATATTTAGTTGAGGAGATCAAAGATAAATATGATGTTACTATTGCTGATAACTTAAGCAAAAAAGAAAGCTCTGTTCCTAAAGGTGTTAAATTCATTCAAGTTGATTTAACAAATCCGATTAAAACTAATGAAGTGTTTAAAGATGTTGATATTTGTCTAAATTTAGCTTCAAAGATTGGAGGAATTGGATATTTTCATAAACATCCTGGCTGGATTCTAAGTGAAAACAATAAAATTTTTTCATCTACATTTGAAGCTGCTGTTAAAAATAATGTCAAAAGAATGGTTTATTTATCAAGTTCAATGGCTTATGAATCATCAAAAATATTTCCACACAAAGAATTAGATATAGATAATATCCCTCCACCTATAACTGGATATGGCTTTTCAAAACTTGTTGGAGAATATTACTGCAAAACCTTCCAACGTGAATTTGACTTAGATTTCACCATTATTAGACCATTTAATGTTTATGGTATTAATGAATTTCCTGGTGCTTATATCGGATACTCTCATGTTATTCCTGATTTAGTTAAAAAAATTCTACAAGGACAATACCCTCTTGAACTCCTTGGTGACGGAAATCAAACAAGATGTTTCACACATGTTAAAGATTTAGTTAGAGGAATTGTTATGGCAATGGAATCACCTAGAGCTATTAATCAAGATTTTAATTTAGGTACAAGTAATGAAACAAGAATGATTGATTTAGCAAAAATCATTTGGGAATTATGTGAAACAAAAAAAGAGTTCAAAGTTACACATTTACCTGCATTTAAACATGATGTTAGAAAAAGAATACCTGATGTTTCAAAAGCTAAAGAAATTTTAGGCTGGGAACCTAAAATTAGTTTTGAAAAAGGTCTTAAAGAAGTTGTGGATTGGTTAAGAACAGAGCTACGCTAATCTTTTTATATAAATTTCATTTCTTTACTTTTGAGGGGGAAAATTGAATAAAATATGTGTTATAGGTCTAGGAAGAGTAGGTTTACCTTTATCACTTTCTTTTGCTAACAAAGGGTTTGAGGTTCATGGAATTGATATAAATGAAAATTTAATCTCAGATTTAAACAAAGGAAAAATGCCTTTTATTGAAAAAAACGCAGATCCACTATTGAAAAAAACATTAAATGAAAAATTTTTTCCATCATCGAATTTTTCTGTATTAAAAAAAGTCGACACTATTATATTAACTCTTGGAACGCCTGTTGATGCACATTTAAACCCGAGTTATGATCAAATTGATAGTGTTTTTCCTCATATAATCGAATGTATTAAAAAAAATCAATTAATCATTCTTAGAAGTACTGTAGCTCCTGGAACTACTAACTTATTAAAAGATAGAATTGAAAGAAAAAGTGGTTTAAAATGTGGAAAAGATTTTTTCATGGCTTTTTGTCCAGAAAGAATTGCTGAAGGAAACGCTATAGCTGAAATAAAAGAGGTTCCTCAAATAATTGGTGGAATTGATAAAATTAGTTCAGACAAAGCAAAAGAAATATTTTCAAATATTACTGATAGTTGCATAACTTCAGATGCTAAAAGCGTTGAATTGGCAAAAATTTTAACAAATATGTATCGCTATATTAATTTTGCAATTGCTAATGAATTTGCAATTTTAGCTATGGAAAATAATCGAAATATATATGAAATTTTAAACTTAATAAATAAAGATTACAAAAGAGGAGGTGTACCTCAACCGGGATTTACTGCTGGACCTTGTTTATATAAAGATGGATTTTTTTTACTAAACAATATTCCTTTTAATGAATTAATTTCTGTTAGTTGGAGAATAAACGAAAACCTTCCACTCTATTTATTAGAAAAAATCAAAAAAATCACATCTCTAAAAGGAAAAAAAGTAACAATTTTAGGCATGACATTTAAAAAAAATATTGATGATACTAGAAACTCTCTTTCATTTAAACTTAAAAAAGCATTTTTAAGAGAGCAAAGTATTGTTTTTACTCATGATCCCTATCTAGATGAACATAAGTTCCATCTTGATAAAAAACTAAAAAATGCAGATGTTGTTGTTATTGCGATGAATCATGATGTCTACAAAAAACTCGATAAAAAATCTCTCAAAAAATATGTTGCAAAAAAGTGTATTATTTGTGATGTTTGGAATTTAGCAAATAATGGAAGAATTATATATAAAATATAGTTTTAAATAAATTATTTATAGTCATACTTATGTTTAAAAATTATGAAGCTAAAAAAACTCGTTATTATTATTATGTTTTTATTTATTATTTCATGCTCCAATGAGAAACTAAATAATGAAGACAAAATAAAACTCTCAAAAGAAAATTATTATAATCCTTATGAAGATATTTTTTGTTCAGATATATCTGTAAAAAGAGACATTTTTCTTGATTATAATAACCATTTAAATAAAAACCGAATTATAAATAATATTCAAAATGAAAGTCTAAATGAAATACTAAGTTTAGAGTTAGGCCTCTCAAATCTGTTTAAAAATGTATCTGACTATCAAATTATTGTTCAAAATCAAAAAAGAGACAAAGATTTTATTCAAGAAACAATAAGTTTTCAACATTCTATAGTTGGAAATTTTACTGCTATAATTCTAAAACCATATTCAAAAAATAATGCAACCATTATTGGTTTACATGGTCATGGAGATAATGCTTCAGTTTTCAAAGAAAAGTATATGGGATCATCTCTAGCTAAACAGGGCTATATTGTAGCAATGCCAAATTTTAGACAAATGAATATTGATGATAGTGAATTATATACAACCATTAAAGTTTATGAAAATGGATGCACTCTTTTAGGATTTAGAATTTTTGAATCTTTAATTGTAATTGATTATTTAAAAAATCTAAATTTTAGAAATATTGGATTACTTAGTCATTCTGGAGGCAGTTCCACTGCAAATTTATTATTATATTTAACTTCAGATATTGATTCTTTTGTAAGTGACCATAAAAGCACTTACAATGATCTTCACCCTTATGAAAATGAAGACGAAGAATTATCTGTTGGTTGTGAAACAATTCCCAAAATCTATAAATATCATAAACTAATAAATGATTTTAATAATACTAATACTCCATATCTAAAGTTACCATATGGTTTTAAAGATGATCATAATGAAATTATAGACTTTTTCAAAAAAACCTTACTAGAAAACTAAAAATAAACATCTAATATATTCTTTGCTGTTATATCCCAATTAAATTTTTTTATTGCATGAATTCTAGCATTTTTTTCAAATTGTTTTCTAAGTATTTCATCATCGAGTAAATGCATAACTTTTTTGGTTATTTCTTCAACATTTCCTGGCTCAACAACAAATCCTGAATCTCCAACCATTCTTTTTACTTCTCCTACATCACTAGCAACAATTGCTTTGCCACTTCCTAGGTATTCTACAATTTTTAAAGGAGATTTACATTCTGTGATTTTATTTTTTTCAAAACTAGCAACAGCTACATCAGCTGCAGCTATGCACTTAGGAACTTCATCATCATGAACAAATCCTGTAAATACAACATCTTTTTCTAATTCTTGACTCTTTGTAAAATCTTTTAGGTCTTGAAGATTTGATCCTCCACCTACTATCAAAAGCGAAACATCTTTTCTTTTTATCAATATTTGTTTATATGATTTAATCACTAGTTGTGCATATTGTGCTCCATTTAATTGACCTAGATATAATACAACTTTTTTTCTTAATTTGTATTTTTTTCTAATTTCTTTACCTGATTTTTTTGGATTAAATCTGTTTAAATTTACTCCAACATGAGCCATTGCAATTTTTTTTTCAGGAAATTTTAATTCCATAGCCAATTCTTTTAATTTATAACTAGCAACAGACATTGAATCAACTAATTTTGGCATTGTTTTTTCCATTGTGCCTAAATAATTTCCAAATAGTTTTGAAGGTGCAGAAAAATTGTAAATCTCATATTCATTATCATCCCAATCATAATGAAGATGTTTTTTATGTATTAAAGAACCAATTAGTGCAGGAAATACTGCATTAGGAAAACATTTTTGGACATGAATTACATCTGACCATCTTGCTAATTTTTGTATTCTAAAAATATTGTTAAAAATATGATAACTTCTTCTACTAAATGGTATTGTTTCAAATTCTATTATTTTTTCAGATTTTAATTTACCTCTTTCTTTTTTTGGTAAAGGAAAATAAATTAATTTCACATTATGGCCTATTTTTTTATATATTCTAGCAATCTCAATTATTCTAATTGTCCAAGGTTCTTTTGCAGAATAAATATCATGAGGGTGAATCATTAAAATATTAAGTTTTTTCATTTTAATTTCCAGGAAGCAAACTATATCCTTTTACTTTTGACCAAAAATACAAAAAGATGTCAATAACTAAAGTATAGACAAATAAATATAAGGTTAAAAAAATATTTTTTATTGTTCTTTTCATGCAATAGAAGAAAAATAATTAATTTATATGCCTTTAGTTATTCTCTTTAAGAATTATATCAGCAACATTTCTAGCTATTAAATAATCGCCATATTTTGTTGTGTGTCCAAAATCACCATTAAATAAAGGTATTACAAAATTTCCCAAGTGATCTGTAAATAAATCATTATATCTTTTTTCTTTAAGCGCATGTTCAAAATTTTCTTTGTTACTAATTAAAACAACATCATTTGTGTCATTAAACAATAATTCGATTCTACTTATGTTTAATGTTGGATATTGCATTGCATAATACTTTATTTTTTTGTTTTGCAACTCATTATATAAATAATTATAATTAAATATTATTGAATCAATATAATCATCATCATTATTTCTAGAAACATAATAGTCAAATCTAGATAGGAAGCCAGGTTTATTATAATTTACATGAAAGAAGAAATCAAGTCTCATTAAAATAACAAGATTATTTGGTTCAATCTTTAAGGCTTCTTTATACAGGCAAAAAGCAGTTTCATAATCTTTATCACCATTAAAAAATCTTGCCAATGATAAATAAGGCCAAATTACTGAAGAATTTTTAATAATTGATTTTGTGTAAAAATACTTTGCAGAATTAATTTCATCTAGAAATTCATATTGCTCTCCATAAATCCAGTCCCAATCTTCACCTTTAGATACTTTTGGAGAAATTTTATCTTGAAACTCTAATTTTGCTTTATTTTCTATTGAGTCAGAATTCTGAAAATTATTCTTTAACTCAAAAATTATCTTTGAACAATCAACTTCATTTAAATAAGAATTTTTTACAAATTTTTGCATCATAATAACTGATTTTGGTTCTTTTGAAATATTATCTTTAAACCACTTGATAAATGAAATAATTTTAATTTTTTTAATAAAAGAAATCTTATAATCCGGATTATACTTATTATTTTCAGCATCATTAATACCCATCATGGTAATTACAATATCTGGTTCATAATAATCAAGGTTTTTCTCAAGGTTTGATAAAATAACAGATGTATCTACTCCAGGAATTCCCTCATTAAAAACTTTGTATTTCTTTGTTTTACTTTCATTATTTAAAATAATTTCAAGTTGTCTAGGCCAGCTATGTTGTGAGATATCCGCTGTTGTTGATTCTCCTAATGTTAAAATTTTTATTACACTATCATCCATAGGAATATTATTTTTTGATTTTTGAGATGTTATTAAAACTTCGCCATATATTCTTAAAAAACATTCAAAAAAAACTAATGAAACTAAAATTCCAATAACTAACAAAATGATATTTTGAAATAGTTTCTTTTGTTTTTTTTCTTTCATCTTATTTATTTTTTTTCAAAATTTTTTAATATCGTAGTTGCAACATTGTTTGCTATCAAATCTTTTGATTTTTCTGTAAAATGACCAAATGTCCCTCCAACTGAATCTAAAAACAGTTGATCATAATTGCCTTTACTTAACTCCTGCTCAAATTCATCTTGATTTGAAACAAAAATAATGTTTGATTTATCTAAAAAAAATATTTCCAAATCTTCAATATTCAGTGTTGGGTATTGGATTGCAATATGTTTAATATTATTCTTTTTTAAAATTGAATTTAATAAATTATAATGATATTTTGTTGTCTGTAAAACTGTGTTATTTGATTTTATAAACCCTGAATTATGAATAAATTTTTTTGATTTATTTGTTAATCCAATTTCTGATTCTATTGAAAAAAGTCTATTGTAAGCTAAATGGTTCTCAGTATCTAATTCAAGAGATTTTATAAAAAATTCTTCAGATTTTTTGTAATCTTTATTATTATAATGGATTTTTCCTATTTCTAAATAAAGTCCTGAATCACCTCTGCTATATTCTAATGCTTTAGAATACATTTCAAGAGATTTATTAGTATTATTTTGAATAGAATATAATTTACCTAAACCCTGATAACCGGGCCCTAATTGGGGATTTATTAAAATTGATTCAGAAAAGAACTCCCTAGCTTTACTTAATTCATTTTTAACTAGATATAATTTACCTAGACCTAAATAAATCCAATCCTGTTTATTTATTTCTAATGCTGACAAATAGATTTCTTCATAATTTTCCAATTCAACTTTATTTAGGTAAATCATTCCAAGTTGTTCATATGCTCTAAAATCTTCATTGTTAATTGATATTGCTTGTAAATACTTTTTTTCTGCTTCATTATAATTATTTTTTTTAAAATGATAATTTGCAAGTTCTAAGGTAGTTTCATACATAACTTTTTTATCAAAATCTCCGTTTGCAATTTTCTTATTTTTTTGCTCATAAATTTTGAAATTTATAACTTCATTAATGAATTGAATTAGTTTTCTAATTCTCAAATTTTGAAAAGATAAAGAAATTTTCTTAAAAATTGTTTCCTCGTATCTAATGAGCATATCTATGTCATCATTTGCACCCATTAACGTTATAACCATTGAAGGGTTATATTTCTCAAGGTTAAATCTAAGATTTTTTAAGATAAAGGCAGTGTTTGTTCCAGGAATTGCTTTATTTACAACCAAAAACTCCTTGCCTTTTGAATTATTATTTAAAATTAATTCTAGTTTTTGAGGCCAACTTAATTCGCCATCCAACATATTTGCTGACATTGACTCTCCTAAAACTAAAATTACATATTTATTCTTTGAGTTTATTGGAAGTTCTGGTGTATAAACAAAACCTGCAAAACGTAATGTTATTTCAATTATAATTAAAGCCATAAAAAAACCAAAAATCATTAATACAGCTTTTTTGCTGAGAGATAATTTCTTCATTTTTTTGTATTTGAACATAACTACGATAAATATTTAAATTAATCTCTTTTATATCATTATTCGTTACTAGTCTTGAGTAGATACCAAAAATCACATTCAAAATGAATCTAAAAAAAAATCTCAATATTATTGTTCAATTAGCTCTTAAAGATATTAAAATTAAATACAATAATTCAACATTTGGGTATCTTTGGATGGTTATTAATCCACTATTAATACTTGTTTCACTTTATGTAATTTTTTCAATAATTATCAAATTAGAAGTTGACCATTATCAAATATTTTTATTACTTGGAATAATTGTTTGGAATTTTTTTTCTGAAGCTACACTCGGAAGTATTAATTCAATTGTATCAAGCATGCCACTATTAAAAAAAGTAAATGTATCTCTATTCAATATTATTTTAGGTGCAAATCTATCTTCTTTGATTAGTTTTATAATAAATGTATTCCTGTTACTATGCATGATGTATTTTTTCAAAATTCCAATATTTCAACCTATCAGACTTATCGGCTTATTTTATTTTCTATTATTAATCTTAATTATTATTAGTGTTTCAAGTATTATTTGTGTTATCTATCTTTATTTCAAAGATATAACTCATATTTGGACTTTTGCACTTTTTATTGGATTTTGGATTACTCCAATATTTTATTCAGAAACTTCTGTTCCTAAACAATTTTTGAGTTTTTATATGTTAAATCCCTTAGCTAGGATTATTAGTCATATTAGAAATACTGTTCTTTATAATTACATAGATTCCCCATATCAGATAATGACAACAATTATAATTTGTTCATCTATTTTCTTTGTTAGCTTATTTATTTATCATAGATATTCAAAAAAAATTTATGAAGTTTTGTAAAATGAAAAGTATTAATCTTAAAAAGATATCAAAAAAATATACACTTAAAAAAAGAAAAAACCTCTTTTTTGATTTAAGTAGTTCTAAAAAACATGAATTTTTTGCATTAAAAAACATAAATCTTTCCATAAATCAAGGTGAGTGTATCGCACTAATTGGTGCAAATGGATCTGGTAAAACAACGTTATTAAAAATCCTTAGTGGAATTGTTAAACCTACTTCTGGAAATATTAAAACTAAAGGTAGAATTCTAAGTTTTTTAGAAATTGGTGCAGGTTTTCAAGAAGAATTAACTGGACGTGAAAATATTTATTTATATGGAAGCATGCTTGGTTTTTCTAAAAAAGAAGTAGATTTGAATTTTAATGAAATTGTTTCTTTTTCATCTTTAAATGATTTCATTGATATAAAACTTAAAAATTATTCTTCAGGAATGAAAGTAAGATTAGCATTTGCTGTTGCAATGTCCCATAATCCTGATATAATTTTAATTGATGAAATTATGGCAGTAGGAGATGAGGAATTTCAAAAAAGAAGTTTAAACAAAATCAATGAAATGAAAAAATTTGGAAAAACTATTGTATTTGTAACTCATGATTTAAATTTAATTAAGGATATTGCAAACAAAGTTATTTATTTAAAAAATGGAGAAATTAAACGTGCAGGAGTACCTAGTATTGTTATTCATTCATATTTAAGTGATGTTATTGAATTACATGAATCTAAATTTTCTCTTAATAATATAAAAAATAAAGATAAAATCATTAAACAAGAGGGATTACTTGAGCAATTTAATCAAAAAAGAAATCTATTAATGATTCAATTAGATTCTCTTGAGAAAACTGTGTATGGAAATCAAAAAAAATATTCTACTATTATTGTCAACATAATTGATAGTATACTCGACTTAAATAAAAAGGAATGTGATTTAGTTAATATAAATAATAGAAAAATTGAATTAATAGAAATGAATACTTATCTTATCCATAAAAAAATACCATATATGTCTAAAAATAAAATTTTTGCACATGGACAAAAAGCTAAAAGTTATTTAGATCTAATTCAGATATATAATAATCCAAAAAAAAGAGCTGCTAAAATAATTGATTTTATTGGAGTTGTTCAAATGATTCCAAATCTAAATTTAACTAAAAAAAAGCAAAATATTAAAGATTTTTTAATGGCAACAAACAAGTCAACAATTAGTGAGTATTACTATGAACTATGCTTGGAATTTACTCTATTTAATGAAAAAGAAAAAAATAGAAATTTATTTGAAAATTTTAAAGACAATATCGTTCAAAAGTTTAGTAAACCTCAGATTATAAATTTCATATTTAATGAAGTTAAAGATCTTAGATTAAAAGATTTTGATCCTAAATTGGAAGCATATATTATCTCTATATTTTGTGAAATTATATTTGAAATTAAATTTGAATTAAATAATTCTCAAATTAAACAACTTGATAAAGCAATATGGGATATGTTAAACCAAATTATTAAAAAAATTCTAATTTTAAAACAAAATTATATTCTTTCAAATTCAAAAATACAATTAGATGAAATTGAAGAAATTATTGATGTTAAAAAACAAATTATTAATCTAAGAAAAAAAATCAATAAATCTAATTTCATTAAACTTAACAATGAACATAGTATAATAAAAAATATAAAATATTATAATAAAAATAATGTAGCAAAATCTGAGTTTTTAAATAATGAAAATATTATTATTGAAATAGAATTTTTCAAAATTCCTAAAGAAAACGAAAACTTAAATCTATCTATTTATTCTGAAGAAAATTATTTAATATCTGAATTATTAATTCCAATTAAAGATCATATTTTAAATAATAAAATTAAAGTTGAAATTATAGAAAATCCTTTTTCAAATGCAAACTATTTTGTAAATACATCAATTAGTTCAAAAAATAATAAAGTCTTAGATAGTAAATTATTTTTAAGTTATTTTTCTATAACAAATAATTCAAAAAACTTAGGCTCTGTAAAAATTAAATATAATTTAAAATAAAGCATAATAAAAAGGCATTTGTGAATTCTTAGAAAACATTATCGAAAGTACAATTAATATTAAAAAAACAATAATTACAATTATCATAGGAGTTAACCACCATTTTTTGTAATCCTTTAAAAATTTGAATGTTTTTTTAATCATTTTATTCTAAATGTATTTTTTCATATATAAATTTTGCAATAATTTTATGTCCTTTTGCATTTGGATGATAATCTTCATTTGAAATCCTTAAAGATTTAGGATCTACATTTTCAAAAGCTTCTAACAAATCAATATACTGAATATCATTTTCTTTTGATAAAAATTCCAAATAATTGTTTATTTCATAAAATTCGTACTCTTCAAATTTATGAAATTCTGGAAAATTAGCCAAAACCAAGGGAATATTTTTTTCTTTTGCATAGACTGAAATTTTATGTAAAGAATCTTCAACTATTTTTTGATTATTTGAATTTTCAAAGTTTTTCTTATAAAAATCAACATAATGTCCTCGAGGAATACTTGATAATTTGTCAAAGAAAAACGAATATATATATGAATTCTTTATAAAAAAATAAGAAATTTTTGATGGATACTTAATTTGTTCAAAATCATTTAAATAAAATCCTACGATTATTAAATCAGGATTTAAATAACTATATTTCTTTAATGAAAAATATTCACAATAGGTATTATAATTCCCAACACCTGCATTAATTACTTCATAATTTTCTCCTAAATAATTTTCAAGCACTTTTGAAAAAGTCTCATTATTTTGTACTCCCCATCCGAGTGTAATTGAATCACCTAACAAGATTACTCTTTTTTTTGTCTTTTCAATTGAATAATTGTATTCTGACCTTAATCCTTGAGAATTAATTGTAATTTTAGCACCATATAAGTTCATTGAAGTTTCAGGTAAATGAGAATGACAAGAATCACCATAAGAAATTTGTTTCATCTTTGAAGCATATTTCCACATTTCAGTGTTATAATTTGCATATAATGGATAAGTTAATCTCAATACAATTTCAAAAAAAAGCAAACATAAAATAAAAGCTGCTACACTTACAATTAAACCATAAATTTTCTTTTTTTTATGCATTATTGTATTTCTACAGATTTTTAGTCCTTATAAATATAATTAATAATTAGAGAAATTTATATAAAAAAACTTTATTATCTAATAGAGATGAAGATTCTCTTAGTTAATCCTCCTTGGAAACAAGACGATAGAACTGGCGTTCGAGCTGGAAGTAGATGGCCTCATCTAAAGATTCCTGAAGAAGAAAGATATATGCCATTTCCATTTTATTTAGCATATGCAACTGCTTTATTAAAAAAAAACAACATTAATGCTAAAGCTATTGATGCAATTTCAGAAAACCTTAGTTACAATGAATTTGAAAAAAAAGTTAAAAAATTTTCTCCAGATTTACTTTTTAGTGAAGTTTCAACACCTTCGCTTATTCATGATTTAAAATTATTAAAAAAATTAAAAGAGAACAATAAATGTCTGCTAGCAATTTCTGGCCCTGATATTAATATTAGATCAAAATTATTTTTAGAAAAACATGAATTTATTGATTTTGTTTTTGTTGGAGAGTATGAGCATATAATTTTAGAAGTAGCTAAAAAGTTAAAATTAAAAGAGTTTAATGAAATTAAAGGTATTATATTTAGAAATAAAAATGAAATAATCATAAATGAAAAAAGACCTCTTTTAAAAGAATTAGATTCTCTCCCTTGGCCAGATAGAAATGATTTTCCAATGTTTAATTATCATGATTGTCCTGGAGGAATTCCTGAACCTAGCGCTCAAATGTGGGCTAGTAGAGGATGTCCTTATCAATGTACTTTTTGTGCATGGCCCCAGTTAATGTATGAAGGAAGTAATTATAGAACAAGAAATGTAGATAATGTAGTGAATGAAATTGAATTTTTAGTTAAAAAAAAAGGATTTAGATCTATTTACTTTGATGATGATACATTTAATATTGGTAAAAAAAGAATGATTGACTTTGGAAATAAACTAAAAAAAAAGAATCTAAGAATACCTTGGGCATTTATGGGACGAGCAGATTTATCTGATAAAGAAACATTAAGTGTTTTAAGAAATTCAGGCCTTCATGCGGTAAAATATGGAATGGAATCAGGTGTTCAAAGATTAGTTGATAATGCAAATAAAAACCTTAATTTAAAAAAAGCAATCAAAAATATTCTTGCAACAAAAGAATTAGGAATTAAAATTCATCTTACATTTACATTTGGACTACCTGGTGAAACTAAACAGACAATTAGACAAACAATTAATTTAGTTAAATTTCTAAACCCTGATTCTGTTCAATTTTCCATAACAACACCTTTTCCAGGGACTAAATTTTATGAAAAAATGAAAAAAGAAGGGAAAATTATTAGCAATGATTGGAACGAATACGATGGAAATACAAAAAGTGTTATTAAAACTAATGATTTGTCTGCTATTGAACTTAAAGCTGCTCAAGACTTTGCTTATAAAGAATGGTATAATTTTAAGCATTTAACACAAAGATATTCAAAACTTTCCCCATTTAATCTATTTATTATGTGCTTAAAAGAAAATGGACCGAAATTTACTGTTATAAAAACTTTCAAATATATAAAAAATAAACATTATAATTATTTTTTAAAAAACTATAAAAAAGAAAAAATACAAATTTAAAGAATGTTAGGTGGGGTGAAAAATAAAACGCGTAAAGTATTTTCTAGATTAATCAATGTTCTCCCATTCCAAAAAAATTCAATTTCTCCAAATTATTGTGAGTTAATTGTAACTGAAAAATGCTTTTTTAGATGTAAAATGTGCAATATGTGGAAAAGAACACACGAAAATCAACCAACCTTAATTCAATGGAAAAAGTTTCTTGATTCATTTAAAAAAACAATTGAGTTGCCCTATAAAATTAGCATCTGTGGAGGTGAAACATTGACGTATCCTCACCTTAGTTCTTTAATTAAATATGCAAAAAATCTTGGGTTTGATATATCAATCACAACAAATGCTTTTTTACTTAATAAAAAACTTGCAGACAAATTATACAAAGCTGGATTACGAGAATATGTTATTTCATTAGATAGTTTAGATGAAACCACTCATGACTCAATTAGAGGAAAAAAAGGAAGTTATAAAAAAATCATGGAGGCTATTGAAATTCTTTCAAAATATCGTGAAACTAGTATAAATCTAATTAGTGTGATAATGAGCTTAAATGTTAAAGAACTAGTTAAATTAATTGACTGGACAAATAATAATACAAATATCAATAGTATAAATTTTAATGCAATAACTGAACCATTATGTTCTAATTCTGGAGAGAAATGGTTCAAAGATTCAAGTTACGCATATTTATGGCCTGAATCTAGTAAAACAAAAGAATCAATTGAAAAAATTATAAAATTAAAAGAAAAAGAAAATAAAATTGGTAATAGTATTGCTCAGCTTAGAACTTTTATAGATTATTATAATCAACCATTAAAATTTGTTAAGGATGGAAAATGCCATATGGGAAATTCAGTAAGTATAAATTCTGAAGGATTTATTTTTTTATGTCATTATTTTGGAGCAATTGGAAATATTAAAAAAGATCAATTTGAAGAAATTTGGAGATCAAAAAAATCTCAAATTATTAGGAAAAAAATCTTGGAATGTAAAAAAAATTGTAAAATGTTAATAAATTGTAATTTTGAGGAATAAAATGCTACACAAAAAAATCATTGGATCAGCAAGTAAACTTATGTTAAATAAACCTAAAAAATGTGTTTTTAGCATAACAAATACTTGTTCAATGAGATGTAAAATGTGTTATAATTGGAGGATGAAAGATAGTTTACTAACCCTCTCAAAAAAACATTGGATAAAAACAGTTAAAGATCTTTCTAAGTTAAAAGAAAGTGAAATATTATTAAACATTATAGGTGGTGAACCTCTAGAAATACCATATGTTTTTGATATTATAAATATCGCATCTAAAAATAATATAAAAACTTCATTAACAACTAATGCATATAATATTGATAAAAATTTAGTAGATAAAATTCGTTTATCTGGCCTTGATACTTTATGTATCTCTCTTGATAGTCTAGATCCAAATATTCATGATTATTATAGAGGTAAAAAAGGTGTTTTCAAAAAGGTTATGAGTACAATTGATATGTTCTCAAAAATTAAAGGTCCTGAGATTATCATTCAAACAATTATTATGGACAAAAATCTAAATGATTTACCAAAAATTGTAAAGTGGGCTAATAATCATAAAACAATTAATGGGGTTTTCTTTATGGCTGTAATGAAACCTCACTTTACTAATCTTGATGATAATTGGTACAAAAAAGATAAACTAAAATTATGGCCTACTATTACTCAAAAAGTATCAAAAAGCATCAAAGAATTAATTGACATGAAAAAAAACAAAAGTAAAATAGTCAACAGTATTGACCATCTAAAAGTATTTGAAAAATATTACAAAAATCCAGAGAATTTCATAAAATCAAAGTACTGTGATGTTATTGATTTTGGAATTTACATTGATTCTATTGGAGATGTTTTTATTTGCAATGAACTTGGAAAAATTGGAAACGTTAAAACTCAAAATTTAGAAAATATTTGGTTTTCATATGAAACTTTAAAAGTTAAAAAAAATATGAAAAAATGTTCTAAAAATTGTGAGTTCTTAATCAATTGTTTTTATAGAGATGAAAATTAAATGAAATTAATTAAAAATCTGTTTTATAAAAAAAAGAAAAAAATTCAAAAAAGAAGAGACCTAAGAGTAAATATTATTCCAAGCTTTAAATGTAATTTCAAATGCAATATGTGTAATAATTGGCAAGTTAAAGACAATCCATCTCTATCTGCTAAGGAATGGACTAATATTATGTCAAATTTAAATTCTTATTCTAAAAATTTTAAATCTACGTTTATCTCAATTGGAGGAGGAGAACCATATCTACATAAAAGTGTTTTTTTACTTATGAAAAAGTCAAAAGAATATGGTTTTATTCCTGATATTTCAACAAATGGATTTTTATTTTCAGATTCTATAGTTAAAAAGAGTGTTGAAAGTGGTCTTCATGGTGTTTGTATTTCACTAGACTCGCATATTGAAGAAACTCATGATAAAATCAGAGGTGTAAAAGGATCATATGCTAAAATCTTGGACTCTATTGAGAAATTCAAGACAACTGATGTTGTAATTAATCTAAACACTGTTATGATGAAACAAAATCTATCTGATATTGTTCCAGTAGCATCCTATGCAATTGAAAATTCTATTTTTTTTAATTTACAAGCTATTGTTGTTCCCTTCCAAGAAGATTTTAAAGATAACTGGTTTAAAGATACAAAATATTCATATTTGTGGCCTAATGATTTAAACGAAGTAGATTATGTTATTGATGAACTAATTAAACTAAAAAAAGGAAAATTAGGCGAGAAAATTGTAAACTCGACTAATCAGTTAGAGCTATTTCGCAAATACTTTTATAATTCCACAGATATTTATGAACATAAGGGGTGTCATTTATCAAATTTAAATTACTTAACTGTTAACCCAGATGGATCACTATTTATTTGTCCATTTGATAAACCTGTAGGTAATCTCAAAAATCAAAAAATTAACTACATTTTACGATCAGATAATTGTAAAAAAGCTGTTGATAAAATAAAAATATGTACTAAAAAATGTCATTTTTTAATTAATTGCTTTTATGATGAAAAAGAGCAAAACCAAAAATTATCCACTCAAAAATGAAAATAAAGAAATTTAGAAGATTTGAACAACCTTTTTTTGGGGTTATACAAATTTTACATAGATGTATGTATAAATGCAAAATGTGTAACATGTGGCTTGGAAAAGAAACTCCCGAAGAAATAACAATTGAGCAAGCTATGGATTTTTCAACAAAATTAGGTGAAATCGCAAGAAAAGATTTTGAGTTTAATATTCTTGGTGGAGAAACACTAATGAAAAAAGATCTTGAAAAACTAATTCCACATGTAAATTCTTTAGGTATGAGACCCATTGTTTCAACAAATGGATATTTAATCAGTAAAGAAAAATCTCAATCACTATATGATTCAGGTTTAGTTCACTTCACTATGTCACTTGATAGTTTAAGACCTAAAATTCATGATTTTTATAGAGGATTTAAAGGATCTTTTGATCATGTTAGAAAAGCTCTTACAAATCTTCATTCAGTTTATCAAGGTAAACAATTTGTTTGTATAGTTGCAATAATTATGAAACACAATTACAAAGAATTACTTGAACTAGCTAATTGGGTTAAAAACGATCCTAGAGTTTGTTCTATCTCATTTTTAGCGTTAACAAATCCTTGTTGGACTTTTGATAAAAATTGGCATGAACATAAAAGTAGTAAAGAATTATGGCCAAATAAATCAGATTATCCAAAATTATCAAAAATGATTGATGAATTAATTAAATTTAAACAAAAAAATGATCACTTAATTGTTAATTCCATTGAACAATTTGAAGCTTTTAAAGAATATTACAAAAATGGTCCACAAAACCCTATCACTTATAATTATAATAAATTTAAAGGCTATGTTATGGTTAAATCTGACGGAGTTTTATCCATGGCTGCAGAAAAACTTGGAAACATAAAAAAAGATGATATTAGAGACTTATGGTTTAGCAAAACAGCTGAAGAAGCTAGAAAAAAAATTGAATCAAAAAATACAAGCGTAGAAATTATAATTAATTGTAAACATGGATTTGAGGCATATTAATATGACTAAAAAGAATAAAACAAAAAATCAAACTAAAAAAACAAAACTTGAGGAACTAAAAGAAGAATTAGATTCTAAAAAAGGACATATAAAAATGCTAGCTGATTCAATTAAAGATAAAGATAATGAAATTATGATTTTAAAAGCAAAATTAAACAGTGAAAATCTAACAACTATGAAAGAAAGCTTGATGAGTCAAGCTAAAAACAACCATCTAAACCTACTAAAATTAGAACTTATTAAAAAAAACGACCAACTAAACAAGTTTAGAGGTTCAATTATATATCCATTTTATAAAATAACTCATAAATTTGGAAAAACAAAAATTGGGGGAATAATTGCCAAATTACTTAAATGATTAAAATGAAAAAATCAAGTACCTTTTTAGACATAAGCACACTTAAGTCAATTTTTGTTCCTAGTAAAGTCCCACTTCCAGGATTTTGTTGTATAGGTATTACTGATTCGTGTTTTTTTAAATGTAAAATGTGTGACAAATGGAAAGAAGATATTTCTGTTGATAAAAAATTTTCTAAAGAACCTACACTCAATATGTGGAAACGTTTTATTTTCCAGTTGAGTAAAGTTGTTCCTAAAGTTAAATTAAGAGGAAAAATGGATCAAAGATTTGAAATAAATTTTGCAGGTGGTGAATCATTAACACATCCATTAACTCTTCCAGTTGTAAAGTATGCAAATTCACTTGGATTTAGGACTGTAATTCCTTCAAACGCATATTTAATAAATGATGCTATGGCAAAAAAATTACATGATTCAGGATTATCTGCAATTAATCTTTCATTAGATAGTCTTGACCCAAAAATACATGATAAATTTAGAGGGTTTGATGGTGCACACGAAGGTGTTATGAAAGCTATAAAAGCTTTAAAAAAGTATAATTATCCAAAAGCTGGAATTATTTCAATAATTCATAATTCCACCTATGCTGAAATTAAAGATATAATTGAGTGGGTAGATAAACATGAAAAACTCGATTGGATTTTAACAATGGCAATAATGCAACCAAATAACACTGTTTTTGAATCTGGTTGGTATGAAAAAAAAGATTTTGAAGAATTATGGCCAAAAGATAAATCCAAAATGATAAAAGTTATTGAAGATATAATTGAAATTAAAAAAGATCAAATTAGACAAAGAAAAAGTGGTTTAATTTCAAACGAGAAACTTGTTAATACACTTCATCAGCTATATGCATTTAAAAAATACTTTAATGATCCAGAAATTTTTGTAAAAAATAATCAGCCATGTAATTTTGATACTGCACTTCAAGTAAGTGCTGTTGGCGACATCTACATGTGTTATCATTATCATAAATTAGGAAATATTCATAATGATGATTTTAGGAAAGTATGGAAATCAAACAATGCTAAGTTAATTAGAAAAAATATTCTAAAATGTAAAACTAATTGTCATGAATTAATCAATTGTTATTACAAAGATGAATATCCCTTTAGTGTGAAAAATGAAACAAAAACTCAAAAAATTATTTAAAATAATAAATCCATTACAAAAAAGGGATAATTTACTAGTGGATAGAATAATGATTAATGTTGCTTCTTCATGTTTCTTTAAATGTAAAACTTGTAATATTTGGAAAAATAAAGAAGAATGTTCAATAGACTTTGAAAAATTTAAAGAAATAATCGATGACCTAAAAAAAATTGGGCACAATAAAACTGAGGTTCTATTTGTTGGTGGAGAACCACTTATTAATAAAAAACTTTCTGATATGATAAAATATACTAAACAAAAAGAACTTGATCCACATATTGTTACAAATGGTTGGCTTTTAAACAAAGAAATGGTTGTCAAATTAGTTAAATCTGATTTAAGTGTTATTGGAATTTCTCTGGATGAAACAAAAGAAATTCATGACAATATTAGAGGAATGCCTGGAAGTTATAATAGAGTATTAAAAGGATTTGAACTTGTAAAAAATATTTCAAAAGTATATAATTCTTCAATTGGATCCAGTGCAATTATAACTTTATCTGGAATGAATATTGATAATATTCCTTGTCTCGTAAAAGAAATTCTAAAAAATAAAAATATAGATTGTTTTTGGATCCAAGCAATATCACCCCCTTTTGCAGATACTAGAATTGATCCATTTGGGAAAATGATGTATAATAATTCAAAAATAAATTGGTTTGAACATCCCGATTTAAAATCACTTTGGCCATCAAATAATTTGAAGATAGAAAAAGTATACAAATATTTAATTAAATTAAGTAAACAAAATCAAAAAATCCATAATTGGGAAAATAATTTAAAACTACAAAAACAATATTTCTTAAATAACGAAAATGCGTCAAACAATATTCATTGTACTCATTATAAAACTCTTCTAATTATGCCAAATGGTGATATTATGCAATGTACTCCTTTAAATCGAACTATGGGCAATATTCATAAAACAAGTTTATTAAAAATATGGAGATCAAAAAAAAGACTTAAAGAAAAAGAGTTCATTATGAACTGTAAAACTAATTGTTACGCTGTAAAAAACTGTGTTACTGAAATCTCTGAAGATTAATTAAAAAAATGAAAAAACTACTCAAATTATTTACAAAAAAGAAAATGATTCCACTTAGAAAATATGAAAAGAATATCACAGGTAATGAAAATCTTGAAAAGAAAAATTATTTAGGTGTTGCTCCTCCTGAATTCACAGTTATTAATGTTAATGAAGAATGCTTTTTTAAATGCAAAATGTGTTTTAAATGGAAACCTGATATTAATATTTCACAAGATTCAAAAAAAATAACAAAAGAAGAAATCTTTGAATTTGTTAAAGATCTTAGAAAACTTGTCAATAGAGGCCATATTCTAAATTTTGCTGGTGGAGAACCATTTTTAAGAAATGACATGTTAGAAATAATTAAGTTTTCATCAGATCTAGGTTTTTATACTCAAATTGCCACAAATGGTTGGCTTATCAATACTAAAGAGAAAGCTAAAAAAATTGTTGAATCTGGTTTAGGAGGAATTGTTTTTTCAATTGACGGTTCAACTGCTAAAACTCATGATAATATGAGGAGACATCCTGGATCTTTTAACAGAGCTAAAAAAGCCATTAAATGGCTTAGTTTTTATAGAGATGAATTACAAAAAAACAGACCAATGAATGACAGACTCTGTATTTCATTACAAACTGTACTTTGTGAACTAAATTATCATGAAGCCATTAATATGATTAACTGGGTTGATAATTCAGAAATAAGATCTGTACATTTTAATGCAGTTAGTGAACCTAATAACACAGTTCATGATTCAGAATGGTATAAAAATGAATTTTCTTATCTTTGGCCTAAAGATCTTAATAAGTTCAATAAAGTTCTAAATATAATTTATGAAAAAAAACTATCAGGATCTAAAATTGCTGAAACTTCTGCTCAAATTAAAGCATACAAAGGATATTTCAATGAACCTTCTAAATTTGTTAAGTCAGGTCCTTGTAATTTTGATAAATCGTTGACACTTTCTTCTACTGGTGACATGTTTTTATGTTTTAATTATAATAGTATTGGAAACATTAGAAATATAAAACTAACAAATGCGTGGAAATCAATGGCAACAAATCAAGTTAGAAAAGATATTAGAAAATGTACAAAAAATTGTCATTTTTTAATTAATTGTTATTTTGAAGAATAGGGGATAAAAGTGATTAATAAAATAATTAATAAAATAAAAAATAAAGTTTCAAAAAAACAAATAATTTATTTTTTTGGAGACTCGAAAGAATTAGATTCACGAATTTCAAAAAAGCAAGAAGATAATTTTGACCTTAAAATTGAAATTATTAAGAAAAATATTCGTGAAAACAAACCTTTCCAAATAAATATTGGAATATCTAGATATAATTTTTTCAAATTGTTTGATATTGTTAAATTCTGTCTTGAATTAGAAAATAAAAAAATTAAAAGTCCAAAAATTAATTTTAATGTGTATCCATTATCAAGTCTAGTAAATAATTTTAACCGATATTTAAGAGAAATAACTTCTATTTTACCTAAAAACATTAAACTAAAAATATATGATAAAGATTTAGAAAAAATATTACTTAAATTTCAAGAATTAGATTTACATAAAGCAGACAATGTTGATGATTTAGTAAGATTATTTGGAGTTTTATGTGAACACGCATTTATTGGGCCTAGAGTAATTGTTGTTGATCCTCATCATAGATGTAATACCAATTGCACTCATTGTTGGGTTCATACTCCTAAAATCAAACATTGTGATGAATTTTTAAACATGAGTTTTCCTCTTGATAGATTTAAAAAATTGGTAGATGATGCCGCTAAATTAAAAGTAGAAACAATTATTTTACAAGGTGATGGAGAACCATTACTCTATAAACATTGCATGGAAATGTTAAGATATGCTAGAAGCAAAGGACTTGATGTTAGGTTTTTTACAAATGGAATATTACTTAACGAAAAAATAGCTAAAGAAATTGTAAAAATAGGAGTTAAAGAAATTTATTGCAGTTTTCCAGCAGGAACAGCTAAAACATATAAAAAAATTAATCCGATTCAAAAACCAAAAACTTACAATAAAGTTGTAAATAATTTAAAAAAGTTAATGGAAATTAAAAGAAAAGCTAAGTCAGAATCTCCTCGAGTAATTGTAACACATGTTATCCATACCCAAAACCATCATGAACTTGTTAAAATGGCAGAGGATGATGTATACGAAAAAGTTGATGCTGCAAGATTTTATTTAATAAGATTAGATGTTATGAACAAATTTCTCCAATTAAAAGAACATGAATTTAAAGAAATAAAAAGACAAATTCCAATTGTTGAAAAAATCTTAAAACAAGGTGGAGTTGAATTTGTTGATAATATTAAATTTCAGTTAGAAAATTATAACAAAAAGGATGGTTCATGGTCAAAAGATATTTTCCTAAAACATGGATGTGCAATTGGTTGGTATTTTAATTTAATCCCTGCAAAAGGAGATATTAGTTTTTGCTGTCATTTACGAACTGTTGGAGATCTAAGCAAACAAAGCTATAATGAAATTTGGACATCTAATAAATACGTTAAATGGAGAAAACAAGCAAAATTTATGAAAGACAACATGGATGTTAAATTTCTCAATAACCAAACACTATTTGACGAACACTGTACACATTGTGACAATCACCAAATGCTCCTAGAAATATTTGAAAAATTAAAACGATTTGATTTATGGAGATATTATAAATGAAATTAAAAAATCAAATTCAAAAAAAATTGCATAAAGTTTATTTTTATGGATTTGATACTGAATCTGATAAAAAATTATTTCAAAAATCAACTCTTTCTTATGAAGATAAAAAAATAATTCTAGATGACTTAACAAATAATCAAAAATTTGTAAAAATAGTTATTGGCATTACAAGGTATAATTTTTTTTGTATGGATAAAATTATCAATAAAATTTTAAGCTATGAAAATAAAATCACTAATGTCAAAGCTTTTAATATATTTCCAGTTCTATCCATTAAAGATAGATTCATTAGGTATTTAGAAGGATTAAATCTTCCAGAATTTTTTGAATTTGACATTGTTGATGAGAAATTAATAGAACTTCTTGAAAAATTTCAAATTTTAAGAACAAAAAAAATTGAATCTGAAAATGATACTGCAAGGTTACTAGGAATTCTTTGCGAACAAATGTTTATTGGACCTTGGCACATTGTGATTGATACTTGTCACACATGTAATACAAATTGTACTCACTGTAGGCTACATAGTCCAACAAATAACCAAACTAAAGATTATTACAAAATGAAAATGTCTTTTGAAAATTTTAAAAAAATTATTGATGATGCTGCTGAATTAAAAGTTGAAATGATTAATTTAATTGGTGGAGGTGAACCTCTATTAAATCCTAACTTAATGAAAATGGTTGAATATATTAAATCAAAAGGCTTAAAAGCATTATTTTTTACAAATGGTATTCTTTTAACAGAAAAAATCTCAAAAAAAATCATTGAATTAGGATTAGACGAAGTATGGTGTAGTTTACCTGCGGGTTCAGGCAAAACATTCAAAACAATTAATCCAATGAATAATGAAAAAACATATGATAAAATTATTAGTAATTTATCAAACTTAACTGAACTTAAAAAAAGAAAAAATTTAGATAACCCAAAAATTGTAATGACACATGTTATCCACACACAAAACCATCATGAACTAATTGAGATGGCACAAAAAGATATTGAAGTTGGTGCAAACGAAGCTAGGTATTTCTTATTTAGAATGGATCCAACAAACGTACATTTAAAATTAACAAAAGAAGATTTTTCAAGAATTAAAAAACAAGTTCCAATTGTTGAAAAAATTTTTAAAAATAGTTCAGTTCATTTTAAAGAAAATATAAAATTTCAAATTGATAATTTTGAAGTAAACAAAGGATATTTTTCAAAGGACTTTTTTTTAAAACATGGTTGTATAATTGGTTATCTTTATTCAGACATTGAAGCTAACGGCAATGTGAGATTTTGCTGCCATAATAGAAACGTTGGGAACATATCAAAAAGCTCATACAAAGAACTTTGGACTTCAAAAAAATATGAAAAATACAGAGTACAAGCAAAATATATTGATAAAAATAAAGATGTATTATTTGAAAATAATCAAACATTATTTGATGATGAATGCTTCAAATGTGAAAATCATCCCATGATGAATGCAATTTTTTTAAAATTAAAAAAAAATGATTTAATGAAATATTATAAAAATTAAAATGGCGCTAAATTTACTTCATATTGGAAAATCAAAAATTAAGGATAAAATTACTCAAGCAAAAATAGCTGCAGGTATTTTTGATAAAAAAGTCTATAGTGGACCTTGGGAAGTCCAAATTGATCTAACTAATATGTGTAACAATGACTGTATTGGTTGCTGGTGTCACTCTCCACTTCTTGGAAATCTTGCTATGGCACCTCATGTGAAAAAAAAAACCATTCCTTTTGAAATTGCAAAAAAAATTGTTGATGATTTAGCTAAAATGGGTACAAGATATATTTATTTCACTGGTGGTGGAGAACCATTTATGCATCCAAATACAACTGAAATGATTGAATATGTTAAAAAAAAAGGTTTGATTTGTGACATGAGTACAAATTTTACTTTAATGAATAAAAAAAGGATTGAGCGCATTGTAAAAGCAGGTATGGATCATATTAATATTAGTTTATGGGCAGGAAGCAAAGAAAGCTATGATGCGACTCATCCAAATAAAACTGGTAAAGATTTCACTCGCTTAGTTGAAATGCTAAAACATTTACATTATCTTAAAAAAAAATACAAAAAAAAAAAACCTATGATTCACATTTACAATGTTATATCTACAAAAAATTATTGGGATTTTGAGAATATGTTAAAAACTGCCTATGAAGCTAAGGTAAATGGTATTGATTTTACACCTACAGATGTTATTCCTGGTAAAACAGATAATTTAATGCTTAATAGAAAACAAGCAGATGAACTTATTCAAAAAATAAAAAAATCAAATGAATTAATGAAGAAATTTGAATTAAAATATAATCATAAAATAGAATTTAGAAGTAAGGAACAATTCATTAGAAGACTAAGCAATCTAGGTATAGATCATGGTGAATATGATAGCAATATTATTGGAAGTATGCCTTGTTATGCTGGATTTTCATTTTTAAGAATTTTAGCAGATGGGAATGTTAACTCTTGTCTAAAAGCAGTCAGAATTCCTATTGGAAATATTTACAAAGATAGTATAAAAACTATTTGGAACAATAAAAAACAAAATGAATTTCGAAAACATACAATAAATTACGATCCAAAAAACCCTTTCTTTGAAAATATTGGAAATGAACATCAAAAAGGTAACGGATGCTATTTATGCTGTGATAATTTAGGAATGAATATGGCAATTCATGGAAGTATTAAAAAAATGAATTTTATTAAGAAAACAGCAGTTAAATTTTCAAAACATCTTTAATCAGAATTTAAAAAATGAAAACAAAAAACAAGGATTATCCATTAATTGTTAAGATCAATGTTACTGAAACTTGTTTTTTTAATTGCAAAACTTGTTTTTCTTGGAAAAATAAAATAGATAAATGTATTTTGCCATTAGATGTATATAAAAAATTTTTCAAAGATTTAGGTAAAATAAAAGGAGCAAATACTTCTGTGAATTTTACAGGTGGCGAGCCACTCAGTAGTTCAAATATTTTTAATTTGATTTCTATGGCGAATAAACAAGTAAAATATACAAATTTAAACACAAATGGTTGGTTATTAAATAAAATAAATATAAAAAAATTATTTGATTCAGGTTTAACTGATATTACTATTTCTCTTGATGGATCTTCTGCAAAGAAACATGATGATATTAGAGGAATGCCTGGAAGCTTTAAAAAAATCATTGAAGGATCTAAGGATATAAAAGAATACTATAAATCAAAAGGTAAGGATATCAATGTAGGAATAATCTTTTTAGTTTCAGCACTTAATATTGATGATGTTATAAATACTATAAAATTAGTTAAAAAAAACAAACATATGGATTACGTTTTTCTAAACGCTGTTAATGCACCCATTTTTGGAGACAGTGTAGATATAGTTAAGAGAGGTCAAAAAGCTTGGTTTGAAAATGAAAAATATTCATATCTATGGCCTAAATACATTAATAAAATTAGAAAACTATACTCTGAAATTATTTTCTTAAAAAAACAAGGTTTTCCTATATCCAATGATATTGAAAGGTTAAAAATGCAATATTTATATTTTTCACATCCAAAAAACAGAGCAAAAAATATTATTTGTTCCAAAAATAATGATATCCATTTAGATAATTTTGGCAATATATTTCATTGCGTAATTCTTGGAGATAAAATTGGAAATATTAAAGAAGAAAGCATTGATAATATCTGGAATAATGATTTATCTAAAAAATCAAAACAAATAATAATAAAATGTAATGTAAATTGTCATGAACTTATTAATTGCGGAAAAATTAATGTGTAAAAATATGGTTAAAAAAATTGATAATTTTGAAAAAAGGATTATTGCGCATGAACTTGAAATTGAAGATTTGAAAATTGATCTAAAAGAAAGAGATAAACTCATTGAATCACTAGAAGAACAAAATAATGACCTTAATAAAAAAGCTAAGTTATTAGATCATATTAATCAGGAACAACATAAAATCTTAATGATTCAAAAAAGAATCATTGGACAATTTAAAAGTTCAATTATATATCCATTTTATAGAGTTACTCATACTATTGGAGAAACTAAGCTAGGAAAAATACTACAAAAGTTGATTAAATGAAAATTTCACTATATATACCAACATTTAATTCTGAGAATACAATTAAGAGATGTTTACAAAGTGTTCTTAATCAAAAATTAAAACCAGATGAAATTTTAATTATTGATAATAATTCAACTGATAATACAATAAAACTTGTTTCTGATATTAAAACTAAATCAAAAATTCCAATAATTATTATTTTTCAGAAAAAAAAAGGTCTAGGAAATGCTAGAAATTTAGGAGTCAAGAACTCTAAATATAATTATATTGCAAGTGTTGATTCAGATTGTGTTGCAAATAAAAATTGGTTAAAAGAATTAACAAAGGAATTTAATAACCCGAATGTTGCTGGAGTTTGTGGAAATTTAATTGAAACTAAACTTAATTCTCCTGCGGATAAATGGAGAAAACAGCATATGACACAGACTTGGGGAAATAAAAAAATACTTAATCCTAGGTTTTTGTATGGGGCTAATAATATTTTCTTAAAAAAAGCAATTAATGATGTTGGAGGATATAATGAAAAATTCATATCAAATAGTGAAGACGTTGATATATCAAATAAATTTAAAAAAAAAGGATTTAATCTAATCTACAATCCTAGTGCAATTTGTAAACATTTAAGACAAGATTCACTTCACTCAATTCTAAATAATTATTATAGATGGACCTTTTTTAGTTATCCTCTACCAAATACGTTTTTTAACCTACTAAAAAGAGTCTTTATTTTTAATCCATATAAAATCCTTAGACTAATTTTAAAAGATTTAAAGAATTTTAAAATTCAGTTTATTTTTGTTGATATTTTAATTGGATTTTATTGCACATTTCAAGATATGAAATATTTCTTTAAAAATTAATTATTCAGGAATCTTTTTATAAAAGAATTGTTTCTATTATGAAGAAGTAACTATGTCAAAAATTATATTTTTCTCATATGAAAGAATGTTTTATCCTAAAGATATGCTCTCAGGACCTGGAGCTAGAATTTGGGAAATGGCAAATGCTCTTAAAAGAAGAAAGCATAAAATTACAATTGCCCAAATGAAACATGAAAAAGATTTTACTAAAAACGATATTAAATTCATTAGCTGGGACCCAATAACTCTTAAAAATATTGGTAAAGAATATGATGTTGCATTTATTCATTTAAGTGCTTATTCAAGTGATTATTTTGAAAAGATAAAAAAAATTCCTACAATTGTTGACTTAACAACTTCTTTAACCATGGAATCACAAGTTCATCATGTAGGAAATAAAGATTCTTTTTTTTTAAATGATGGAATTCTTCCTACTTATAACGCTCTACAATACGGAGATTTTTTTATTTGTGCTAGTGAAGCTCAAAGAAATTACTATGTTGGAATGATGTCGATTATTGGAATTAAAAATTATAATATTGATAATTTAGAAATTGTACCATATGCTCCTAAAAGCAATAAACCTATTATAAAAAATAAAAAGATATTAGAAAAAATTGTTGGAAAAAACAAAAAAATTCTTCTTTGGATGGGAAGTATTTTTTCCTGGTATGATTATAAAACCACACTAGAAGGATTAAAACTAATTGTAAAAAAAGATCCTAATGTTTGTTTAGTTTTTGTTGGAGGATATAATCCTTATGTTAAAGAATTAACCAAAGAAAATTATCTAGAATGCAAAAAATACGCTAAAAAATTAGATCTTATAAACAAAAATGTTTTTTTCTTGGATTGGGTTGTTAGGGAAGATCTTTTAAGTATTTACAATGAATCAAAATTAAGTTTAGCAATCTCATTCAATAAAGTGGAATCATCTATTACTCATAGAACAAGAATTATTGATTCATTTAGAGTTAGAACTCCGATTTTATGTACAAAAAATGATGCATTTGCAAATATAATCAAAGAAAATAATCTTGGTATAGTTATTGACGAAAAAAATCCTGAACAATTCTCAAGAAAAGTGTTGAAATTTATTGATAAAAAAGACCAACTAAAAAGGTTTTCAGAAAATATTGACAATTTTGTAAAAAAGAAATTTAATATTGATGAAACAATTAAACCGGTTGATAAATTTTGTAAAAAACCAATTCAAAGAGAACATAAATCTAGGATTGATTTTCATGATATTATTGAAAATCAAAAAAGAAGAATTAAAGATTTAGAATACACAAAAGCCGATAAAATTGCTAACAATAATTCTTTGCAAACTGAAATCCATAGAATTGAAAAATTACTTAAAGATGTTGAAATAGAAAAAAATGAATTACTTAAAGATGTTGAAATAGAAAAAAATGAATTTAAGATTGAAACAATTAAACAAGTCAATGATTTAAAAAAAATAATCCAAGAGAAAAATAAAATTATTGAAGAACAAACAAAAATTCTTCTGATCCAAAAACAAATAATTGGACAATATAAATCTTCGATAGTTTATCCTTTTTATAGAATTACTAGTACAATAGGAAAAACTAAATTGGGTAAACTTCTTCAAAAAATTCTCAAGTGACCTTATAGATATAAAAATCATTTGAATAAATTTCTAAAAAACTATTACACTCAATAACCAATGGACTTAAAACAAATTCTGCTTTTGATTTTTCAATAAGCACATTTTTTTGTTCACATTCTTGTTTATAAAAAGCAAGATTTTCATCAATAAAACCACCATCTAATTGTGCAGGAATTAATGAAACAGCTTTATTTTTTGAAATAGGATAAACTGCTGAAGTCATGAAAAAAGGAGTAATTAAAGTATGATTCACTCCATAATTTTCATTAAACCATTTTAAAGAATTATATCCTGATTTTGTTAAAACTGGTGTAGAATAATTTTTAAAATTTTCATCTAAGGAATATTTTGAATTAAGAATAATTAGTAAAAAAATTAATGAAACTATATATTTCGTATAATTTTTTTTGACGAGTTTATCTATAAGATAAACAAATCCAAAACTAGTTAATGGAATAAATGCAATCATAGTATAGTGAACTGCTCTACTATAAGGAATTATAATTGAAAAATCAAAAGTATTAAAAATTGTTATTAGAGTTAAATTAAAAAAAGCTAAATATGAAAAAATAATAAAATTTTTCTGCTTTTTAAAAACTTTAACAAAGCCAAATAATGCTAAAATAGTATTAAAAATACCATACAGTAATGGTATTAAAAATTTTACTTCTAATCTTCCCCAACCTTTTTCAAAGTATAATAAATCAATTAAGTATTTTAAAGAATTTTTTATATCTCCTACCCATATTAAATATAGTATTAGTAATAATCCTAAGAGTAAAAAACCTACAAAATAAAATTTTTTATTTTTATTGTCATTATGAAAAAAAGGAACAAAAATTGTTGGAAAAAGTAAAATAAATGTAGGTGGGTAAATAAACAATAAAAACATGAGAATTATAAATGATAGTTTAATATTTTTGAAGTTTAAAATATAGATGAAAACAAAAGGCAATGACATAATCATTGGAACAAAAAATTCATTTCCAAGAATATTAACATTTGATTTCAATGAAATAAACACAATTAATGCAACTAATCCTGTTAAATAATTTTTAGATAATTTAGAAACGCAAACATATATAGCAAGACCAGAAAAAATAAAGAATATTGAAGCTAGATATTTATAACTATTAATCGGATTTAAATCATACATTAGAAAAAAACTTGACAAAAACAAATGAAATCCTGATTCTAAATCCTTATGATGTCTTTCTTCTCCTATAAAAGGATTATAATTTAAATTATATTTTTCATCGATAATTTGTTTAGAAATACCTAAATGTTGCCACTCATCATGATGATATGAAAATTCATACGTAACATGCCTTTGATAAGTCCTTACTGCTCCAAAAACTAAAAGAACAATTAGTAAAACATACTGAATTATTTTTAATTTTTCCCCCATCTAAAATTAAAATAGATTTCTCATTAAAAAAACTTTCCTATAACAAAATTTATAAAGTAATACTTTTATTACTAGTATTACTTAATGAAAAAAGGAATAAGTAAAGTTAAAATTTGTATTTCTTTAGATACTAATATTTATCATAAGTTACAAAAAATTTGTAATGAAACAGATGCTAAAGTTTCGACTAAAATAAACAGTATATTATATAAATCACTTAGTATACATAAATATAAAAAAAGAGGAAAATAATGGGTTTAGGTCCTAGAATCAGGTTAGAGGAACCTCCTAAATATTGTAAAATATCTAATTCTAAATTTAATAAATTACAAAAAAATATTCAAAAAATAGTTGATTCAAAAGCAGCATCAGCTCAAAAAATAATTATTCCAATTTTATTTGCATTCCTTCTTACATTCCTTTTTATCAATGTTATTTTTGCCGCAGATGAATGTACAGGTATAAATGGTGACGGTGATACAACTGCTTGCTCAGCATATGGAACTTGTAATGGTGGACCTGCATTTGCAATAGATAATACTTTAGGTGATTGTACTGGTCCTTCTGGTTGTACAACTACTGATTGTTGTGGAGATGATAATGGAGAATATTATGAATCTTGTGTTGTTGCTGCAGCAAATGAAATGACTTGGGAAGCATCATGTGTTGCAGGAGATGATGCCTGCTGTGCAACTACTAGTTGTGTAGGAAGACTTGATAGTAATAGATACTGCTATGCTAGCAATACAGGACATTTTATAACTGGTGAAAGTGGAAATGATCAATTCGCATATTGTAATCCAAGCGGACAATGGAGAGAATGTGATTATGGAAGCACTCAATGTGGTTTTTGTGACAATGATGCTGCATTCCAAACATGCTCAAGTGGAACTTGTTTTTTAGCAGAAGGAGAGTCTAGTGTATTTGGTGATTACGGTGATGGATACGGAAGTGGTTCAGATAGTGGTTCAGCAAGTGTATCTGGCGGAGCTTTATCAGAATGTTGTGGTGATGATTCCAGTGAATATGCTAATTATAGAACTTGCTATCTTTCTGGATCATCTACTCTTGCAGGAAATTTTTGTGATGATTTAACTAGTGATGAAGTTTGCTGTGACGCTGATGATGATTGTATTTATAATGGTGTTTGTTTTAGTCCAGGAACTACTGGAGTTAATTTAGATGGATCAGGTGAGGCTGACGCTACTTGTCAATCTCAAACAACATTTGGAAGATGGGTAGATTGTGACCTAAGTGATACGTGGTGTAGTTATTGTGATACTGGAACAGATCTTCCTAATTGTGTAGGAACTGCATGTTATATTGCTGAAGGAGAAGATCCTGCTAGTCTTCCAGGTGAATATGCAGATGGTGAAACTGAATGTTGTGGCGATGATTCCAATGAAAATTTCTTAAGTAGAGATGTTGATGAAGCTGTAATGGATGATGGTTACTCAGATAGTACCTCTGATGTTGCATGTTGTAATGTTGCTACAGATTGTGTTGCTAGTGCTGGTTGTTCAGCAGATGGTGACTCTGATGTTGACGCTGATGGAGACGGTGACGATGATCTTTGTGACTCTGGACAATGGAAAGATTGTGAAACTGATGATGATTGCTCAGGAACATTAATTTGTTCAGGTGCTCAAAATGATTGTGTTAATCCTGATGGATTTATAATAATTAGAAATTTAGGAATCACAGGAGTAGAAAATTCTAACCAAGAATTTACTTCAACTAGGAGCGTTATGCTTGATTTAAATTTCACGTCTGATACTCGTGGTTGTACATACACAAATTATCATACCACAACTGAACAACCTGCCGCAGATTATAATGGTTGGACGCCTATGGAAGCTTGTGTAACAAATAGATTATGGTTACTAAGTGAAGGAACTGGTGTTAAAACTGTATTTTATAAAATTAATTTTTCAGATAGACAATCAGTATTTAATGACACAATTAATTATAATTATACTGGACAAGGACTAGATTTAACACCACCAACAGCTCCATTTGTTTATCATAGAAATTTTACAAATAATGTTGTAAATATTACAATAAATTGGTTTAATTCAACTGATCCAGAATCTATTACTTTTGGAATTCCTCTTGAATACACAGTTTATTTATATAATCAATCAGATGATTTAATTGCTCAAGGAACAACAACAAGTAGACAATATGACTTTGAAATTGCTGCTAATTTAAGACAAATGCATGGAACTTACCTTTATGCAAATGTTACAGTTACTAATTCTGCTGGACTCACAAATAGTGCTCTTTCAAACAATTTATACATTGATTTGATTGGACCTAATATGACTAATATTTCAGGAAGACTAAGAAATAGATCAAGTGATGTTTATGTTGGAATAGTTGGCGAAGACATTTGGGTATTTGCAGATGAAGGTAATTTTAGTTGGAATGCAACTGATGATTTAAGTGATATTGGTGGTTACAGTTTTGTATTAAATGAAAATTATCAAAGTCCTGATGATGTTCCAGAAGGAATTTCAAATCAATTTGAATTAAAAACACACCAATTATATGATTCACTTCTTTCAGGAAAATATTATTTTACTATCAAAGCTAAAGATCTTGCAGATAACTGGGGACAAATGTCATCTATTAATTTCTCAGTTGATATAACTCCACCTACTGCATTTGAAATCACTAGTGAAGAACAAGTAGAAAATGATTACTCCTATGTCTGGTCAGAATCAACTGACCCAGAAACAGGTATTTTATTTTATAGAATTAATTTAACTGATAGAAATGATGTTGTAAATGAATCAATAACTAAATACAATGTAGCTGACAGAACTTATACCTTTGAAAATTTAACTTCTCAGAATTATTCTGTTGTTGTTTATGCATTTAATGGTGTAGGTGCGTGGTCTTCAACAGATGAAAATCAAATGAATTTAGATACTACACCTCCAGAAATTATTGTTATGCCAAATAGATCTGTTATTACTAATTTCCCTGTCATTAAAGCTTGGACAAATGAACAAGCAACTTGTGAGTATAGTTTTAGTAGCAATCCTTTGGAAACAACTGACTATAAATTTAGTAATACTACATACCATGAAACAAAATTAAATTATACATCAGATGGACACAAAAACATGACTGTCACATGCACTGACCCATATGGAAACAGTGCTAATGCTAATTTAAATTTTACAATTCAAAGTAGCTGGGAACCTGATGATATTATTATTGATCCTACTGTCTATTCATATGAAGATACTGTTGAATCAATTTCATTTAAACTTGAATCTTCAACAAACGATATGGCTGGTTTAATAAATCCAGATTTTACTGTTAAACTTGATGGAAAAGATTATCCATTTACTATATTTGATCATGGAAATAGCTATTTTAACTTAAGTTTTAATAATCCTTCAGCAGGAACTCACGATGTAAGAATCACATTATATAATGATGTTTACACTAGTTTTGTGTTAGAAGTAAGTGAACTTGGACTATATACATTATATGAAGATTCATCAATTACTCAATCAGAGTTCAAAGATCATATTAGTTATTATGATGGTAACACAAGAATTGGAATAGCTACTGAAGATGATTTAGTTGGTTCTTCTGTAGTTTCAATTAATAGTAATAAAATCAATATTAGTGGAAGTAACACAAAAAAGAATGTAATGATATTTAATACAAAAAATGCTGTTAGCATGGCTGATAGAAATAGAAAAATTAGCAAAGAAAAATTCTATTCACTAATCAATCCTTCATTTGGATATGGAATATCTGAACGATATTATATAACCTTAAAATTAGTTTACGAGAATTATGGAATTCAAGGTGATGGAATATTTAAACATGGAAAACATAATTTGCAAATTATCAACACTAAACCTGAGGATAATACAATTATTAGAGTCGAGAAAAAAACTAATGAAGACAGAGTCGTGCTGAGCTATGATTAAAAATGATAAAAAAATCAATTATTCTAGTATTGTATTTAGTCCTAGTTATTAATTCTTTTTTAATTGTTAATGCTGCAAACATAACAATTTTAAATTTAGGATTAACTGGAATTGAGTCTTCTAATCAAGAATTCACTTCATCAAAAACAGTTATTTTAGATTTAAATTTCTCTCGTTCAGCTTCTACTTGTAGATATACTAATTATCCAACAAACGATGCTCTTCCTGCTTCTGGATATGATGGATGGACTCCATGGGAACTTTGTGTAGGAGACCGAATATGGCAACTTTCAAATGATACTGGGTTAAAAACTGTTTTTTACAAAATAAATATTAGTGGATCTCATTATGTTTTTAATGATACAATTTATTATAATTATACTGGTGCAGGTTTAGATAATACTCCTCCTTTAGCACCTTATGTTTATCATAAAAATTTTACAAACAATATTGGAAATTTCACAATATTTTGGGCAAATGCTTCTGATCCTGAATCTGATATTCTTCATATTCCTGTTTATTATAATGTATATTTGTACAATGAATCAAATGTTTTATTAGATAATACTGTAACAACAGATGAATCATATACTTTTGAACTAGGACCAAGCTATTACCAATCTCATGGTGTATCACTTTATGCTAATGTTACAGTTGTTAATTCAGCAGGATTAAAGAATAGTGCAATTTCAAACAATTTAGTTGTAGATACTATTGGACCAACAATATCAAATTTAGAAGGTTCATTATTAAATTTATCTTCATCAAGTTACTGGTCAATTAATAATGAAACTTTGTATGTATATGCAACTACTGCAAATTTCACTTGGGAAGCAACAGATAGTGTTTCAGAAATAAATGCCTTTAGTTATGTAATTAATAAAAATTCAGAAATTGATCCTGATCAAATTCCTGAAGGAAGTACAAATTCATTAAATTTAGAAAAAACAAACACTCAATCTAATCTACCTTCTGGAAAATATTATTTTTCTGTTAAAGCTAGAGATCTTGCAGGAAATTGGGGAAGTTTTTCATCAATTAATTTTTCAATAGATAACTCCGCTCCTTCAACGTCTACTATTACTTCATCTGTTTTAAATTTAAATAATATAACTTACACTTGGAGTGAATCAACTGATGCTGAATCTAGTATGTCGTATTACCAAGTAAACTTAACAGACTCTAATGGAATATTAAATCAAACTAGATTAATTACTGATTTAAATAATAGACAATGTACATTTAGTAATCTTTCAGATTCGTTAGATTATGAAGTAAATATTTATGCATTCAATAATGTTGGAATTTATAGTTCCTCATCTGAAGTTGAAATAACTGGACTTGATACAACCCCTCCAACAGTCTTTGCTCTTCCTAATTCTACTGTTGTAAAAAATTATCCAATACTAAAAGCTTGGACAAATGAACAAGCAATTTGTTTTTACAATTTATCAAATGAATATATTGAATTTAAGTATACAAATACTTCATATCATGAAACAAAATTATCTCATTTAGCAAATAATGCTTATGAATACAAAATCCAATGCAAAGATAATAGTGGAAACACAGCTCCAAATTATTTAGTTAATTTTGATATTGACTCGAGTATGACTCCAGAAACTATTACAATTGCTGATTTTAGTACATATGAAAATATTGTAAAATCAGTAACTGTAAAAATAACTAATTTGTCCAATGAACTAACGGGATATAAAACAGATGATTTTACTTTGTTAATTGAAGGAGATGAAACTGAATTTACTTTATTTGACATTGGAGACAGCAATTATAATTTAACTTTCATAACACCTGATTCAGGTTCATATACTTTAACTTTGAGACACATTTCATCAAATGTAGAAGGACAAGCAACTTTAACTGTAAATGGTTTAAAATTTTATACCTCTTATAATGATTTAAACATGGGATCCTCCATAATTTCAAAAACTAGAATTGCATTTTTTGATGGAACAACTAGATTTGGTTTAGCTACAGAAACAAATTTAGATCTTAGCTCAGAATCATTCAATAATATTATTAATTTTAGTTCTGAACATAGTGAAGAAAATTATATTTTTAATACTAAAAAATCTGAAAACATATTAAGTAGGGAAAAATATTTAGAAAATCAAGATTTAGTTGAACAAAATCTACCTTCATTTGGTTACGATATGTCTAATAATTATATGATTAATTTCATTATTTCTTCAAACGACTTCAATATTAATTCAACAGCAGAAAAATTATCACCTGGAAAATATTTATATTTAGTAAAATTAAGAAAAAATGCAGGGAAAAAAGAGGTATTTTTTGATGATGACTAAAAAATCACAGATTTATTTTTTTGCTGCGATCATACTTGTTGGAATGGTATTTTTTGTTGTATCAAATCAACCTAGTTTAACTGCAAAAGATACTAGTCAAGTAAAAAAATATTTTGACAATTATAAATACGAGGCAAAAATTGTTTTAGATAATGCTATTTATCAAAAAAAAAATATTTCTTATGAATTAAAAAACTATACTGAAAGATTTATAGCTTACGGAGATAGTAAAAATTTAGATCTTAGAATCTTATTTATTTATTCATATGAAAATGAACTTCATATCGTTAATTATTTAAAGGAACCAGTCTTAATAAATACAATTGGTTCAAACATAGAAAATGGGCAAGAAGTAGTGCTAGCTGTAAATACATCGCAAATAACATATTCAAACAAAACATACACATATCAGTTCAACCCAGATTTAATTGAATTCAAAGCTTTGTTTGTAAAGGGTGATTAAAATATTAAAAAGGGGACAAAATCAATACATAAGTTGGATCTTAATTTTTGGAATGGTTGTTGCTTTAAGTTTCTTATTATACAACTGGTCTATTCAACAAGCACAAGACAGAACTGCTGAAATTGAAAAAAGAACGGATCCACTTGTTTGTGAACAAATTGGAATTTCTATTGACGGTGTCTGTCAGGACTTTAGAAGTATAAGATTAAACATTTCAAACACAAATAATTATGAGGTTGTTGGGTTTGTTATGAGAAGTGTAGGATTATACCCAGAAGATGATGATTATATTCAAACAAAAACTCATATGGAATCAATTAGTCCTAGTCACATAGAACAATTCACTGTTTTGAAACAAGGCACATTATCCCAAATTAAAATTATTCCACTAGCAAACAAAAATAATAAAAATATTTATTGTGAAGATCAATCAATTGTCAAAGAACAAGAGGATTTAAAACAATGCTAAACAAAAAAGCTGTTTCTCCTTTAATTGCAACAGTTCTATTAATTGCTTTTGCAGTATCTTTAGGTGCCATTGTAATTAATTTTAGTCAAGAAAGTACTCTAAGCCTTAGAGATGATGCAAGTCAAAAAATTGAAAGAGGAATAACTTGTTCACTTGATTTACCAATAAATGTATTAGAAATTAATAATGAAAAGTTTATTTGCTATAATAGAACAGGATCTAATAATTTAGAAGTAATAATTGAAAACCAGGGAAGTGCTTCGGCAGAAGGTGTAAGAATTTTCTTACTTGATTTTGAAGATAACCCAACAACTAGAGATGTAATTATCCCTCTAGGAAGTCATAATAGAACCAAATATAATGTTAGTGTTAGTACAACAGATGTTGGATCAACTTTTGTGTTTCCTCCTAGTAAAGTTATTATTTCACCAATTTTAGATTATTCTGTTGATACTATTGATTTATGTACTGATAATAGAATTGATATTGAAGAGGTTGAGAAGTGTAGTTAAAAATGGCAACAGATTCTAAAATTAAACTTTTTATTTTTTTAATCTTTGTAGTTGTAGCAATTGTTCTTGTTACAGAAGTTGCTTCTTTTTTAAGAGGAGGATTTTCTGCAATTGACAATAAAAAACAAGAAATTGCTTGTACAAATGTTAAAATTATTGACTCAACATATGCAAATAAAAATTTACTTGTTGAAATTTCAACTATTCGAACAAATATTACACAATTAACTATTATCAACAGCGATAAAACAGAGGCAAAATACACAATTGATACAATTTACGCAGGTGAAACAAAAACTATTACAATTCCAAACATAACTTTATCAAAAAAATACAAGATCTATGCAGAAAACTGTATAGACTACATCTTTGAAAATGAAATCTAAACAAAAATCTCAAAAAAAAGCACAGGTATGGGTCTCAGCTATAATTTATACTTTAGTGGCAATTTTAGCCCTCGTATTAATTCTTAACACAGGAATTCCAATACTTACTGAATTAAAAGATCGAGCTGTGTTTGAAAAAGTAAAAGAGATAATGCTTGACATGGATGAACATATAACTGAAATAGCTAGTCAAGGTATAGGTTCACAATCAAGTGTATCTTTTGAAGTTAAAGATGGTGAAATAAGTTTTGATAATAACCAAATGATCTGGGAAATTGAAACAAAAAGTGAAATAATAAGTCCTAGAACAAGAACTAAAATTGGAAACTTAATTATTGCTAGCAATGCAAATGTTAGAACTATTGAAACAAGTAATCATTTTATTATGGAATCATACATTCTAAATGACACATTTAGATTTGCAGTAAACAAATTAGGATCAAGTGGATCTCTAGTTTCGTATAATGTTAGTGATGTTGTTGCAAATATAAGTTACAATGGAGATAACATGGATGGAGATTTTAAATTTAGTTTAAATGATGAACCTACTTCAATGAATGGAACTGGTTATATTGAAATGATTCCTTCTGGAAATAATTCTAATTTAGGAAGTGCAAGAATTATTGCACATATGAATTCAGAATTTGCAAATTATGATTTGGTTTTTACCCTAGGCAGTTTTGCAGATTTTGTTACAGTAAACATAAAAAACATTGAGATAAATTAAAATGGATACCATATTCAAGATTGAGCCCAATCTAAAAATATTTCAACTACCTGATATTAAAGAACGAACTAGAATTAATGTTAGATATCCATTAATGGCACCTTATGCTTATGCTCATATTTATTGGGATGAAAATCAAAACGAATTGATTTATTCATTAGAACAACCAAAATTATCTGAATCCGAAGTTGAAATTTTAAGATTAATTATGTTAGCTTTAGAAGAAATGATTAACATAAGTATAGTTAAAACTGAAAAAGCTGCACAAATAATTCAATATTTAGAAAAAAATGTTCAAAGCATTTTAGTTGAACTTGGAACAAAAGTATCAAAAGAAACTTATTTAAAATTAATGTATTATATTTTTAGAGATTCTGTTGGTTTAAATCAAATTGAACCTTTATTAAATGATTATTATATTGAAGATATAGAATGCAATGGTCTTAATTCTCCTCTTTATGTTGTTCATAGAAAGTATGAAAATTTAAGATCTAATGTTATATTTACTGATATACAAGAACTAACGGATTTTGTTGAAAAACTTGCTCAAAAATGTGGAAGATATGTCAGTTATGCTAAACCTTTACTTGATGGAACTTTACCTGATGGATCAAGAGTTAATGCTACATATTCTGAAGATGTTACAACAAAAGGGCCAACTTTTACAATTAGAAAATTTACAAAAGATCCTTGGACTCCAATCCATATGATTAATTTTAAAACTACTTCTCCAATTGTTGTTGCATACATTTGGATGGCAATTGAACATAAATTTAATATGATGGTTGTAGGAGAAACTGCATCAGGAAAAACAACATTCTTGAATGCTGTTTTAAGTTTCATTCCACCAGACGCAAGGGTTGTTAGTATTGAAGATACTAGAGAATTAAATTTAAATCATGATAATTGGATGCCTACTGTTACTAGATCAGGATTTGGTATTCCAAACTTAATGGGAAAAGAATATGGTGAAATTACATTATTTGATTTACTTCGAGAAAGTTTTAGACAAGCTCCAGACTATGTTATTGTTGGTGAAATCAGAGGTAAAGAAGCATATGTGTTATTTCAAGGAATGGCTTCAGGACATAGTTCATTTGGTACATTCCACGCTGGAAGTGTTCCTACATTAGTTAGAAGACTTCAAACACCTCCAATCAGCCTTTCGGCAAGTTTAATTGAATCATTAGATGTAGTTTGTGTTATGACACATCTTAAAGAATCACAAAGAAATATTAGAAGAATGAAAGAATTGGTTGAAATTCAAAGTGTTACTGAAAAAGGTTTGTCATTTAATATTCCTTTCGAATGGAATCCAATTAATGACAAAGTTGAACAAAAAAGATCTCTTTACTTATTAACGAAAATTAGTAAAAGGAGTGGAAAACAAATTCCTGAATTAGAAAGAGAACTACAAGTAAGAACAATTCTTTTACAAGCAATGGCAAATAGAAAAATTGAAGATTTCAAAGAAGTTAACGATATTATAAAAGCTTATTATCTTAATTCAAAAAAAGTTTTAAGTGAGTTTGGAATAACATGACTTATACTAATACAATTGAAAATTTGGAAAAACTTGAAGTTTTAAGTGAAATCTATAATGATCTAAAGAATAGTGTTTATACAACAAGAAAAGATTTAGATGTTGCAAAACTCAAAATGAAACTTGTAAAAAAAGAAATGCTACTTTTAAATCACATGATAAATAAAGAAGTCTCATTAAGATGAAGATTAAAAAATATATTCAAGAATCAAAAAGAATAATTGATGAGATTAGTAAATCTGAACAAAATATTTCTACTGTTTTTTACGAGTTTAAATTAATTGAAGAGAAATATCTAAAAAAAGAACTTAGTTATCAAAAATTCAATTCTTTACAAAATAAAATTTTACAAGGAAAATCTAAAGATGAAATCATGTATAAATACAAAAACTATCATGAATCTTTAGTAAATAAATTAAAATCATTAAGTAGTAAAATTTTTGACCAAATATACAATGACAAAAGCTTTGAAAGTTTAAGACTTGGAAAAAAAGTTCCAAAAAGAAAATTAAAAGAATTGCCACAATTAGGTGCTTTAGAAATATCTCAAATTGATATTATAACTAAACCCCTAGCTCGACCAATTAAAGAACAAAAAAAAGCTATTATGGCTCCACCTAAACCAAGAACTTTGAATATTAAACCTGCACCACCTCCAATTGAAATTGATTTTACAAAAAGAATCAAACAAAACATTGAAAGAGAGACAAAACCTTGGCTTGATGAAAATGGTCATTTTACTATTGGTGGCTTATTTAGTAGAGATTTCTTAAGATATTTGTTCACTAGCAAAAATAAAAAAGAAATGTTTGGAGAAACTTCAATTCTTCCATCAATTCTTTCCTTTGAAAAAGGATCTGCAGATTCATTAGAAATCAGTAAAAGAGATGTTCTTGATCCATATTTGCTTGAAAAACAAATTAAAGAATTAAAAACAATTATTTCAAAAAGAAAACCAGAAGTCTACAAAGCTAGTTCAATAGGTTATTTAGCCAATCTTACTGTTAGAAAAATTAGTATTTATTTTATTGAACAATATCCAGAATTTTTCAAAAATGTATACAAAAAAGTTAGATATGCAAATATAAAAATTCTTGCAAATACTTACATTAATATTGTTTTTTTTGTTGGAATCATAACAACCCTTGTTTCATTCCCAATTTTAACAATGTTTTTTGCTTTTCAAGGAGGCTCATTTTTAGCAACAATAGCAAAAATATTTGGATCAGTTTTAGGTGTTTGTTTGTTTACATTCTGGATGGGTTTTTATTACCCAAATATGCAAGCTGATACAAGAAAAAGATCTATTAATTCTAATCTTCCATTTGCTATTGACCATATGTCCTCAGTTATAGCGTCTGGCGTTAGTCCTACAACCATGTTTAAATTAATATCTCATTCTAGAGAATATGGAGATATTTCTATCGAAATAGAAAAAGTAACAAATTATATTACTTTTTTTGGATATGATATATTAACTGCTCTTAAAGCAGTTGCAATTACAACACCTAGTGAGCACTTTAAAGAATTTATTGATGGTTTTGTGTCAACTATTGAAACAGGAGGAGATCTTAAGGATTACTTAACTCAAAAATCTCAAGAAGCATTACTTAATTATAGATTAGAAAGACAAAAATATGTTGAATCTTTAGGTACATATTCTGATATTTATACAGGTGTTTTAATTGCTGCTCCACTGTTTTTTGTAACTGCTTTATCATTAGTTTCTGTTTTAGGTGGAACAATTGGAGGAATGAGTGTTAATACAGTCATTACAATGGGAACATATATAGCTATCCCCGGATTAAATTTATTATTCCTAATATTTTTAGAAATTAATCAACCAGAAATTTAAAGAAAAATGAGATTCAAAAGAAAATATCTGATAGGAGCTGCAATCGGTATATTTATGTTTATTACAGATCTTTCTGTTTTTGCAGGTACCAAACTTTTTGTTCCTTTATTTATTGCTTCTTTAATTGTTGCAACTGGTCAGATATGGGTTGATTTTTTTACTGAGTCAAGAAAACAAAAAGAAATTGAAACAAGATTTTTAGATTTTGTTAGAAATCTAGCAGGAGCAATTAAATCTGGAATGCCTGTATCAAAATCTATTATCCATGTATCTAAGACTGATTATGGTGCGTTAAGTCCCTATGTTTTAAAATTAGGATACCAAGTTGAATGGGCTATCCCAGTTCATAAAGCACTTCTTTTCTTTAGTAATTCAACTAAAAATGATATTATTAGAAGATCTGTTGCAACTGTTATTGAAGCTGAACAATCTGGTGGAAATATGGAAGATGTTTTAGAATCTATTACTTCCTCATTAATTGAAATTAAAAAAATTAAAGAACAAAGAAGAGCAAGTATTCATTCTCAAGTTATCCAATCATATGTTATATTCTTTATATTTATTGGCGTAATGATTGTTGTTCAAAACATGTTAGTTCCTTATTTGGTTGGAGCAGGAGAAGGAGAAGAAGGAGGATTATTTGGAGGAATTGGAGGTGGAGGTGGTAGTCTATCTGGTGGAATAAGTTCTCAAACAAGACCTTCACTTGTCATGGATGTTGAAATAAGACTTGATTCATTTAGAAATTTTGCAATCACTTTATCAAGATGGTTTTCTAGTATGAGAGGAGTTTTTGTCATGCTTTCATTAATACAAGGATTTTTTGCAGGTGTTATTATAGGAAAAATGGCTGAAGGTGATATAACTAGTGGATTAAAACATTCATTAATCTTAATGACTGTAGCATTTTTAGTTATGAGTTTTTTCAAACCAGGATTTTAAATTAGAAAAATAATTACATAATAAACAATTAATTAAATTAATTAAAAAAAATTAAAGAATTAAATATCTGATTCTTCTGTTTCTTTTGTTCTATAGATTTCAGCAAAAGCAGGTGTTACAATAATATAATCATCACCAAAACCTGCAATATCTCCATCTGTAGCATCTGTTGTCTTTTTAAGCTTGTTTATGGCTCTTTTTAATTCAACAATGTCTTTTTCTTTTAAGGGTTTAATATTAACTAAACAAACAGTACTTCCTTCTCTAAGTGAATCTAGAACTTGTTTAATATCAGAAAAATCTTCTAATATAAATGGTCTAACAATAACTTTTCTTGAGCTTGATCTTTTAATGTTTGTATCTAGTTCTAAGTACTCTTCTTCAAATTCGTCAGAGTCGTCATCGTCGAAACCCCAACTTTTTACCTTCTCTTTTACTGATGAAATAAATCTTTTCATATTTAACCCTCCAAATTAGACTATGATTATTCTATATTTAAATATTCTTTTTTTTTTAAATGTTACTATATCTAAGAGATATAGAACATTCAAAAACCTTTGAGTTTTTGAAAATGTATCGAAACAACATTAGGTTGTTTCGAATATTAGATAACCTTTTGTTATCTAAATTACTATATCTAAGAGATATAGAACATTCAAAAACCTTTTGGTTTTTAAAAATGTATCAAAATGAATTTTTTTATTTCAAATATTCAACAATGAAATATTATAAAATTTAATAATCTGCAAAAATATTAAAAACTTTGTCTGATAATTCATTCATTTTTTGTTCATTTACTAGTTTCCTATTCTTTGACATATACATTTTTTTGTTTATTTCAAGAGAACAAGTGAATACATTTGGATATTTATTGTGAAATCTTTGTAAAATATAACCTCCACTGTAGGGTGCATTAAATTCAACACTACAAAAACAAAGCATTTTTGCAAATTTTTTTTTAAAATGACTAACTATTGGCATATAAAAATTAGGTACAAATTTTACACCAAAACTAATGTCAGGTCGACCTTTCCCATCCCTCATAGAATGTCCATCAAATATAATATTGAATTTGTGTGTTTCAATTAATTGATCTAAAATAAAATAAAATTCATTATATCCTTTCATAACCCAATCTTTTTCTTTTTTACTAAGTTCTGTTTTCCATAAATCTTTTATCCAGGATTCTGAATTCTTACTATAAATTGCTTTATTAGGTCCTCTATTGTAATCACAAATGAATCTTGACATTTTATTATCTATCCAAATTCCTGCTTTTTTCAAAACCATGTTAGAATATATCTTATCTGTAGCAATATCTTCTTCAAGATATCTTGTTTGATTGGAAATATGTTGTTTTTCTTTTATGTTCTTAGGCATCCATGTTCCAGAATGAGTTGTAAGAAGTAACATATTAAACTGATTATGTTTATAATTATCATATATAATTACTCCTTTCTTAGTTATTGTCATATTCAACGTTTTATTTATTTCATAAACTCGTTCAATATCACTTTTTACTATATTATAAAGATCTAGATCTATAAAAAAATCTTTAAAATATCCTTTATTGCGATCACGATGTAACTCATAAATTGAACCATGCAATAAATTTCCTAGAACCTTATAATACTTTAATATGGAAATAAAATTAAGATATGGATCATCTTCAATTTTTTTTGTAATTTTTTTTAAAAATTCAAAAAGAAAAAATCTTTTTGATAAGCCAATTGTTATTGAAGAGGTTTTAGGATCTATAATTATTGGACTAATCTTTTCGAATAAATCAGTCCATTTTGGTTTTTTATAATCCATATAAATAATATATCTTTGTTTCTTTTAATGTTTTTGGATATTTATAAAAGAATATAACTCAAAGCTAGGAACAATTTCATTGTTTTAGAAGTAAAAAAAATAAATCATAAAAAAAAGAGGAAGTATTAAATTTAAGTTTGTTACAATAATAGATCTACCATCTCTTTGTTTAATCGAACACTTTCATAACCACACTTGATACTTGCAACTCTAGATGCATAATTTCCAAATTCTTCAAGTAATTCGGGAGATTGTGAAATTTTAGTTAATTTTTCTAAATCACATATTGCTCTATCATTATCACCTATAGTTTCAAAAACTTTAGACATAAATGCTGCGATATATGCATCACCAGCACCAATTGTTGTTCCTTTTTCAATATCTAGATTATCTATTCTTGGGATATCAATTCTTTGAACTTGGTCTTGATCTTGATAAAAAATTGCTGACCCATCACCACCATAAGTTTCTAGTAAGATTTTTGTACCATTATTCAAGAAATATTTTCTTTCTTGATCTTCTTTATCATGTCTTTCAGATTTTTTTCTACTAAACAACATTACATCATATTGAGCTCCTTGTTCAACACTTTTTTTTGTGGAGTCAATAAACATACTATAATTTGCAACATCATAAACAGTTATTGCACCTTTTTTAACTGCTCTTAAAGCTCTTTGAGTAGCTTCATATTTTTGTTCTCTAAGTTCATATCCACTAGTAAAAAAAACATCTGCTTTTGAAATATGACCTTCTAAAGTATCTCCGTGAGAACTTATTTCAAGTTGTTCAGGTAAAAGGCCATTTGCAGCATTTTCATTATATACAAAATTATTTTCTGCACCATCAATTCCAGCTAAAGTATATGTTTCTTTTGTTGGATCTACAATTAAATGAATATTAACATTTTGAGGCATACTATTTCTAAATTCTTCTTCAAAATTTCTTCCTATTGGGGCAATATAATGTAAATCTAAATTATTTGTAAGAAAACTTAAATTAGTTGCAATATTTGCCATGTTACAACCTGCTGTAAAAGGAATCTTTTTTTCAGTTATAAAAAAAGGAAGTAAATCTGTTAATTTTTCTCTATGTTCTTTATTATTGTCAAAATCTCCAATTTCTTGACTCCTATAAAAAGAAGTTAACCATTCATTAACAGTTTCTAAATCTGTTAAGGCATCAACTAGAACATTTCCCCATAAAACAACTTTTTTATGCTGCATATATCCTGGGTTTTTAAGTTATATTTAAGTCTTAGTGTAAGAAATATTTATTAACATATTATTAATTTATTATGTTAAATGGTCTTTGAAATATTTTTTGTTTTATTCCTAGGAATCTTAATAGGAATAATAACAGGCTTAGTTCCTGGAATACATGTAAATTTAGTTGCAACAACATTATTTGCCATATCACCAATATTATTAAATTATTTTGAACCTCTCTCTCTAGCTGTATTTATTATCTCATTATCATTAACCCATTCATTTCTTGATACAATTCCTTCAATTTATCTAGGTGCTCCTGAGAATGAAAATGCTTTATCAGTTTTACCTGGTCAAAAAATGTTACTTCGAGGTGAAGGATATCAAGCCGTAAAAATAACAATTTTAGGAACCTATGTAGGATTAATTACTGCAATCATTTTAATTCCAATTTTTATGTTTATAGCAAAGTCCGTTTATTCATTTCTTAAACCTTATCTTGTTTATCTCTTAATTTTACTTATTAGCTACATGATTTTAAAAGAAAAACAAAAATTTTGGGCTTTTTTGCTGTTTTTTATTAGTGGAACACTAGGAATAATTGTTTTTTCTATTCCTAATCTTAATGAACCTCTTTTTCCAATGTTGTCGGGAATTTTTGGATTATCAGGATTAATTATTAGTTATTTTGAAAATACAAAGATTCCATTTCAAAGAATTAATCAAAATATTAAACTTAAATATAAAGAACTAGTTAAAGCAATTATAGGAAGTTCTATTGCAGTATTTTTAATTCAATTTTTTCCAGGTCTAGGTCCTGCTCAAGGGGCAGTAATATCAAACCAGATTGTAAAAGTTAAAAATAGAGGATATTTAGCACTTGTAGGAGCAATGGGTACAATGTCAGTTGTTTTTTCTCTAGTTACTTTCTATGTTTTAGGAAAAGCTAAAGACGGAACAATTGTTGTTATTAGTAAATTATTAGAACTAAATCACAAATCATTTCTCTTATTAATTACCACATTTATTGTGAGTGGTTCAATTGCTGTATTTTTAACACTTTTTTTTGCAAAGATATTTTCTAAACTAATAGGAAAAATCAATTACAAATTACTAGTTTTAAGCATAATTAGTTTTATTTTTGCTATGACAATTATTATAAATGGTTGGATTGGAATTATTGTATTAATTACAAGTGCATCGATTGGACTTATAGCTCCATTAAAAAATATTGGAAGAAACCATGCCATGGGATGTTTGATATTGCCTGTTTTAATGTATTTTATTTTATAGGCTGTCTTTCTCCATTAATTGTTCTATAGGCTTTGGCCCTCTTCATACCTTTGACATTAGATAAAACATCAACTATTGTTTGGTATGTACCAGAAAGCTGTTCTCCAAAATTTCTCTCCACATTAAAATCAACTGAAATAGATGCATCCCAGACTCTATAAGGAGCTGAGGTCATTAAAGCGATTTCTTCATCTCTTCCTGGTGGTCTATATTCTAAATCAAGTACCCATCCTCCTTCTTGACCTGATATTTGCCATTTATCCTCAAAATCTAAATTCCGTGTTGATGTTTTTTCAACATTTAAAGCAAAATCTAACCCTTCTGTTTTTAAATTTTCTTGAATCTGATCTGCAATTGATTGCATTTCTGATTCAGGGTTCTCATAGGCAAATCCCTCTCCAAATGGAAAAAGAAGACATGATCTCAGAAATCTTTTTATTGGTTTATATGGAGTCCCAACTCCAAGAAAAGATTCATATGTTTGTTCAGATGAACCTGTAACTTCTCCATGTTGAGCTAATAAATCTCTTAAAGAAACATAATCTCCAAATCTATTTTCTGCAGATGAAGACATTCTTGCTTCTAAAAAAACTGTTGAAGGCTCAAGGTAACCTGTTGCATCAACATTTCCAAATCTATATCTTGCTTCAAATTCTAATTCAGGATCTTCTGAAACTAATCTCATCCAATCAAAATTATTCAGATTCTGTCTATTTAAACCTGCGTTTGCTTGAAAACTATATCCTCTTTCAAACCCAAAGCCCATAACTTCTTTTAGAATTGATAGTATTTTATCAGTTCCATCATCCTTCATTTCTTTGTTAGAAGGAGTAAATGAAACTACAATTGGTTCATATTCAAACTTTAGCTTTGACATATTAAGAAGTATAAAAGTGGAGTTTATAAATGTTTCGTTTTTTACCACTTAAAAGTAACAATTATTTTGTGGTATCTCTTAAAGTAGTCACGTTTTCTGACTCGGCGTGTTTTAATGCTAACATTTCTTCAACAAGAGATTCAATTGTATCTCCTTTTGTTAAGTCCCCTATTTGAAGATTTTGATCGCTTTCTTTTGGGTCTGTCCATATTTTTCCATCTGCAAAAGCCCATAATCTTGCTGGAAAACTTTCTGTTGATCTTGGTAAAACAAAAATAGGTATTTGAGCACCAGATTCTTCAACAATACTATCTGCTTCTGCGGCTTTTTCTCTGAATTTATCATCATCTACTCCATATAATGCACTGAAATCATACTCTTGTCTTCTGGCAGCAAGTATGTTTGCAAGATTAATTGGTCTATATTGAGAAATAAGCCAATAACTTGCTCCAAGATTTATAACCCTTTTTGCTAAATCCGGAAGTTCATTTACACTTAATGAAGTAATGAATGAATTAACTGCCAAATGTTTTCCCCATTTTTTTACTGTTTCAATACCTTTGTTCAAAATTTCGTGATAACCTCTCCCTCTTCTTCTTCTAAAAACTCTGAAACAACAGAAACAGTTGCAGGAATATCTCTCTCTTGAAATAGAGCTATAACTGCTTCAAATTGTTCTCTTTCTTCAGGTCTCAACATATAATCGTCGAGTCTGATTGCTACATTGATTTTTTTCATAGTTTTCTAGCATATGTTATTGAATGTTGTTTACCTAGTATTTCCCATTCTGGTGAGGCTGAAACTGTATCTTCAATAGCCTTAATTGTTACTTTTTTACCATAAGGTGCGACACTATCATGGAATGCAACAAAACCTCCTTTATTAACTAAAGGTCCATACTTTTCAAAATCTTGAACAACTGCATCATAAGCATGATTTCCGTCTATCCACAAAAGATCAATTGGTTTATCTTCCCAATCAATGCTGTGGCTAAATCCTTCAATAAGAGTAACTCTATCTGTTAAATCATGAAAATCCATTACTGCTTGTACATCTTCAAGAGAAGGCTTATTAAAATCTGCTTGTAGATAAATAGCTTCTTCTCCGTCATCCATTGAGACTTGAGTTGCCATTTCACTCGCAAAAGGATCAACTGAATAAACCTGTGAATCTGATATCTCTGCTCCTTTACCTAAAAAATAAGTTGATAATCCCCCAAAACAACCTATCTCAAATATTGTACTCTCTTCAGGAAGTTGAGTTGCCAAATTATATAATAACCATTTTTCTTCTGGTGCCAATGATCCTCTTATTCTACCTGCGTTTGTTGTAGGCCAAAGATCCACTTTGTCCTGGCCAGACACAAATCTAGCTTTATCATACCTAAATAACCAGTAGGTATTTAAATGAAACAATGCTCTTCTAACTGTATCATCAAATTTGTTTTTTTTACTAATTGGTACTGTTATCATGCTAATACCTCTTTAATTTTGTATAAATCAATTCTTTGAATTTCTGGATGGTAATCTTCATTGACATTTACTAATCCAACTTGACAACCTAATTCTGCTGCTGGTTGTAAATCAACTGTAAAATTATCTCCTAAAACCATAACTTCATTTAGGGATATTCCTTCTTGATGAGCTATCCACTCATACATTTTTCCTTTTGATATATTAGTTGGATCTTCTGGGAAATCTAATGGACAGTAAGTTGCTTTTATTGAGTCTCTAATTCCCAATACTTCTTGAATCTCAACAGAATATTTTCCTGGTGAAGCTAAAGTTACAATATATATTGGAATTGTTCTTGAAATATCTGTAAAAACCTCTGAAAGAATTGGATCAGGTTCTAAAAAATCACTAACATTAATTCCATCTAGGACATCGTGATATCCTGGAATTCCTGTTAAATCCCCTCTTCTTTGTCTTGATGCAATTTCTAGGCCTAATGATGGAAATCCTTCATAGGGATGTGGGTGGTTTTCTCTTAAGGATTGATAAACTTTTTCAATTTCTGTTTCTTCAACTGGAGTATTATCAATAATCCATTGTTTTGTTCTTTTTCTAGCTTCTGCTATTAAAGGGTGATGTGCATCTCCTTGTTTAGGTGGATACACTGTTCCATCCTGGTCTAGTATTAATGCTTGAATCATTTTTATTCATCAATTAAGGTCATTGTTGCTATTTTTAGTTCTCTATCATACTGATAAGTGTCTGATTTCTTTCCTTGCATATCATATAGATTTATTCTATGATTATTTGAATCTGCTACTAGTATTCCATAGTCTTTTCCCATTGGGACTACTCTTGCGTCTTGAACCCAACAAAAATCATCCTCAAGAGCCATTGTTTGCTGAAATTTATCATCAAACAATAAAACCCTACCATAATGTGTCTTTGAATCCTCTTCATTTGGATATCTATACCTAGTATCACTAACAATATATCCTCCATTTGCTGTTGGTAAAAAAGAATGTGGATGAGTTAGTCCAGTTACAACTTCTCTAAATTCTCCTGTTTCAGGATCAATTTCTATTGCTGCACCTTGAACCCATAAAGTTGCATAGTGTTTTCCATTTTGTTCAAAAACACCATTAACATGAGTAGTTTGTTGAGGAGTCATATATACTCTTTTTCTATGATCAATTTCTTTTTCAATAGTTCTTGTTCTTCCTTTTTGATCTTCTTTAAATCCATGGTCTGTTGCATACCATGTGTGTGTTGTATTTCCATATAAATCTGTTCCAAGTATCAAATCTAACCCTGAGCTACTAATCAAAAGACCTTTTTTGTCCTCAGTTAAAGACATATCATGAACATCTGCAAGATTGGGATTTGAAAAAGTTCTTACTTGTTTAAGGTCTCTATCATAAACTCTAAGCATTGTACCGTCTCCCCAATTAAGCCAATCATCATGTCCTGTTGTTACAAAAAAGTTTTCTCCATCATAATCTGCTCCAAAAGGAGTTCTAACTTGAACTGTTCTTTCAATTGTTTTTGTATCCCAATCTAAAATATCAATTCTTCCACCTAAATCTAAAGGTTGATGTTCTTCAACTAAGGAAACAACTTCATCATTTCCTGTTTGTCCTTTAGCCCAATGATCCTCAAGAACTGAAAATCTATCTGTAAAATAAGTTATAAGTAATTTCATTTTTATTCACTTGGTTCAAGAACTATTTTGACTACTCCTTTTTCTCCTTTATTATTCATTGAATCAACTGCCTGAGTAATTTGAGATAATGGAAACTTATGTGAAACAATTTGTTCTAAGGTTTGAGAATCTCTATTTATCATCTCAACTGCTGTTTCAAATTCGTCTTTACCTTTGTGCATTTGGAAAGAATTAGATCCTGTAATTGAAAGTTCCTTCCATCCTTGATCCCTCATAGCATAATTAACTACATATTGGGGTGGAAATACTCCTGCAAATACAACCTCTCCTTGTCTAGCTGCTAAATCAACAGCCATTTTCATTGATTGTGATTGTTCTCCACCAACTGATTCAATAACAATCTTTTTTGAATTACTAAAATCATGCTGACTAATATCTACATCACCAGATGCCAGATAAAAGGTGTCTGCACCTAATTCTTTTGCAATAGCTAAATTTGATTTATGTTTTCCAAAAACAGTAATATCTGAATATCCAAATTGTTTTGCAACATATGCTGAAAGTAATCCAATTGCTCCATCTCCAATTATTGCTACACTATCATCTGTATCAATTTCTCTTAACTTATTGAAATTGTGTACAGCTACAGCTAATGGATCTGCTAATGACGCTACATCAAAAGGTACATCTGGATTTAATCTGTACAAATTACTTGTTGGTACAGCTACATAATCTGCAAAACCTCCTTGAACAGTTTTACCTATACTTCCACCATCTTCACAAAATTGATAAGCCCCTTCTTCACAAGGTTCACAAGAATCACAATGCAAGATTGGTTTAACAACAACTCTATCTCCAAGCTCAAATCCACTTAAGCTTGTACTTATTTCTTCAACAACACCAGATATTTCATGACCGTAAATATTGGTTGGCATGTTTGGCATAGAGTGTGAATTAAATTTGTGCATATCACTCCCACAAAGACCCGCAGCCTTTACTCTAATTAAAGCCTCACCTTCTTTAATTTCAGGCATAGGTACTTCTTTGTATTCTATTGTTCTAGGTCCTGTAATTTGTGCAGTATACATTTTTCTTAATCTTTAGGAACTTTTGCTAAATAAGCGTCAAGTTTACCTTGATCTCCTCTTGTTGCTGAAATAAAATCTTGAAGAACATCTATCGCTGTTCCTTGTTCTATAACTGCTCTTGCTAATTGATATCCATCTTCAGGTGAATCAGCTTTTTTTCCTACGTACAATAAAAGACCTGCGTTAATAGCCACTATGTCTTTTCTTGCTTCTTCTCCTTTGCCAGCTAAAACATTAATAACATATTGAACATTTTCTTCAGGTGTTACACCTGGTGAAATATCCTCAGCATCATATTCTGGCAAACCAAATTCATTAGTTGGTTGAATACATAATACTTTACCTAATCTTCCTTGATCTTCTCTTTTTCCAATAATTCTATTTGTTCCATATACACCTAATTCATCCAAGTAATGAACTCCATCTGGTGTTGATGAAGAAACTATAAAATTAGTTTCTCTAAAATATTCCAGTAATTGTGCTGAAAGTTCTAATTCTTTGTGTGCTACCCCATAAAATAAATGATCCAAAGCAACAGGTGAAAGTAGTGCTGGAAAAACTAAACTTAAAGCATGAGGAATATCAAATTTTCCTCCATATATCTCATCAAAATTAGGAATCAAACCTTCAATTCTAAAAAAACCATATCTTGTTTCTTGGATAACTTTTATCATTTCTTCTAGATGTATATCTATATTTGCTCCAACACGATCCATAAAATCTGCTGAACCTGTTACTGAAGAAGTTGATGACGACCCAGGTTTTGCAAAGTATAATCCTGCTGCAGCTGCTACTAATCCTGCAGGAGTTGATATGTTCATAGTTTTAATTCCTTTTTTGCCGCTTCCTAGAGCTCCTACAAGCATCTCTCCCTCTGGAAGTTCAACTCTAGGTTTATCTTCATCATATGGAGAAAATCCATCTAAACTAAGAGCCGCTTCAACTAAAGCTATTACTTCATGCCTTTTTGGACCTTTTGCCATTAATCCTGTTAAAATGCTACCTAAGCTGGTATCTCTCTGGTCACATTCTGTCTCAAGAGCGTGTTTAAAACCTGATTTAACTAAATCAAAGTCAATTTCATCTACACCAGCATTAATTTGGTATAACAATTCCTTTGCAGGATTAATATCATGCGTCATTTTAATCTCCTCCAGGCCATTTTGAACAAATATTTACAAGCATATCTGTATATGCTGCTTTTGACTTTTGCCAAGCTGGTCCTCCTTGTAAGCAAGCATCATAATTTACAGCTAATTCTTGTGGACTTAGTGTTGATGCTGAAGCCATTAATTGGTAAACTACATTATCTTCTGGTCTAGTTGATTCTCCTTCTCCTTCTTTGATTCTTCTTTGAATTTCCTCTGCAGGTAAATCTGCTGTGATTCCTGAATTAGGAAAACTCTTGGACATTTTTGGAAAATCAAAAAATCCTTTAATTAAACTTGAGTATAATCCTCCTAACGAGTATCCATCTAATTGACCATCTTCTTGCATTCTTCTAACTGTTTCTTGAGCAAATCTTACATATTGGTGTTCATCTATTCCAAGCATTACTAAAACATTTGGAATCCCTGAATTTCTATAAAGATCAATAAAATCTGCAACCATTAAATTTAATGACATTCTTCTAGGAAAAGACATTCCTGGTGTGTCGTCTACTTTTCCTTTTTCTGCATAAAAACTATGAAGATCTTCTTCTGCTGCAGCAAACATTCCTTCATCCATATATTTTGCTATAAGTTGGGCTGTTATTGCTACATCTCCTGCATTAATTTGCCCTCTTAGTATTGATCCGTCGTCTGTTTTGAAACCTAAGTTTGTAATAAATTGTTGGAATTTATCAGCTAATTCTAATGCATATCCTAAATCTGTTCCTTTTCCATTATATGCATCCAAATCTCCCATTACTAGTTGAACTGGAACACCTGCTTTTTGTAAAGCAATACTTCTTAAAATTTGAGAAATTGTGCCTGCATGAGGAACTCCACTCATTCCAAATCCTGATGTAACAATTGATTCTTCACCTGCAGCGAATCTTCTTGCAAATTCATCTGCATTATGATGGCAAAGCCACCTTCTCTGTAAATCTTCTTGTACAAGTGATCCTAAACCAAAATTAATTTTACCAAAAGCTACAGGATCATAACCATTCTCTTTCATTAGAGCTTGATAATAAGCTTCATCAAATACAATTGACATTTTATCACTAAATAGTAGTAATTAATAATATATAAATCTTTCTCTTTTTTAATTATATAATTTTTTTAAATTAAGGATCAATTTATAATAAGAATCCTAATTTGATATTTTATTGGAATTAGAGGCTAATTAATAAATATGAAGTTAAATCGAAATCAACTAATTAGTTTAGTTTTTCAATTAAACAAAAAATTTATTATCACTGAAGAATGACAAAAGGTTTATAAATAACTGATTTTTTCAAGTTACCATGTCTTTGCAAAGTCAAGTGGATGAACAATATGCAATTCTAACTAGAGGAGCAATTCCTAAAGGTCCTGATGCTCTAGAGGGAGGAGTAATTACTGAACCAGAACTTAGAGAAAAAATTGAGACTTCTGTCAAATCAGGTAAACCTCTAAATATATATGCAGGATTTGATCCTACTAGTGATTCTTTAACAGTTGGACATTTGCCTGTTATTAGAAGATTAAATGCTGCAGCAGAATTAGGTCATAATGTTACTTTTTTAACTGGAAGAGCAACAGTAGCGTGGGGAGGAGATCCTTCTGGAAGAGATGAGGCAAGGGAACAACTTTCTTGGGATATCATAAATAATAATTATAAAAGAATAAAAAACCAAGCGCAAAAAATTTTGCATTCTGGTATTAATATCAGAGATAATTATGAATGGTTTCAAAAAATCGGATTCAGAGGAGTGGCAGATCTATTAAGGACTTTTACACACGATCAGCTTAGACAAGCTGCATTTATCTCTGGAAGAGATGATCGAAAACAACCGTATCATCTAACTGAAATGGCATATCCATTAATAATGGCTCGCGACTCTTTAGAACTTCAAGCCGATGTTCAATATGGTGGACTTGATCAATTATTTAATTTAGGTATTTGTAGAACACATCTTAAAAGACATGGACAAGAACCACTGTCTTTAATTGCTCTCAAAATGCTTGGTCTAAAAAAAGGTGAAAAAATTTCGAAATCTGATCCAAGGACTTATCTTCCTATTGACACCCCTCCTGAAAGATTATATAAAGCAATTGCAAGAATGGATGTTAATGTTATTCCTACATGGCTTGAATTATTTACAGACATGTCTTATGATGATATTGGTCAATGGGTAGAACGAATCAATACATTCGACACAACAAAAGGAGTACCTGAAGATTTAAATGAAATAAAACAATACATTGCAAGTGAAGTTTTAAGTCAAATATACCCAGGTAAATCTCAGGTAATTTCTAAGGCAAATCAAGCATTCCTAAATGGAAACATTACATATCAACATCCGATAAGACAAAATGTAACTATTGTTGATCTTGTTGGTGGAGCAATAAGAAGCGATCCTGATATGGTTGCCAAATACGGCAAAAGTGGAGAAGTTAGTAATAGTGCTGTGATTAGATTAATTAATGATGGTGCAGTTAGAATAAGTGGTGAAAGAATTCAAGACAAAAATGCTGTTTTTAACAATGGAGAATTACCAAAATATCTAGCAGTTGGAAAGCAATTCCATATTGATGTAAGCTATAAAAGATAATTGTCTAGATACCACAAAACATTTATATCATACCACTCTATTTCATTTTCTTAAGAGGTGTAAAATGTTTATTACAGATATTGCTCAAACCTATTTAAAATTTCTATATGCACCTTTAATGTTTCCTAAAATGCTTTGGATATTAATTCCAACAATTTGGGCAATTTTACTTATGGAACTTTATTTTGATAGATACAGTCGAGAAGGTTTAGGACATCACATGTCACTAGAAAATACTATGTTTCTCCTCTTTATTAGTGCAAATATACTTTTTATTTCAATTCAACATCCAATAGTCTTTCCTAAACTAGTTTTGAGTATTGCATTTATTATTTTTAGTATAATTGTTGGAATGATGGATTTTTTTCACAAATTACCAACAAAACTAGTGCTTAAAGGATCATCAAAATTTGTTGTAGCTTTTATTTCATATTGTACAATTATCTTAGTTTATTCAGATATTTTATTAAACTTAACAATTTTAAAATTTATTTATACTTTATTTGCTTTAATACTTTTATTTCTAACATTTACACTTATTGTAAAATTAATATCTTTTTTTGAACCTAAGTCATATGAAGAAATTGAACATTTTCTAAAAAATATTGAAGAAGATATCAAAAAAACACATGAAGAATCTATAAAAGAATTTGGAGACCTTCCAAAAAAAACTTCTAAACCAAAAAAAACCAATTCTAAGAAAAAAAAATAAATTAAAAACCTATTGTTTTTAGAAAGATTTAAATAAATTTAATGCATTCCACATACATATTAAATGCATAGGTGATGCACATGATAACTGCAAGAGTAAAATTAGATGATTATACAAATAAAGTACTAAATGTCATAAAAGCAAAATTTGATTTAAATGATAAATCAGAAGCTATTAACAAATTAGCTGATTTAACAGGAGATGATTTTGTTGAAAAAGAAGCTAAAGATCAATATTTGAAAGAGATAATCCAAATAAGTGAAGACCACATTAAAAAATATGGTTTCAAAACAATGACACTAAAAGAATTGGACGCTCTTTGTGATATCAAATAAATTAAAAATGTTTAACTTTGATATTTCTGATAAATTAAAATTAAGAATTCGAAAACTCTTAAAAAAAGACAATAAAAAAGTCGTAATAATTAACAAAAAAATTAGAGAGATAATAAATAATGATTTCAAAACTATTGATAGATATAAGAATTTAAAATATCATTTGAAACATCTCAAAAGAGTCCATATTGACAAACATTTTGTCTTAACATTTCAAGTGTTTCCCAAAAAAAATTATATTTTGTTTACTGATTTTGATCATCACGACAATGTCTATAAAAAGTAATGTTGAACTGTACCTATAGTTTTTTAAAACCTTCCTTCTTTCTTTGAGAAATTATGAGCAATGATTATTATGAAACTTTAGGTGTAGATAAGGGTGCAACTAAAGAGCAGATTAAAAAAGCATATAAAAAATTAGCTAAAAAATATCATCCTGATGTAAATAAAGAATCTAATGCATCTGATAAATTTAAAGAAATTAATGAAGCTGCATCTGTTCTAGGAGATGATGAAAAAAGAGCTCAATATGATAGATTTGGAACTGCAGACACTTCAGCAGGAGGCGGATTTGATTTTAGAAATTTTCAACAAGGTAGTGGAGCTGATTTTGATTTTGGAGATATATTTGACATGTTTTTTGGGGGAGGACGTGGTGGTAGAAGTGGAAGAAGATCTTACAAAGGATCTGATTTAAGATTTGATTTAAGATTAGAATTAGAAGACGTTGCTAATGATATTGAAAAAACTGTTAAACTTAGACGACTAGAGGCTTGTGAGGCTTGCGACGGATCTGGAGCTAAATCAAGTTCAGATATAGTCTCTTGTGATACTTGTAGGGGCACAGGTAGAGTAACTCAAACTAGAAGAACACCATTTGGAATGTTTCAAACAACAGGAACATGTCATTCTTGTAATGGAGAAGGAAAAACAATTAAAAATCCCTGTTCAAAATGTGAAGGGAAAGGTAGAGTTTTAAACACTGCTCAAATTAAAATTAATGTTCCTGCTGGAGTTGAAGACGGTATGAGACTTAGAGTTGCAGGAGAAGGCGAATCAGGTCTTAAAGGAGGTCCATCAGGAGATCTTTATGTTGTTATTCATGTTAATGAACATGATGTATTTTTAAGAGAAAATGATGATTTATATGTAGAAGTGCCTATCTCTTTTGTTCAAGCTGCATTAGGAGATACTATCACTGTACCTACATTAGAAGGTAAAACTAAATTAAAAATTCCTGCTGGAACAGAATCTCACACAATTTTCAAGATTAAAGGTAAAGGAATACCTCATCTTAATCATCATGGATCTGGAGATGAAAAAGTAAAAGTAATTATTGAAACTCCTAAAAAACTTAATAAAAAACAAATTGAATTACTTAAAGAATTCCAAGAAACAACTGGAGAGTCTCCTAGTTCTAGTTTCTTTAAAAAAATCTTTGAAAAATTGTAATTTTTTCTTAAGTTTGGGTTTTTTTAACCGCTGTATTATTCTTACAAATTTATCTGCGGGACCCATTAATTTATGTTCTTCAAAGGGACTCGGGGAACGGCGCACAAATTTAATTAAAAAATACTAATTATAACAATCCATAAACTAAATTTCCTAAAATTGAAAATATAATAAAATTAAATACAAAATTTGTTAATGTATAAGCTAAATTTGATGTTACATCTAATCCTAATAAATTTTTAGATATAAAAAACATAATTACACAATTAATTAAAACTATTATCATACCAAGTAAAAACACATTAGAAAATCCTAAAATTGCTGTAATTATTGCTGCGTTTACATATAATGCCATCATAAAAAAATGATCAACTAGTAAACTTCCTGATGAGAGTGTTGCAAATAATTTAGAAAATATTGCAATAAATATTCCCCAATTAATCCCAAAGCTTAAAGTAACTAATACTGTAGCAAAAGTACTTAATTCAAAATCTGTAGGCATGCCAATTCTTAATTGAAAATTTGCTAACCAAGCATTAAAAACAGTTGCCGCAACTAGTAATATTATTAATTTAATTTTAATAAAAATTGAAAGTATTGCTAAAGAAATTATAACAATTAGTATTCGTGATACTAAAGGTGAATTAAAGTTAAATTGACTTAACTTTGAGTACTTTGATTTTGTTTTATTCACTAATGTCATCTTTAATAGGTTTACCTTTTTCATTTATAAACCTATTGACTAATTTGTAACAATTCCATACATTAATGTCCGAAATTAGACAAATTTAAATATTAGATATTCTATTCTAAGCTTATGAAAGAACTTCAAACTGAATTAACACTCTATATGGATCTACGAGGGATAATATTTGACAAAAATACTCTAGAAGCTCTTAAACGTTTTGAAATTGAGGCATTCCCATATGAATATAACTAAGATTACTCAAAAGTACATCGACGATCATCCTAGTATTAAAGATTGTATAGTTAAAGGAATAATAAATTATTCAGCTTTAGCACGTGAAATATGTAATTTTCATAAGACAAATCAATTTGATGCTGTTTTAATTGCTGCTAGAAGGTATTTTTACAAAGTAAAAAAACAAGTTCATGAAACAAAAATAATTAACTTAATTAAAAATTCAAAACTAATTGTTAGAAATAAGATAATTGTTGCAATTTTAGATAAACCTAAAGATTTAGCCAAAATCTATAATTTTCAAAAACATGTGAAAAAAGAAAAAGGAGATTTTAATTTAATTGAAGGTGAAGAAGTAGTTACAATTATTACTAATGCTAAATATTCTAAAATTATTCTAAATGAATTTAAGACTTGGTTAATTCAAATTGAAAAAAATTTAGCTCAAATAACTCTAATTTTTTCTCCAGAAATAGAAACCACTTCGGGAGTAGTTAATTATATTTATGGTCTTTTATCTGATAAAGGAATAAATGTTTTAGAAGAAATGAGTTGTTGGACTGATTTAATGATAATTCTCGATAACAAAGATCTAAGTAAAGCAATGACTGTTTTAAGTTTTTAAATTAAAAAATCATCATTCACAATCTTTTTATATAAATAAAATATAGTACTGCATATGATTCTTAAGGGGGTAAAATTAAAAAATATTCGTAGCTACGCAAATGAAGAAATTATATTTCCAAGTGGATCAGTTATACTTAGTGGTGATATTGGATGTGGAAAATCTACAATTCTTCTAGCTATTGAATTTGCGCTCTTTGGAATTATGCGTTCAGGACTTAGTGGATCAACTTTACTTAGACACGGAACAACAAATGGCTCAGTTGAACTTAAGTTTGTTATTGACAAAAATGAATATGTTGTTAAAAGAACACTTCGTAGATCAAGATCTTCTGTTTCACAAGAGTCTGGATATATTTTAGTTAATGGAAGAAAATTTGAAGGAACACCTATAGAATTAAAAGCTAAAATTTTAGGCATTTTAGGATATCCAACTGATCTTTTAACAAGATCCAAGTCTCTCATTTATAGATTTACAGTGTATACCGCTCAAGAACAAATGAAAAATATCTTGTTTGAAGATAAAGAAATTAGACTTGATACATTAAGAAAACTTTTTGGAATTGACAAATATAAAAAAATCAAAGAAAATTCTATACTCTTCATTAGAGAAATTAAAAAAAGATCATCAGAATTAAGTATTAGGCTTGAACAATATGATGAATTAGAAAATTCAAAAAAAGATTATGAAGAAAAAAGAAAAAATTTAACATATTTAGTTGAAGAAAAAAATGAACAATTAAAACAAACAAAAAATCAAATTTCTAATCAAGAAAAATTAACACAACAATATGAAGAAGAAATTAAAAAATTCAATGAAATTAAAAGAGAAATTGAACTTAAAGAAATGCTCATTTTAACTAAAAAAAATGAAAAAGAAAAAATTGAGCAAAAAATAAATGATTCATCAATTAATGAAATCAATAAAAAAATTGAAACATATGATAACATAACTAAAATTCTACCTGAAAAAGAAGTTGAAGAAGAATTAGAACAAAATCAAGAAATGTACTCTTTAAAAATTAAAGAAAAATCTTCATTGAGTAAAGAAAAAAGTATGATTCTTGAAAACATTAATAATATTAAAGAAGAAATTAAAAAAGCAACTACTGATTCAAAAGATTCAATAATTCTTGAAACTAAACTTGATGAATTAAAACAAAGAATCATTAAAAAAAAAGAACAAGAATCTATTTTAGAAGATCTTCTAAAAAAAGATAAAACTTTTTCAATTAGTCTAGAAAAAAATAAATTAGTTATTGAAGAATCAAAAAACTTGATTCTATCAATGAATTCACAAGATTTTTGTCCTAAATGTAAACAAAAAATAACAGATGAACATAAAATAAAAGTCTTATCTGATGAAAATTCAAATATTAAAGAAAAAGAAATTGAAAATCAAAAAGTAAGAGAAATTATTTCTAAAATTAATTCAAATATAAAAAAAGTTAAAAATAATTTGGACAAGATTCTTGAATTTGAAAAACAATATCAAGAAACAAAAGAAAGATTAATTCAACTTCAAGCAAATTCTTCAAAGCTTGTTGAAAAACAAAAAAAAGTAAATGAACTTTTAATTAAACAAAAACAAATAAGTGAAAAATTAAATTATTTTAATGAAGATGAATTAAAAAAGTTGATTGATAAAATTAAAGAAAATTTAACAACTATTAGAGATAATAATCTCAAATTTAGAGAAAAGAAAAATTTACTTGAAAAAATAAAAATAGAAACAAAACATAATGAATCCCTTAAACAAGAAATAATTAAAATTGATCTATTAATCAATAATGAAAAAAATGAACTTGAAAAAATAAAAAAATCTTCTAAAGAATTTGAAACATTGGATGAAAAATACCAAGAACAAAAAATTATCTTAAATGATTTTAAAATTAAAGGACAAGAAATTGAAATTAGATTATCTGCTTTAAACCAAGAATATAGTTCAATAAATGAACAAATAAAATTAATTGATACTAAAATTGAAACATTTAAAAAAACAAAAGAAAAAATCAAAAATCTCAATGAAATTCAAAACTGGTTTGATTCTTTTTTTGTAAAATTAATGTCAACAATTGAAAAGCATGTTATGGTTAGTATCCATAAAGAATTTAATTCACTCTTAAAAGAATGGTTTGCAATCTTGATCCAAGATATTGATATTTCATTAGATGATGAATTTGCTGTTAGTTTATTACAAGATGGATATGAAGCTGATATTGGTTCCCTTTCAGGAGGAGAAAAAACTTCAGTTGCCTTAGCCTATAGATTAGCTTTAAACAAAGTTGTAAATGACTTAATTCCTTCAATTAATACTAAAGATCTTATTATTTTAGATGAACCTACTGATGGATTTTCTTCTGAACAACTAGATAAAGTAAGAGATGTTATTGAAGAATTAAATATGAAACAAACAATAATTGTTAGTCATGAACCTAAAATGGAAAGTTATGTGGAAAACATAATTAGAATTGCTAAATCTGATGGAATCAGTCGGATTGTGTAGATTTCATTAAACCTTCATGTGCTTTCATTATTGGTTCTGTTATCGCTAACCCAAGATCTGTTAAACCTATATTATTGTATTCAGAAGGTTTTGCAATCCTATAATAAGATTTTAAATGACCTAAAGCTCTTTGTACTGTTGAAGTACCAATTCCTAATTTATCAGCAATTTCTTGTTTAGTAAAATAACCTCCATCCAACATTAATTCAGCAACTCTATCAACAGTATCATATGGTCCCTTTGGTGTATTACCAATATATTCTTTTTTCCAAGTCAATCTCCTATCATTTGGACTAAATTCATCTTGTCTTAATAAACCAAGTTCAATTAATCTTTGTTTATGTCTTCTATAAGCAGATTGACTTGGTGAGTTTCCATTAATTGTTATTTCCCTGACTTCTTTCTCAAGTGTTGACATAGGAACATCAACCTCATAAAGTCTAAGCAACATTTCCGCAACAGTGTATACTGGTGGAACTCCTTTTGAATGCGGCTGAGTAAATATTTGTTCATATGACAAATTATCCCTAGATTTGATTCCTTCAACAACATAAGGTTTAATTTTTTCTCCTAACTCACTTAATATCCAAGTAAAAGTTGGTGTGTTTGTTTCTGCAATAGGTTTCCCATTTTCCACTAGATCAATTGATTTTAAATATTCTAAAGAATCTCTAGGTTGTCCAGACAATCCAAGTAATCTGTGTGTAGTTCTTCCAAATCCCTCTTCTGCATGACAAACATGTTCTAACATCAATGCATGTGAATCTAGACTAATAGCTTGTAAAAAATGTTCAAAATCTGTATTTTCTTCAACATACTGCATTTTCTTCAAGAAGAGACCTTAAGGTTATTTATATACTCACCGCAAATTATTTAATTATACAACTAAAGAGAATACTTATGCATGTCTCAGTTCTAAGCAGTGGAAGTTCAGGTAACTCAACATTTATTCAGACGACTGAATCAAACATATTAGTAGATGCTGGAATTTCTTGCAGAAAAATAAAAAATTCACTTTCAGATTTTGGAAAAGAATTAAATGAATTGGATGCAATTTTTATTACACACGAACATACTGACCATATTAAGGGATTAGAAAGAATTCATAATAAATTTGAAGTTCCAGTTTACATTCATAAAAATACCTATTTAGCTTCAAAAGTCCATTTAGATAATCCAAATTTTTTTAATAATAAAATTACAATTAAAGATCTTAGTATTCGTCCAATCCCAACAAGCCATGATGCTGCTAATCCTTTTGGATATGAAATTAAGACCAAGAAAAAAACACTTGGATACTTTACAGATCTAGGAGTTTATGATGATGAAGTTAAATCTATAACAAACAATGCAGACGGATTAGTTCTTGAATCTAATCATGATATTGATATGGTTTTACAAGGTTATTATCCCTACCATTTAAAACAAAGAATTTTAGGAGATAAAGGTCATTTATCAAATATTGACGCAAGTTTACTTATAAAAAATTATGCGTCAGAAAAATTAAAAACAGTTTTCTTAGCTCATTTATCTCACAATAATAACACTGAAGAATTGGCAATAAACACTTTTGAACAAATAAATAATAATTCAAAATTAAAAAGAATTATGACTAATAGATATAATAAAACAGAATTATTAAAAATTTAATTGATTTTAATTTTAGTTCCTAAAGATTGTCCAGGCATTCCAGTTTCAAAAATTGCTCTTACTGTTCCTTTTGATCCATGAGCTGCACTAATTTTTCCTTTTAAAATTTTTTTTGCTTTTCCTGGAGCTTCCCAAGCAACTTCTTTTCCAATTAATTTTTCTGCTTTTTCTTTAGAATCAATTCCTTCTATTTCAATGATCATTTGTTTAGTATTTTGAGTTCTTACTCCTCGTCTAAAACTTGATATGACTCCTTCCATAGCATTCTTGGAAACTCAGGTGATTTATAAAGATTATTGTTAACCACGACTCAAAAAAATCAGTTGTTACGAAAACTTTATATACTTAAATAATTCTAAACATATCATTAAAAAGGTGAAAAAATGTTGAAAAGAGGTGTATCTCCTTTAATTGCAACTGTGTTGCTTGTAATGATTGTCGTTTCTATTGGCGCTGCTGTAATGGTAGTTATCCAAGGTTTATCAGAAGAACAAATCCAAACAATTGAGCATCAAAGAGAAGTTCTCAAGTGTAGTGGAGAAGTTGATATTCAAATAGTTAAAGTAAGTTCAAATTATAGACTTTGTAAAAACACTACAGAAATTGTTTTACAAATGGAAAACAAAGGTTTGCTTGATATTGCTGCTTTTGATGTTCTTGTCATTGGTGACACTATTATAAGAACTGAAAATGTTGGAAATAAATTTTCAAAAGGAAATTTTTCAACTTACGCTTTCACATATAATACAACAGCTAATCCTGTTAAAGTAGCAATTTTACCAAGAATTGGTGGAACTGCAGCTTCAACTGACGCCGTAGTATGTGAAGAACAAGACTTAATATTTGAATCTGAAGATCTTGATAGCATGATTACTTGTGCTACAACAGGATGGCCAATTACATCACACGTAACTGCAAATTAAGGTAATCGTTTTAAATTATTTATTTGATAATTTTCTTTTTTTTCTATTTTATTATTAGAAGACGTTTTGGTAATTGATTGCTCAGGTTTTTGTATTTTTATATCAGGTAATTCATCTTTTCCTAAAAAAATTGGATCTGAATAAATCTGGATTTTCTTTTGTAATGATTCTAATACTTGTTGACCTGATTGTTTAGGTGTCCATTCAAAATCTAAACCATCATTTTCTGATCTAGGAAGTACGTTAATAACAACATGAGGTAAATCTTGACCTGCATCAATTCCATTATTAACAATAACATTTGTTCCATGAGCACCTAATTTATCAAATAAAATAGTACTCACTTTATTACATACAACAAATAAATGTTCAACTATTTTATCATCTAATTCTTCAATGATAGTTGTATGTGTTTTAGGAATAACCATTGTGTGACCAGGAACTGCTGGACTCTCATGCAGTAATGCAAAACAAATCTCATCCTCATAAATTACATGAAATGCTTCTTTGTTGTTTACAATTTTACACACGTCACATTCTGTCATTCATTAAAACCTCTGATTTTTATGTTTGAAATTTTTCAAATTTCATATTTTATCCCTTAATTCAAAAACAAATTTGCAATATCATCTATATTTGTGTCTTTTTTTTGTTCTTGTTTATTATTTTCTTTTACTTTATTTTCACTGTTTAATTCTTCTTCAACTTTTTCAACAACATCTTCTTGAATTTCTTTTTTAGATTCTTCTTTAGGATCCACTATTCTTTCTTCAACAGTTTGAGGTTTATTTTCTACATGTTTTTGTTCAATAACTTCTTCTTGTTTTATTTCTTGTTTTACTGGTTCAATTTCTTGTTTTTCTTGTTGTATTATTTGCTCTCCAACAAGTTTATTTTTTATTGATAATAATTCCTCTGCAGAAATACTGTTTTTAGGAATTTTAAATAATTGATCGCCTCTTTGCCTAGGCACAACATGAATCATAAAATGAGGTGCTTTTTGTCCTGCTAAAGCACCATTAGCTACAAAAATAGTTGTTCCTTGAATACCTAAAGATTTAAGCAATGTTCTTGATGTTTTTTTTGCAATTGTAAACATATAACCAATTAGATCTAAAGGTACTTGTGGTAAAATTTGATAATGGTTCTTAGGAAGTATTAAGCAATGTCCTTCATGAGCTGGATTGATATCTAAAATTACACTAACTTTTTCATCTGAATAAATTTCATAGGATGGAATTTCTTTAGCAATGATTTTACAAAATATACAATTTTTTTTTTGTAACTCAAGTATCTCTTGAGCTGACATGTTTTGTGTATCCATCTAATTATATTTTAGAAGAATTGTTTTATATAATTTACTAAATCTTAAGTTAATACTTATTTTGTTTTTTACTTATAAATTAGGCTTCATAGCTTTGTATCCATCATCTTCTTTTGAAGAATAAACACTATTGTTTTGTTCTAAAGACACACTTTGAGAAAAATTAGAATAAATATCTTGTTGAAGATTTTGAGTTTGATATACGGTGTCTTTCTGGTTTGATAGTACTCCAAACCCTTTTTCTGAACTTGTTTGCATCTCAATTAATTGCTTTTCTAAATTATTCATTTGATCAATATTTTCATTTGTCAATAAACCCCAAGAAATATCTAGTTCATTTTTTTGAGAAACTCCATGCATTAATGATTCAAACATATTCATTATCACATTCACTCCATCTCTATCTATACTTTTGTCTAATTTTGATCTTTCTTTCATTAAAACAAGAATATCCATCACTTCATTTAATTCCTTATCATTAATTGTAGAAGGATTACCAATTATTCTTTTGATTTTTTTTAATTGAGGTATAAATTCTTTTCTTTTAGACAAAAATTCCTCTATTTCACTTAAAAATTCTTCTGCAAGATCCTTTTTAGCAAGATCTTTAATAGAATTATACTGAGGACTATAATTTAAAAAAATACTATTAATAAATTCTATAACTACTGAATTTCTTGGATCCATAGAACTAAGGTAATGTAATCTTATTTTTTATTGTTTCTCTTTTTGAAAAACTTTTTTAGGAATGATTCTTCTTTTTTCTCAAAATCTTTATTCTCATCTTTTATTTCCTCTAAAGAAGGTATGTCTTGTTTTTTTAATTCTTTAAGTTTTTTATTAAGTTCTTCATCTTTAAGATCTACCATATGAAATTTTTATGTTGTATAAGGTATATAAATTTTATTGTCAAATAAGAAATTATTTAATTGTGATTAAATATAAAAAAAGAATATGAGTGTTATTGCTGCAACGCAACCAAGAACTTTGAATCTATCTAGACCTATAGCTCAATCAAACTCAAATGAAGAAAAACTCATTTTAGAGCAAAGAATAATTGCTCCTCTAAAAAGCTCATTAAAAAATGTTAAAACAAAACTGGATTATCATGATCCTAGAATTGCTCGTAATTATAATCGGATGCTAAGAAGAGTAAATGCAAATAATCTCAATTCTTATCTTCCTGAAGACGTACAATCACTTCCTTTTGCCACACTTAAAAATAATTTAGTTCGTCTTTTAGCAAGACTTGTGCGGATTTATCATGAACAAAAAACTATTGAAGAAAGTATTAAAGAATTAGGAGTATTAGCAATTCGATTACATCAGGTAAATATAATTCATCATTTTCCCGAAGTTTCCTCACTTGTTTTAGAAATTATTGATTTTACAAAAGAAATTGACAAAGGACAAGGTGAAGAAGGAGGTTACAAGCGAACAATTTCAAACATGAACAACATAGCTAGAATAACAAGTGCTGTAAGAAAACAAGTCAATATTGAAGAAGTAAAACATGTTGTTCATCAATGGAGATTATACGCAGACTATCCTAGAAGATTTGATGAAGAAGCATTATTAGAGTTTAATAAGCATTTTAGAGAACAAGTTATTAAAATGCTTAATAGAGCTGAGAAACTGGAAAAAACCCTTGGCTTAGTTGTTTTTAAGAAAAATTTTAGAAACAGTTTTCAGTCAATTAAAAACTTTTTCTTACAATTATTTAGACGTTCATAGTTTTTTAGCCATATATCAAACCTCATTCAAATATTAGAAATATTTTTATACAATCAAAAATATAAAAAAACTATATCTAACGTTATGAAATGTGATTTACATTTTCATCCAAATCTTATGACACAAGGTTACAAGCAAAAAACAGTAATAAAAATTCTTGATAAATGTATAGAAAATGATCTTAATGTTATTATAACAACTGAACATGTTTTCAAACAGCCTTTGCCTGCATTTAAAGTGTTATATGGAGAACAACAAAGATTAATTGGTTTATCTCAATCTGGAGATGAAAGATTTGCAAAATATGCACGATTAAGAGATCTACACATTTTTCCTGGTGTTGAATACTTTACTTCTGAAGGAGCTGAATTTGTAATATTTCACTGGGATCCTGGATCAAATAGGAAAAAAAAACTATGATTGAATATGTTACTGAAAATAATCCTAACTTTGCAAAAGAAAGAGCTCTTACTGCAACTGAAACAATTGATCTTGCAAAAAATTATGGCCTTGCTATATATGCTCCTCATCCATCATTTACATTTACAGGTGCTGTCGCTAAATTAGAAAACGCAGTAGGTCTTCCAGAAAATGCAAGCAATCTAGAAAAAGAGCGTACTAGAATAGCCCAACTAGTTCAAAATCGAGGAATAGGAATGTCTATTCATAATGCCGCTTATGACGATGTTTTAAAAATACTGGATTGGCTTGAAGTAAAAACCAAAATCCCTATTTCTAGATGGGCAGCAGGAGATGATTCTCCTGAAGTTGTTACAAAATTATATGATTCATGGGGAAAACTTTCAAATACACCTTTAGACCTATTAAGGGATTCCATGCCAGAATTTCATGGTGGTGGAAATGACGCGCATTTACCTGAAGCTATGATTAATTATCTTGAAATTCCAATTCCTAGACCTTTTAATGAATTATCTGTAGAAGAAGTATATGAGATAATAATCCATAATAAAGATGCAAAAATAGTTAGAACTAATAAAAAAGGTTGGGGTTGGAATGCCATAAAGTATAATATAAAAACCTTAAGCATTGTGTTAAAGGAAAAAAAAATTGAAGATAATGCAGCTAAATTAATTGAAGAAGAAAAACAAATTATTTTAGAAGCATATGTCATGGCCCATGAAACTGGTTGTCATATTGAAGATATTATGAAAATCAAAGGAATTTTTCCTGGACAACATATACTAACACTTCTTTCCAAAAGTCAACTAAGAAGAATCCAACAAACAAAAGGAATAGGTGGAATGCATCATTTAAAAAAAGAATTAGAAAATATTCAACATACTCTTCCATCTAGAAACATAAAAATCATAAGATATTTTAAAAGAATGCGTAAGAAAACAACTGGAAAAAATCTTGACTTATATCTTCCATTAAACTCTGAAAAAGTAGATATTAAGACTATAAAAACTAATTTAATATTTTTAGAGAGAAATTTAATGTGGATATATCATGCACAAGAAAGTATTGAAAAAAGTATTAGTACACTTAGTGAAACTGCATTAAGATTTAAATTCGTTGAAAAAAAAGATAAAAAAGGTCCAGTTAATCCAGAACTTCAAGAAATAATTACAGAAATTCTTGACTTTACAAAAATTATTAAGAGGGGACACCAAGAAGAAGGTGGTTATAGAAGAATAATTGAAAATATTCAAAATCTAAGCCGTATTTTATCTGATTTAGAAAGAATGAAATCTTTTGAAGAAATAAAAGATGTTCTTAATCAATGGCGTCAATTTGCTAAGAGAAATTATGATGAAGAAGCTCTATTAGGATTTAATAGATTCTTTAAAGACGATACAGACAGACTTCTTGAATTATTATCTCAAAAAGAAAAACAAGCCGAGTCAGAAGAATAAATTTTTTTGCATTTTATAAATCAAAAAACCATTTTATGATTTTTTTCCATATAGAAATAAATTAAAACACATTAACAATTAAAATATTTAATCAGAAATCATAAACTATTATAGAAAATTTGCTTAAAATATTTAATCAAAGATACCAATATATAAAAAACTATATTGATTAAAATATTTAATCAAATATCAAATATTATTAATTATTTTAAACAAAGAATCACTTTTATTATTTTTCAATATTGAAAATAAATAAATAGAGTTTTTGAAATATATATTTAAATAAACATAATTAAAAATCTATATTTTAATATCTGTTTTAGAAGCTACAACTCCACCAATCCCTACATTTTCTTTTTCCGATTCATTTATTGTAATAGACACACGTTCAATAGGAATACTCAATGTATCTGCAATTGTTTTTGAAACATTAATTATTACTTTTTCTTTGAGCTCATTTGATCTACCTTTAATCATATTAATTGTTACAATTGACATAGATGTCACCTAATAAATAGCTGTAATTTAGCATTAAAATACTTTATCTAAAAAAACTACCAATAAACTATACTAATGTAATTCCTTGGCATTATACCGACAAAGTATAGTGAACTACCCTAACTACCCCTACAACAATACTTTTTCCTAGTTCAACCTACCCTCCCCATTGTAAATAGGTTAAACTAGTTTGTCGGCAAAATACTTTACTAGTCGGAATTATAATGACACAGTCGTTATAATACCCGAAAAGACTATATTTTTACCTATATGCTTGTTCGAGATTTTACCGAATTTTTCACCAACTTGTTTTTTTGAATAAAAAATGCAAAAAATAGGAAGTTTTTCAAAGGGTATAAATTAGAATAAATCAAATATTCAAAAAAATCATGCTTAAATTAGTTCTGATTAAAGATTTTAAGCGACTTAAGCTTAATTTAAGCTTGTTTAAGCTCATTATAAAGATCAAATGAATATAATGCTTGTTTGTCAAGAACCCTTAGTCAAAAACTAATGGAAGGACTTAAATTTTCGATTTTGTAATAAGGGTTCTTGATCATGATCAGAAACAAATTGTTTCCGACATTTTTACATCTTCAAGTAAATCAAGTTCTATGATCTCTTGTTTTGAAAACCACTTAGCATCTTTTAGTTCCTTATTTATTTGCAAAGCTTCAGGATTTAAAACTTTACATAAATAATAAAAGCTACAATGGTCATGATCTCCAACACTATGAATATCAACAAAAATTGGTGTAGGTAATAAATTCTTAGAAATTAGTGGTAATTTAGGATCAAATAAGATTTCAATATCTAAATTAGTTTCTTCTTTTACTTCTCTTGTTAAAGATTGTGTAGGAGATTCGTTTTTTTCAATATGACCTCCAACAGGTAACCATTTATCTAATTTTGAATGAAAAATCAAAAGAACCTTATCTTTAAAAAATAAATATCCTGTTGATACTAAATCAAGTTTCATATTCAAATTAAAAATAAGGGATAATAAATATTTGATGTCGGTAAAATACAAAAATATATAAACAAACAAAGTATTATTAATTTTATTATTAGAGGTGAAAATAATGGCAAAAAGAGCATATCATTTAACAAATTCTGAACCCAGTTCAGTAAGTCCTGATTCAAAAGAATTGTCTAATGTAATTATTACTAGAATGGGTTTAACTCCTAGAAAAGCAGGTTCTACAGATAAAATGTATAGAGTATTAGTTGAATTATATGAAAAAATGAAGCTTTCTAATAAAGAAAAAAAACCTGAATTAGCAGTTCTTACTGTCGAAGAAATGGGAAATGTAGCAGGAATTACTAGACAAACTATGTATGATTATATCAAAAGATGGATAGATTATGATTTAATTGTCAAAACTACTTATATTTTCGAAGGTAAAGTTATTATTGGTTACAAATTAAATGGAGCAACATTAGAAAACGCATTTGAAAAGGCTGCTGTAAAAGTAAAAAACCATTTGGATTTAACAATAAAATTTGTTAAAGAACTTCAAAATACACTTAAAAAAGAAAAAATTTCTGAAACTATGAAACAAAAATAGATTTTTTAATTTATTCTCTTATTTTTTAAATGTTATTAATTTTTAAGTTTTAATCAAAATATTTAATCTTTTTTTAATAAATTATATAGAATTTTAAATTTAAATATATCAAAAAAACAAAATATAATTTATTTTTGTCGGCATTTTATAAAATACAAAAATAAGTTGATAAAATCTCTTTATGAAATAATATATACTTTCAATAAGATATTTTGCCGACATTTTTGATTTTTTAAACCATTTGAAAGTGAGTTCTATTATTTATTTTCCATATAGAATATAAAAAGTATAATAAATATAATTTTTAACTAAATTAGTATGGTCGACATAAGTAAAATTGATAAGCAAAAAATTGAAAAATATGAAGAAGAGATTTGGGAAGATTTTTGGAAAAAAAAAGGATATAATGCACCCTATAAAAGTCAATATTATGAAGTGAGTGAAAAAAATATTAGACTAGGATATTTTAATGTGATATTTGATTGTGGTGTAGCTCATATTGCTAATATTATTTTAGAGGAAAAAGCCAGAGGAAAAGGTGCTGGACATAAAATAATACAATTCATAATAGATGAAGCTAAAAATAAAAAATGCCATAAAATTAGATTAGAAACACAAAAAAACATACTTCCTAATGCATATCATCTATATACAAAATTTGGATTTAAAGAAGAATTTACTCTAAAAAATGATTATTTAAGAGAAGATTGGGTTATACTTTCGCTGTACTTAGACGAGAAATAAAAAATCAAAAGTGAGGATTAAATGTCAATTATAATTAAGAAAACACAAAAACAAGAAATTGAAGATTTTGGAACTAAATTATGGAGAAAACATAATCTAGAAACCGATAATATTCTAGAAAAAAAAACACAGTATTTTCTAATTTCTACTGATACTGAAAATAATGCAGGTTATTTTTTTATTAAAATTAATGGTGGGGTTGCTTATTTAGGTGAATTAATAATTAAAAAAGAATACAGAAATAAGAAAATAGGACACAAAGTAATGGAATTTTTAATAAAATATTCAAAGGAACAAAGATGTCACAAAATTAGAATAAAAACATGCCCAGAAACAAATCAAGCAGCATATCATTTATACAAAAAATTTAAGTTTATTGATGAAGCTGTTCTTAAAAATGATTACAATAATAAAGACTGGATTATTTTATGTATGTATTTAGAGAATAATTAATAATTTAAAAGTGAGAATTAAATGATAGAAAAAGAAATATGGGAAAAAAGACACAGAGAATCTACTGGAAGATTTCATAGACCTACGGCATTTTCAAGATTTGTTTATTTTAATTTTTTAAAAGATAAAAAAGGTAAATTACTTGATTTAGCATGTGGAAAAGGAGCAGATTCAATATTTTTTCATAATAAAGGTTTTTCAGTTACAGGCATAGATTATTCTTCTGAAGCAATTAAACAATTTAATGAAACTCAAAAAAGATATGATATCTTTCTTGGAAGTTTTGTTAAAGACATAACAAAAACACTTCCTTTTGAAGATAGAACCTATGATGTTATATACAGTAGAATTGGAGTTAATTATTTTAATGATAATACTACAAAAGAACTTTTTAAAGAGATTAAAAGAGTTTTAAAAAGTGAGGGGTTGTTCTTATTTCAAGTAAAATCCGTTAATGATAAAGATTATGGTACTGGGAAAAAAATTGAAAAAGATATGTTCCAAGATGATGAAGGATATATTAGACATTATTTTAGTAAAGATTATGCAGAATCTTTATTAGAGGGATTTAATATCTTAATGATTGAAGAAAGAGCAATTCCTGGTAAATCAACATATTTAGAAGTTGTGGCTGAGAAAAAATAATGATTAAAAAAATAAAAAAATTAATTTTTAGTGCACTTGAAGGTCTCTTAAAAATTGAAAAAAAGAATATATAATTCTAAGAATTTATTATTTTATAAAACGCATCGAAAATCGGTTGTTCTGTTGAAAATAAAAAGAATTTTCCTCCAAGTGAAAGTGTTTCCTCTTCAATTTTCATAATATGATTATACAATTCTTCCCTATATTCTTGTCTTTTTCTTTCACTAATATAAGTTTCAAGTTTTTTGCCTGTTTCTGCATCCTCCAAAACTAATGAACCATATACATTAAAATTGGTTTCAGATTTATCTAAAACTTGAATAACTCTAAGTTCGTGATTTTTAAATAAATATAATGTATTTTTAATTTGTTCAATATCAAATAAAAAGTCAGATATAATAACAACTAATGACTTAGATTTTATAGATTTTTTATATTTTTTTAATTCTTTATGAAAGTCAATAACACCTTTACACTTTACTTTATTTAACTTGTTTAACATGCTTAAAACTTTATTTGAACTTCTTCCTGCACGAATAGAATCAATTTCATTTGAAACCATTGAAAGATTAAATCTTTCATTATTTCTTAAACTTAAATAACCAAAACCTAGAGCAAGCATAGCTGCATACTCAAATTTCTTTGTTTTTGTCCCATAATCCATACTTTTACTTGTATCTAATAAAACATGTGAAGTAAGATTTCGTTCTTCTTCATATCTTTTAATAAAGAATTCATCGCTTCGAGCATATATCTTCCAATCAATTGCTCTATAATCATCTCCAGCAACATATGGTCTAAAATCATTAACAATTAATCCTTGACCGACATTTGAACTTTTTCTTCCACCGTGGAAACTACTTGTAACTTTTTTAGAGATAATTATCTGAAACCTCTTTAACTGTGAAAGAAAAGATGTGTCTATCATGGTTATATTTTTTTAAGAAGCTCCATTATAACGTCATCAGTAGTCATTCCTCGTCTCTCTGCTTCAAAATTCATAATAATTCTATGTCTTAAAACTGGAAGCGCCATTTCTTCAATGTCTTTTTTACTAACAAAATTTCTTCCATCAAGTAATGCATTTGCTTTACTAGCCATAACTAAACCCATAGATGCTCTAGGTGAGGCACCATATTCAATCATTGCTTTTTCAGATCTTGTTAAATTAACTAATTTTAGGACTTTTCTTTTTAGATCATTAGCTATAGGCACTTGTTTTGTATATGATTGAAATTTTTTTAATACATCAGCACTAAATATTTTTTTTACAGATTGAATAGGTGTTTGTCCAGTAAACCTATCAATAATCAAATCTTCTTCCTCAAGAGTAGGATAATCAACTTTAATTTTTAGTAAAAACCTATCTGTTTGAGCCTCAGGTAATGGATATGTTCCTTCTTGATCAATTGGATTTTGAGTAGCTAGTACAAAAAAAGGTCTTTCTAATTCAAAAGTATTTCTACCTAAAGTTACTTGTTTTTCTTGCATTGCTTCAAGCAAAGCTGATTGAGTTTTTGGAGTTGCTCTATTAATTTCATCTACAAGTACAATATTTGCAAAAATTGGACCTTTATGAAAACTAAAAAAACGTTTCCCCTTCTCTTCTTCTAAAACATATGTTCCAGTTATATCTGTAGGCATTAAATCTGGCGTACTTTGAATTCTAGAAAATTTTAAATCCATAATCTCTGCCATAGTTTTAATCATAGTTGTTTTTCCTAAACCTGGATAACTCTCCAAAAGTGCGTTTGTGTCACACAATATAGCAACTAAAATTTGATTAACAACTTTTTCTTGACCAACAATAACTTTACTTAATTCTTTTGTGACTGAATGAATCTTATCTTTAACCTCTTTCATGATAACTCCTCCGTATGAATAATTAATTATAGAAATGGTATTTAAATTTGTTGGAGAAATAGATAGAATAATATACTTATTAAACTAAATCTAATTACTATGAATTTAATCAAAAAAATAGGAAATAAAACAATTATTCTTTATATTGGTGAATTGGATTATAAACCTAAAATTAAAACTGATTATGTAAGCATAACACAACCCATTTCTAAAGTAAATGAAAACATGATTTTTGTCGATGCTATAACAGCTACAAAAAAAATTCCTCCAATTCTAAAAAATTGTATATTTGTTAGCTCACCTAATGCTTTAACTGAACTTAGACTAGCTATCAAATCCTTATTTTATGAAAAATTTTGTGAAATTGTTATTTTTGATGATGTCACTTCAATGAAACATTATAATGATTTAGAAGAATTAACATCATTTCTTAATTCTATTATAGAAATAGCTAGAGAATCTAATAAAAAATTAGTATTAATATTAAAAAAAGATTCAAATGAATTAATTAATGACCTAATAATGTTCTCAGATATTATAATTCAACCATAAATATCATTTAAAAAAAACTAATTATCAATAACTCAAAATTAAATTAACTATGAATATTTTTTCATATGGATAAGTAATTATAGAAAGGATATTTAAATTTATGAAAAATAAATTCAATCTTATTATATAAGCAAAATTTAAATATTCAATAATTCAAATAACCTTCATGGAAAAATGCAATGTAGATTCAAAACAAACAGCTGTTGAAGTTAGAGATACCATAATTAATTGTTTTTATGAAGCTCATAAAGGCTTAATAAGTCAAAATGTTGAATTGCCTGAAGGAAAAAAAGTAGAATACAGTAAAGCTACTGTTCTTAATATGGTTAAAAGCCAATTTGAAAAAACAGGCGGAGATTATAATAATCCTACAAAAGAATCTCTTTTTTTTGTAATAATAGGTTTAGCTGAAATTGCAAGAAGTTTTCGTGATATGGATCTAATTTTAAATCATTTCATTAGTATGCTAGAACTAATTAAAAGAATTGAAGAATAAATAATAAAATGGAATATAGAATTGTTGTAGCTGCAGTTATTTTAAAAGGAGATTATTTATTATTTGGAAGAAAACAAAAAAATAAAGGACCTTACCCTAATAAAGATCTAATTCTTGGTGGTGGTGTTGATTTGGAAAAAGAATCTTTAAAAGAAGCCCTTACTAGAGAAATAAGAGAAGAAGCTGGAATTGAAATAGATATAATTAAAGACATTAGTTTTGATGAAGATTATGAACCTAATAAACACGGAGTTATGACTCACTATTTATTTATTACATATTTAGCAAATTATGTTTCTGGTAAGGTAAAAGCAGATGATGATATTGATTCATTAAAATGGGTACATAAAAAAGATGTAAAAAATTTAGAATTATGTAAACCTTCTATTAATTTATTTACTAAACTAGGTTATCTTTAAGCATAAGGGTCCCATCCTAATGACCAAATAAATGCACCCATAATAATTCCACCTAAACTACCAAAAACTACTTCAAAAAATGGTGAACTAAGAAAAACATATCTGTATATAAAAATCAAAGGAGCTAAAGTCATAACTCCAATTCCAAAATATTTTACAGGATGAAATTTTAAAATATATTTGTACGTTTCAACAATATTTGTCCAATCCATGATATTAACTTGATTTTACTATTATTTAAATTATTTGGAGCTAGAAAATTAATATGATTACAATATTACTTTTATTTTAGTAACTAGTCACTTTTTCATTAATATTAGCATCAAATCTTGACAAGATTTTTATATTCGATTTCATTAACTTTGTTATGGGGTGTCAAATTTGGATTTAAAGTGTACTAATTGTAGTTCTAAAATGATTAAAAAAGGAGAAAAAGTTATCAGAGGAGACACTTATCATGTTTTATTTTGTGAAAAATGTCATTTTCAATGCGCTAGGGAGGAGTAAACAACTAAAATGACAAAACACTATATTTTTTCTTATGGAAGTTTAATTAATAAGAATAGTTTAGCTAAGACTATCGGCATAAAAAATGCCAAAGAAGCTAAAGAAATTATTGTCCGCGGTTATGAAAGAGGTTGGAGAAATCATGTTCATCATGAATATAGAACAGGTTTAGGCATAATAAAAAAAGAAGATTCCAAAGTAAATGGAGTTATTTTTGAAATTGATGAAAAATATCTCAAAAATTTAGATAAAAGGGAATATGGATTTAAAAGAAAAGAAATCTTAAATCAAACTTATGTTGATGGACATTTATGGTCATTTTTTGTTGCAGATCCAAAAACACCAACAAAAGAATTTCCTATAGCCCAATCTTATGTAGATACTGTAATTGCAGGTTGTTTAACTCATAATAAAGAATTTGCTAAAGAATTTGTTAAATCAACTGTAAACTGGAAGTTTCCTTATGTAAATGATAGAAAAAATCCTAGATTTCCTAGAGGTGTAAAGTTAACTAAAGAAACTATAGATCAAATTGATTTGATTTTAGATGAATGTATTCCTCAACAAAAACCTTTATAAATATCTATTTTTTCCAATGACCTAGTATTCCCAGGTACTACTTTATGTAGGAGGGTAGAAAAAAATGGACGAAAAAAAATTAAAAGAAGCTATATCTACACTTAGAAAAGATAATAAAAAGAAATTTACTCAATCAGTTGATCTAATTATTAATTTAAAGAATCTTGATTTAAAAAAACCAGAACATCAAGTTGAATTCTATTTACAATTACCTAAAAACAAAGGTAAAAAATCTGTTGTCTGTGCACTTGTAGCAGGAGAATTAGCTGATCAAGCTAAAGAAGCTATGGATTCAAGTGTTATGCAAAAAGATTTTGAAATTTATCAAAAAGATAAGAAAAAAACAAAAAAATTAGCAAGCAGCATGGATTTTTTTGTTGCTCAAGCAACAATCATGCCTAAAGTTGCAGCTGCATTTGGTAGAGTTTTAGGACCAAAAGGAAAAATGCCTAATCCTAAAGCTGGATGTATTGTTCCACCAAACGCTAATTTATCACAAGTTTATGAAAAATTACAAAAAACAGTCAAATTATCTGCAAAAAAAGCACCTCTTATGCAAACTATTTGTGGAAATGAAGACTCTAGTGATGAAGATCTTATTGAAAACATCAAATATATTTACAACAATGTTGAACATCATTTACCACAAGGTATCAACAATATCAAATCAGTTTATGTCAAATTTACTATGACTAAACCAATAAAGGTAATGTAAAAATGGCTCATGTTTCAGAATCAAAGAAAAAAACTGTAGAAGAATTCGCTAAACTAATTGATGAATATCCAGTTATTGGTGTAGTGAATATGCTAAATTTACCAGCTCGAACAGTTCAAAAAATGAGAGAAAAACTAAGAGAAAAAGGAACAGTTCTTAGAATGACTAAAAAAAGGCTCTTAAAAATTGCTTTTTCAAAAGTAAAAAAAGAAAATGTAGGCGATCTTCAAAGTCACTTTAAAGGTCTACCAGCATTAATATTTACAAAAGATAATCCTTTTACTCTATATGCAGAATTAGAAAAAACAAAATCAAATGCACCAGCTAAAGGTGGATCAGAAGCACCTAAAGATATCACAGTCAAAGCAGGACCAACTTCATTTGCACCAGGGCCAATTATTGGGCAATTAGCACAATTTGGAATTAAAACAGGTGTTGAAAATGGGAAACTAGCAATTAAAGCTGACGCTATTGTAGCTAAAAGAGGAGATATTATCTCAGCTGAATTAGCAGGAATTTTAACTAGACTAGGAATTGAACCAATGGAAATTGGTTTAGATTTAACAGCAGCATATGAAAATGGAAGTATTTTCACTTCAGATTTATTATACATTGATGAAGTTGAATACATGAACAAATTCATGACTGCATATAACGAATCATTAAACTTAGCAGTATCAAGTGGTTACCCAACTACTGAATCATTACAAATTATGATTAGTAAAGTAGTCACACAAAGTAGATCCTTGTCAATTGAATCAGGATTTATCACAGATGATACAGCAAAAGATATTGTTATGAAAGCTCACGTTCAAATGACATCATTATCCAATAATCTTTCAGAAGATGCTAAACCTAAAGGTATAGCACCTATTCAAACAACACCAACACCAGTTGAAACTGAGAAAAAAGATGAACCAAAACCAGATCAGCAACCCAAGGAAGAAAAAAAACCTGAAGAAGCAGCTGCTGGCTTAGGAGCATTATTTGGATAAAAAAATATACAATCATAATTATTGTAAGGAGGAATAAAAATGGAATACGTTTACGCCGCAATGCTTTTACATAAAGCAGGACAAAAAGTAGATGAAGCAAGCCTTAAAAAAGTGTTAGAAGCAGCAGGAGTCAAAGCAGACGATGCAAGAATCAAAGCTTTAGTAGCATCATTAGCAAATGTTAATATTGATGAAGCAATTACAAAAGCAGCAGTCGCTCCAGCAGCAGCAGCACCAACAGCAGCAGCAAGTTCAGCTCCAGTAGAGGAGAAAAAAGAAGAGCCAAAAAAAGAAGAAAAGGCTCCTGAAGAAGCAGCAGCAGGATTAGGCGCTTTATTCGGATAAAAAAATTAAATTAATTTTTTTTATTAATTAAATAAATAAGTGATAACATGCAAACTGAAGTGAAACCACTTTTAAACGAGCTTTCTAAGCTTAGGAAAGAGATTTCTACTCTGAGATCCGAACTTAATGATCTAAATAAAATAAAAGAAGATCTATATTCAGACAAAGAGAGTATTTCTAAAGGAATTGTCAGTAAAATTAATGACATTAAATCCTTCAAGAGAGAGAGAGACGACTATACTAGAAAGGTTAGAGAACACAAGAAAATTAGAGATGAGAATAATAAAATCTTAAAAGATAATTCTCAAAAACTAAAAATTCTAACTGAAAAAAAAGACGATATTAGAAAAAAACAGAAATTCAAAGAAGATCCTTCTAAACTTTTAAAAGAAATTGATGACCTTGAATTTAAAATTGAAACTGAAGGCATGTCATTTGAAAAAGAAAAAAAGACCATGCTTCGCATCAATGAACTAAAAAAAGTTTTGGGTGATTCTAAAGGCTATCTTGAAATAAATTCTGAAGTTAAAGAACTTAGAAAAGTTATGAGAGATTCAAGAAAAAAAGCAAATGAAGCTCATAGAGGAGTTCAAGATAATGCTAAAAATAGCCAAGAAAAGCATGAAAAAATCATTGAACTTTCTAAAGAAATTGATGAACTTAAAGAAAAAGAAAAAAAATCATATGATAGTTTTCTAAAAAGTAAAGATAGTTTCAACAAAGTTAATGATAAATTAAAAACAAAACTTGTTGAAATGAACAAAATTAGCGATGAATTAAAAAAGTTCAAAGTAAAAACTAAAGAAGAAAAAATTGCTAAAGAAAAGAAAACATTAGAAGAAAAAAGTAAACAAGTTAATGAAAAAATTAAAACTAGAAAAAAATTAACAACTGAAGATTTATTAGTTTTCCAAAGAACTGCAGATGATGAAGATAGAGAAGACAAAAAAGAGAAATTAAAAGAAGATAGAGAAAAAAAAATCGCAGAATCTAAAGTTGCAGAAAAAAAAGAAACTAAAGAAGAACCTATTAGCAAAGAAAATAAATCTAAAAAGGTCTCTGACAAAAAAGCATCTAAGAAAAAAACAACTAAAAAAGTCTCAAAAACAAAAGATTCTAATGATGATCAGAAACCTAAAAAGGTTTCAGACAAAAAGAAAACAGTAAAAAAAGAAGATAGTAAAGAAGAAAAAATAGAAACTAAAGAAGAACCTGTTGTTGAAAAAAAAGAAGATGAAAAACCTTCTGAAGAAAAACAAACATTTCTTGAATAAGCACAAATTAAACAGTACTTACAGATAACCTATCTATAAAACTCTTAACTTTTGTATCTTTTAAAGTTGATACGTGCAAACATTTATTTTGTTCTATATATTCTGTAATTATTCTATTATATCTTGATCCAAAATCAATATTTGGATTAATAAATACTATCGGTATACCTGCTTTCTTAGCAGCTATTACATCACCAGGCCTATCTCCAAAATACACAGCTCTATCACTAATATCTTCACCATATTTTTCTGATGCATAACTTAATGTTTGACCTATAATCTCTGATCTACTTCCTTGTTCTCCGTGTGAACCACTAAGATATCTGATTGGACCTAAAGGTGTTTTTCTAAGAAATGACTGAAATTTACTACTTAAACCTAAATCTTCCAATTTAACACTAGCAATAAGTTCAGAATTTCCTGAACATTCATAATTAACACCACCAATATGCAAAATATAATCTAAAGTATCTCTTGCACCAGGCATTTCAAATGAAAGTCCTGCCCGTTTATATTTATTAAAAAATAAATCTGCATATGTAATTATTGTTTCAGCAAGTGTTTTTCTTTTTTCAAATGATAATTTATCTCATTCAAAATTAATCGAATGATAATAACTTTCGCCCCATCCTTGTTGCAGTGCAAAATTAGCTAAATCTTTTGCAACTGTAAAATCAGTTGCAGACTCTAATGATAATATACTTTGTTCTGGAAATTCTCCAAATCTGTGACCTATAATATGATAAATCGCATTTGCAAATCTATTTATAGCTGGCCAATCCTCAGTTGAATCTCTAACTGTTTGATCAATATCCCATATACCTATAAAGTTTGGTGATTTTGCCATTAATTAGTGGTAAAAATAATTTATTTATAAATATAATTAAAAAATTAATTAGAAAAAGTTATTTAGATTTAAATTCTGTAAAACCGCATTTACCACATGATTTCCTGTTTCCGTGCTCAGCCATAAAAACTCCAGGTCCACATTTTGGGCAACTTTGTTTTTTTACTTTTCCACCCTCATAAGATTCATGAGGTTTAACAACTCTTCTGTTTTTTCTTGCTTTTTTCTTATCTGCCATATAACATCAACTCTTAATTTATTCTGCTTTCTCTTCAGCTGGTTTCTTTTCTACAGGAGCATCAACTTTTGGTGCTTCTTCAACTGGTTTCTCTTCAACTTTTGGTGCTTCCTCAGGTTTTTTTTCAACTGGTTTTTCAGTTAGTGCTTCTTCCTTAGATGCTTCTACAGGAGCTGCTGGTGCTTCTTCCTTAGGTGCTTCAACAACTTTTTTCTCATGCTTTTTCAAAAGATTTGCATGTTCAAACATTTTCATCTTTTTTTCATCAGAATAAATATTAACAATTAACTTTGTTTTACCTTCTCCAAACTGTGGGTAAATATGTTTAATTATTACTAAATTTTCTTTAACTTTGAATTTTGATGCAACTTGACCAATTAATTCTTGCCTTGATGGGGTTGCGCCCTTTTCTTCAATCAAAAGAGTTACTCTTTTTCTTGATAATAACTTCATTTCTCGTTCTTTTAGTATTTCCATGATCATTACACCTTATCTAACTTTAATTACGTATTTTCCTTTTTCTTTAAGTTCCATTTGTTTTGCAACATAGGATTTATTAGCATCCAAAACATTGATTTTACCTTGATATACTGTTGAAAATTTATTTCCTTTGCATTGCGGACATACTGGTCCATCTACAAAAACTTTGCATTTTTTACATACTTTGTCTTTTGCCATATTTTATACACCTAAGCACTTAATACTTCTATAACATCTTTAGCAGTTACTATTCCAACTACTTTACTATGTTTCATTACAATTAGTCTTCTAAAATTATTTTCAGACATTAATCTGGTTACTTCTAAAATTGATGAATCATGATTGACTGTGACTGGATCCTTTGTCATTACATCTACTACCTTCATTGTTTCTGTATTCACATTTTTTGCAACAACTCTTCTTAAAATATCTCTTTCAGTTAAGATTCCTCGTAGTTTTCCATTATCGACAATTGGAAGTACTCCAATATTTTCTTCATCCATTAATGAAATTGCTTTTTTTAGTGTCTCATCTGAACTTGATGTAACAACTGGTTTAGACATCCATTCTTCAATATGAATCATTTTTATTTACCACCTTTTTTTGGAGGATTCAAATCATCTGGAATCCACTCAAGCCTACCCAAACCCTTTTGTCTCATTGTAAGTCCAAATTTTGGGTTTGTAGTGTCTTTATAAGAAACTGCAATAACTCTTGCTCTACATTTATCTCCAATTTTTAAAGATTTTTTAGATTCTTTTCCTAGCAATACTTTATCTTTGCTAAAAGAAACAAAATCATCCATAGTTTGACTTATATGAATCATTCCTTCAATTGGCCCCATGTTAATAAATGCACCAAAATCCGCCATATCTTTAATTTGACCAGGAACAACTTCTTGAAGTTCTGGTTTGAATGTTAATAATGAAAAGGTAGTTTCATAATATGCTGCTCCGTCACCCGAAACAATAACTCCTTGTTGAATATCCTCAATTGCTGATACATCAATAACAACACCCATATCTTTAGATATGTATCCTTCATAATCTGACCTAATTTGTTTAAATAGGGCAGCTTCCACCTCATCTCCAAAATATTTTGGAGGTACTCTTATATGATCTTTGACCTTTGTTTTATAGAACATTTTTTACCAACTTTCGATTTTTTAAGTAAATATAATTTATGCCTTTGTTAGACATTTTTTTTTTGAATTCCTTATCTTGTGTAGCAATAATCATATTCTCATTAGCAATTCCAAGTAGAATATCGTCTACTACAAGCTCATTGGAATTTAGCCTTCTTTTTAAGTCTTTTTGTTTAGTCTCGAGGATAACTAGCTTTTTCAAATCTATTAACTTTAAAGCAAATTTTGCAGCTTGTTTATGTCTTCCAGATTGGGTTTCAATTATTTTATTTAATTCATTCAATGATTCATCTAATAAACAGATTTCATAAGGTAAATCCATTATTTCCTTAATCTCTGAAAAGATGTCTACTTTTAGAGTATACGGGATTAATAAAAAATTTGTATCAAGTACTACTTGCTTCATAAAACTTAGGTATAAAACAAGAGTATAAATAACTTAGGTTTTAGATAAATAACCTTAAAACCCATAAAAAAGCAAATAAATAGAATAAATCTGTAATTATTTGAACAATTAAATTTAAAAATTCTTTAATTGGATTTGATGAAAAAAGAAAAACTGCACCTAAACTACCAAAGAAATGATCTAGCAAGAACATAAAAATGTACACTGGAATTGCTACAAATGATCTTAAATACACATTTAAAAAATTAACAGAAAAACGAATACAAAAATAATATAATGTAGTTACATCAAAACTTCCTCCTGCTAAAATCATTGGAATAATTCCTGAAAAAATAATAAAAAAGAATGAATGAAATAAACTATATTCTCTAGAAAAAAATAAACTAAAAAAAAGTACAGGACTTAAATCAAAAGGTAGTTTAATATGATAATTAAAATATGTAAACATACTAACTATTATTGTTATAAATAAAAATAATGTAAATTTTCTTAAAAATAAAAAAGAAATAAAAAAAATTAAAAAAAAGATTAAATAATTTGAAAGTAATGATTTTTTCTTAAAAATTGGTTTAGTTTTCACAAGACAAATAATTTTTAGATTATTTTTATGCTTTTTGGATAAAAGTAAAATCATTCTAAAATCTTGTTGTTGTGTGTTAAAAAACAACAAACATTTATAAATACTTAATTTAATCACTATATGATGACAAATGAAAACAAATCTAGAAAAGGATTAGTTAAAACTATTTGGGATTCTTTTTGGCATCTTCCAGGTAAAGCACTTGATGTTAGTGCTGGTATGGCTGCTGCAGTAGTAGGTTTTCAGCTTCTTCCATTATACTTTGCAGGCCTAGTATTTGACCACTATGTCTTAGATTTTTTCCCATGGAAACTTGAACAGGAAGCAAATGAATTACCAAATGATTATGAATATTTTCTAGGAAGAGGTAAACCTCATGTATTAGAAAATTCTGAATTTTGTCCTGTTGGCCATCCTGATTTCTTATTTGATGCTGGTGAAACAGAAATTTCTATTGGAATAAATGAACTTTTAGATTTAAATAAAGATCCTTCGAATAGAATGAGCTTTACTAACTCTACAATTCAAATGTATGATCTAATGTTAGACATTGCTAAAAAAAATGGATCAGAAGGATCAAGTTTAGAAGAATTTGCTAACAATCTTTGGGTTATGTATCGCGGAGAACGTCAAAACCTATTTGATGATAATCCAACTAGGATACATGTGCCTGTTATGCACATTATAAAACAAAATCATGAATTAGGATCTTATTTAGATGCAATTGAAGCAAATCTAAATCCTGACAATCCAAACCAATACAGTGTTGAAGCAAAAAGAGAAATATTACATAATTTATCTGAACTCAACAAATATGATCAGTTTATTGTTAGATTATTTCCTGATATGAAAGGTATTTTAGAAGAACAACATTGGCAAAATATGACTGACCAAGAAATTATTCATAGAGGTAGAGAAATACTTTCAGAAACTGAATATGTAACAAAAAATTCACAACTATATCTTTGTGCTACTGAAGAAGAAAAATCAGACTTTGGAATTGCTCAATTAATATCACAAAATCAAGACAAAATACAAACTGCTGCTACAATTGGTCTTCCATTACTCGCAATGACACCTATAGGAAGATGGGCAATGTTTGGACTAAATCAAAAAAGAATTTTTGAACCTTATTTAGTACATTATTCAACTCAAGTAAAAAATGTTGTTAATAATGCAAAAAAAAAATTAAACAGTTTTTTTAATGGTCCGATTAATCCGCCTTATTCTTTAAACCCTATAACTGTTTGAAGTTATAGTAAAATTTATTAAAGCAAAAATTACAATTTTTATTATGAAAAAAATCTGGATTATAATTATTGTTGCTCTTGGTGTATTTTGTTGCTTAGCTAGTGCTGCTTTTGTAATTAGTTTATCAACTGTTACAATTAAAAAGCCTGCTGTTTATTTATATCCTAAAGAAGATATGAAAATTAATGTTCAATTAGATATAAATGGTATGCTAATTGAAGATATTCCGAAATATAATAATGGATGGAATGTATTTGTAACTAAAGAAGGTATTATTGAAAATCAATATGATTATTTATTCTACGAGGCTAAACTCAAAAAAATATCTCTTCCAAATACTGGATGGGTTATTGAATATGAAAATTTACATTCTTGGTTTGAAATTAATCTTCCTAAACTTGGACTTAATAAAAAAGAAAAAACTCAATTTATGGACTATTGGTTAAATGAATTGCCTTATTCAAAATATTATGAAATCAAACTACTTACTTATGATTTTTTAGAAGATAATATGAACCTAATTATTAATCCTGAACCTGATACTTTAATAAGATTAAATTTTGCATTCAAACCAATTAAGAAACATAAAATTTTAGAAGAACCAGAAATTAAGGAAATAAAAAGAACTGGATTTACTGTTATTGAATGGGGTGGATTATTAGTTTAATTCAATATCTGTTTCTTTTTTTCTTTCACTCATATATTTTTCAAACAATTCTTTTGCTGTTTTTGTGACAAAAGAATAATATTTTAATTTGTCACATGACATGATAAATTCAATCATTTCTTTTTTTGATTTATGAATTATCTTCCTAACAGCTTCAAATCCCTTTGGCGTTGCCATCCACATATAATCTAAATCACTAAATGAACCTATGGTATTATTTTCTTTATAGATTTCATATTCACCATAAATCCAATTATCATGAATAGAAATGTAATTTTCAATAATTTTAATTTTATCTTCCGGATAGTTTACTTTTTCTAAAATTTCCCTAGATATTTTTTTACCTGCAATCATGTGATCTTTTTTTAGATCTTTTTCAAAATAAGCTGGACCAGTTTCACCATAACCTACATCATGTAAAATAACAAGAGGCATTAAAAGAGTTTTATCAATATCTTCTTTTTGGCATAAAACTTTAGCTTGTTCCATCATCCATTCAACATGATCAATGTCCATAGGCCTACCTTTAAGATAGTATGATTTGGCTAATTCCCAAATTTTAGGATAAATTTCTTCCATTTTTAGATTTTAATGAAGATGTGCAGGTCCATAAATTGTAAGCAATAAAACAATTAATATTCCTAAAATAATAGCTAACATATGTTGAAATGTTTCTTTGAGCTTGCAATGTCTATGAAGTTGAGGTAACAAATTAGTTGCTGAGATATAAAGAAAAGTACCCGCAGCAAAAGGTAAAATAAATTTCTCAAAATGAAATGCTGTATCCGCTAGTAAAATTCCTACGACAGTTCCTAAAATTGCTGTTGTTGCTGAAATAAAATTAAACAACATTGCTTTTTTTTTTGAATACCCTGAATATAATAAAACTCCAAAGTCTGCAATTTCTTGAGGTAATTCATGAAATATAATTGATATTGAAGTTGTGATTCCAACTGTAACATCTACTGCAAAACTTCCAGCAATAACTAAACCATCAATAAAATTATGAATAGCGTCTCCAATCAAATTAACTGGTGCTAAATTATAGGCATGACCATGACCACAATCATCATGCTCGTGTTTAGTTGAATGATGCCAATGAACAAATTTTTCAAGTACGAACATCACTAAAAACCCAAATAAAATATTTATTGCTATACCTAATGAATACCCCTCTTCCATTGCCTCAGGAAGTAAGGTCATAAAAACTGTACTTAATAAAACACCAACAGATATACTAAGTAAAAAAAGCAATAATTTTTGTGAAACTTTTTTTTTATAAAATAGTGGAATTGCTGCAATTACTGAAATAATTGATACAATAACAACACTAATTAAAGCATATATTGAATTCATCATTATTTTCTAGTAAACATTATATATTTAAATACCTTATTGATTCTTATTCTCAATAAAGATGGCCAAAACAAGAAATACAAAACAAAAGGAGTTTATTCAAAAAGAAATAAATAAAACTCAAAAATTTTTTACAGCTGAAGACTTATTTGAAAAAATAAAAAAAAAAGATAATAAAATAGGTTTAGCTACAATATATAGATTTTTAAAAAATCTTAGGAATAAAAAAAATATTTTTTCTTATATGTGCAATGGAAAACACATATACTCAAAAGAACAAAAAAGTCATTGTCATTTTATCTGTGAAAAAACAGGCAAAATTATTCATTTTGATGTTGACTCCCTTGATTTTTTAAAAGATAAAATTCCTGGTGAAATATCGAGTTTTCAAATTGAGGTTAAAGGTGAATGTAAAACTTGTAATCAGGAACCAAAGAATTTACTAAAAAGAGATTGAATAGGTCCTTTTGGATGATTAGATGATCTTTTTATGGGTTTAATAACAGGTTCAGAAACTATTTCACCAGCATCTGAAAAAACAACGTCTTGCTTAAGAACTGATTTTAATATTTTATAATTTGAATTAAAAAGTGCCATTCCAATCAATTGGTTTTCCATGGCTTCTTTAAGAGGCTTATGTTTATACTCCATAGATTTTAATTCCATTTTATGTCCATCTATATTAATTTTCATACCTATTTTTAACACTCCTTTTTTAACTAGTCCTACAGGGACAGCTCCTATTCCAGTTATATTATAAACATCTTGAATAAAAACAATTGATTCCATAGATTTTTTCTACATAAACTAATATATAAACATTAGTATGGATAAAAATTTAAAATAAAAATAATTACTATTTGTATGCAATATAAAGATAAAGATTTTGATAAAGAAAAATTTCAAAATATTGATTTTTCAAACGTAGACTTAAGCAATGCTAAATTTAATGATTGTGAATTTAATTCTTGTAATTTTTCTTTAACTAAAATTAATAATACTTCACTTAATGAAGCTATTTTTAAAAATTGTAAATTTTCAGGTCTTGATTTTTCAAGATGTAACAAATTATTGACAAGTTTTTCATTTGAAAATTGTTTATTAAATAATTGCCTATTTATTAAATTAGATATTTCTAAAACAAAAATTATAGATTCAAAAGTACAAAGTTGTATTTTTGAAGAGTGTCAATTAAATGAAAGTAACTTTTCAGGATCAGATTTTATTCGAAGTATTTTTGACAATAATAATCTAAAAAAAGCGAATTTCGTTGATGCAATAAATTATAATATTGACCCAACTAAAAATAAAATTAAAGGAGCAAAATTTTCATATCCTTCTGTTGTCTCTTTATTAAATAACTTTGAAATAATAATTAAAGAGTGAAAATACTAAGATATTTATACTTGGATTAAAACCTAAATTTAAGATGTTAAATGCTTTTTTATTAACTGTTTTTGCAGGTCTATCAACTGTTTTAGGAAGCTTAATTGTATTATTTGTTGATAAAAAAAAAGAAATTCATCTAAATATTGCAATGGGTTTTGCAGCAGGAGTTATGATTTTTATTTCTTTTACTGAATTATTAAATCAAAGTATTGTAATTATTGGATACGCTACTGCAATGGCATCTTTTTTTGCAGGCATATTATTCATTTATGCTATTGATGTTCTTATTCCACATGAATATGAAAAAGAAGAATCATGTAAACATGGTAAAAATAATAAAAATTTAAAGAGATGTGGAACGCTTTTAGCAGTCGGAATTGCTATTCATAATTTCCCAGAGGGAATTGCAGTCTTTTTTTCATCTCTAGCTAATATTAAACTCGGAATTGCTATGGCTGTGGCAATTGCACTTCATAATATCCCTGAAGGAATTGCTATTGCTATGCCTATTTATTACGCAACAAAAAGTAGAAAAACTGCTTTTATGTATTCATTATTATCTGGTATAGCTGAACCTATTGGTGCATTAATTGCTTGGTTTTTTTTAAGAAATTATATGACAACATTTGTTCTAAATATACTTCTTGCAGCTGTTGCAGGAATTATGGTATTTATTAGTTTTGATGAACTATTGCCTTATGCATATAATGTTAAACAGCATCACCCTACTGTTTTTGGTATTTTAATGGGTATGATTGTAATGGCTATTAGTTTACACCTAATTGTTTAGAATCAAATTTTTTATTTTTTTTTAAAAGATTTTTGAAAATTATTTATATTAAAATTTGATTTAAGATTAAATGATGAATATACACAAAGACTTTGGTAAAACAAAAAATGAACAAAAAATGAATTCCAAAATCCTCCTTTTGTAAAAATTATTAGGTAAGCAAAAACTACACCTCCAAAAAAAGAAAGAATAGTATAAATAACTGCTCTATAAAATGGTTGAAATATAAAAGTGATAAAATGAGCAACAAAAAAACCTATTCCAAAAATTAAAACTGTTTTAATATTAGCTCCAAATATATCTAATGCAAGAATACAAAAAAAATAAACAAATGATTGCTGCCAAATAATTTCAAAGTATTTTGTTATTTGAAAACGAATATCACTTCTACTCATATATTTTCCAGATTTTATGTTTTGTTTAATTTTTGTACCATTCAAAAAGAACATTAATCTGCTAATCACAATAAATAAAATTATTGAAAATAAAACAACTAAAAAATTAATTTTAACATCCAATAAGAAAAGGATTGGAAAAGATCCAAATACAATATAAATTGAAGATCGTATGTAATTCTCATGATAATTAAAAAAATAATTATATTTATCTTTAAAATAATACATAATACCTGAAAGGATCAATAAAACATAAATCAAATCCATAAAGTTAAAAAAACATAATTTGTTATTAAACTTTTAGAAAAACATTTTAATTAACAATACTATTTATTTAACAATGGAAAAAAATAGACCAAAAGTAGGACTAGGTGTTTTTGTCTTTAAAGATAACAAATTCTTAATTCAAAAACGAATCAATTCTCACGGTCACAACACTTGGTGTCTTCCAGGTGGACATTTAGAATTTTTCGAAACATTTGAAGAATGCGCTAAACGTGAAACCCTTGAAGAAGCAGGAGTAATTTGTGACAATATTAATGTCTTAGGAGTCACAAATGATTTTCATACAAAGGAAAATAAACACTATATAACTATATTTGTCAAAAGTAACTATATTTCAGGAGAAGTTAAAATAATGGAACCTGATAAATGTTTAGAATGGAAATGGGTAACTTTTGACGATTTACCTGAGAATTTATTTTTACCTTTTAAGAATTTTCTTAAACAAAAAAAGAACCAAAAGCTTTTTGATTATAATTAAAAAGTAATATTTTATGAAACCTCATATATGTGTTCTAGAATTAATCAATGAATCTAGAATGGGAATGGGTAGACAATTACTTGCTAGTTGTTTAATTGGTGAAGAAAATGATAGAATTAAAAAATTAAAACTTGATAAACTTCTGTTGTATGATTCTCTACCTCTATACGATAAAAAAGATGTATTTGAACTTGTTGATTTGTTAATTTATAAAAGTTTAATCAAATATGTTCCTGTTAAAAATAATAAATTCATAAAAATTCTTGAAATAACTCAAAAAGGATTAGAAGAAATCAAAAATCCTTCTGAAGAATTAAAATTATCAAAAAGTTTTGAAGGTTTTTATTCTGAAATACAAAAAGTAACACCTGAAGATAAAATTGTTTTTGAAAAACTTAAAGAGGTTTTAGAAGATTTATCAGATGAACAAAAAAAAGCAATCATATGTAATTCAAAAAATATTTTATGCATAGCTGGAGCAGGTTCAGGAAAAACAAGGGTCTTAACTAAACGTGCTTCATTTTTATCAAATTTTAGATCAGCAAAAAACATTCTTTGTATAACTTTTACTAGAAAAGCCAAAAATGAAATGAAAGAAAGATTAGACAGTATGTATCCAAATAATACGATTATTATTGAAACATTTAATTCCTTTTGTGAAAAAATCTTAAAAAAGTATGATTCATTAATTTACAAAAAACCTTTCAAAGTTATGGATTTCAGATCTCAAATTATTTTAATTAAAGACATATTAAAACAAGATAATATCAGTTTAGATTCTGCTCTAAACATGTATTATTCAAAAAGACAATTATATTCTAAAGACAAAAATACTCTGTTTTTAAAATTTGTTCATGATGTTTTTTCTTTACTTGATTATCAAAGAAATAATAATATTAGTGATAAAGAGATTCAAGACCTAATTTACGGACACTATGATTATAGAACTTCAGAAATGATTCATTCAATTGTTCATAAAATTCAAAAATTTAAAATAAAAAATGGACTTAGAGATTTTACAGATCAAATTGTTCATACACTTAATTTTTTTAAAACTCATAAAGAATATATTCCTAAATTTGACCATGTATTAGTTGATGAATACCAAGACATCAATAGTTTACAATTTGAATTAATTGAATTACTAAATCCTGAAAATTTATTTGTTGTTGGTGACCCTAGACAATCAATTTATGGTTGGAGAGGAAGCAAAATTGAGTTTATTTTAGATTTTGAAAAACTCTACAAAGATACTGAAATTTTACAACTTAGTACAAATTATAGATCAAAAAAAGGTATTGTTGATGTTTCAAATAATGTAATTAAAACTATGAAACTTCCAGATTTGAGTTCTATTCAAAATGAAGAAGGAAAAGTAATTATTGTAAAACATGATAATATTGATTCTGAAAACTTATTTGTTGTTCAAAGTATTTTAAGTTTAGAATCTCCTAGAAATGAAGTATTTGTTTTAGCTAGAACAAATAAACAAATTGAAAAATTATCAGAAGTAATGGCTAGAAATAATATTAAATTTATTACAAGAACAATTGAACAAAAAAAAATCAATATAACTCCCGAATTAGATCAAGTTACACTCTCAACAATTCATGCGATTAAAGGCTTAGAAGCTTCTGTTGTTTATCTAATTGGAGTAAATAATCAAAATTTCCCATGCAAAGCATCTGAACACCCTTTACTTGAAGCTGTTAAAATGAATGATACATATGACAAATTTGAAGAAGAAAGAAGACTATTATATGTTGCACTTTCAAGAGCAAAAGAATCTTTAATTATTAATCATACAAGTGTTATAACATCTTTTATTGATCAAGAATTACATAAAAAAATAACCAAAGGGAAAGTAAAATATCAATCTGATAAAAAAAAATACAAAACAAATAAAGCAATTCTAGAAAACTCAAATTCAAGATTATATCAAGAATTAAAAGATTATAGATATACTAAATCTTTAGAATTAAATGTCCCTGCATATCAAATCTTTAGTAATAATACACTACAAGAATTATGTAGTGAAATGCCTGCAAGCTTTGAGGAACTAAAACAAATATCAGGGTTTGGACCATTCAAAGTTCAAAGATTTGGTAGAGATATTGTATCAATTATTATCAATCATTCATAAGACTTTGAATTTTTCTTGCAAAAATATTAGGATTAATTATACATGAAAAATGTGACCCTTTCATAAATATTAACTTAGAATTTTTTATTTTAAATTTCAATTTTTTTGCGTATGAATTTGAAAGCATAATATCATTTTTGGCCCATAAAATTGTTACCTTTGATTTAATTTTATCAAGGTTTTCACATTCTGTGTATATAATTTTATTTGCATAGTTCCAAAAATCTTTTTTTCCACCATATTTTAACATAGATTTAAACCAATGACTTTGAACTTTTGACATTAAAGCAAAATCTTTTGTAACTTCATAAACTCCATTTACTAATGTCAAAAGTACATGCTCTAACCACGTAAAATTTGCTTTAATACCTAGTGAATTAATTAAAAAAATCTTTGGAATTGAAACTTGATTTGATAGTTGTAATGCTAATTTTCCACCATAACAATGGCCTATAACAATAGGATCATTAATTTCAAGTTTTTTTAAAAAATCACTTAAAAATTTTGTATGTGTTTCTTCTTCAAATAATTCATTAGTTTTTGAATCACCAAAATTAGGTAAATCTGGAACAAGAAGTCTATTTTTTTTTGATAAAGGTTTAATTAATGTAAGAAAATCATCAGACTGATCACACCAACCTGGAATCAAAAGAATTTCTTTTCCTATTCCTACATCAATATATGAATAGGTTTTATCATTTAGAACAATTTTATTTTTATGCATTTAAAATTTTAAAAAGGGCTTATATATAAAATTCACTCAAAAATAAATAATTCATCTATACTTGTTTTCAATACTTTTGCAACATCATAAGCTAATTTTAGAGATGGATTATATTTTCCTTTCTCTAAAAAAACAATTGTTTCCCTTCTAACACCTACTTTTTTAGCTAAATCATCTTGAGTAAGGTTATGACGTGCTCTAAATTCTTTAATTCTTGTTTTCATTCAATATCTCCTTTTGACTTAAAATATGCAAGAAACAAAATCATTGAAACAACACTTACAAATAAAAGTATTCCTAATACTGTTTTAACTGACAATTCAACCAGATGAAATTCCTCAATCCAAAACAAAATAGATATAGTCATTAAGGTTGTAAGCCAAGAATAAGAAAGCGCCCATGCCCCAATTTTTTTTGTTCTTTCATCTTTTTGAACCATATCTTTGTTTCTGATTTTTCTAACAAATATAATCACTAAAATAACCATACCAACATTTAACATTATTGATGTTATTCTTGAATCAACATTTGTAAAAATCATTAAAATTACTGATGCAAATATTAAAAATCCACTAATGATTGATTTCATCCTGTATATTTTATCCATTTTTATCACCTACAAAGACTTTCTTTCTAAAAAAATATTTGAAATAGATTTAGAAAGCATACCTATTATTAATGCAGCAACTAAAAATAAATCAATTGAGCCAGTTCCATTTAAACCTAACATTGTTGACTGATACAAAATTCCTACAAGTAAAACAATAATCATTGCCCAAGAAGCATTTCTTTCAGATATCGCTTCAATTTTATATTCTCTTTCATCTTTTTTTAGTGTAATCATAATGTGCATTAAATCTAAAAATATAACTCCTAAATACAAAGTATTAATTAAAATCTTCATTTGAATTGTAAGATCTAAAAAAATTTGCATTAAAATTAAAGGTAAAATCATAATTATTACGTAAACATATCCTTGCCAAGTTTTAGGAGTTACTCCCCATCCACCATATTTTCTTCTTTTGAACCATTCAGGTTTTCCTATCATTTAATCATCACCTATTGTTATTTATCAATTAATCATAGTTAATTATTTATAACATTATGTTAGAAATAACTAACATATATAAATTTATTTATTTTCACCACAAGTTTTTTATACAAATCTAAAAAGCAATAACTAAGGTGATATTATGGCATTTGATAAAAGCTTAGATAAAGAATTATTCAGTGAAACTGCAGAATTTGAAACTAGTAAATTAACAGTTAGTGTTTTTTCATACAATGAAGGACAAGCAAAAATGCAACTTTCTAGAATGGTTTTAAATCCAGATAATGGAGAATATAAATGGTCAAAACTAGGAAGAATCTTTAAAGATGAAGCAGAAGCTATAATTCCTTTAATGCAAAAAGCTTTAGAAGCTATGAACTAGCTTAATTTTATTTTTTTCTTAACAAATTATTTTTTAAAATCTAAATTCTGCCCTTTAAATTATTCATAATCTTTAAATAAAACATATGATTCTGACATCATATGAAATGTATGTCATATGAGAAATTTTTTGAAGTATTCGCTAATGAAACAAGGTTAAAAATTGTCGAATCATTAGTTGAGTCTAATAAGAATGTATCTGATATCTGTAAAAGCATTAATGAAGAACAAAGTAAAGTTAGTCATAACCTTAAAGTTCTTCATGATTGTAATTTTATTACTAAAGAACGAAATGGTAAACATGTTTTCTACTCTTTAAATAAAACAACAATAAAACCAATGCTCAAAATTGTTGATAAACACGTACATACTTTTTGTAAAGATAATTGTGTGAAAAAACATGAAAACTATATACCTAGATAATGCAGCCACAACAAGAATGGACCCAGTTGTTTTAAAATCAATGTTACCGTATTTTACAGAAGAATATGGGAATCCTGGTAGTATGCACCATATGGGACTTAAAGCAAGAAAAGATATTGCTTATGCTAGAGAAAAAGTTGCAAGTATTTTAAATTGTAGTCCTAAAGAAATTATATTTACTGGATCAGGTACTGAATCAGATAATATGGCAATTTTTGGTTATGTTAGAAAAAATAAAGAAAAAGGAAATCATATAATAACAACACCAATTGAACATCATGCCATTATGGATTCATATAAAAGACTTGAAAAAGAAGGATTTGAAGTAACAATTTTGGATGTTGATAGAGAAGGATTTGTTAATTTAGAACAATTAAAAAGTAAAATAACAGATAAAACAATTCTTGTATCAATTATTTATGCAAATAATGAAATAGGAACAATTCAAGATATTCCAGAAATTTCAAAAATATGCAAAGAAAAAAGAGTAACATTCCATACTGACGCTTGTCAAGCTGCAGGATATCTAGATATTGATGTTAAAAATCTAGGTGTTGACATGATGACTTTAAATGGTTCAAAAATATATGGTCCTAAGGGTGTAGGAATTTTATTTAAGAGAAGAGGAATCAAAATTGAACCAATTGTTTATGGTGGTGGACAAGAATATAATCTTCGAAGCGGAACTGAAAACGTTGCAAATATTATTGGTTTTACGAAAGCTTTAGAAGAAGTTGAAAAACATAGAGAAGTTGAAACTAAAAAAGTAACAAAATTACGAGACAAGTTAATTGATGCTTTTCTTAAATTACCTGATACTAGATTAAATGGTGATAGAATAAAACGTCTTCCTAATAATGTAAATATTTCATTTTTAAATATTGAAGGAGAATCAGTAATTTTAATGTTAAATGAACTTGGAATTTGTGTTTCAACTGGTTCTGCATGTACTTCTGCAGATTTAGAACCTTCACATGTTATTGTTTCGTTAGATTTACCTCATGAAGTTGGACATTCTTCAATAAGATTTTCACTAGGGAAATTTAACACAGAAGAAGAAATAGATTATGTAATTGAGGTTTTACCTCCAATAATAAAAAAATTAAGACAAATGTCTCCTTTAAAGTATACAATGGAGGAAGCAGAAGCAAAGGGAAGAACCCCTCCAGAAGAAGTAGGTGATCATCACTAAAATGGCAGATATAATAAGAAAAAAACAAAAAGGTACAGATAAAGTTTGGTTTTACACTAGCACAGTTAAGGATCATTTCATTAATCCAAAAAACATCGTCCTTGATGATAAAATTGTTGAAGACATGCATCCAAATGGAGAAGGTGAAGTTGGTAGTCCTGCTTGTGGAGATGTTATGAAATTCTGGATTAGAGTTGAAAATGGAAAAATTAAAAAATGTTTATGGAAAACATTTGGTTGCGCATCAGCAATTGCTTCAACATCTATGCTTTCTGTAATGGTAACTGAAAACGGTGGAATGACTCTTGAAGAAGCTCAAAAAATAAGTCCTAAAGAAATAATGGATAGACTTGGTGGACTTCCACCTGTTAAAGTTCATTGTTCTGTTCTAGGAGATCAAGCACTTAGACAAGCAATCAAAGACTATAAAAGTAAGCAACAGAATAAAAATGTACCGCTTACTTAACAAAAAGCAACAGACTAGTAAAACAGCTTTTTGAATCTTTGTTTCACAAATAAACTAGTTAACGCTTATATGATAAAAATGACTCATATTAAAAAATCATTAAATTATGTTAATAATCGCGTTAACTATTTAAGCAAACAAAATTAGCTTTTTTTTATGAGTAAAAAAATTGTTGTTGGCATGTCTGGAGGAGTAGATTCCTCTATGACTCTTATTCTTTTAAAAAAACAAGGATGGGACCCTATAGGCGTCTCATTAAAATTACCTATTTGGGAAGACAAAAGTAATGTTTTAAATGAAAATGTTTGTTGTACGCAAGAATCTTATGATATTGCTAGACATGTTTGTGAAAAATTAGATGTTCCTTTTCACATATATGATGTTAAATCGGATTTCAAAAAACAAGTAATGGATTATTTTGTTACTGATTTAAAAAATAATAAAACTCCAAATCCTTGTGTTATTTGTAATCGAGAATTAAAATATACTAAACTCTTTGAATGGGCTCATAAAAATAATATTAAATACGTTGCAACTGGTCACTACGCAAAAATTGAAAAAAATAAAAAAACAAATGAATATCAACTTTTACGAGCTGTTGATTTAAAAAAAGATCAATCATATGGTTTATCATTTCTTAAAAAAAAGTGGTTAGAATTTATTGTACTACCACTAGGACCGTTTACTAAAGAACAAGTTTACGAACTTGCAAAAAATGAAGGTTTTCCACTCTTCTTAAAGAGAAAACAATCTCAAGATTTATGTTTTGTATCTAAAAAAGCTCTTCCAATTTTTATTCAAAAAAATGTTGGAGAAAAGCCTGGTGAAATAATTAATGAGGATGAAAAAGTTTTAGGTAATCATAGAGGTTTACATTTTTATACAATTGGTCAAAAAAGAAGATTATTTTTGAATGGTGAGTATTATGTCAAAGGTTTTAATAATGAAAAAAATCAATTAATTGTTACATTAAATGTTAATGATATTAAGATTAAAGAAATAGAATTATCTCCTTACAACTTTGTTTCAATTGAAGAACCAAAAAAAGAAATTAAAGTTACTGCAAAAGTTGGGTATGGTATGGAGCTTTCAAGTGCAATTATTCATCCTCCAAAAAATGGTATTTTAAAAATAGTTTTTGATGAAGACAAACCATTTGTTCGAGCAGGCCAATTCTGCGTTTTTTATCAAGGTAATGTTTGTTTAGGTGCAGGCATTATTAATGAGCGTTAAAAATATAAAGAGATATATTCTACATTATAAAAATGAACCAAAAACAAATAGGAGTTATTGTTATAATTTTAGGAATTTTAATAGGAACAGTATTACTTTTTGTGAAAAAACAAGAAGATTTCTATATCAAAGAATTAATGAGAGAAAATGATTCATGTTTCTTAGATGATGGACTTTGTTTACATGCAGATAGAAAATTTACACTTTATGTTGTTGGTTTAGGAATATCAGGAGCTATGATTCTTTTAGGTTTATATTTAATAATATTTGATAAAACTCAACAAAAATTAGAAGAGAGAACATTTATTGTATCTAAAGCATTAGAAGAAGCAAAAAAACAAGAAAAACAAAAAGATGAATTTAGCGCATTTTTAGCAGGATTTAGTGAAGATGAACAAAAAGTTCTAAAAGCTATTAGAGAACAAGAAGGAATAAAACAGTCCACTTTAAGATATAAAACTGACATGTCTAAAACAACACTTTCATTAATGTTAAAAAGTTTAGAAGAAAGAAAATTTGTAAAAAGAAAACCTTCAGGAAAAACTAACCAAGTTTATTTAGTTAAAAAGTTCTAAATTTTCAATATTTTTAAATTTTTCAAATAATATATTTAATGCTTCTCTATGTTTTTTTGCTAATTCATATTTGTCTAATTCATTAATATTTATCCATTTTAATTCTTTTATTTCATCAGGTTGAATTTTTGTTTTATCTTGTTCACCTAATTTTTTAACAATATAAAAATAAGAAGTATTCTCATAAAAAATATCTAAATCATCTGAATAAAAATTTGATTTTAAAACTGTAAAAGGTGTTTTATCATATTCTAAAAGATCATATCCTGTTTCCTCAATAAACTCAGTTATCAACCCTTGTTCATGAGTTTTACCTTTTGTTCCCCCACCAGGCAAATCTAAAAAATCATTCCAAGTTGGAATAACAAAAAGAATTTTTTTGTCCTTAATACATACTCCATATACTGATATTCTTTGTTTAATTTCTCTATTTTTTGGTTTTTTTACAGCATTATTGCTTCTGTCATAAAACATAGGAAGTTAAAAACAGTCAAAACTAATATAGTTTTTGATCTATAAAAAAAGAGAATTAAACGTTCTAGGACAACAAATCAAAGGTTTCAAACGTTAACGAGTCTTTATTTCAATGAAATGGTATTAATAAAGTATAACATTCCCTATTTTCATTAGATATTAAATTAATGAGGTAAAAAATGAAAAAGAACATTAAAACAATTATTATGATCGCAATTATAGTTGGTGCATTGTCAGGTGCAGTAACCACTCTATTAATTAATAATATTAAAACAAGTGATTCAAGATTATTTGAAGACTATTATGCTACAGAAACTAAAATCCATGTAAGTCCACATCATATTAGGAAAGCTATGGACAAAGGAGAAAGTGATTTTATTATTGTAGACCTAAGAAGTGCAGAAGAATATGAAAAAGAACATATTATTGGAGCTATAAATATTCCTGCATATAAAACACCAGATAAATCTGCTTATAGTGATGTTGAAAGAATAGTTAATTCATTTTCAAAACTTCCTCAAAACAAAGACATTATTGTTTATTGCTACAGCATACCTTGTATGACTGGAAGAAAAATTGGTAATATGCTTGCAGAGCATGATATTTATGTTCAACAATTAGGAATTGGATGGAATGAATGGAGATATTATTGGAATTTATGGAATCATGAACATGAATGGGAACTTACAAATGTTGAAGATTATATTTATTCAGGCAGTGAACCTGGAATCCCTATTATTAATGTAAATTCTGAAGTTTGTGATATAAAAGGAGACTTTGGTTGTTAAAATAAGTTAAAGAATTCATATTTAAAAAAGTATAAAAATCAATGAGGTAAAAAAAATGGAAAAAATAACACTTAAAGTTAATGGAATGCACTGCAAAAGTTGCAAAATGCTAGTTGAAGATGGTTTAGGAGATCTTGATGGAGTTGAAGCTGTAATGGTATCTTATGAACAAGGAACTTGTGACCTTAATTATGATTCATCTAAAGTTAGCTTAGAAAAAATTAAAGAAACAATTCGAGAAGAAGGATACGAGGTTGAATAAATTGATAGTCAAAAAAGGATTCATAGCTGAAGGTACTAAGTCACAATTAGATGAAAATACTATTAAAAGCTTAGTTATGAATATAAAAGGAACAAAAAAATGTCAATTTGATTGGAATACTGAAATTGGGTATGTAACTTTTGATGACTCAAAAACTAATCTTGATAAAATTCTTGATAAAATTGAACAAAACAAAAAATACTCTTGTTTTTTACTTGATGAAGATAATGATGAAACAAATGAAAAAACAATATATATTGAAGGAATGCATTGTGCAAGTTGTGAAGTGTTAGTTGAAAGAAAACTTAAAAAAATTAGATCAATAAATCATGTTGATGTTGATTTTAAAAAAGGATTTGCAAAAATAAAATATGATAATGAACCAAGTCAAAAAGATATCAAAAGAGTCATTAAGTCGTGTGGATATAAATTAAGTGATGGTCCTGTTATAAATCAAAATAAAAATTTGATTGAACTTGGTGGAATGTTAGTAATAATTATTGGTGTATATTTATTAATGAAAAAATTCAATTTTTTTCCTGATGTAAGTATTACTGATAACATGGGTTATGGTGTAATATTTATGATGGGACTTGTTGCTGCAATGTCAAGTTGTTTAGCTGTAACTGGAGGATTATTACTTTCTTTAGCAGCTAGATATAGTGAGAAACATCCAAATTATACAGGATTTCAAAAACTTAAACCACATATTAATTTTAATATCGGAAGAATTTTAGGTTATACCTTATTTGGAGCTGCATTAGGTCTATTTGGATCAATTATTTCTGTTTCAACTACAGTTAGTGGAATTTTAACTATTTTAGCTAGTTTACTTATGATTGCTTTAGGATTACAATTAATTGGAGTGTTTAAAACAACTCTAAATATTAGATTACCTAAGAAAATTGCACATAAAATTCACGATTTAGAAAAATCAGATCATAAATCAACTCCATTCATTTTAGGAGGATTAACTTTTTTTCTTCCTTGTGGATTCACACAAGCTTTGCAAATATATGTATTAAGTAAAGCTAATCCAATTGTAGGTGCATTAACAATGTTAGCTTTCTCAATTGGTACAGCTCCATCATTACTATCCGTAGCTGCTATTTCAAGTTTTTTAAAAGGTAATGTACAAAAGCATTTTTTCAAATTTGCAGGTGTTTTAGTTATTGTTATGGGATTATTTAGTATAAATCAAGGTATGATTTTAGCTACTTCAAAAATTGATTATGGTACACAACCAAGTATTCCTACACCTATTGATAATAATAATAATAATAATAATGGTGTTTTGGATTCAAATGTTAAAATAGTTGATGGAAAACAAATTGTTAATATGAAAATTGATAGATATGACTATATTCCTTCAGAGTTTACTATTGTAGAAGGTGTTCCTGTTGAATGGCATATTGACGCTAGTACTGCAGGAGGCTGTGCTCAAATTATCACAGTTCCTAAATTAGATATTCAAGAATTCCTTTCTAAACAAGAAGACAACATCATAACTTTTATACCGCAAAAAGAAGGAAAACTTGAATTCATGTGTAGTATGGCTATGACAACTCCCGGAGCACATTTTAAAGTTGTGCCTAATCCAGATGCCTAATTAATTTCTTTTTAATTTTTTAATTCAAAAGAAATTAAACATCATATTTAAATATATGAGCATATGTTCAAATGATAAAATGTCAGAAATAACCAAAAAAATAACAAAATTTTTCTCAGCCTTAGCTGATGAAACAAGAGTAAATATATTATTACAATTAAAAGACAATCCAAAAACAGTTACACAAATACACAACTTTTTTGGAAATGAAATTACAATTTCAGCAATTTCACATCAATTAAGATTACTTTATGACAATGATATTGTTGTTATGAAAAAAAAAGGGCGTGAAAGAATATATGGTTTATCTCAAAAATATTGTTGGTGTATATTAAAAGATGCCAAAAATCATTTTGATGAAAAAACCTGTAAAAGCTGTATGAAAAATTATAAATGGTGATAATCATGAAAAAAATAACACTCGATATAACTGGGATGCATTGTGCTAGTTGTTCCACTCTTATTAATAGGGCTTTTAGTAAAAAGCCAGGAATAATTAAATCAAATGTAAATTTATCAACAAATAAAGCAACTGTTGAATTTGATGAATCCAAATTAGATATTAAAAGTTTAATAGAAATAGTTAGAAGTAAAGGATATGATGCTGCAGTTGCATCAAAAACTCCTGACTATGATAAAGATGCTAAAAAAAAAGCAAGGGAACTAAGAAATCTCAAATATGATTTTTATTTTGGGTTAATCTTTGCTGTTCCAGTATTTATACTTGGAATGTTTTTTATGGGAATGCCTATGCTTCCAGGATTACCTGCATTTCCTTCAGTACCATATCAAGATATAATTATGTGGTTACTTGCAACACCTGTTCAATTTATTGTTGGTGGACCAATGTATAAATCCGCATGGAAAGCTCTTAAAGGCCTTAGTGCAAATATGGACACATTAATAGTCATGGGAACTAGTGCTGCTTATTTTTATAGTATATACGCAATTCTAAGCGGTCACGGGCATGTATACTTTGAAGCTTCAGCGGTATTAATTACAATAGTTGTGTTTGGAAGATTACTTGAAGCTAACGCAAAAGGGAAAACAAATGAAGCAATTAAAAGATTAATTGGTCTAAGACCTAAAACAGCTAATGTGATTAGAAATGGAAAAGAAATGGCAATTAAAGTTGATGACGTACAACTTGGAGACACAATAATTGTTAAACCGGGAGAAAAAATTCCTGTTGATGGAACAATTATTGAAGGCCATTCTTCAGTTGATGAAGCAATGGTTACAGGAGAAAGTATGCCTGTTGAAAAAAAGAAAGGAGATTCTGTTATTGGTGCAACAATCAATAAACATGGTAGTTTTAGATTTAAAGCAACAAAGATTGGTGCAAATACTACTTTATCTCAGATAATTAAATTAATTGAAGATGCACAAGGAAGTAAAGCACCTATTCAAAGATTTGCTGATAATGTTGCAGCATACTTTGTTCCTGCAGTTTTAATTATTGCTCTACTTACCTTCTCATTTTGGATGGCAGCTTCAGGAGATTTTCAGTTCTCATTAATCACTGCTGTAGCTGTACTTGTTATTGCTTGTCCATGTGCTTTAGGACTTGCAACACCTACAGCAATAATGGTAGGAACAGGTAAAGGAGCTAAACATGGTATTTTAATTAAAGGTGGAGAAGCTCTTGAAACTGCTCACAGTGTAAAAAGTGTTGTTCTAGATAAAACAGGAACAATAACAAAAGGTGAACCTGAAGTAACTGACATCATTCCATTTAATGGAGCAAATGAAAAAGAGTTACTTGAAATTGCTGCAAGTATAGAAAAAGATAGTGAACATCCTTTAGCAGAATCTATTGTTAAAAGAGGACAAGAAGAAAAAATTGATTTCAAAAAAGTTACTCACTTTAAAGCAATTCCAGGACATGGAATCTCCGCTCATATTGAAAAAAATCAATATTTTTTTGGTAATATGAAATTAATGGATGATAATAATATTGAAGTGACTGGAAAAGAAAAAATTGAATCACTTGAAACTCAAGGTAAAACAGTAATGATGTTAGCTAAAAATAAAAAATTAATTGGTGCTGTTGGTGTTGCTGATGTAATTAAACCTACTTCAAAAAAAGCTATTCATATGTTACATAAATTAGGTATAAAAGTTTACATGATTACCGGTGACAATAAAAGAACTGCTAGTGCAATTGCGAAAAAAGTTGGTGTTGATAGATTTTTTGCAGAAGTTCTTCCTAAAGATAAAGCAACCCATGTAAAAAACTTACAAAAATATGGGAAAGTTGCAATGGTAGGAGACGGAATCAATGATGCACCTGCATTAGCTCAAGCTGATATAGGAATTGCTATGGGTTCAGGAACTGACGTTGCAATGGAAACTGGAGATATAGTTTTAATGAAAGACGATTTAATGGATGTCGCGAAAGCAATTAAATTAAGTCGAATGACTATGTCTAAAATAAGACAAAATATGTTTTGGGCTTTATTTTATAACACACTAGGAATACCAGTTGCAGCAGGATTGTTATATCCTTTTACAGGAATGCTTCTTAACCCAATGATTGCAGGAGCAGCTATGGCTTTTTCATCAGTTTCAGTTGTTAGCAATAGTTTACTTCTAAAGCTTAAGAAGCTTTAATTTTCTTTTTTTTCTTATTATAATGTTTAATCCTATAAACAAAAAATTTTACTTTTTCTATTGATAATCTGTCGAAATGAATTTAGGAGTTATATAATTAACAGGAAGTATAAAAGATCTGTATAAAATTGTAAATATATTTCTTTTTCCTTTAACTTTATACAAAATAAAATCATTTCCATTACAATTATGTTTGGGTTCTTGTTCTAAATCTAGATAATTCAAAACTTTATTTGTTCTAAAAAAAACATTGTCTCCTGCCATCTTATAGAATTGACTGTCATAAACTAAATATATGTTTTTTGAAAAATCTAAATCAGAAATTTTTGAAGTTGCTAATAAATCATTGATATATAATATATAATTGCTTGAAGATATATTTGGAAATAGAGATTCAGATTTAAATATGATAATCGAATTTTTAATTATACAATTGTTAATAACTTTGAATTGAGAATGATAATTTATTGGTACAATTAATTCATTTGAAAATTTTTCATCACTTATAAAGTACCGCTTATTTAACTCAATTAAATGAATAGTTGATAAAATCAAAAAACAAACAATAAAAAAAATTGAAATTATATTATCAATTTTATCTTTTGAAGAAAACCCTTTTTCAATAATATTAGCAATTAGTAATGTTAATAGAGAACTTGAAACCAAAAAGTGTCTAGGTGAAAAATCCCAAGTGATCATTAATAAAGGTGTAAAAACAAAAATTAAAATAAGGAGTATGAAATGATTTTTGTTCCATTTTATGTTCTTTCTTAAAACTAAAAAAAGAACAGGTATAATGAGTATTAGATTATTAAAAGGTTGAATAAAATTTAAATTTGATATATTAACTAAAAAATAAGACAATTTGGATTTTAAAGGTAAAAAGCTTTCATAATTTTTAGCATGTATTAGAGATATTAATAGTAAAATAATTACAAATAGTCCAAAAGCCAATATTTTCATCCTTTTTAATGTTCTCAAATTTTTTGAGAAAAAGATAAAAACAACAAAAATTAAAACTGCAAAAATTGCATTTTCTCTTCTTGAAAATACATTAAGAAAAGCCAATAAAAGAGACAAAGTAAACAAATATTGTTTATTTTCTTTCATATACCTAAACAAAAAATAAATTTGTAAAAGCAAATAAAAAAATGGAATTATGATAAAATATATGTTTGTCGAAAAAAAAATTTGATTTGGATTTAGTGCTAAAAAAAATGCAGCCAAGTATCCAATTTCTTTATTAAACAATTCCTTCCCTAATAAAAATATCAATACTAAAACCAAAATAGAATGAATAAATACAAAAAAATTTAAAATTATTGAGTTTGCAAACAATAATCCTAAGACACTATAGTTTGTAGCAATAATTGGACTTTCTCGAAATGTTTTAGAAGAATTTATTAGATCTAAGTTTTTTTGTTCAAAAAAATATTCAAGAGTTTGACTTTCACCTTGAAAAGAACTCTTCAAAAAAGGTGCAATAATTACTCTTAATAATATTCCAACCACAATAATACCGACTAGTATTTTGTCTTTGGTAATATTTTGAAATATTTTTTTTCCATTTTTTATTACTACGATCAAAAAAACAAGTTCAACAACTAAAAGAATATAAGGAATAAGAAAAATTGAGTTATCAAACATAAAACGAATCATAATTGCAATTAATATAAGCTCAATTAAATATTTTTCTTTGAAAAATAGCTTAAAATAAATAATACACCTGCTATTAATGGTGGAAAACTAACTATTAAAAACACAATCAAATCCTGATAAGTTTTAAAAAAGATAATTGTAATTAGTCCAAATATTGTAATAAATAATCCTCCAATAAATTCTTTTTTCCAAGCAAGATATACAAACATGCCTAAAAATAACCATGGGATTGTATTAGGACTATTGAGAATTATTCCCCCTATACCTCCTCCAAGTTGTTCTGATCCAGAAATCAATGCAAATACAAAAAACAATGATGCATGGATTGCTGACAAGTATCTTGCAATAGTTCTATATATTCTCACAAAAAATAAAATAATGTTTAGATATAATAATTTTTTTATATCAGTGCATATATTTGCTATCTATGGTTTATGTTTATATGGGAATTACTGGAATTATTCTTTGCTTTTATTTAATTTACATAAGAAATAAAAAAATTGAAAATAATGATTATAAACCAATATGTGATTTTAATGACAAAATAAATTGTTCAAAATTGTTAATTTCTAAGGACTATCAAATACTACGTCTACCTTTTCCTTTGATCTATATTGTTTTTTTTTTAATTGCAACTGTAATGTCTATTTTTAGATACGCTCATTACTTGTTTTATGTTTTTATTCCTATTGTCCTTATCTCAGTTATAATGTTAATCAAATTTATTAGAAAAAAATCATATTGTCTAATATACTTTCTAATTTTTATGCAAACTTTAGTTATTTTTCTAGGAAGCTTAATTTGGGAAATTATATAAAGTTCCATAAATTAAAATCTGATAGTTAATGAAAAATATGAAAACACTAATTGGAATTGGACTTGTATTGATTTCAACTTTATGCTATGCTTTAATTACTCCTTTAATAAAAAAAGCTTCAGCAGATTTTGGCCCATTTACTGAAATTGCTATTTCAATGACTGTTCTTACAACTATAGCAATTTTAATGGCATTTATTACTGAAGATATGGCAAATATTAATTTTATAAAATCTCAAAAATCAATTATTCTTTTACTTGTTGTTGGAGTTGTAAACGCTATTGGTTTTTATTTAGCAATTAGAGGTTTTAAGTATATGAAAATCTGGCAACAACAAATGTTTGGAATTTTAACACCAATTTTATCAGGTATTTTTGCGTTTTTTATTCTAGGAGAAAAAATGAGTTTAAGAATATTTATTTCATTAGCCTTAATGGCTGCAGGTATTGCTGTAGCTTTTATCTAATTAATTTTTCTAATGAAGCTTAAGAAACCTGAATGACCTATTTGCTGAGATCTTGGTCTAACTTTTCGAAGTTTTACTTCCCACTGTCTCTCAATTACTTCACAAGTTTTTAGATAAACAAAATCTTTATCTAAAGCTTCAATAAAATCCATAACTTGAGGTACTGTAGGACTATAAGAAACTAAAAATCCTCCTGGTTTTAATGATTTTTTTGCTACTTCAACTAATTCCCAAGGATCAGGTAAATCTAAAATAATAATATCTACATTTTTTTCATCAAAGCCTAGTTTAGCATCTTTATTTTTTAGTTTCATATTTTTAATTCCTAAAAATTCAATATTACCTTTAACTAAATTATAGAAATCTTCTCTAATCTCATATGAATAAACTTTTTTACATATTTTTGCTAAAAAAGTTCCTACAGCTCCACTTCCTGCACCACTTTCAATAACAATACTATCTTTATTTATACCAGTTTCAGTTATAATTAATCCTAAATCTTTTTTAGGAATAATTTGAGCTTGTCTTTTTATTTTATTATATAAGTCAATAAAATCAGCATCAATCACAATAAATGATTTACCAGTATTACTCTTAATAACTTCTCCAGGTTTTGCTTTTTTAATATCAGCTGATTTCAAAAAACCAAATTGAGTATGATAGTCTTTAGATTCATCTCTAACTAAATATTTTCTATCTTTGAATAATAAGATTTTCATTATAAAAAAGAAACAAAGTGTTGGTTATAAATGTAATTATTAATATTAAACTACTGATGTTTCAAATCTTGGACTAAATCTTGACGTGTATCCTAATATCTCTTCTCCACTCAATACGGGTTGCGACCCAACAATTTTGTACAATGGTTTTTCTTGAAGTTCTACGTCTCCTTCAAATTCTCCTTCCCACATAAACACAAATGGCTCGATAGGTGTTTTACTCAAATATTTTGGGTTAAAGGAATCTGAAATTAATAAAAACTCCGAGCTATCATGTCCCCACTCTTTTTTTGGATCATAATTACCCATTCCTGCTGCAACGTATAATTTTGCAAATTCTCTAACCTCCTCTTCATAAAAGTTAAATTCAAAAGCATCTCCATCATCATTAGCCAATCTATCTTGAAGATCTACTAATACTTCTCTATTAATATCATATTTATTTTGTCACTCCGCTGCAGAAGCATCAAGCTTGTCTCTTAATCTTCTCCCCCAGGAATCTGTGGGACTTTGAAATCCATCAAAATCTATAACTCCATCATATAATATTTCATTGTGTGATCCTGAATAAGGAGGTGAATGTCTTGTTGGAAAAAAATTAAATATTGCAAAAAAGAGATCTGTTGCTACATCACGATTATACACATCAATTTGGGCATCCTCTTGATTAATTTTTCCAAACATTATACTGAGTTAACAAATAGTGTTTATAAATCTTTCTGTTTTTACTACTATTTAGTGAGAATAAAATCACTCATTAATTTTCTTAAAATATTCTTTAATTACGTCTTTATGTTCTGTAGGTATTCCTTCTTCATAAACTTCTTGCGCTGCGCCTTTTATTTCCTCAGGATAATGTCCACCATAATCATTCTTTTCAGGTTGTCCAATTTCAGAAATATCTAATTCAGTATTATATGTATCAATTGTTACATTATTTTCTTTTGACCCAAGTCCAATTAATCTAGGATCTTTTAACCAAGGTCTATCAAATATTTCATCTCTTTTTTCAAAAATATTATCAACTATTGCTCCTGCTCTTCTATAAACTTCAGATTTTTGTACTTGAAGTTTAACTTCATATATATCTACTCCATATGCTGCCAATGAGAGCACTGTTGTTAGTGCAATACATATGACAAATATCTTAATTGTTAATTTTTTAGGATTTAAGTATGCGTTCACATCAACTCGTTTCATTCTTTTAAAAATATCATAATGTAAGCTATCAATGACAGGATTACTTCTCTTTTGATAATCAAAACTAGTTCTAAGTCTTTCTTTTAAATCTGGATATTTATCTTCTAAAAGCAATATTTTATTTTGTTTTGATTTTAAATAAAAACTACGAATAAATACGATAACTGCAAAAATAATTGAAAAATAATATTCCAGTCTATAAAAATAAACAAAAATATAACTAAGTCCAAATGCAGCTAAACCTGTTAGTGCAGCATCAAAAAAACTAATAATTAATGTTGTAAATAATAATTCGTGATAGAGTTTTTTAATATTTATCATTTTAATTATAATCTTCACAATCTGAAAGATTTAGATCTTCAACGTCATTATCATTACAAATATCTTCAACATCATCTAAAACATCTTCCAAAGTAGAGTTAAGTTTTGCCATGTCTATTTGCAAGTCTCTAACATCATCTTCTAAATTTTCAATATCAATTTTTGATTCTATTAAGTCGTCCTTAGTATCTTCTAATTCTGTTTTTAAATCCTTTTTCTCACTTTCAAGTTCATCTCGTTCATCTTTTAGATTAACAAATTGGCCAGATAAATTTTCTTCTCTTTTGACTTGGACATTTAATGAGTCAGACAATGAAGAAAGATTTGTTGAAAATCTAGAAATTGTCTGTGTTAAATCTTCAATTTCAACTCTTCGTTCTCTTAAATTGTCATTTAATCTTGTTAGTGATTTTTGATAAATAATCATCGTTGAACTAAAAAAAACAATACTTACTATAAGCAATAAAAATAGTACCAAAGTTGTTCTTTTATTAACATAAGCCATCTTTAAAACCTTCTTTCAATTCTAAGTTGCATAATTCTCCTTATTAGTATTTCGGTTAAATAAACAACTATTCCTGCAATTACAAATAACCATGATAAATCTTTTGTTTTTAAGGTTTGAATTTTTGTTAAAGATTCTAGGTTTGTATCAAATTCTTTTGAAATATAACTGCCACCTGTTATTTGTAATATCTTCTCAAAATCCCGATTTATACCTAAATTTAGATATTCTTTTTTGTAATTAACTGCAGCAGGAGTATTTAAAATAGAAGTTATACCTGTTTCATTAGCATAGAAATTTCCTAAATATATTCCTTTGCTATCTTCAAAATAATTTCCATTTGGCGGTTCATTAGATTTTACAATAATTTGAATATTTTCATTAACTCTAATTTCAGGAATTTCAATAATAAATTCATTTTTTCTTTCAGGGTTTTCAACAAGCCAATTTACAGTTCTAATAACTGCTTTTGAATTAATATCTTTAAGCATTTCAGGATACCATTTTATTCCATCATCTGTTGTTAAAGAAGCCACTCTTCCTAAACCATAATTCCAAATTGTTAAAATTGGATCACCGGTTGAGGTCGTTAAAAGAAGTCTTGCATTAGTTTTAGGATATACTGAATTAAAACCATATAATCTTCCTAGATCCTTTAAATCTCGAGTAATAAAATGATTTGAATCATATACGTAAGTTTCTAATCTATCAGTTGAATGTTCATTAGGATCACCAAAATATAATTTTAGTTTTTGGGTCTCATCCATTTGAAAGTATTCTCCTTTACCTTGCTCTTTAACTGCTTCTAAAAATTCTTTGTCTGAACTGTCTCCAATTCCAACAATAAATGTTTTTATCCCATCTCCATTTGCTTTTTTAACAAACTCCAAAGTCACTGCTTGATCTTGAGGAATAAGTTTTCCATCTGTAATAATTATGATATTTTTACTTCCTCTTGAAAGTCTTAACGATTCATGAGCTTTTTCATAAGCAAATCTTAATTCACTAAAACCATGTGGAGACATTAGAGAAATATCTGTTACTAATTTTTCTTTTTTTGGACCTAATTCAGATAACCCTGTTAAAGTATTCAAATAATAATTTCCTTCTACTAGGCCTACTTTATTAAAACTACTAATTGAGTTAATAATTTCTACAGCTACTGCTTTTTGAACATCAAACTTACTAAATTCATCATTAATCATTTCACCACCAGATGCTCCTGTATCCATGACAATATAAAGATTAATTACATCTTTTTTCTTTTTAGCTTGACCTATTGATACTGGTAGTAAATTAACAATCAAAGATTTGTTATAATCTCCCCAATCATATGACTCTTTTCCACCTATTACAAATAATCCATTTTCTTCATTCAAATATTCGTCTAGATTATCTAAATCTTTTTCACTCAAATCTTTTGCATTTATATTATTCAATATCACTGTATGATACTTATCTAATTCAGATATATCATCTTTTAAATCAACGTCATAAAAATCACTAAATAAATCGTATAACGGTGAATTATCTTTAGAAACAAAAAGTAATTTAGGTTTTTTGTGTACATTAATAATTTTAAAAAATTCATTATTCTCTGAAAAATAATCGTCAGTTTCAATTTCTGCTTTAATAACATGACTTCCAGATTTAAATGATTTTTTTAGCTCAATAGGTTTTTCATACTGTTGTTCAATTTCCAATTTATCATCAATATAAATTTTTACACGCTTTCTAACATTTCCTATTTCCTTTAATTCAATTGTAAATGTATTTTCAACTTCACTAACAACTTTTGATGGACCTAATACTGTTATTACTGCGTCTTCTTCTTTTTCATTAAGATTCAATCCATAAATTTTAGAGTTAATTGTTGTAGCAAACAAAGCAACATCTTCTAAATCTGTTCCAAAATTATTTTGACCATCTGTAATTAACAAAATATTTTCATCTGGTGCCAAATTATTTAAAATTGATTGACCTAAACTTGAGTAATCACTTAATTCTAAATCTATAATATCTAATGGAGTTTTAACAACTTCTAAATTTAATAATGCTTCATCAATATCATATAGTTCCATGGATTTTGATCTATCAATTAATACTTTAATTTTAGATAAATTTCCAGATGTGTCTTCATATTCTTTATATGGTGAAGATAGTGCAATTATAATCAAAGTAAAAAAAATCATTTTACTTAAAAAAATCAAAAATTTTCCTCTTGACTTAAATAACCTTAATTTATCTTTCACAAATCTTTTTCTTAAAATATATATTGTAATAATTGCTAGAGGAATTAATAAAAATAATAATTCAGGTTGTAAAATAACATAATTACTATACCTTAACATCATATATCTCCTCTTTTTTTAATCAAATATAATTCAAATAAAACTAGAAGGGTACCAATAAAAAGAATCAACGACATTAGCGGAATTGTTTGTAATATCTTAACTTGCTCATAATCTGATTCGGATGATTCAAATTCTATTTTTTTATTTAAAGTTGATTCTTTTATATTAACTAAATTTACTGCAATTTCTTCATTATTTACTTCATAAACTCCTACTTTTTCTGTTGTAATATAATCATTTAATTTTTTATTATCAGGGTCTTTAATTTCTCCATGCAATACTTCACCTATTTTTTTATTGACAGTTGAATAATCTTGCTTAGAAATTAGATATTCTAAAGAATTAATCCAAAATAAAGGATATTGTGTACTAATTTTAAAAGAATTATATTCATCAATTATTCCATAATAAAGTATCTTTCCTGAACCATGAGTTGATACAACAATTATTGGTGAACCAAGTTTATCATTTGTTTGAGCCAAGATTATACTACTATTATCTTTAAGGCCAGCTTCTAAATACTTTGAACTAAGACCAAAATTAAAATCTTCAAATCCAATAAATCTATTATTAAAAATTGTAATATCTGTAGTTTTTTCATTAAATATGTTTATAGGTAAAATATCTAATTGTGGTAATTTTTCTTGTGCCGCAATAATTATGGTTGCTCCTTTTTTTACTTTAGCTTTTATTTTGTCTATTGTTCCTGGAAGTAAGGTACTGTAATCAACGTCACTTAAAACATACAAATCAAAATCACCATCAGGAATTATTGGAGGTTGAGCTTTTTTAACATCCAGAAATTTCATAGAGGTAATCGCATCATATAGATTATTCTTTTTCTTATTTGTAATAAACAATACTTTTTTTTCAGATTCTTTAGGTATCATAATATTTAACTCATTATCAGATTCCAAACTATCCTTTGTTTCAATTATAATTTTATTTAATCCTGGAGTCAAATCTATTTGAACTTGTTCAACACTATTTCCATCTAAAACTATTTTTTTAGAATTCAAAGTTATAGTTTTTTCATAATTATCAAAATTCTTTACATCAACTATAGCTTTTTCACCACTTAATTTATAATTAATAATTCCTACATTTGAAAGTTCTGACTTTCTTGGATTAATTAATTCAACTTCGAATCCTTTTGCTTCTAGTAATTGTTTTGCTGTAGAAACATCCTTAGAATTAGAGTCTGAAAAATCACTTAAAACTATGATTTTTCCTTCAGAAATTTCTGAAGCAAGCATCATAGAATCCCAAACATTGCTTAAAGAATCTGTTGGTTTAATTGAAGCGAGAATTCTAAAAGTATTTAATGGATTAGTTCTTGTTGCGACAACTTCTGGAGTATTTTTAATTAAAATAACAGTATTTCTAACTCCAATTTGTTTTTTTGCTATATCTAAATACCTAGAAAATAACATTTTTCCTTCATCATATGATTTTGAACTAGCTGAAGCATCTATAACAAAAGTTATGTCTTTGTTAACTTTTTTTATCATTAAATCTGTAGTAATTCCTAAAGTTCCTAAACATAAAACAACTAAGATTAAAAGCTGCAAAAAAAATATCCAATCTTTAACAAATCTTTTAAAAAAAGAGGTCATGTTTTTCTTTTTTTTACTAGATTCTAAAAATATTAAACTAGGAATGACTTTTTTAAAAGGCTTAGGTCTCATTAAATAAAAAAATATTAAAATTAGAACTGAAGAAAAGCTAACCAGTCCAATCATATTAGTAATATTAAAAATCATGATTGTTTTAATGAGGTGGGAGTTTATATAGTTTTTTGAATAAACAAGATTAAATTTTTAAACATAAAGTATTATTAAAATATAAAATGCATGACGCAGTTATAGCAAAATCAATTTTGCGAGATTTAGAACAATATGGTTCCATTAAAAAAGCATATCTTGAAATTGGCGAATTATTTGGAATTGAACCAGACCATCTTTTAGAACATTTAAAAGAAGTAAGTGATATTGAATTTGATGTGGTACAATCCAAATCTGAAGTTATTTGTAAGGATTGTAAATTTAAAGGTCAAGCAAATATAACTATGAGAATGCATGATTTTGTATTATATGATTGTCCTAAATGTGGATCAAGTGTAGAAGTTATTAAAGGAGATAAGATTATAATTGTAAAGGTTGAAAAATAATGTGTTTAGCAATTCCAGGGAAAATTATTGAAATTAAAGACGATTCAGCTATTATTGATTATGGAAATGAAAAAAGACAAGCAAATTGTTCTTTAATTAAGTGCAAGGTTGGAGACTATGTTATTGTTTCAAATCAAATGGTTATTGATAAAGTAAATAAGAAAGAAGCAGAAGAAAGTTTAAGTATGTATAGTGCTGCTGTAGAGGGAAAAAATGATTGAGCATAAAAAATCAAAGATTTTTAGGCTCACTCAAAATATCACAGAAGGTGATTATTTTGATTGAATACTCAGATTTTACAAAATTAAAAATGAAAGTAGGCATAATAACTGAAGTTGTAAGAGTAGAAAACACACAAAAACTTTACAAAATACAAGTTAATATGGGAGAAAACACAATTCAAATTGTATCAAGTTTAGTCCCTTATTATTCAATTGAAGAACTTCTAAATAAAAAAATTGTAGTATTAACAAATTTAAAACCAACTAAATTTAGAGGAGAACTTTCAGAAGGAATGCTTCTTTGCGCTGAAACAAATGATGAATCTGAGTGTGTTTTATTAAGTGTGGATAAAGACATTGCTGTTGGTACATCGATAACTTAATTCTTCACTTTTTAATTTTAGTTATGCGCCGTTCCCCGCGCCCCTTTTATTTTTTTAAAGAGAATTATTTAATGCATCAACATTTATTTTTGTATAATTAACTAAATTAGAAAATTCTTTTTGTTTTAATTTATCCACAACAAAGTTCCAATGAATAGAGATAATTTCACCTTTTTCTAATTTAACAAATTCAGGCATGTAATCAAATTCTGTTTCAATAGGTTTTCCTAGAATTAATTTATTATTGTTAAACATATAAGGTCTATGCTTTGCAACTACTGATTTTTCTTTAATTTCAATTACTTCAGCAGGTCTAATTAAACAATTATTTATATTTTCAATATTAAACCCAACACTTCCAGTAATTTTTCCTACACCTACATAAATAACATTAAATGAATGATGAGGAACCATGCCTTTAGGTATTCCATTTGCAATTTTCTCTGCATATGATTTAGGAAGACCTCTTTTTGTTAGACTCATAATTAGTTCATTTAAATCAATTTCATCAAATTTATCTAATAATTTACTACCTAACCAATATGCTTCTCCTACTTCATGACTAAACTCATGATTATTAGTTTTTTTTGCAATTAATTGTAAATAAGGATATAACCCTTCAAATCTTTTTAACTCATCAATTATTTTGTCTTTCAATTCCTCTGAAGGATTAATTAAATAATTTAAAAAATTCAAATAAGAGTCATGAGGACCACAATATCTTAACTTATTTGTTATGAAAGAATATTTTACAATTAAATTAATTGGATCCATAATGAATTAAAAATTGAATTAGAATAAAAAACTATCACAAAACTTTATTAATTATCATGCTATATTAAACAAAATATTAAAATGAAAAGTCAAGATAAAGGTCATTTATATTTAATCATTGCATCATTTTTTGGTGGTTTAATTGGTGTTCTTGTTAAACTCACGTCAGGAGTTAATTCATATAATATTGTTATGTTTAGATCAATAATTGCTTTAATTTTTATTTCAATAATATTAATTGTCAAAAAACAAATTCATTCTCTAAAAATTGTTAAACCAATAAATACAATATTTATGGGAATTTTTCAAGGACTCTCAATACTATTCTATTTTATGGCAGTTTTTAAAACAAATATATCAAATGCAATCTTTTTAGTATATTCTGCACCTGTTTTTTCAATGATTCTATCCTATATTTTTTTGAATGAAAGAATTGAAAAAAAATCTCTTTTAGGTCTTGTTATAGTAATGACTGGAATTCTTTTTATTGCTGATCCAACAAATTTTTCATTTTCTTCACAAAATTCTCTTGGAAATATTTATGCTCTACTTGGTGGATTTTTTTATGCAGCTATGGCAATATCTGTTAAACCATTAATGAAAAAAGTAAGTCCTTATTACATCACTTTTTGGCAATATATTATTATGATTATTATGTTCCTACCGTTTTATAATACCAGTGTTTCAACAATTATAAATAATTGGTGGCAAATTGGAATAATTGGTGTTTTTTGCACAGGAATTTCACACTTATTTTTTATGAATGGTGTTAAAAAAGTAAAAGGTCAACAAATATTTTTAGTTACTTCACTTGAACCATTTTTAAGTTCAATTTTCGCTTTTATAATTTTAAATGAAATTCCTTCATCTTATACATTAATAGGTGGAATAATAATTATGCTTGGAATTTATATAATTTCTAGAAAAAAATGAAAACAGCATTAATTATTCATGGATGGCCTTGTTATATTGAAAATAATCATCCTCTTGTAGAACTTCTTAAAAAAGAAAAATTCAAAATTTCTGCTCCTAAATTATTCAAAAAAAAATATACAAAAAAAAGTGTTCTTAATCAAATTAATTCCAGTATAAAAAAACAACCAGAGATAATTATTGGTATATCTCTAGGTGGAACATTTGCTCAAATTCTTGCAAAAAAATATCCTAAATCAAAACTATTATTGATTGCAACAGGTCCATATTTAAAACCTAAAGCAAAAATACTCTATGATTTTGCTAGATTTTTTTTATTAAGTGATATCTTATTTTTATTTATTAAATTCATGCCTTGGATGATTATTCATCCATTCTATAAAATTATTCTTCCAATTATTGGAAAAAATTATAGTGATTATATTAATGACATGAAAACTAATATTCTATCAATGAAAAAAGTCAAATATTCTGTTTATAGAAACATCATAAAATATGCTTTCACTATAAATAATGAACCAATGTTATCAAAAATAAAAAATAAAACAATGATAATTACTGGAAAAAAAGACATAATGATGCCTCCAGAATTATCAAAATTAATGCATCAAAAAATAAAAAATAGTAAATTATATGAAATTGATGCTCAACACCATAATTTATTTAATGATAAAGTAATAAAAAAAATAAAAGAATTTGTAATCTAAAAGAGTGTATTCTTGTCAAAATATATGAAGATCATATACTGTATCTTTCAATCAATTCTTTGTTTTGAATTGTCGCAACTTTCCACAAAGAATTTAATAGTAAATTATAACAAAAATAACTATTTGGATTGGATCTAGTAAAAACAGGTTTTTCGCCCAATGATTTTATTGCTTGCTCATAAATTTTAAAAAACTTTATCATCCCCATATTATAATAATACTCAACATTTACAGGATTTCCAACATACATTATTGTATACAACATATGCTGTCCCATATAATGTGGAATCAAAATTAATCTATCTCTATCTTTTTTTTGTAAAACATAAAATTCAATGTTTTTCCATCTTTTATAACTGTGTCCATTGCCTTATTTTTTTCAATTAATTCTATAACATTTTCAACATTTCTCTTATTTTCTTTTGCACTCTTTATTGCTTTTTTGTACAATTTACTAAATGTATGTTCGTTAAAGGCAAACTTACCATATTGAGAAAAGGTTGTAGTTATTCCTTCTTCATATAGATAATTTGAAAATTCATATAACAACAATCTAGCTGCTTTCCACATATTTGCTGCGTTTGATTTAGAAAAATCTAAAGAATTTGGTTTTAAATTAAATAATTTTTCATACCCTATCATGTGACGTTTCATATGACTTTGTTGAACAAGTAGAATGTGAATTGCTTCATGTGTTAAAAATTCTCCTAACAATTTTCTCAAATTTGTGTGCCCTGACAAATATAAAGTAAAAACTTTCTCAATATAGATGTAAATTTTGTTTATTCCATCTATGGCTTCATTTTTCTTAATAAAACCAAATTCATCATCTGAATCTTCGATATATCTATGTTCCAATTCAATTGTTAAATTATTGAGGAGTCTCAAGGTTTTTAGTCTATCGCGAAAGCATACTATTTTAATTAATTTTTCAATATTTTTATATTGAGAAATAAACGCTCGATCTTTCAAAGAAATTTTTTTCCTTTCTTTTTCTCTATAATCTTTCAAAACTACTTCCAAATCATAAGATATCCTATTATCTGAGAAATTCTTAATTACTATAGGAAATCTTCCTGATGTTGCAATTTTCTTCATTTTCAAAAAATTCTATATATTCAAAATAAATAAACCTCTGTTTCTTTTTAATAATAAATAAAAAAATTTGTTAAACAATAAACTTGCTTTTTTTAGGAATTGAAACTTCTTTAATACTTTTATTAAAAATAATAACTCCACCAACTAAAAATATCATTCCAATAACTTGAGTTAAAGCAACCATATTTCCAGTATAAACAATATTTAATAATGTTGTTATTGGACTTCCTAAAAGTAATATAACTGATGCTTTTGTTACACTTATTGTTTTAAGACCTTTATACCAGGTAAACACATATCCGAGTAAAAACAATGTAGGAACAATACTCCACAAAATTTGTGTAGAGTTTAGTGTAAACAAATCTCCAAAATTTCCAGTTACAAGTAAAAATCCAAAAATAAAAACTGAACCAAAAAACATTCTACCAAAAGCTACTATGTTTGAACTTAAATTCTTTAAAACATATTTTGATAATGTATTTTCTCCTGCCCATAAAATTGTTGCCAATAAAATCATGAAGTCCCCTGAGTTTAAAGGTTCATAACTCAATTTTAAAAACAAAAAATTCCCAACTAATAATAATAAAACTGCAATCATTGATTTTGAATTGAATTTTTCTTTTAAAAATATATAGGCCATAATTCCAATATAAACAAACATTGTTTTATGAATAAAACCTGCCTTTGCACTAGTTGTTAAAGAAAGTCCCTTAAAAAAAAGTAAAAAAGGAATACTTCCTCCAATAAGTCCAATTATTACTAAATTTTTCCAATCTTTAATCGTCAATTTTTTAAATAGTTTAAACTCTTTAGCTAAAATTATTATTGAAAATAAAAATACGCAAACCATCGCATTTTTCATAAAAGTAAATACAAATGGATTATTCATTGAAACTCCAAATTTATTTACAAAAATTGATACTCCTGATATTAATGCTGTAAACCAAACTAAATTCTTATTCATTTTAATTCCTCAATTATTTTTATTATATCTTGATTAATTCCTTCATAACTTTCTAAAGGTATTGCAATAATATTAATTTCATCAATATTTCCTAGTGACTTATTTAGTTTTAAAAAAAAACCAAAATCCATATCATGAACTGTTGCAGTTCGTCTTGATATAAATTCATCAATATCTGTTATTAATGATGCTTTTTTTATTCCTTTACACACATCAAGTATTACTGGATGTGTTTTCATTAAATCATCAAAAGTATTAATTTTGATGAACTTTACATTGTTTATTTTTAAACTATCAGCAATTTTTAAAGCTAACGAATCCTCTTTTAAAAACTCATTTCCTAAAACATGAATTATCATAGGTCTTCTTCTGATATAACTTTAATATTATGTTTTTTTAGTAATAATGATGTTACACCGTCTCCCTCAATAATAGTTTTTGTAAAACTTCCATCATAAACTTTTCCTGAACCACAAGAGGGGCTTCTTTGTTTTAAAATTGCTTCAGATATATTATTCAATTTTGCAATTTTCAAAACTTCATTTGCTCCTTTAGTAAATTCGGTTGTATAATCTTTCCCACTTTTCCCAATAACCCTTCCTTCTTTTTGTTCTGCTGCCTCTCTAGGTGTAGGTAAACCACCTAACTGCTCAGGGCAAACAGGAATTAAAAGTTCTTTTTTTTGTAATTCAAGAACTCTATCATTTGATTTTTCTTCTGCATTATATCTGCAATTTACACCAAGTAAACAAGCACTTACAAGTTTCATTTTTTCTTCCATTTTACTTCAAGAAAATGACTACTACATGAAAAACATGGATCATATGCTCTAATTAATTTTTCAATTTCTAAATTAATTTTTTCTTCATCTTTTAATTTTAAAAGACTTGGAAGCATTTCTTTAATTTCATCTTCCATAACTTTTAAATTTTGAGCAGTTGGAGTTATAATATTTGCTTTAATTATAGTCCCATCTTCAATTGTGTAATCATGAAATAAAATTCCTCTAGGAACTTCAATTGCTGCAACTCCTCTACCTGTATTTGTAACAGGTTTTAATATATGTTCTTCAATTTCTTCATAATCAACTGAATGTTTTATTACTTCATCCATACAATGTATTAATTCAACTGCTTGACAAAAATTATTTGTAAATGGATTTAAATTAGGAAATTCTATGCCTGATTTTTTGACTGCTAATTTAGCGTCTTCACTTAACATTTCAAAATTATTGTTCATCCTAGCAAGAGCCCCAGTCATGTACGGTTTATTATCCTTAACAACAAAGTTAGCTGTTGAATATTTTGAATGATATTCTTTAAAATAATCCAAATATTCATGCTGTTCAAATTTTGATTTTTCTGAAACTAATGGTCCTTCAAGCATTGCATATTCTTTAGAATCTTGCAAAGAAAAAAATTCACATTTATGTTCATAATCATATAATTTTAATTTTGAAAACAATTCAACTGTCGCATTTGCTTCTAATTTTAATTTTTTAATAGATTCAACTAACTCCATTAATTTTTCTTTTGAAGGAATATTTCTGTAACCTCCTACAGCAGCAGCAACTGGGTGCATATCTCTTCCACCTACAAGTCTTACAATTTCATTTCCTGCTTTCATCATTCTTAAAGCAGATTGAACTTCATTTTTATATTTAGGAAGCATTGCAATTGCAGATTCATAACCTAAATAATCAGGCAAAGCCAAAAAAAACAAATGAGCTGCGTGGCTCCTAATTCTTTCTCCAAGCATTAATAATTTGTTTAATAATTTTGTTTGATGAGTTGGTTCAATTCCTAAAGCTCTTTCAACTGCTGTATTTGCTGCAACAGTGTGTGCACAGCTACAAATTCCACAAATTCTTGAAGTTATTTCATGAGCCTCAAAATATTTTTTTCCTTTAACTAATCCTTCAAAATATCTAGACCCTTCAATTGAAGACAATTCACATTTTTTTACTTTATTTTTTTCTATTTCAATTGCTAATTTAGCATGTCCTTCAATTTTTGTTATATGATTAAGATTTATTGTGTGTGTCATTTTTGTTTAAAAGCCTCATCAATGTTAATTCTCTTTAATCCTGAAAAAATTTTTAATCTAGTTTTTATAAAATCATCTTCATAACCTTTATTTCTTAAAAGTCTAACAAACACTTCATAATTAGGATCTTCACTAGGTCCTCTACATCCCCAACATTCAAATCCTGAATTAGTACAAACAGAATCACATCCACCTGTTGTTATTGGACCCATACAAGGTTTTCCTAGTAACAATAAACATTTATTTCCTCTTTCCCTACATTCAACACAAACTGGTTTTAAATTTGGAACTGGAAGTTTACCACTCGCTACACTTTTCAAAACATGTAAAATTTGTTTTCCATTTGGAGGACAACCTGGAATAACATAATCAATTTCTACATGTGCATCAATTGGTGTAGGATCTACATCTTGTATATCTTTATTTTTTTTATAAATCAAATGTTCATAGTCTTCTTTTAATGTCCATTTCCTATAAGCGGGTATACATCCTGTATGTGCACATGCACCTAAAACAATTACTTTTTTTGCTTTGCTTCTAATTTCTTTTAATTTTTCTAAATCATCATTACTTGCAACTAACCCTTCAACAATAGCAATATCTACATCGTGAATATTGTGTCCTTTAAAAAATGGAAATGCTGTAATACTTACTATTTCAAAAACATCCAATATATCATCTTCATTAAATACAACACTCAATTGACATCCTGCACATCCAGTCAATCCATATATTCCAACTTTTAATTTAGGTTCTGCTTTTTTTGGGTGAACAATTTCTTTAATTTTTTTAAGAACAGGTTTCATCTAAAAATTCTTCACCTCACTAAGTTTAAACACTGGACCATCTAAACAAGTTAGTTTTCCTTCAATCATACAATGACAACATAAACCAAATGCACAATACATTAGTCTTTCAGAACTAACATAGATTTGATCTTCTTTTATTCCTTTTTTCTTTAAAATTTCAATTGTTTTTTCCATCATTATTGGTGGACCACACATAAAAACTACTTTATTTTTTGCAGTGAACTTTTGATTTTCAACTAATTCAGTAATAAATCCAACATTTCCACTATAACATGTTTTACTTGGTAATTTATCAACACTAACAAACAAATGAAAATCTTTTTTCCAATCATCATGCTTATCTTCAAATAATATGTCTCCTGGACTTCTATATCCAACAAATAAAAATACTTCTCCAAAATGTTTTCTATATTTTTCTAAATATTCTATTCCTCCTTTTAATGGAGCAACACCACATCCACCACCTATAAAGATTACATCTTTTCCTTTAACTTCTTCTAGTGGATAACCACTCCCATAAGGCCCTCTAACAAAAACTCTATCTCCTTTTTTTAATTTAGATAAACTATTTGTAACATTACCTACTTTTCGTATTGTTAATTGAATATGTTTTTTTGAATATGACGCAATTGAGATTGGTGCTTCACCAATTCCCGGAATACTAATTTGAACAAATTGTCCAGGATCATGTTTTATTTTCCAATCTAAAACAATTGAAAAAGTATCAGCAGATTCAATTTTATTACTAACTACTTTTACGGATCTAGGTAAATATTTACTTCCCATTTTTATTTCATTTTATTAATTATATCTACAAAATCAATTGTTGTAGGACATAGTTTAATACATCTACCACAACCGACACACATATTTAATCCATATCTTTCTTTAAAGTAAACCAATTGATGATAAATTCTATGCTTGAATCTGTCTTCCCTTTTATTTCTAAAAACATGATCACCTGCAACTCTAGTAAATGAATCAAGTTGACAAGAAGACCATTCTCTATACCTTTCTCCTTTTTGTAAATCACTTATTGATACTTCATCATTAATTTCATGACAATAACAAGTCGGACACATAACAGTACATGCAGCGCAACTTAAACAATCGTCAACACCTTTTTTCCAATCTTTATGATCTTTTAATTTTGATATATCCTTTTTTTGTAATCTATCAGTATCAATTTTTTTGTCTTCAGCTGTTATTGTTTCTTTTGTTGATTTTATGAACTTTTGTAGAATTTTTTTTGCTTCTTCACTTCTAATTTCAATTAAAAAATATTCTCCCTTATCAAAAAGCATGGCATCATAAACTTCCTCAAGTTCCATTGATCCACAAAAACAATATTTAGAAGGTATCTCATTACAATGATAACCTATAATAATTGAATTTTTTCTTTGTGCTTTGTAAAACGGATCATCATATTCTTTTATAAAAATAAAATCTTGTCTAAAAACTGCATTTATATCGCATAATCTAGGTCCTATAAACACTCTTTGATTTACTTTAGGTATTTTTTCTCTAAGTTTCCCATGATTAAACTCAAACAAAACTTCCTTAGATCTAAAAAAATATTGTTTAAGTGGAAAATCAGAAGGAGATTTAAAATATATTTCATCTGCACTAGTTATTTTTTCAAATCTAATATCATCTTTTTTAACAGGAGCATAGACTTCACACTTTAAAGATTTAATAAACAAATCAAGATCTTCTTTCTCAAGTCTCCCCACAAGTTGCTGCATATAAGTTTTATATCAAAAGCACATATAAATATTTTTGGATAATTAAGAGCATTAATTAAACAAAATATTAAATAAATAAACCTGGAACAAAAGCAGCAAATGTCATAAATAAAACATCTCCAAAAAATAATGGAATTATAAAATCTTTATACTTATAATTAGTAGCTCCTAAAATCATCATTATAATATCATTAGGAAAAGGACTAATTGCTGCATATAAAAAAACAAATATTTGAATTACGTGTTTAGGTTTACTTATAACGAAAGAACATAATTTTTTGTAGAATTTAGTTTTAACAAACCAATCTAAATATCTTGCTTCTTTTCCTAAATAATAAAAAAATGTATCTCCAAGCATTATACCTGTTCCTGATATCAAACCAAGTAACCAAGGATTATATCCTTGAAGTGCGATAAGTGAAAGAGTAACATAAAAAGAACTAGTTGTAAACATAGATGCACCAGTTGTAAGTGCGACTATGAAAATTAAAATATAAGGACTATGAATTCCCGTCTTTGCAATAATTCCATCAATACCAAAATAAAAAAGAAATATTGTCCATCCTACTGCAAGTAAAAGTAATATAACAAAAATAAATGCAGATCTTTTTTCCTTTGCCATTTACATTTCTTAAAAAGTGTATTTAGGTTATAAATTGTTGGTTTAAAATCAATTTTTATTAATTGATATAAATGTAGCAATAGATGCAAGATCAACTACAAATGCACAGTATAGAACTGTAAAAAAGAAAGAAGGATTATTATTTATACTTATAACTCCTGCTCTAAATCTTCCAATCAAAAATAAATTCCCTGTAAATAAAGAGCTAATTAATGATATGCTTAAAAAAATGATAAAAATTAGCAAAAACGTTTCATTTGGAGTTTTTGAATTTAATTTTTCCATATTATCCTGTTTTAAATTAAAAACCAATTGAATTATTGGTGAAGAAAAATAAATTGTTATTGAAGTACATAATAGTACCAATGAAAAAGTTGTTGAATACACTGCATTTGGTGAAACTACAAGTGATAAAATTAAAAATAATAGACCTAATAAACTTGAAATTGAAAATTTTGATTCTTTAATCATATTTAGAAATAGAAATTTTAAATTTATAAAATTATTGCATTGTAAACAATAAAGGATAAATTTTTTAAAGCAAATAAATAATATAATCTCATTGAGGTGGTAATATGTCTAAAGTCGCTATTATTGGTGCAGGATTTGTAGGAAGTACCTGTGCATATGCTCTTTTTATTGAAGGAAGCGCTAACGAAATTGCATTAATTGATATTAATAAAGAAAAAGCTAAAGGTGAAGCTCTTGATTTAGTTCACGGTAATTTATTTACACCATATACAAAAGTTACATATGGTGATTCTTATACTCTATGTAAAAACGCAGACATTGTTGTTGTAACCGCAGGTGCTCATCAAAAACCAGGTGACACTAGATTAGATTTAACAAAAACAAATGCTAAAATTCTAAAAAGTATTATTGAAGGAATAACAAAATACAATAAAAATTGTATAATTTTAATGGTAACTAATCCTTTAGATGTTTTAACTTATTTAGGATTAAAATGGTCAAAATTCCCAACAAACAGAGTCTTTGGAACTGGAACAACACTTGACACAGCAAGATTTAGACAATTACTAGGTGAGTATTACAATGTAAATCCAACAAGTGTTCATGCATATATTTTAGGTGAACATGGTGACTCTGAATTCCCTGTTTGGAGTAGTGCAAATATTGCAGGAATTAAATTAAAAGATTTTAAAAAATATGATAAAAGAAAACTAAATCAATTGTTTAAAGAAACAAAAAATGCTGCATATGAAATTCTTAATAGAAAAGGTTCAACGTATTATGCCATTGGTCTTGTTGTTAGAGATATAGTTAGAGACATATTACAAAATCAACATAAAATATATCCAATATCATGTCATGTTGATAATTATTATGGTGTAAAAAATATATGTTTAAGTATTCCATGTGTTCTTACAAAAAAAGGAGTCAAAGAAAGAATACATTTACATCTAGACAAAAATGAACAAAAACAACTTAGAAAAAGTGCAAGTATAATTAAAAGAGTAATAAAAAGTGTTTCTTAATTATTTATTATTTTTTACAATTAATTTTTTTTAAGTCTTCAAAAAGAACTTTTTTATTATTTGAATAATCAATAGGTACATCAAAAATTTTTATACCTTTCATATTTATTATTTCATTGACTTTTTCTTTAAAATTGTCCTGTTTTTTTATTTGGTAACCATATGCTCCATAACTTTGCGCATATTTCACAAAATCAGGATTATTAAAATCAAGCCCAAAATTTTTAAAATTCATATTTTGTTGCTTCCATTTAATCATACCATATCCAGAATCATTTAAAATTATAATTGTTAAATTAAGTTTTAATCTTATTGCAGTTTCAAGTTCTTGAGAATTCATCATAAACCCTCCATCTCCAACAACAGCAACAACTTTTTTTTCTGGATTAATTAATGAAGCTGTAATTGCACTAGGAAGACCTGCACCCATTGTTGCTAAAGCATTATCCAAAAGTAAAGTATTAGGTTTATAGGCATTATAATTTCTTGCAAACCATAATTTATACATCCCATTATCTAATGCAATGATTGAATTTTCATCAAGAATATTTCTTAGAGACCATACTACCTCTTGAGGTAAAATTGGATAACCTCGGTGACCTTGTAATTCTTTAAAATTTTGTTTTTGTTTTTGTTTAATCTTTAAAAAATTAGATACATCCCAATTCTTTGGAATAATTAATTCTTTAATTTGCCATATAGCGTTAGCAATATCACCAATCACTTCATGTTGAGGAAAATAAACATTATTTACTGATGCTGAATAAAAATTAATGTGAATAACTTTTTGACCTTCTTTCATTAAAAAAGGTGGTTTTTCAACTACATCATGACCAACATTTATGATTAGATCTGCTTGATCAATAGCGCAATGTACAAAATCATTATTTGATAAGGCTGCAGTTCCTAAAAATAATTCGTGACGTTCATCAACTACTCCTTTACCCATTTGAGTATTAAAAAAAGGAATCTTTGTTTTTTCAATGAATTCATTTAACATATTTGATGTTCTTTTCCTATTAGCTCCTGCACCTATTAATATTAATGGATGTTTAGAGTTTTGAATCATCTCAACTGCTTTTTTTATTGATTTAATTTCAGCTACTGGCCTTCTTGTTGTTGGAGGTTCAATTAGATTGAATTCTTTTATTTTTTCTTTAGCAACATCTTCAGGTAAACTTAAATGAACAGCTCCTGGTTTTTCTTCTGACGCTAATCTAAATGCTTCTCTAATAGAACTAGGAATTGAAACTCCACTCAAAATTTGCTTATTATATTTTGTTAATTCTTGAAACATATCAACTGTGTCAATAATTTGAAAACTTCCTTGTTTAGAATCTTTAATGGGTTTTTGACCTGTAATCATTAAAAACGGCATACCTCCTAACTGCGCATATGCTGCTGCTGTAACAAAATTTGTTGCACCAGGGCCAAGTGTTGAAAGAGCAACACCTGGTGTTCCTGTTAATCTTCCATATGTTGCAGCCATAAAACCTGCTGCTTGTTCATGCCTTGTTACAATTAACTTAATTTTAGATTTTCTAATACTTTCTAATAAATCTAAATTTTCCTCACCAGGAACTGCAAAAATATATTCTACTCCTTCTTTCTCTAATTGTTTAACAAATAAATCTGATGCTTTCATTTTTATCCCTCATACACATTCACAGATTTAATATTTGTAAATTCTCTAATTCCAAATCTAGATAATTCTCTACCAAAACCACTATTTTTTATTCCTCCAACAGGAAGATTTGGATGTGTCTTAGAAATTGAATTAATAAAAACAGATCCTGCTTCTATTTTTGAAGCAAAATTTTTACCTTTTTCTAAATCTTTTGTCCAAATAGATGCACTTAATCCAAACTCGGAATTGTTAGCAATTACAATTGCTTCTTCATTTGAATCTGCAATTATAATTGGAGCTACAGGACCAAAAGTTTCTAAACATACGGCATCCATTTCCGGTGTTGTTGAATCAAGAATTGTAGGTTCAAAGAAAAATCCTTCTCTCTTTAATCTCTTTCCACCAGTTAAAATTCTTGCGCCCAAATTTACAGCATTTTCAACAAAATTTTCCATATCTTTTACAGCATTTTCATTTGCAAGTGGGCCTATATCTGTATTATAATCAAGTGGATCACCAATTTTAAGTTTCTTCATTTCTTCAACAAACTCTTTTTTAAATTCTTCTTCAATGTTTTTATGAACAATTATTCTTTTTGAAGCAATACAAACTTGACCTCCATTCAAAGTTCTTCCTAAAACAGCACCTTTTGCTGCTTTTTTAATGTCTGCATCTTCTAAAACAATAAGGGGATCACTTCCACCTAATTCCATAACTGTTTTTTTTAAATATTTTCCAGCTTGTGCAGCAATTCTTTTGCCAGCTGATACACTTCCTGTTAAAGAAACTCCTACTAATTCATCTTTAGATATTAATTCATTTATAGTTTCATGATCACTAACAACAGTTCTGAAAACATTTTTTGGAAAAATTCTTTCAAAAATTTCATTAATTTTTAATGCTGTTCCTGTAACATTTTTTGCATGTTTCAAAATAATGGTATTTCCTGCAAATAATGGAGGTAAAGCAACTTTAAATACTTGCCAAAAGGGAAAATTCCAAGGCATAATAAGTAAAATTGGACCTAATGGATCAAATCTAACTAAATGTTCTTTCCCATCAGCTTTAAATTTTTCAGGCTGTAACCAAGGTTCAGCATTTTCTGAAATAAATTCTGATAGATGTGCACATTTTTTTACTTCTGCAATTGATTCTTTAATAGGTTTTCCCATTTCATTTGTCATTAATTTTGCATATTCTTCTTTATTTTGCTCTAAAAATTCCGATAATTCAGAAAAATATTTTTTTCTTTGATCATATGTCAATTCTTTCCATGATTCAAACGCAGTTTTTGACTTACTCAACGTATCTAGAATTTCCTGTTTAGTCATATAATCATACTCGTTTAATATTTGTTTTGTAGCTGGATTTATTGTTTGGATTTTCATTTATTTTTCACCTTTGTTATAATATAAGATTAGATAATTTAAATGTAGTATTTAATCAAATGTAGTATTTATTAATAAATAAAACGAAGTAGTGTTATTATGTGCTTAAATAATTCACACTTAGTTGGATTTGTAAAAAGTTAAAGTATCCCAATCACACATTAATCCTACAATTCCATCTTTATTAATTGTTTGAAACATTTCATAAGATCTCATATCTTGCTGCGAAAAAACACAACTTAATGGCGGATGACTATGTAATGAGATTATTGTTGAAGAATTGCATGGTTGAGAAGTTACTGAAAAAACATCTTGTTTGTAAATGTAAGGTTCATAAATTCCAGTTGCATAGTATGAATTATTTACTTTTTCTCCAGTTACACATACTTTAAATTCATGTTTTTGATTATTTTCGTAGATGTAAGACAATTGTTTCCATACTAATTCATCAAAATACACTTTTCCACCTTGTTTTAAATCAAATGAATAATCTTCATTTAACTGCGAACTAACAAGTTTTCCTGATACTAATGATACCAAATGATATCCTGTTTGTGTGTTAATAAGTAAAAGAGAAAGTAAAACTAAAGCAATAATAATAACATAAATCCGTTTAAGTGTTTTAAATAATTTTGATTCCTCTTTTTTTAATTCTTCATGTTCCTCTTGAACTTCTTTAATTTCTTTAATTAATTCAGGATCCATTAAAAATACTAAGATTTAATTCTTAATAAAACTAATTGAATAAATATTTTAAACTCTTAAAACTAATATTGAATGTAAGATTTATAAACTTAAGATAAAATCAAAAAACACATGAAATCAAAAATTTTAATTTTAATAATGATATTATTTAGTTTTGTAGGTTATGCTCAATGGGATGATTGTCCATATGGTGAAATTGATGAAGAATTTCCTGGAACATGTGGAAAATATATAGACACAAATAGTGATGATTTATGTGATCACTCACAAACAAATCCTACCATTAATAGTGTTTCTTCAGATACTTCAAATCAAGAACAAATTGCTAAAGAAGTACACTATGATTTTATAACTGGAAAAGAATTAAAAACTAAAACTGTTGAAGAAGTTGCTGATCTTTACAGTATTAATGCTCATCAATATGCAGCTGCATTAAAAGAAAAATATCCAGGGGTAAATATTCATTGTAGTACAAATTTCCAAGAATTACATGATAATTATGGGTTAGAACCTAGTGTAGCAAAAGAAGTTGCTGGATCACTTAAATCTCTAAATGAACCTCAAGTAATAAAAGAAGATAATAATGAAAAAAGAATTTCCATAACAAAAACAAAAAAACCATATATTATGATTCCAATATTTATTATCTCTACATTATTATATCTAACAACTTATATTCTTACAAAGAAAAAAATTATGAAACTTCGATCTCATATTAAATTATGGAATTATTTATTACTAATATCTTTTATTGTCTCAGGTGGACTTGGCGTAATGTTAGTTTTCAAAATTAATTTTGGATGGTTCTTAAATTTTCCAATTAATATGATGTATTGGCATGTTGAATTTGGAGTAGTAATGGCTATTCTTACAATTTTTCATATTATTTGGTACATGCCATATTTTAGACGTATGTTTAAATATATGAAAAAATATTAGTTAAGCAAGATGGAAAGATTTTGGGATAAGAATAATAATTACGCTGCTGGAATAATTCATGAATCTACTTTTTGGACACTTGAAGTTAGTTATAGACAACATACAATTGGAAGTGTTATTATATTTTGTAAAAGACCTGTTGAAAAAATTACTGATTTAACAAGCGATGAACTTCTTGATTTACAAAACATAATGAAAAAATATCAAGATGCCCTAGATAAAATTTGGCAACCTGATAGGTACAATTATCTGCAGCTTGGAAATGCACTTCATAATTTACATTTTCATGTTATTCCTAGATACAAAAAAGATAGAACTTATGCAAATCTGAATTGGCATGATCCAACATTTGGAACTGTTCCGACTTGGTCAAAAAAAGAATTTGATGAAGAACTAATAATTAAAATTAGAGAAGAAATTAAAAAAGTCCTTTAATTTCTCCATCAATTAAATCTATATCTAGAGCTGCTGGTTTTTTACTAAGTCCAGGCATTGTCATGATTTTTCCTAAATAAACAACAATAAATTCTGCACCATTTTTTACAGTCAAATTTCTAACTGTAATTCTAAAATCTTTTGCACATCCACCTGCTTTTTTATTATCTGATAAAGATAAAGGTGTTTTTGCCATTATAATTGGATATCTTTTAAATTCTTCACTATATAATTTAATTTTTTCTTCTGCTTTATCAGTGTAATCAACACCAATTGCACCATAAACTTTTTTTGCAACTAGTTCAATTTTTTCCTTGATAGTTGCATTGTCTGGATAAATAAAGTTAAAATTATTTACACTATTTTCAATTGTGTCTATAACTGCTTTAGCTAATTCTATTGCTCCTTTTCCACCATCAATAAATCCTGAATGCATTTCTACTTTTACACCTTGATCATTACATAAATTTTTCAAAGTTTCAATTTCTTGATCTGTGTCATCTGAAAATTTATTAATTCCTACAACAAAAGGTAATCCAAAATTTTTTATAATTTTAATATGCTCTTTTACATTAAAGAATCCCTTTTCTAAATCTCCGTCTCCATGTTCTTTAATTGCTCTAACTGTAGCAACTAATACGACAGCATCAGGTTTTAAATTAGCAACTCTACATTTTACGTCTAAAAATTTTTCTGCTCCTAAATCTGAACCAAATCCTCCTTCAGTAATCACGTAATCTGCTAATTTTAAACTTAATTTAGTTGCAATAATTGAATTACATCCATGAGCAATATTTGCAAAAGGTCCTCCATGAACAATAGCAGGACTTCCTTCAACAGTTTGTACTAAATTTGGATTAATAGCATCTTTAAGCAATACTGACATTGAACCTTGAGCATTAAGATCTTTTGCATGTAATGTTTTACCTGTATTATCATAACCAATAATTAAATTCCCAAGTCTTCTTTTCAAATCATTTAAATCACTTGATAAACATAGAACAGCCATAACTTCTGATGCTGCAGTAATTTCAAATCCAGTTTCATATGTTCCTTTAATAGGTTTTCCACCTGAATTAACAAGTATTTTTCGCAGAGCTCGGTCATTCATATCTAGAACTCTTTTCCAAACAACTTTATCAATACTTAATTCATTTCCTTGAAAAATATGATTATCAATCATTGAACTAAGTAAATTATTTGCTGAAGTAATTGCATGTATATCACCAGTAAAATGAAGATTAATTTCTTCCATAGGTTCAATTCTACATTTTCCTCCACCAGCACCTCCTCCTTTAACTCCAAACACAGGTCCTAAAGATGGTTCTCTTAAAGCTATAATTGCTTTTTTTCCCATTTGTGCAAACGCTTGTCCTAAAGCAATTGTTGTAGTTGTTTTACCTTCTCCTGCCTTTGTAGGTGTTATAGCTGTTGTTAAAATTAATTTACAATTTTTGTTAGGTAAACTATCAACTAATTTATGATTTATTTTTGCAAACTTATCTCCATAAGGAATAATTTCTTTTAATTCTAATTCTTTAGCAACTTCATTTATTGGTTTCATTTTTTTCACTCAAGTTTTTCTATTTCTTTATAACATTCTAATGTGTTTTGCATTAGCATTGCAATTGTCATAGGACCTACACCTCCAGGAACTGGAGTTATATATGATGAATTATTTTTTACATTGATATAATCAACATCACCAGATAAACTTCCATCATCAAGTCTATTAATTCCTACATCAATAACTACACAACCTTTTTTTACCATATCTTCGGTAACAAAATTAGGTTTTCCTATTGCAGCAACAATAATATCTGCGTTTAAACAATGTTTCTTTAAATCTAAAGTTTTTGAATGACAAATAGTTATAGTTGCATTATTTTTCATAAGTAATAATGAAATTGGTTTTCCTACAATGTTACTTCGACCAATAACCACTGCATTTTTTCCAGATATTTCTATTCCCGTACTTTTTATTAATTCAATAATTCCTTTTGGTGTACATGGAATGATGGTTTTTTTACCTATTAGTAAATTTCCCATATTTAATGCATGAAATCCGTCTACATCTTTTTTTGGATCAATTGTTAAAATAATTTTTTCAGAATCAATGTGATTAGGTAAAGGAAGTTGAACTAAGATTCCATGAATTAGTTCATCATTATTTAATTCTTCAATCAAGTTTAGTAATTCTTCCTGTGTTGTTTCAACTGGTAAATTAATTTTTCTAGAATAATATCCAACTTTTTGACACGCTCTTTCTTTATTTCTAACATAAACTTGTGAAGCAGAATTTTCTCCAACTAAAACTACAGCAAGACCAGGTTTTTTTTCTAATTTTTCTACTTTAATCTTTATTTGATCTTTAATTTTTTTTGATAATTTTCTCCCATCTATATCCATTTTTAATCATTCACTCTAATAATTTGTTTTTCAGTAATAATTATATCCACAGGAATATCATGTTCTTCGTAAGGAATTTTTTCAAACAATTGAAAATCATAGCATAATGCAATCTTAATTGCTTTTGAATCTCTGAGTAATTTATCATAATATCCTCCTCCAAATCCGATTCTATGTCCTAATTTATCAAAAACAATTCCTGGAATTATTATTGCTTCAACATTTGTTATATCAAAAGGTTTTACAAATTCTTTTTTTGGAGCAAGTATTCCAAATTTTCCTAAATCTAAATTATTAAAATTTTTTAATTCTGACAAATAAATTTCTTTTTTATCAACATAAGGAACAATAATTCTCTTTCCTGATTCCAAAGAAGATTTAATTAAATCATGTGTTTGAACTTCTGACTCAAAAGAAACATAAAAACAAACAATATTTGAATTAATATATTCTTGTAAATTCAAAACTTTATTTTTTATTTCAATATTAAACTTTGATAATCCGTCTTTTTCAAATTCTTTTCTAAGCTTTAAAATTTTTTGTCGAAATTTTTCTTTCATTATGTTTTCCCTTGTTATCTAAAAAAATCTTGATTTAAAAAGATTTGTTTGAATAGTAAATATAAATTAAAATTAATTAGTGCACATTCAAAAGTTTAATCCTTAATACTATTAGGTAACTTTTTTAAATTTAATTCTAATCTAAATAATCATGAAACTAATTGCAACTGTTGGAATGGCTGGATCTGGAAAAAGTGTTGTTACAAGAATGATTGAAAAATTAGGTTATAAAAGAATCAGATTTGGAGATATTACTGATGAACTTTTACAAAAAAAAGGTCTTTCTTTAACTGAAGAAAATGAAAAAAAAGAAAGAGAAGAATTAAGAGCAAAATATGGAATGGCTGCATATGCTAAAATGAATCTACCTAAAATTGAAGACGCTTTAGAAAAAACAAATGTTATTTTAGACGGACTTTATAGTTGGGAAGAATATTTATTATTAAAAGAAAAATTTCCTAAAATGATTGTTCTAGCTATTTACACACCTCCTGAACTTAGATATGAAAGACTATTAGATAGAGACGTTAGACCATTAACTAGAGAACAAGGAATTAAAAGAGACAAAATGGAAATTGAAAATTTGCATAAAGCTGGACCTATAGCAATTGCAGATTATACTCTATATAATGTAGGAACAATGTTTGATTTTGAAAAAAACTTAGATAAATTTACTGAATGGTTGGAGGAACAAAATGAGTAGACCTAGTTGGGATGAATATTTCATGGAAATTAGTCATGCTATTGCTAAAAGAGCTACTTGTGACAGAGGAAAATCCGGTTGTGTTATTGCTCGTGATAAACAGTTATTAGTAACTGGTTATGTTGGTAGTCCTAAAGGTATTCCTCATTGTGATGAAATTGGTCATCTAATGAAAACAGTTGAACATTCAAAAGGTACAAAAAGCCAACATTGTGTAAGAACAACTCATGCTGAACAAAATGCAATTTGTCAAGCTGCTAAACTTGGTGTTGCAATAAATAACGCTACATTGTATTGTAAAATGACTCCATGCTATACCTGCGCAAAAATGATAATTAATGCAGGTATTATCAGAGTTGTTTGTGAAAAAAAATATCATAGAGGACTTGAATCTGAAAAATTATTTGAAAACGCTGGAATAAAACTTGATTTTGTTTCACAGGATATTGAAGAATACTCTAATCAATAGGTTGTTTTTAAATCAAAGATTTTAAAACAAATCTTTGATAATTTTTGTTTTTAAAAATTATCAATAAACTTGAGAATTTTCTTTTTACTTGTTTGACCTGAAATAATCTTAACTTTTTTTTTTGATAATTTAGAAAAAAATTTTATAATCTCAATATTTGCTTTGTTATTTTCTGGAGATGCTTTAATATTTACTTTATATGCATTTTTATCTTTATCAAACCCAATTAATTCATTTTTAGATGAATTAGGTTTTACAATTATTGCTATGTTTTCTTTGAATTCCATTTTTGCTTAAGTTTTGCAAAAAAATAATAAAAATAAACTTCATTTCTTCCTAATCTCGGTTCTCTTCCTATTACTATACATTTCTTTTGTTTAATACCATCCAAAAATTCTTTTATGTTTCTAGCTTTAACGCAAGTTAATGTGTTTCCTAGATATTTTAAACAATGTCCATCACTTCCACCTGTGTAACCTAACTTAGTTTTCTTTTGAAGATCCAATGCTTTAATATTTAATTTAGGATTATTACTTCCATTAATAACTTCAATAGCATCTACTTTGCTAAATATATCTCCTTGATTCTCAATATCTAATGGTTTAGCTCTAATTGTATATCCAAAAGGATGTGCTAAAGAAGCAATACATTTGTATTTTTTTCTAAGACTCACAATTTCCATAAATGAAAGTGTTGTTTTCATATTACGAATACTTTGATCTTTATATGGTTCAATTTCTTTTTTATAAAATTCAACTAAGGTTTCTACATCATAAAAATAAAAAAGAACGTCAAAACCTTTTTTTGACATAACTTCAATTCCAGGAATTATAAAATCACTTTCTTTTTTTTTCTTAAATATTTCTACACTACCCTTTATTTCTGTGTGATCTGTTATAGAAACACCGATACCTTTTTTTCTAATTTTTTTTAAAATTTCGTCTGTAGAACTAGTTCCATCACTAAAAGTTGTATGATAATGCATGTCAACACATTTATAACCTTTTATAGGTTTAGCGTTTTCAAATCTAATATTGTTCATTTATAATCTCGCCAAATATGCTTGCATTTCTGACATTTGAGAAATTTTGTTGCTGGTTCATCTGAAGCTCTTGTTTGTATTTCCCAAAAATATGCTTTTTTATGCCCACATTTTGCACATTCATCGCTTTCAACTAAAGGATAAATTTCTACTTCCTCTTCAATAGCTTCAATTTCTTTTATTTCTTTTATTTCTTCTTTAAGTTCTATTTTTTCTGCTTTTTTATTTGTATAACCACAAGAACAAACTAAGGAATTTTTCCCTTTTTCTTTTTTTGGAGTCATTATTGACCCACATTTTGGACAAAACATCATTTTAATTAAATAATCCTCCAACTGAGTTTTCTAAATGTAATACTCTAAGTAAATCTATAAACCATATTTTAATGTATCCTAAATATGGAATCCTTAAAACTGCTTTTCCTATAACTCTATCTTCCAAAATATCTATTTCATAAACTTTTTCATATGAAATTGATTCAGAATTATGATCTCCTTTTGTTTGAAAATGATATTTTCCTTCGTTAGTCCAAACTTTAACAATTCTATGAATAATTGGATCTGGTTGATTAGCTCTAAAAACTATAATATCTCCTACTTCCAATTTATTAGTTTTTCTCCCAAATAACACAATAATATCACCTGTATTAAATCCATTATGCATTGAAAAACTCTTAAAATCATTTTTATTAATATCATAACTCCTATAATATTCTCCACATTCATCCCAAAAAACATCAAAATCTACTGGAATCTTTTCATCATAAGTTTTCCCACACATATTTAATTTAAGTTTATCATTATATGTAATTTTATGTTCCATACTACCAGACACAACTGCAACAACAGGATGGGATGTTCCAAATAATAAACCAAGTCCTGGATAAATTATAAATTTAATTAAAACAAAGGCTAAAACAATATTAACTATCCAACTCCAAATAGAGTCATCTTCCCAAATAAAATACCAAATTTTTTGCCAAGTTGTCTTAAGTTGCTTTTTTTTATGATCCTTAAACATAGAACCTTTGCAAGAAGTGAAGTTATTTAAAAGTTGTGGAAAGAAAATTGATTAATTCTCCTTAGTTTTTAGTTTTTTAATCCTAAATAAAAGGTAAATAATTACTCCTATTGAAATTGGAATATAAATTAAAAAGACAATTAACCCTAGTAACATAAATTCCTGCAATGGCAAATTCATTCCAAATATAATCATTTCAACTACACCCGGTACAATAATCGCAATCTTGAGTATTTCCAGTTATTGTATTGCTACTAAAACTATGAGTTGCTATTGTATAGCATTGTACACCATTTTCATTATTTTGAATGATGTTATTTTCTATTGTTGTTGTACCTGCTCCTCTAAGATCAATACCATACTCTGAGTTTGTCACTTTATTTCCTTTAATCAAATTATTCTCTGTATTAATATTTAAACCAATACCTGTTTTTGTGTCTGTAATTTCATTATCAAGAATTTCAGAATCACTCATAACATCTGCCCATATTCCGTTCCACACATTTTCAATATTACAATTTTTTACAACAACGTTTGTATCACTATTTATATTAATTCCATACTCATAAGAACTTGGTTTATTATCAAGATTTCCTCTAATTGTATGACCATCACAATCAATTACAATATTTTCAGCAAAAACATCTAAACACTTGTATTCTGACATGTCAATTTGCAAATCACTTGTAAGCTTATATTCTCCACCATTTGCAATAAAATCACACTCATTTAATTCAATATAATCCAAAGGTTCTTCAGGTGGATCTTCTGATTCTGGATCTTGTGGCCGTTCTTCCTCTTCTTCAACACATTTTCCGTTTTTGCATACTCTTCCATATATGGTACAATCGTGTTCATCTTCAACTAAACCATCTCCTAAACAAATATATTCTATTAAAGTCTCAGAATCATCACAATAATCAGTAAATTCTTCATTTCCTTTCATAACTGAACCTTTAAGAAAAATATTAAAACTTGGATCTGATAGTACAACACAATTTTCAACAGTTACAGATCTATCACAAAAATCTTCATAAATTATTTCTTTATCAAACGGATCAGTAAACCATTGAGCATTTTTATAATTTATAATAGGTCTATCGTCTACAATTCGTTCTCCACAAGGATAATCTTTAGAAATTTCATTTTTCAAAAAGTATTTGTTTATACATTCTGATTTTGTATATTTTTGTCCATCATTACTTCCATGATAAATTGATCTTTCATCATTTGAATCATCAAAAGTTCCTGCACCCAAAAAACATGTAGCTTTAGACAAATCAGATTCACATTTTCCTTGTGAACAAAACATATCAACATCTGAACAATCATATTCTTTTAAAGCTAATTTATTATTTTTGCAATAGTATTCTTTAAGATTATTTTCATTAATACATTCATCAAAGTTTTTATTATCTCCAATTGTTACAGCTGATTTGTACCAATAATTTTCACCATTATCACCGTCTTCACAATCAGGGATATAACACTCTCCGTTCTTACATTTTCCTCCCTTAGATGAGCAATCAAATTCAACTTCTTTAAAAAAACCTTCAAAACAATAAAATTCTGTTACTTTGTCTCCTGTACAATAATCTTCATACATTTCATTGTTAAAATTCATAACTCCTTTGTTACCGTAATCCTTCCCATCATCTGTTTCTTCACAAAGTGCTGTTATACAAGCTCCACCTTCACAAATTTGATTATTTTCTTTACAATCAAAAAATTCTTTTTTCATTTCATTATCTAAGCAAGAATATTTTATAGCCAAATTTTCTGAACAAGAATTCATAAAAATTTCTTCTCCCCTTTGAACCTGAGTTTCAGATTCGATACATTGTTCTGTGCAAGCAACTAATAGTAATAGCAGAGATAGAAGGATTATTTTTTTCATTTTAATTTTCATAATTAAAGTTTGGTATTTAAATTTTTACACAAAAACAACTATTATAAACACTTTTGAATTTCTTTAAGCTATGGAGTTTTGCCCTGGTTGCGGAAAAAAGTCAAAATCTATATGTAAAGACTGTAAACCTCAAAAAGAAATTAATGCTAAAGACATTTACATTAAACTTTGTGTTGAGTGTTCTAAATATTTTTACAAAAATAAATGGCATAAATATACTGAATTAAGTACTGTTATTAAAAAAATCACAAAAGAATCTGTAAATGAAAAAATTGATTCCATAAATCCAATTTTAAATGATTTACCTGTTAAACCTGGTGTTCAAAGAGAACTAGGAGTAGAATTAATTATTGGAGATGATAAATTTATTATTCCTGCAAACATTGAAGTAACTTATTGTAATATTTGTTCAAAACAACAAGGAGATTATTTTGAAGGAACATTGCAACTTAGAAACGTAAATGAAAACATTATAATGTTTGTTAAAAAATATTTTAAAAAAAATTCAGTTTTTATTTCAAAAGAAAATAAAGTTAGAAATGGTTATGATCTAACTGTAACAGACAAAAAAAAATTACAAACACTCGGAAGTATGTTACAAAAAAATCACGGTGGTATTTTAAAAATTACTGCAAAACATTTTTCCCAAGATAGACAAACTAGTAAATTTGTTTATAGAGTGAATGCATTTTACGAAGCTCCTGATTATAAAATTGGAGATGTTATATCAGTTGAAAAAAAAGTAATTTTAATTCACAAAATAAGTAAAACAATTCAAGGCTTAGATTTAAGGCAAAATAAAAATACTTCAATTGATATTAAAGATAAAGAATTTGAAGTATTAAAACCTACAAAAACTAGAATTTCTAAAATTCATCCAAGCATTGAAGTGCTTGATCCAGTAACATTTCAAAGTGTTCCTACAGTAAATCAAAAACTAGTGAAAAATGGTGAAAAAGTAAGAATAGTAAATGATAATGGTTTGTATTATTTATTGTAAATATTTAATTTTTAATGTTTTTTGTCTCAACATTGTGACGAAAATTTAGAATTTTTATCGACGACAAAAGAAATCACAAGATATTTATAAATATATTTGTAAAATGAGAGGAAGCTTTATAAATTTCTTCCAATATCCTATATGACAAGGGGTTGTGAGAGAGTCTCTCTCAAGCGGTGGGGTGACAGTAAGAACCTTGTTTTTGTGCTTAATCTATTAAAAAATGAAGTGATAATTTTACATGAGTAACAGTGATAATAGCAAATCTGAATTATTGTATATAGTTGAACAAGGTGGTTCACCTTGGAATATTTGTTCTTCTTTTGTGAAACAAAAATATCCCTGGGACGAATGGTGTTCTGAATATGATCAAATTTTATACTGGTCAGAAAAAATACTGTTGGTATCACAGGCATTTGCGAAAAAGGTCCAAGCACAACCAGCACTCAAAATATATGTTCCATTGCTCAATCAGAACAAGTACAAACTATTGTTGCAGATTATTTATCAAAAACTTTACCGCCTCCTAGAATTAAAGATGCTGTTGCCTCAATTTTAGAACTTAAAACTTTGTTAACTGAACCCTTACAAGTAGAAAAGACTGTAGAATTATCAAATCAAGCTTTAGAACATTTAAACTATCCTCCTTCTTTACCAAGCGTTATTATTGTAGGACCCTCTGTTATTAAAGAACGTGTCCAAACTCTTGCAAAAACATTAAATTATAATTTTGTAGAATATTCAAGTTAATATTTCCCTAAACCTAACTGACCTTTTCTCTTACCCTTCTTTACTTCCTCAACTTCTTGTCCAAGTTGTTTTTTTAAATTTTTAGCTACTCTAGGACCAATTAATTGAGTTAATTTAGTTAAATCTGTTTTTTTAAGATCACCTAAATTTTTAATTCCATTTCTAAATAAAACACGAGCTCTAACTCTTCCTACATTTCTTAATCTAACCAAAGGTATTAATTCTTCTTTAACACCTTTATCTAATCTATATCTAGTTTTTTTAATAATCTTAATTAAATCTTTGAAATTTAAAAGATTACAAATTTCTTCAGTTGCAAAAAGTATCCAATCAATTAAATTTCTTTTTACATGAAGTTCACCTGGAGCAATATTAAATTCTTCTAAAATATCATCTTCATTTTTTTCATTCATCCAATTAACTAAAGCAAGTGTTGTTTTCATTGATTTTAAAAAATCATCATACTCAGGTTCAAATATACTCGGTTCATAAACAATTAACTTATCAGATAATTCCCCTAATTCAGCTTCTATAAATTCTACTTCTTTAACTCTAACAGAATTTAATGGTCTAAGTTCTAACGTTGAACATGCCATTTGAATATAAGAAAATTCATCATGAATTTTTTGTGTTGCTCTTCGTAAACATGTAATAATAAAATGAGCTGTATAAGGGTCTAAATATAACTGAGCCACTCGTTCTCCCAGTTTAGTTGCTTCAAGTTTATCAGATCCTAGATCTGACGCTGTAACAAAATCATTTGCTTGCCCACTGTATTTAATAAATTCCCATTCTTCTAAATATCCTAGAATTTTTTCTATTATATTTTCTATTTCTTGCATATCACCATATTGATGGCCATAAAATGTTTTTTCAAAAAACTCAATTAATGTTTTTTTAGATTTACAAAACTTTGTTGCTACTAAACTTAAACAATATGTTCTTAGAACTGGTTCAACTGCTAATTTTGAATATATTTTTTCAGGAGGTGCATGAATAAATTTTTCAACAATTTCATCAGCTTCATCTTGATTTTTAGCCATACAAATTGCTTCTCCAAACTCATCATTAAAATCTGGTCTTCCTGCTCTTCCAGCCATTTGATGATATTCTAATGTTTGAATATATTTTAAACCCCATCTTCCACCATATCGCTTTAGATCTTTTAAAATAGCTCTAAATGCAGGTAGATTAATTCCCATAGCAAGAGTTGGTGTTGAACAAATTATTTTTATTATACCTTGTCTAAAAGAATCTTCAACTAATTTTCTTTGTTTTGAAGCTAAACCTGCATGATGAAACGCTGTTCCTTTTCTAATACAATTCGCTAATCTTCTACATTGTCTAGTTGGAGAAGAAAGAACTTTTAAAATTTTATTTCCAAGTTCATCTAAAACAACACTGTTTTCCTTAATTTGTTTACCAATTTTTTCAGCAGTAGCTTCACAACTTCTTCTAGTATTACAAAAAACTAATGCTTGCTTTTTAATTTTAATTGTATCTAGAGCAATATCAATTGCAGGTTCATTAGTTATTTCATTAATAGAAGTTGCCATTATATTTTAGATATTATAGAATTTATTAAGCTTTATGATACTTCTTCCCTTGAATAATAGAAACTGCCCTATAAATTTGTTCAATTAAAAACAATTTAGCCATTTCATGTGTCAAAGTCATTTTTGAGAGAGAAAACAATAAATCTGCTTTATTTTTTATTAAATCATCTAAACCTTCAGGTCCTCCAATAACAAAAACAATTTCTTTTTCTAAACTTAATTTTTTAATTTTTTTTGAAAATTCAATACTTGACAATTGTTCCCCTTCTTCACTTAAAACAAATAAAAATTTATTGTTAATTTTTTCAATTATCTCAATTAATTTTTCAGCTTCTTTTTTTTTATTTGAATCTTTTATTTCAATAAAACTAATATTAATTCGTTTAGAAAAATCATTAATTATATTTTGAATGGATTTTTCTTTAACTTTTCCTACACTTATTAATCTAAATTTCATTCTACATATTTAATTGCTTCATCAATAACTGTTATATCTTTAGGTTTTACTGTTAAAACTTTTTCTTTAATACTCAAAATTTCATTAACATCTTCAACAATAAAATCACTAACACTATGAATAAAAGGATGAATCCAATCTTCAATTAATTTTCCAAAGAATACAATATTTTTTCTTCTGTGAGGTGTTTCTTTAGGTAAAACAGTTATAACTGGTTTAGAAAAGTATTTTGCAATTAACATTTCATGAGCTGTTCCTACACCTAATTTTTTTTCAGCATTAATAATTATTATATCGGACTCTTTAATATGTTTACAATCTTTTCCAAAAACAGAAAAATAATCTGCTTCATCTACATGATCTCCATATGGGTCAATAAATTCTGCGTCAAAAACATTTTTTAAAATATCTGAATATACTTCTCTCCAATTAACAAAACTTTTCTCATCTTTATCTCCCTTAGGTACTTTTCCAGCTAAATAAATTTTCATAAGAAATAATAAATTACTTTGATATAAAAAAGTTGGTTAAAAAAAGTCTAGGTCAATCCATTCTCTTCAAAACACTTAATATATTTTCGATCTGAATACGTTACATGATTTATTATCCAATCTTCTAAAAAATCTATTAGCTCAAAAGAAACACTAATTTCCTCTTTTTTATATTTAGTAATAAATTCATTTATTTTCTTCTTAAAACTCTCATGTTCTTTTTTATGCTCATCTGTTAACTCATAATTATACATATCAAAATAACGTTCTTCTGTTTCAAAATGGTAAATTGAATAATCTAAAAGTTCATCCAATATTTCTTTAATAATATTTTTCAGTCCTTTTTTTTGTATTCCTTCATGAAGTTTATTAATTATTTGAAAAATCCTTTTATGTTGAGAATCAATTTCTTTAACTTTTACAGAATAACTTGATTTCCATTTCACTAACATAAAAATAAGATAGTAGTTCTAGAATAAAAATATTATCATTATTACTAATTCAAATTAATTCAAAGGTATTACCAATTGTTTTAATAAATTTTTGAAAATCTTTTCCATTTAGTTCAAGTGTTTCTGTATTAATATTTGGGTGAAAACTAACAATATCAGAATCCCAAATATCTTGATCAATTAGAACTTTTGTTATATGCTCTTTGTCATTTATTAGTCCAAAAGGTGAAACTGAACCAGGAGTTAATCCTAGAATCTCTTTTAAATTATTTTCATTAGCAAATTTAAGTTTTTCATTTAATCTACTTCCAAATTCTTTCATATCCAATTTTCTTTGAGAAGGTAAAATGAGTAAGAAAAATTTTTTGTTTTTTCTGTTTTTAATAAATAAATTTTTTGAATTAATTCCCTTAATTTCTGAATAATATTTTTCTGCTTCTTCACAAGTGAAAACAGGTGGATGTTTATGTACTTTATAAGAAATATTTTTCTTTTCCAAGTATGATTTTACATCAAAACTCATTTTTCTTAATAAAAAAAATGGGCCCGATCGGATTTGAACCGACGACCACTCGATCACTGACTGATAAGTTATCAGTCGAGCGCTCCATTATCCCACTACCAGGGTACGACCCTAGCGAGTGACCAGACTAAGCCACGGGCCCGCTTGTTTTCCATACTGTGGGCTTGACTGACCGAAGGAATGGAAACCCACCTTGCGTGTCAACCGAGCGTAACCAGTTGCCATGACTACGATCGGGCCCGTTTGTTTTGCTTTTTGAGAGCATTAAAAAAAGTGGGACCTGAGGGATTTGAACCCTCGACACCACGGTTTCTAAATAACTTTGGTTACAACCAAAGGTGATGTTCTTCTTCAGCCGTGTGCTCTCCCAGGCTGAGCTAAGGTCCCGTAATAAGCCTCCGAAGGGAGTTGCACCCTCGACCTGCAGATTACAAGTCTGCCGCAATAGCTACTATGCTACGGAGGCATATAGGAAAAGAATTTGATTAAGATTTAAAAAAGTTACTAATAATTACTCAAAAATTAGTCTAAAACCATTGACCTTCTTGATCAAGAGGTTTTCTCATATCTGATGCTCTTTGAAGACCCATATAATATTTTAAATCACTAATAAACCTTTCAGATGCACCTCTAAGTTCGTCTTCTTGTTCTCTTACCTTTTCTTTATAGATCATTCTAATAAAAAAATCAGAAAGAACATCTCCTAGCCCAAATGAAGAACCTTTTACAAACCAATTATGAATATCTAATTCTAAGATTGCATTAAACCACATAATAAATTCTCCCATATAAGGTTTAATTTTTTTTCCTTTATACATAATTTCTATTTGCTTCATGTGTAAACACATAACATCAATGTACCATTTGTATCTAAAATATTGGTTTCCTCCTGCAATTCCTGCGTGTTGCTTTTCTGTTCTCCACCACCATCTAATTTCTTTTTCACCATGTTGATTTCTAGATTCTGCATAATAATCTTCAACCCATGTTGATTTTCCATTTCCATGAACAGATTTCCAACCTTCTTCTTTAAGCCAGTGATGCATATATCTATACACATTTTCTAGATTAATGACTCTTTCTTGTTTAATTTCAGTACTATAAACAAGCATATTTCCTTCTTCAAAAGTTGTTCCAGAAGGAGGTCCTTTCCATTGGGTTTGAATACCCATTGGATGTTTTGGAGTCCAAACTACCATACTATTTTAATTGGAATGAGATTATTTAAAACTTTCGCATTTTTGTATACTGGTTTATAAAATCCTATTTTTAGGGTACCACAATCATTATAAAACAATTAAAACTCCTTTCAACAATGGTAAAACTATTTGCCCTATGTGCAAAAGGATTAGAGGAAGTTGCAACTCAAGAAATAAAAGACTGTGGAAAATCTAATAACTTTGAAATATTCGAAGGTGTAATAGTATTTGATTATTTAGGAGATCTCAAAGATCTTACTAATTTAAAAATTGTTGATGATGTGTTAATTTTTGTAAAAAAATTTCAAGACATTAATAGATATAAAACTTCATTATTTATAATTAGAAAAGAATTATCTCAAGTAAATTTAATGAAAGTATTATTTTTAATAAGAAAAATAAGAAAAACTAAACCACAAACTACTTTTAAAATTCAATCTAGTTATAAAAGTCGTAGAGATTATACAGCTAAAGAAATTACTACTGCTGCTAGAAGAGCAATTTTAAAAAATCAAGAGTGGAAATATAGTGATGAGTCTGAACTTTATATTCATATCTTGTTAACTCCTAAAATTAATTTATGTGGTGTGTCATTATTAAATGAACCTCTTCATGTTAAAAATAGAATTAAAACCATTAGAGGATCATTAAAAAGTTCTGTAGCAAACGCTATGGTTCAATTTGCAGATATTAAAAAAACAGATGTAGTATTTGACCCAATGTGTGGTTCAGGAATAATTCCAATTTCAGCTTCACCATTTTCAAAAACAACAATAGCAAGTGATATCGATAAAGAAGTAATTAAAATTGCAAAATTAAATGCTAAATCTAAGGATAGAAAAATCAAATTCCATGTCTGGGATGCTTCAAAAACTGATTTAAAAGATAATTCAATTGACAAAATAATATGTAATTTGCCTTTTGATAAACAAGTTGAATTTGAATTTGACCCTGAAGAATTTTTTAAGGAAATTGAAAGAATCAGTAAAAAAAAATCAAAATTAGTTTTTTTAATTGATAGAGAAAGTGTATTAAAAAGAATAATTAAAAAAAAATATCCTAATTATAAACACATTAATATTACAAATTCTGGGTTTGAAGCAAGGATAATGGTAATAGAAAAGATATAAAACCTAAGTAAAGTTTCTATTTAGAATGGTAAACTATTGGCGTCTTGTTAACAAAGTCATTAAAGAAGCAGACATATTGTTATTAATCTTAGATGCAAGAATGCCTAAACTTACTAGAAATCGAGAAATTGAAGAAAAAATAAGGCAAAATAAAAAACAAATCATATATGTTTTGAACAAATGTGATCTTGTTGAAAAAAATCAATTAGATGATATAAAAAAAGGTTTTGATCCTTGTGTCTTTGTTTCAAGTACTCAAAAATTAGGTGGGACTCTTTTATTTAAAAAAATATTAGAATTATCTAAAGGAGAAGATTGTATTGTTGGAGTGCTTGGATATCCGAATACTGGAAAAAGTTCTGTTATTAATTTAATAAACGGAAAAAAAGCCGCATCAACTTCTTCATATTCAGGCCACACTAGGGGTGTCCAATTTGTAAAAGCTAAAGGAAAAATCAAATTAATTGATACTCCAGGAGTTTTACAGTTTAATGAAAAAGATATTGAAAAAAAAATATTAATAGGTGTAATGAATCCTCAACATGTAAAAGAACCTGATTTTTACGCAATGCTATTAATAGAAAAAAAACCAGAAATTTTTGAAAAATATTTTGACATAAAATATGGAGACGGAACTGATTTCTTAGAAAAACTTGCTCTTAAACAAAATGTTCTAATTAAAGGTGGATTACCTGATACTAAAAGAATTGGAAGAAAAATTCTTCAAGATTGGCAACAAGGAAAAATTCATGAATTCTTATTGAAATAAATTTATTTTTCAAAATCACAAAAAATTATTATGTAATATTTATAATTAAGATATTTATTTGTAAATCTTTATGACAGCAACTTGGTATGACAATGTCCGAGCATTTATAGGAATACCATATTTAACTTCAAATTCTAGCGCAGACATTTCGTTATTGGTTTCTACAAAACAAGCAAAAATCAATATTTTTCCACGCACGACTATTTCACCTCAAGATTTTTATAATGGTAAAATTCCACCTGAACAAGTATATTCAGTATCATATGATCCTCGTTTAACTTCAATAGAAATAGAACTTAAAGTTTCTAGAGGAGATTCAGCTATAGCTACAATTACAAATGGAATTTTTGCTTCCAATAATTTTCCTTATATTCAATATTCAGATCTAAACTGGATTTTAAAAACACTTAATCCTAGAGAATTTAACTTTTTTTTTGATAATGCATTTCATCGCTCAAATGGACAAAATTTATTAAGCAAATTAGAAAAAGTTGTAAACTAAAATTCTCCTCTCTTTAAACTATTATATCTATGAATAACTACTAAAGATAATAAAACTATAAGAGGAATAACAATAAGTGGAACAATTGTTCTAGCTGGGTTTGGTTCTTTATTTTCATCTTCACCTGCACTTGAAGAATAAATGAAATCCTTAATTTGTCCAACACATTCGTCAGATACATCGCCTTGAACATCATATGTTAGCTCAATTCTATCTTTAACTTCTGTAAAGTGCCAAGCAATGATAGGATCTCTATTAATAATATTATAATTCTTACCATTAAAATACATGTTATCAGATTTTTCTGCTAAACATTTAGGAATATTTTGATAGTAGACTAAATCTTCTACTGGCTTTTCAATATCAATTGAAATTCTATATTTAGTATATTTTTTACTATCTAATTCATATTCTTTTTTTTCTACAACAATGGATTTTTTTAAATCTTCAGAACTTTTTTTAATAGAATTTGTTAATGTTTCAGGAACATCTAAAAATGATTGTTTAATCATGTCTCCAACCTTTTCTTGATTTAAAGAAATAACATTATCAAAGGTTTCTTGAGTAATTGAAATTACATCACATTTTTCTTGATTTGGATTTTTTAAATATGGACAATTATCTATATCACCACAAATACTATCTTCATCAATATCATTATTTGAATCATTTGGGCATAAATCACAAACATCACCTACTGAATCTTCATCGCTATCTTTTTGTTTGGGATTAAAAATGGTTGGACAATTATCTGCTTCTCCGCAAGCTCCATCCTGATCTATATCATTATACATATCATCAGGACATAAATCACACATATCACCAATTAAATCTCCATCTCGATCTTCTTGTTCAGGATTATAAGTTTCTGCGCAGTTATCATTAAATTCCTTAATTGAATCGTCATCTCCACCATTAACACATTCTGAATAAATATCGCATGCATCTCCTACCCCATTAAAATCACAATCTTTTTGACTAGGGTTAAACTTTGTTGGACAATTATCTAAATTCCCACAAATTTGATCATTATCTTTATCATTCTCTGGATCATTAATACACCGATCACATAAATTTCCTAAACCATCTTTATCTGAATCAAATTGATTCTGATTAGAAATTGTCGGACAATTATCTATGTCACCACAAACACCATCTTGTTCAATATCGTTTTTTGCGTCAAAAGGACATAAATCACATAAATCTCCTATTCCATCTCCATCTCTATCTAATTGATTTGGATTAAATCTTTCTACACAATTATCAATTAATTCTTGAATTCTATCTTCATCAACTTCTACGTAACAAGATGAAGCAATATCACAAGCGTCACCAATTCCATCATTATTACAATCGCCTTGATTTAAATTATACTTTTTAGGACAATTATCTTCGTTTCCACATATTCCATCTTGATCAATATCATTATACATGTCTTCATTACATACATCACATGCATCTCCCATCTCATCAAAATCTTGATCTTTTTGATTAAAGTTAATTACTGTAGGACAATTGTCAACATTACCACAAATTCCATCTTTATCTATATCATTAAATGCGTCATCAGGACAAGAGTCACAATCATCACCAATTAAATCATAATCTAAATCTTGCTGATTAGGATTATAAATATCTGGACAATTATCTAAATAATCATTTAAGCCATCTTTATCTGAATCACTTACACATTCTGATTCAACATCACATGCATCGCCTAAGTTATCTTTATCACAATCAACTTGAGAAGGGTTATAGTCACTAGGACAATTATCTATATTTGCACATAAATTATCTGAATCAATATCATTTAATTCATCATTAACACAAATATCACATGCGTCACCAATTCCATCATTATCTGTATCAATTTGACTTGGATTAAAAACATCAACACAATTATCTAAATCTCCTCCAACAGCGTCTTGATCTAAATCATTAAATGGATCATTAATAAATAAATCACTAACATCTCCAATTCCATCTCCATCTGAATCTTCTTGATTTTCGTTAGGTATTGTTGGACTATTATCTATTAAATCTATAACACCATCTCCATCTGAATCTCCTGAACATTCAGAATCAAAATCACAAACATCTCCAATTCCATCATTATCACAATCCTTTTGATCTTGATTTGGTTTACTTGGACAATTATCTAAATCTGCACAAACTGAATCAAAATCTGGTGCATTATTTTTATTATCATTTGGACATATATCACATGCATCTCCAATTCCGTCTCCATCCAAATCTGATTGATCAGAATTTCTAACTAATAAACAATTATCTACATCACCACAAACATTATCATTGTCTGCATCATTCTTTGGATCATTTGGACATACATCACAAGCATTTCCAATTCCATCATTATCACTATCTTTTTGATTTGAATTTGAATCATCAATACAATTATCTAGTGAATTACATATTTGATCATGATCTTTATCATTAAATAAAATACATTCACCATTATTTTTTCTTGAACATTTAATTACTCCTTCACATGAATTAATTGAACATTCAGTTTCAATTGTATAATCTCCTCGATTATATTCATCTTCATCTATTAATCCATCACAATCATCATCTATACCATTACAGATTTCAAATTTGCCTTCAACTTGTCCTTTACATGAACTCCATACGCCTTTTGAACATGTTTGTGTTCCTTTTGAACAAGACCCAATATTTGTTCCACATTCTTTTGTTTCACCATTTATACAACTACAAGCCTCATCAATTGTTCCATCGCAATCATTATCTAAATTATCACAATCACTATCTGTTTCAGTTTTTACATAATCTGAACCATATTCTTCATAACTACAAGTTTGCCAAGAATCAAAACAACTTTTTTTAGATCCTTGACACACACCCTTTTGATTTGTACATAATGGAGCAGTTAATCCTTCATCAATTAAATTATCTCCATCATTATCAATTCCATCACAAATTTCTGGACTTGTCGAAGTTACAGAAGGATTATTTGGTTCTGGATCTATTTCATCATCTTCACCATCATCATCATCATCAGGATCACAAGCTGCTGAATATTTTGCACTAATAATTTCACAACTATGTTCAATACATATGTCATTAATACATTGACTATAACCACTTAAAGGATAATCTAAAAACTTTTCATATGGATAACTTGATTCACAAGTATCATCAGGACATTTATTATATACATTACATGTTGACAAACCACAAATTGTTTCTTCTTCTAATTTTGTAACTGCAGTGTCTTCAGTTTTTAAACCTCCAAATTTTTGATATCCAAGGTCTTCACAATTGATATAAATATTATTTTCATCAACATACGATTCCACTCCTTCTTCCTCACATGGATGTGGTTCATCAAAATCATTTGCAGAAGGTGCAGGATTCATATCACAACATGAACCTTCTTCATTTGGAGTGGTTAACCAAACACCTTCATCAATTATACATTTTTGTTCTTGTTTTGCATCATCACATCCATTTGTTGATGGTGGATTTACTCCTCCGGCTGTTCCGTCTGCTGAATCTAAACTTCCTTCTTCTTCTATAGGTGGTGCATTTGCGCTATCAGTTTCAACTCCATTTACTGAGTTCAAAATAATACTTTCGACACTACTATATTCTGCAATAGATAATCCTAATCCTTCTCTTAATTTTTCTTTTGTTTCTGGACATAAATTCTTAACAATAACATATTCTAAACCATAGCAACAAAATGGATGAGCTGCAATAGGGTTTTCTGAGGAGTAACTAATAAAACAGTCTCCTTCTTCAAAATAATTCGGATGAATATGATATAATTCCCTTGCTTTACAAGTTCCAGGCATAACGGCAGGATCATCACAATTTTGAGCACCTATAACAAATCCAATAGAAAAAAATAATAATAAAAATAATAAAACTACAGTAAACCCTTTTTTTTCCTTCATAGTTATAATTACAATATAGAACTCTGTTTTTAAATTTTTTCAAAAAAAAGAGTTGAAAAACCAATAAATATTTTAATTCCAAATGTAGTTAAATAAATAGAAATGAAAAAGTCACAGTTATCTATGTATGCAATTATTGGTGTTGTAATTATTGTTCTCGTTGCTTTTTTTATATTATTATTATCTGAAAAACAAAATAATTTATATTTTGATGAATCACAAAAAGTTTTTTCACAAGCAACAATGAGAACAGATGTTACTTCATTTATTGAAACATGTATAGAGACTTCTGTAAAAGATGCAGTTTATATAACTGGTATAAGAGATTCCAAAATTAATGAAACAAAACAAATCATAAAATTAAATATTTATTCTTGTACAATTCCAATTTTAAATCAATTAAAAAGTCAAGATTATTTGGTTATTGAAAAAGATCTTAATATTGAAATGAGTATTTTTCCTGAAACAATTGTTGTAGATGTTGTTTATCCTTTGAACATAAAAAAAGACAATCAAGAAATTAAATTTTATGATTTTGAATATGTTTATGATCGATATGTCAGATTAAAAATTCCAGGAGGAGTTACAAATAAAGAAACAAGACTGATTTCATCAAATGGAAAAGCGCAAATTCATCTTGATAAAGATACAGTTATTAGAGACAAAAATGGAAACTTACTAGATGAAATTGGCATTCAAGTATTGGACAGACAATTTGATGGACTTGATAACAGTTATGTTTTAGGAGAACTGGCATATGATAATTTACCTGATGGTGTAATTTTTTCTAAACCTGTAGAATTTTCTATTGAGTATAATACTGAAGATATACCGGAAGGATATACCAAGGAAAATCTTAAAATTTCTTATTGGGATGAAGAAAGTGGATTTTGGAAAGCCATTCCCTCGGTAGTTAGTGAAAATACTGTAACTGCAAATATTTCTCATTTTACGGTATATGTAATTGGACTTGGTTGGTATTATGTTATAGTTGACCATGTATTTGAATCAAGGTTTGCACCTATTAGTGCAGGTAGTCAAGGTAATGGTATTTGGGTAGTAGGTGGTGAAGAAAGATTAGACAAAGGTACTGTTTCAATATCTAAAAGTTATTATTCAACATCTTACGAAAACCCTTTATCTTTAGAAGAAGAAGAAAACAAAAAAACATTTGCAAATGGTGCAGAAGGAATCTACGCAGTTATGAATGCAAAAGGTGATGATTTTGTTGATTATAAAGAAGAATTTTCAAAAATTGATTATTTAACAGAACCAAAACTACAATACGGTTATGAATACGAAGGAAAATTTTATGATTGTGAAAACGCAGATATTCAAGGTAATAATCCATATGGTATTAGATATCAATCGATTAATGATTATCCTTACTTTTATGTTGATGACCCATACTGTAGAAATGATTTAAAATGTGCTTGTGAAGATTCTTCTGAATGTGATTTGGACTGTAATACAATAACTTCTTGTCACTTGAACAATAAATTAACAGGCACTTGTTTTCCCATAATCGGCGAAGGAAATATTCCAAGTATTTCTGATAAAACTTGGCCTTGTGAATCACTAACATTCGAAGAAAAAAAAGATGCAAGAAAAACTGAAAGTAACCAGCAAAAATCAATAAAAAGTGCATTAAAAGAAACTGCAAAAAAATCAGAACCAATTTGTGGTTGGCACAATTTTCAATGTGCTGGAGGAAAAGTTGAACCTAACGAAAACTTTGAACAAGCATCTCATTTTGTCGCTTTTGGACCAAATGGTGATGCTATGATTCAAGATGGATCATTTCAAGTATACCCTTATCCTTCAAAAGATGAAAATAATGTTGTTGATAATATTTGGAACATAATTCCATCAAAATATGATGAAGGATCACCTTTTCATTGTGAAATCATTCCTTATGAAGATTCAACAACAGATTATACTGCAATAACCTTACCTTTAGAAATGAGAGAAGAAATGTATCCTTGGAGAGCAAAAAATAATGTTGGACCTGCCTATGGTATTAAAGGTGTTAAAATTATTAAAGAAGTGGATCATGAAGCTGCAAAAAAAGAGATTTACACTCGATGTGAAATATATTGGATTTTTTGGGGAAATGGAGTTAAAAGAACAAACACTCACAATGTAATTATTTCTGATGGAGATTTTTATGCTGAAGCTGGAAAAAAAGCTTTAAATTATCTAGAAAAAACAGGAAAAAATGCTTGGTCAGTAGGATCTGATTTTGCCGAAGATCTTTTTGATAAGTTATTTGCTGCTACTGAAACTACTGAATAAATAAGTCAAAACATTTTTTAATAGTAACTACTTTGAAAATTAATGTAATGAAGAGATCACAGATATCCCTTTTTATAGTGATGGGGCTCATACTTGTTATTATTGTAGGTTTTTTTCTAGTTTCTTTATCCAGTAAAAGTAAAGCTGAAATTAGATCTACACAAGATTCTGCTTTAACTCAAACAACTATGAAAGCAGATTTTGAAACAATGATTTATTCTTGTGTTGAATATGCTGTTCAAGATTCTATTCCATTAACAGGTATTAGAGAACAAACAAAAAATGAATTAGAAGAATTAATTGTTTCCAAAATTATTACTTGCACAACTCCAATTTTAAGTGAAATGCAAAAACAAAATTATGAAATAAAAAAGGGTAGAGTTGAAGTTATCGCAACAATAAATCCTGAAACAATTATTATTAATGTTGACTATCCTTTAGATGTTCAAAAAGAATTACAAAAAATTGAACTCAAAGAATTTGAATATAGTTTTGACCGAGCTTCTAAAACAAATATTCCGAGTGGTATTACACAAAGTGAAATTAGAATAATTTCGCCAGACGGAAAAGCTGAACTTAAAATTAGTGAGAACACAATTATTACAGATAGTAATGGAAATCCAATTGAAACTATAGGAACAAAAGTTTTAGACCATCATTTTGATGGACTTAATAATGGAATAATTATTGGAGAATTAGTATATGATAATTTTCCTGATGGCGCACAGTTTTCTAAACCAATTGAAATGACAATTGAATTTGATAATGCAGATATTCCAGAAGGTTATACAAAAGAAAATTTAAGAATTGCATACTGGGATGAAGAAGACGGAATTTGGTACGCTCCTCCAACGAGTATTGAAAATAATATGGCAACTGCTAATATTACACACTTTTCTAAATATGCTATTTCAGTAAATAAACACATGTTAATGCAAACTGTGATTTTTGAACAAAGATTTAAACCTACATCTGGTGGACCTCCTGCAGGTAAACGAGGTGTTTGGGCTATTGAAGGTGAAGATGGAACTCAACTAGGAACTACAACACTTCATGACCATTTTTATAAAACAGGATATGGTGACAAAACAAGAGAATTACTTGCAAAAATTGAAACTAATACTATGACTCAAGAAGAATTAGATACTTATCCTGATGTTGTTGAATTAAATGATTTTTTTTCCTATGGTGAAGGTATTGATGCTTTAATGAATCAGTATGGTACTGATTTTGTTGATTATAAAAAAGAATTTGAAAAAATAAATTTTATTTCAACTCCAAATCTTTATTTTGGATATTTCTTAGATCCGAGCAATGCAAAAGACAATGAATTTATTGATGGAGAAGTTTATGATTCAAGAAATTTAGGTGGATATAATTATGGTTTAGATTCGAAGGGATATCCTTATGTTGAACTAGAAGAAGGAGCAGAATTTGGTTGGCATAATCTACTCAGTGCTGGTGGAATGTTAAGACCTGGTGAAGGTGAAGAAGCATTTGATTTTGTAGTTTTCAAAGGAAACGGAGACGCTGTATTTTCAATTCTAGGAATGGAAGTAGGAAAAAAACCATGGGCATTAACTTATGTATATCCAATGAAAGACACTGTTAGTGATGAACTTGGATTTAAACACTATATTAAAAATTTTGATGGAACATATTCCTTTTATTGCGAATTTGCAGATGAAGATAATTCTGAAAATGAAAACAAAGATGGAAAGTATAAAAAAGTAGAATTAAGTCCAACCACTCTACAATATTTACAAGATGATGGTTTTGATACAACACAATCATTTGCCGCATATGGAAGATATGGAGTGAACGCAATTAAAAGATATGAACATCCTCTTTCAAGAAATGAATTACATGTTCAATGCGAACGTTTCTTGTATATTTTTGGAAATGGAATAGCTTATACTAATTTTCCTAACGATAATATGTATGAAGGCAGTGATATTAACATTCCTTTAGAAATATTTGGTGCTGCTATATTAAGGCAACCTTGGAATTGATTAATTCTAATATATCTTGTATATATTTTGTATATTTTATGATAATAAAAATTAAATATATTGATGATTTTCATTATAAATGGTAGAATACTATTCACCATATTATCGTAATGTCAGAAAAAGAGTATTGGAGAGATTACTCGTATGTAATGCGAGGTAAGCAAAGAAAAAAAGTTCTATTAATTTTAGATGGACCTGCATTAGTTAGTGAAATAAAAGGCAAAACAAATTTAAGTCTTGCAGAAACAAGTAGAGTATTAAGAGGATTAGTTGAACAAGGATTAGCAGAATGTAAAAATCCTGAAGATCATCTGGGCAGAGTATATGGCCTAACAGATAAAGGATATAATCTCCAAAAAAAGATAAAATAATTGTTTGTTCTTTGATAAATATTTCTTAAAAAATTTTGACAGGTAGTTTAATTATTTAAAAAATCTAAATCAAAAATAAAAATAAGCGAGGGGAGAGACTCGAACTCTCGATGGTCGGGATCAACTTAATTTAGTGATATCATCGCACAATTGTGCTCATCATCCCAATCATTTGCAGCCGACTGCCTTAGCCGCTTGGCGACCCCCGCAGGAATCATTAATCATGTGAAAATTGACATATTTATAAAACTTATTCAAATTCTGCTCTTAATTTCTTAATTCTCTCTCGTAGAAGTATTGCTCTTTCAAATTCAAGCCTATCTGCTGCTTCATTCATTTCTATTTCAAGTTGAGTTACAACTCTAGGCATATCTTTTTTAGGAATATGTTTAATATCAGAAATTTCTACTTCTTGTTCTTTAACAGGTTTAATTATTGTTTTAGGAGTAATATTATGTTTTTGATTATATTTAACTTGAATCTCCCTTCTTCTACTTGTTTCTTTCAATGCTTGTTTTATTGATTTAGTCATATTATCAGCATATAATACTACTTTAGATTCAACATTTCTAGCAGCTCTTCCTATAATTTGAATTAAAGATCTAGCGTCTCTAAGAAAACCTTCTTTATCTGCATCTAATATTCCTATAAACCCAATTTCAGGGATATCTAGACCCTCTCTTAATAGATTAATACCAACTAAAACATCAAATTTACCTAAACGTAACTGTCTAATTATCTCAGTTCTTTCTAAAGTATCAATATCTGAATGTAAATATCTAGTTTTAATTTTATTTTCAGCAAAATAATCTGTTAATTCTTCTGCTAATTTTTTTGTAAGAGTTGTAACCAAAACTCTATGTCCTTTTTTTACTGTTGATTTAATTTCACTAATTAAATTAGGAATTTGATCCTTGATAGGTCTAATTTCTACTAATGGATCTATTAAACCAGTTGGCCTAATTATTTGTTCAACTATTTGATTGGATTTATTTAATTCATAATCTGCTGGTGTAGCTGAAACAAAAACAACATTTTCAAAAAAAGTTTCAAATTCATTGAATTTTAAAGGTCTATTATCAAATGCACAAGGAAGTCTAAATCCATAATCAACTAAATTTTTTTTTCTAGCGAAGTCTCCTTTGTACATCCCATGTGATTGAGGAATTGATTGATGAGATTCATCAATAAAAAACAAAAAGTCTTTAGGAAAATAATCTAAAAGTGTATAAGGCTTCTCTCCTTTTTTTCTTCTATCAAAATGTCTTGAATAGTTTTCTATGCCTTTACAATATCCTGTTTCTTGAAGCATTTCAATGTCATATAATGTTCTTTGTTTTAATCTATGAGCTTCAATCATATCTAGTTTAGGAAGTGTTTCCTTAAGTTCTTTTTTTATATCATTTATTGCTAATTCAATTTGTTCTTTAGGAATAACATATTGTTTAGCAGGCATTATTGGAAAAAATTTGTATTCTTTAATTTTTTTTCCAGATGTTTTTTCAATTTCAGTAATTTTATCTATAACATCACCAAATAATTCAATTCGAATTATATCATTATAATATCCTGGAACCAAATCAATAGTATTTCCCTTAACTCTAAATCTTCCTGAAAGTAGTTCAGTATCATTTCTTTCATATTGCATATCAATTAATTTTAACATTAATTCTTTTCTTGTAATTTTTTGTCCTATTTCTAAATCTGCAGCCAATTTTTCATAATTATCTGGATCTGTTAAACCATATATGCAAGAAATTGAAGCAATGACAATTGTATCAGGTCTTCGAAGTAAAGAAACAGTAGCACTGAGTCTCATTTGTTCAATCTTTGTATTAATTGAAGAATCTTTTTCAATATACTGATCTTTTTGAGGTATATACGATTCAGGTTGATAATAATCATAAAATGAAACAAAATATTCTACTCTATTGTTAGGAAAAAATTCTTTAAACTCTGTATATAATTGAGCAGCAAGTGTTTTATTATGAGCTAAAACTAATGTAGGTTTATTTACTTTAGAAATAACATTAGCCATAGTAAATGTTTTTCCTGATCCAGTTACACCTAGAAGTGTTTGAAACTTGTTTTTATTTTTTATACCTTCAACTAGTTTTTTAATAGCAACTGGTTGGTCACCTGTTGGTTTAAATTCTGAGTGTAAGTCGAATTTCATTGTTCCTAAAGAATGTTAATTAGATTATAAATTTGGTGTTAAAAAAGATTCAAAAATATTTAGTCAATATATTCTTGATTTTTTTTCATTATTTTCTCTTTTTATAGTAGATCTCTTTAATGATCGTTTGAATTTTGTTCCAGCTGTTACATCTATAAGCTCAAGAACAGACACAAACAATCCTTTCTCTTCAGTTTTAGGGCTTAAATCTCTTCTCCCACAAAATGAATTTAATTCTAGCATTTTAATCACCTCATTGATTATGCAATTTTTTCTATAAATACTTCAATTTTTAATATTCAGTTATTCAGCCTAGAATAAGAAATTCCACGATAATGGATGTTTCATATGATTTTTTAATAATTGAATAAATAAGTAATCCCAACTTGAAGTACAAAAAACAAATCTGCTAGGCAAAAATAATTTAGTATACTTCTTAATTTATGTTGGGATGTTTTTTCCACTAAATAGGTGTTTTATAATTGTATTCCTATTTTTTACTATAATATAATTGATACTTATAACTATATAAGTGTGTTATAGTAAATTAGAATATCTAATTCAAAAAAACTTGTAGAATACGCAAATATCCTCTAAAATGACTTATCCGTATCATTCATTGATTATTTTAATTTTATTTATGTGTAATCCATGACCATTATCTCATAAAGTATTTTAAACATCTATGAATAATAAACAAACAAAAATAAACCTACTTAGCTATTAACCACGCTGAACTCTCATTCCAATTCTCTTTTTAGAATTTTATGTGCTTTATTTATTTCTTTAAATTTTTCAACATTTCCATTAGGCATATCTGGATGCAAATCTTTAGACATTCGTTTATATTTTTTATTTATAACATTTAAATCCTTTGTGTCATGTTCAACACCTAAAGTTTCTCTAGCTTGTTTTCTTTCTTCTTCAACATTTCCTTCTTCTTTAAAATCATTTATAAAATCTTCAAACTCTTTTTTCCCTTCAATTAAATCATTTATTTCAAGCTCAATTACCTTTGAAACAACAAATAAATTTTCAACATACTTTTTACAATTTCCATAACTAAAATGTAAGTGAAATCCTTCAATATACCATGATACACTTGCTGGAAGATTTTTTATTGCAACAGATTCAAGCTCTAACTCAACATCATCTTCAGTTAATTCTAGAATTCTTAAACTACTAAGAATATTATTTTTATATTTTAGAGCTCGCCTGCTATATGAATCTTTAATAACTGGAATATTAATGTCATGTCCTTTTATTCTAGTTTTTACCATTTTTTGTTTTCGACTCTTATATTTCAAAGATTAAACAATTTGGTTTAGTTAAACATATATAAAATTATGGAGAAAATTTTCCTATAGGATTTGAAACATTTATATATTTTAGTTACCGATATTTATTCAATGAAAAATAATTATTTAATTCCTGGAGTAATATTAATTGGAGTACTTGTTCTCTTCTTTTTTCCTGAACCAGAAAATAATTTTTTAGCTTATATTGGTACTGCTCTATGTTTTATAATATTAACAATACTATTAATAATTAAACAAAAGAAAAAAATTAACTTGACTTAATCTCCTTTTTCCTTAACAATTTATTATATTTTATAGCAAACCTATGTGCTTCATCTCTTATTTGTCTAATAAATAACAACCCTTTATTTTTAGGTTTAAGTATTAGTGGGTAAGAAAGTCCAGGCGCAAATATTTCTTCTTCTCTTTTAGCAACTGAAATTATCGGAATACTTATTTCAAGTTTTTTTAATGATTTAATTGCAGCACTTAATTGACCTTTTCCTCCATCAATGATAATTAAATCAGGAAATTGTTTATTTTCTTCTTTAAGTCTTTTATACCTTCTTACAACTACTTCAGATATTCCTGCAAAATCATCATTACCAATATATGACTTAATTTTAAATCTTCTATAATTAGATTTATCTGGTTGTCCATTTCTAAATTGAACCATTGATCCAGTTGTTTGTTTTCCACCAAGATGAGAAATATCAAAACATTCAATTACACTAGGCATGAATTTTAAATCTAAAGATTTTTTTAATTCTTCTACTTTTTTTATATCTCCAAAAAATGTTAATTCAATATTTTTCTTAACTAACTTTAACAAAGTATTTTTCTCACCAATTTTAGGAATAGTAATTTTTACTTTTGTTTTTCTTTTTTGTTCTAAGTAATTATGAATTACTGGATCTAATTTATTTCTTAAAATTAATTCTTTAGGAATTTTATGATCATCATAATATTGTGTTATAAAACTGTCAAAGAAATTTTCATAATAATCAAAAACAAATTCTTCTTTATTTACTAATGTTCCTTTGTAAATTTTAAATAACATTAAATAGACTTTTTGATCCTTAATTATATAGTCAATTATATCTTCATTATATTTTTTAATACGCTGAACACTTTGTTTTTCTTTAAGATATTCTAGAGCAGAAATTTGATTTCTTATTTCAATTCCTTTCTCAAAGTTTTGGTTTTTTGAATGAATTTTCATATCATGTTTTAACTGATTAATTAATTCAGAAGTTTTACCTTTTAGAACCATTCTAACTTTATTTATTTGAGAATCATATTCAACTTTTGAAATATTATTGATACAAGGAGCATCACATAAATTAATATGAAATTTTAAACATGCTTTTTTAGGTAGTTTTTTGCAAGTTCTAATTTTAAAAGTTTTAATTAATAATTCTCTTACATATTTTCTATCATAACCTGATGTAAAAGGGCCAAATAATTCTCCATTAGATTTAGTTCTTGTTAAAAGTAATCTAGGAAATTCTTCTTTAGTTATTTCTAGATATGCATAACGTTTTGAATCTTTAAGATCAATATTGTATTTAGGCTTATATTGTTTGATTAATGTGTTTTCTAAGAGTAATGCTTCAACTTCAGTATTAGTTGAAATAAAATCTATATGAACAATATTTTCTACTAAAACTTGTGTTTTAGAATCAGAATGAGTTTTTGTAAAATAACTTGTTACTCTTTTTTTTATATTTTTAGCTTTACCAATGTAAATAACTTTTTTATTAGAATTTCTAAATATATAGCAACCTGGATTTGTTGGTAAATTTTTATTTATCATCTATAACATCTTTTTTAAAAACTCACCAGTATAACTATTTTTATTATTTGCTACTTCTTCAGGTGTTCCTACAGCAATAACTTCTCCACCGGCTTCTCCACCATCAGGTCCTAAATCAATAATATGATCTGCTGATTTAATTAAATCTAAATTATGTTCAATAACAATAACTGAATTTCCTTTGTCTACTAAATTATTTAGCACTTTGATTAATTTACTTACATCATGAAAATGAAGACCTGTTGTAGGTTCATCTAGTAAATAAAGAGTTTTACCTGTTGCTTTTTTACTAAGTTCCCTAGTTAATTTTATTCTTTGAGCTTCTCCACCAGATAAAGTAACTGAAGATTGTCCGAGTTTAATATAATCTAAACCAACTTGATTAAGTGTTTCTAATTTATTTTTTATACTCGGTACATTTGCAAATACATCGTTTGCCTCTAAAATACTTAAATCAAGAACTTCTGCGATATTTTTGCCTTTAAATTTAACTTCTAATGTTTCAGAATTATACCTTTTACCTTTACATTCTTCACATTGTACATAAACATCAGGTAAAAAATTCATTTCAATTTTAATTAATCCGTCTCCCCTACAAGCTTCACATCTTCCACCTTTAACATTAAAACTAAATCTACCTGGTTTATATCCACGGAGTTTAGCTTCTTTAGTTTGTGCAAATAAAGTTCTAATATGATCAAATACTTTTGTGTAAGTTGCTGGATTAGACCTAGGTGTTCTTCCTATTGGACTTTGATCTATAACTATAACTTTATCAATTTCTGAATCAAATTCAATATTATCAAATCTTCCTGGAACTAGTCTAGATTTATGCAGTTTTCTCATTAAAGCTTTATATAAAATTCCGTAAATTAATGTAGATTTACCTGATCCTGATACACCTGTTACTAATGTTAAACTTCCAATAGGAAAACTTACATTAATATTTTTTAAATTATGTTCTTTACATCCTAGTAAATGAATAAAATTATTTGATTTTCTTCTTTTTTCAGGCATTTCTATTTTTAATTTTCCTGATAAATATTTTCCTGTTAATGTGCCTTTTTGTTCAATATATTCTGGAGTTCCTGCTGCAGTAATTTCTCCGCCATGAATACCTGCTCCCGGACCCATATCAATTACATGATCTGCGTTTCTTATTGTATCTTCATCATGTTCAACAACAATTAATGTGTTACCTAAATCTCTAAGTCTATGGAGTGTACTAATAAGTTTTTGATTATCTCTTTGGTGAAGACCAATACTAGGTTCATCTAAAATATATACCACCCCCATTAAATTACTTCCAATTTGAGTAGCAAGTCTAATTCTTTGAGCTTCTCCACCTGAAAGTGTTCCTGCATTTCTACTTAAAGTTAAATAACTTAAACCAACTTTATCTAGGAAATTTAATCTATCATCAATTTCTTTTAAAATTATTTTTGCTATTTCTTTTTCCTTATCTGTTAATGTTAAATTTCTAAAAAATTCAATTGCATTTTTTATTGACATATTTGTTACATCAATTATTGAAACTTTGTTGATTAAAATTGATAAAACTTTTTTCTTAAGTCTTTGTCCATCACAAACAGGACATGGTGAAATTCTCATATATTTTTCAAGTTCTCTTCTTCTATAATCTGATTGTGTTTGATGATATAATCTTTCAGATTGAGGAATTAATCCTTCCCAGTTTCCTTTATGAGACCAATTAGCGTCTCCACCTTTCATAGTCATATTAAATTGTATTTTTTCAGGTGATCCATGCATTAAAATTTCAAACTGATCCTCTGTTAATTCACTTATTGGAGTTAGTGCTGAGAATCCAAAATGTTTAGCTACGCTACCTAAATATTGTCCTCTCCATCCATCAATTGCATTTCTATATAATCTTACTGCACCGTCAGCTATTGATAAAGATTTATCTGGAATAATTAAATCTGGATCAAATTCCATTTTTATTCCTAGACCTGAACAATTTTCACAAGCACCAAAAGGACTGTTAAAAGAAAACATTCTAGGTTGTAATTCTTCATAATTTAATCCACACTCTGGACAAGCCATATTAGCTGAATATAATTTTTCTTTTGATTTACTTTGTACAATTATTAGTCCGTTAGATTTATTTAAAGCGTTTTCAATAGCTTCTATTAATCGAGATTTATCATCTAAATTTAATTTATCAATAACAACTTCAATATCATGTTTTTTATATCTGTCTAGAGATATAGTTTCGTCTGTTCTATAAATAGAATTATTTACTCTTACCCTAGTATAACCTTCTTTATTTAAATCTTCAATTAATTTTTCATATGTACCTTTTTTTTGTCTAATAATTGGCGAAAGGATTGTAATTTCTTCTTTAAAATCTGACATAATATGTTTAGAAATTTTATCAGGAGTTTGTGATTCAATTTTTATTTTATGATCTGGACAATATGGTGTTCCGATTCTAGCAAATAATAAACGCAGATAATCATAAATTTCTGTAACAGTTCCGACAGTAGATCTAGGATTTTTTGATGTTGTTTTTTGTTCAATACTTATCGCTGGACTTAATCCATCAATTGAATCAACATCTGGTTTACTCATTAGTCCTAAGAATTGTCTAGCATAAGCACTCAATGATTCAACATATCTTCTTTGACCTTCAGCATAAATTGTATCAAAAGCAAGAGTTGATTTCCCACTTCCAGAAAGTCCAGTTATAACTGTAAACTTATCTCGAGGTATTTCGACATCAATATTTTTAAGATTATGTTCACGTGCACCCTTAATTACTATTTTATCCATATTAACCATTTTGAAACTATATTTTGTTTTTATGTTTGTTGTTTAAAAGGCTTACGCGAGAATGTCTAGTGAATATTTAATTCTAGATACAACATATATTCTAATTATGATATTATAAAACTAATTGATTTTAAGCTTAAAACACTAAAAATGAACTTGTATAGTGGCCATTATATCTAATTATTTTTTGGGCGCTCGATACTAAAAATTATTATATTTGTAAACTATCCTATAATTATGGTAAAGAGAAAAAAAACAGAAAAACCTACAAATGTAAAAATCATGAATGAATTATCAATCAAAGAATTAGGGTTTTTCCAAGATAAGAAGTTTTTATGGCCCTTAACGATCTCAGTTTTTAGTTTCTTGATAGCAATTTTATCAATAGTTATTAGTCTTAATATTCATTCTCCTTTTGATCTTGAAGTTTTTGCATCAGGAACATACATTATTCGTGTGTATCCAGAAGATCATAACGAAACTTTTCTTCCAACTTTTATTATCCCTATGGAGTTCATTAATCATGGAAAACAGGCCGGAGTTATCACAAATATATTTTTGAACGTAACAGTAGATGAAACAAAAGCTGAATACGAACCTAAATATGTAATTGATCTTAAAGCATATCTTGAAGGTGATCCTTGGAAGATAAATGAAATATCAGAGAGACCTTTTCATCAATTTGGTGTTTCTGGAGAAACGACTTTACCTATGGACATTATTTTTTCACCTAATCTTCACAAATCTTACGTCTTACTTGAAAAGGGAGAATATGTTCTCGAAATATTTGTTTCCACTTCAAAAAATCCAGAACCTGTTTTATCTAGAAAACTCGAATTTAAAATTAATGATAAAAAATTGGAACCAATTCTGAATGATAATATAGTTTATGTTAGGTCACCAGAAGGGTATGATATCTTATATGAAAAATAGGACGTTTTAAATGTCCAAAAAATCTCCTCTCCCCAAAAGACATTTATACTCCCTCTCTTAACTTAATCACCATGACAAAAAACTACACCACTCTCCTTTTAAAAAAATCATTATTCCTCTACATTCTTCGTACAGTTCCGCTCTTTATTTTTGCTTATTTAACTTATACATACAAAACGTTTTTGTTTTTTCCATTAATGATTATTATTCCATTTGCTTTTGTATATTTTCTACCTCAAATCTATAAACCTTTTAACAAGTTTAAACCATATCATGGAAAATATAGAACTAAAATATTTGATTTAGCAAAAGAACATGATGTAAAGATAAAAGAAATTGTTAGTTCAAAAACAGGATTTTCTGGAGCTGCTCTAGGTTTATGGAACAATCAAGTAATTTTCATTAATAGTAGAATTTTAAAACAACCTTGGGAAGAAATTAAATCATTATATTTACATGAATTTGCTCATTTTAAAAATAAAGATTTAGAATTTATGGCAGTTTATCCTGCAATTACATTTATGATTTTTTCTTATTTTTCTTATATTTCTAGAGGTGATTTTTTATATATTTTTTATATGTTATTACTCTTCTCTGTCATTTTTCATGTCCGATATTTAAGAATATTAAGACTTAAAGAAAAAAGTGCAGATAATTATACAATTAAAGATAATCCTAAAGCTTGGATTAGTTTAATAAAAAAAGGAATTAAACATTTGGAAAGTAAAGGAATATATTTTCAAAAGAAAAAACCACTTCTAAGTTTTTTACACACACATCCTTGGATCTATGATAGGATTGATTATGCTAAAAAATATAGAAAATAATAATTTCTTAAGAAATATTTATTAGTATCCACTGCAATCTCTTTATTTTATGATCACAGTTATTGAAGGAATTATTCTTGGTCTATCAATAGCAGCACCGATAGGTCCAACTAATATTGAAATTATTAGAAGAGGTTTAAAGAATGGTTGGAAATCTGCAGCATCTTTTTATTTAGGTGTTTTAGTTGCATTATCCACATATCTTATTTTCGCATTAATTGGATTATCATATTTAACCAAAATTCCAATTTTTAATTTATTATTACTAGTTTTTGGTGTTTTAGTTTTGTTTTATCTTTCCTATAATTCCATAAAAGATTTTTTTAGTAAAAAAAAGATAAATATTTCCGGAAAAGTTGATAGTAAAAAAAATTTTATTCCTGGAATTGTTTTAACAATTTCAAACCCTTATGTTCTCTTGTTTTGGACTGGTATTATGGGCGCAGATATTGTATCAAATTCAGCTTCTATCAATAGAAGTCTATTATTAAGTTTAGGAATCCTAATTGGAGTTATTATTTTTGCTTTCATTATAATTCCAGCTGTTCAGTTTGGAAGAAAATATGTTAATCAAAAAAATTTCAGATATGTTTCATTAGCATCTGGCTTAATTTTATTTTATTTCTTCATTAAATTTGGAATAGAACTTGTTAAACTTATTTTATCAATGTAAGAAAAATATACTAAAAAATATCAGGCCACTTCTTGCCTTGTTCAACTTTTAAAAATGCATATCTACCTTCAGGCAATTTCCCTAAATTTAATTTACCTACACGAATTCTTTTTAAAAAATTAACTTCATATCCTATTGCTCTAAACATTCGTCTAATAATTCGGTTTTTTCCTTCATGAATTTCAATTTGCACTAATTTTTCATGATGAATCTTAACTTTTGCTGGTGCTGTTTTTCCGTCTTCAAGTCTAACACCTGCTTCTAATTTTTTTAATTTTCTTTCATCAATATCAGTATATAATCCAACAAGATATGTTTTTTTAATTTCATTAGAAGGATGAGTTATATGATTTGCGAAATCTCCATCATTAGTTAAAAGTAAAAGTCCACTTGTATCTTTATCAAGTCTACCAACAGGAAAAACTCTTTCTTTAATTTTAATATAATCCATAACTGTTTTTTCATATCTATCATAAACAGCAGTAACACATCCTCTAGGTTTATGAAATTTCACATATATTTTATTAGCTTTTTTTAAAACTTTATCATTAATTTTAATAACATCATCTTCAGAAGCTTGATCTCCCAGTTTTATAACTTTATCATTAACTTTTACTTTACCATTTTTAATAAAAACTTCAGCTCTTCTTCTAGAACAAAATCCATTTGCACTCATAATTTTTTGAACTCTTTGTTTCATATGTTTAGGGTTCTAGGTTTAGTTATAAAATTATCTGCTTTTTTAAGGAGAACAGCGCATAATAATATTTTTTCTTTCACTCAGTTTTAAATAAATTAAACAATTCTCGCTATTTATGAAAATCACATTACTAGAACCTATTGGTGCAAGCATAAATAATGTAGATGAATTTAAAGCTGAACTTGAAAATAATGGACATGAACTTGTTACATATGATTCAAGACCTACTAATGATGAAGAAATTATAAAAAGATCTTCTGACTCAGATATAATTGTTCTTACAAATTTTAAAATAAGTGCGAACGTTATTAACAATTGTCCAAATTTAAAAATGATTAGTGTTGCATTTACTGGATTTGATCATATTGATCTTAAAACATGTAATGAAAAAAACATTGTTGTATGTAATGCTGCAGGATATTCAACAGATTCAGTTGCAGAACTCTCAATTGGTTTAATGATTTCTGTTTTAAGAAAAATTGTGTGGGGAGATAAAAAAGTAAGAGAATTATCAACTCGAGAAAGATTCTTAGGAACTGAATTAAAAGGAAAAACAGTTGGAGTTATTGGTACAGGAACTATTGGTCTTGCTGCAATAAAATTATTAGAAGCATTTGGTTGTAAAGTAATTGCATTTTCAAGAACAAAAAAACCAGGGATAAATTATTTAGAACTTGATGAACTTTTATCACAAAGTGATATTGTGACTTTACATGTTCCTTTAAATGAAAAAACTAATAAAATGATTAATGAAAATAATCTAAAATTAATGAAACCTAGTAGCATAATTATTAACACTGCAAGAGGAGCAGTTATTGATAATGATGCATTAGCTGATGCATTAATAAATAAAACAATTGCTGGAGCTGGTTTAGATACTGTTGATATGGAACCTCCATTACCAGAAAACTATAAATTATTGTCAGCACCTAACACCGTAATCATGCCTCATATTGGTTATGCAACTAAGGAAGCTATGAGAATAAGAACAAATATTGTTTTTGAAAACATAACCAAATTTCTTAATAATGATGTTCAAAACCAAGTAAATTAACTTTTTTTTATCATTATTTCTCCAGAAGCTAAAATGAGACTACTTTAAAGTAGTATTTTTCCCATATTTTTAAATATAAAATCTCACTACTTATATATAAAATGGCAAAAACTTTGGGAGAATTTGTTAATGAACATATTGAAGATATAAAAACAGGTCATACTGTTGACTGGAATTCTATAGAAAAACTTACAGGTCTTAATCAAAATGCATGGGAAACAGCAGGCATTGAAGTTTTAAGATATCATGAAACTGGAAACACTATAAAAGCTGCTGTTCCATTTGAATTAATTAAAGCATTAGAACCTGATCCAGATAAACTTGACACTCTAAGACCTGCAATTCAATCTATTGTTGCATCAAACGCAACTCAAGGTAGTTTATGGTGGGATCCTGAAAGTTTTGGAGAACCTATTTCAATTTTAGAAGCTGTTAACGGAAACCATAGATATCATTTATTTCAAGAAGAACCGTTTCAAGACCAAATGGATAGAGCGGTGTATAAAATCCATTTAACTGAAGATGCAAAATGGAAAGAAGATTATATTCTTAAAGACACAACAGGAAGAATGAAACTTGGGCCTTACAGAGTTGCTGAACGATTAGTTAATTATTGGGCTTCAGATGAAACAACTAATCAATTTGTTCTTGCAGATATCCTTGAAGCATTAGATTCTGCTGCATCAACTAGAGTTGAAAATCTAGCACTAAGAGCTGCTGGAAGAATTGAAGCAGTTCCAAATTTTATTGAACCAGCAAAAGAAGCAATTAAAAAAATTGATGAATGGATTTCAGAATATGATCTAACCCATAGAACCGCAAAAATACATTTAAACGCTTATACTACTCTTAAAGAAATTGATGATGAATGGGTTAAGAATCTTAATGTTCCACCAAATTTCTTTGTAAGAGCAAATGATAAATTATCAGGTGTTCCAGATAATGGAGAAAGTGAAAAATCAATAGGATCGTTTGAATTGTTTCAGGATAGATACCAAGATTTGTTAGTTTGGATGATTAAATGTGCAACAAATTATGCAGACAATAGATCTCTAAATAGAGTTGCAGATACAATTGCAGCACACTATGCATTAGGGCCTGATAAACTTTCAAATCTTTTAGATGTTGAGCCTATTGGTGATACTGCAATAGAATTAGTTAGAGAATTTCAAACTGCAAGAAAAGCTAATCTTCCTATTGTTGATAGAACTGATGAACTTAATGGAGATGTTGTTTTATCAGATAAAGGTCATTATATAATTACAAAAGGAAACGCGGTTTTAACTGATAAGAGATATGGAACAGATATGCCTCTACAGGTAATTCTAGGTAAAGGAATAGTTGAAGTTAAAAAAAATCAATATTTGAAAATCATAAGTGAAAATGCGGATATCGCACATATTAAACCAGGTAAATTGTTTTTTGGTGTCAAACCTGGAGTTGTTAGGAAAAGAGATACAATGAGTAGGAATCAAGACCAAGTTGACAATTTTTATTCTAGATTACTTAGAACTCCAATAGCTGAACAAAGAATTTTTCAAACAATTGAAATGTATAAATCAATGAATGGAGGAATTCATAGTAAAAAAATAAATATGACTCCAATTGAAATTGCATTAGTTTCAGGTGTTGACTTATCATCTACAACTCAAATTCTAGATTATTTAAAAGAACAAAAGATAATTTCAATTGAAGCTACAAATACAATAAAATTGACTGAAAATTATGGTGATGTATTTGAAACAGTTATGAATAGCACAGGCAATCCATTTAAATTAGGATTAAGTCCATATGAATTTGGGAATTATGTAACAACTAACGGAGAAACAACCCATTTAGCTAGACAAATGAATTCTCAAGAAACTTGTGAAAAATTAAGAATCTCAGCACCTGCTTATTCAACAGATGATTGGACAACACAAGCTTCATGTGAGTCATGTTTTGATGGAATTGAAGGAGCAATTATTTCTGCAACTGATTTATTCAATGTTCCAGATAATTATGATATTGCTTTTGATCCTACCTTACTTGATCAAATGGATAGTGAAGATCTTGTTTATTTCTCAATTGCAAATCCAAACGATCCACAAAATAGTATGATAACTGGATATTCCTCATGGGATGAAGCTGCTATAACATTAAGTCCAAATTTTTCTCAAGGAAAAACTCAACTAACTGGGAAAAAATATCTAGGTCACATTTTGGAATTAGTTGAAGATGGACAGTAAAAGTACATTAGTTCAAAGAGTTACAGATCATTATACAAGTCACTGGGTTCCAAATAAAAAATTTAGTGGAAGTCATTTAGAACAAGAAGCACAAAGAATTGGGATTAAAGCTGATGGATTGTATGGTGCTAAAGAAGGTTCTACTTTTTTTAAAAATGATTATTTTTCTTTTCTTGCATATCTAAGAGAAAAAACTCTTATTCCAGATTTTAATGCTCATGCAAATAAAAACAGAAAATCATTTGGTTTTAGATTCATGTTTGTTGATCAAGATAGACCTTCTGCCAGAAGCGCATATCAAATTGCAATAACTGATTCTCAATTAGAACTACCATATGTTTTACAAAATGTTTTTCATATACCTGTTTCTGAAAGAAAATTAATTGAAGAACTAAAAAAACAAGGACTACTAAGATCACATGAAAACGCAGGTTATGTAACTGGAAAATCAACACTTGAATTATTTAAACAAGTAATGCAAAATATAACACCCGAAGATTTAGGAATAAATTCTTTTCCAACTATTGATATTCCTTCTGAAACCTATTTACCAACATTATTACCAAATTTTCATGAAGTAATGATTCCTAGAATTCAAGGATTTAATCAAGATGCAAAAGACTTTTTAGATCAAGAGGTAGGTTGTCAAAACGTTAATTTAAATGAATGGTATGAAATAACATTAGCATCAAGAATTCTTAGAAGTCAAGCTAGTCATTTAACAAAAATTTTACAATCTCAAGGAATTGAAATAAAAGAAAATGAACAAGGTGATCAATTTATTCCTGGATATGCACTTCCATTATATGCTTGGAGACCTCATGTTGATCATACATATACAAAAACAGGTCCTCGTTTCTTCTTAATTGACTTAAGATATAGAATTAAAGAAAAAATTGGTGAATTATTAAATATTGAAGAAACAAAAACAAATACATTACTTGAAACAGGTCATTTAGAAGTTGATAGAAAAGGTTTGAAAATTGGTTCTCTTCAAAATGTTTATGACCAACTTATTTCAATGTCAAGTCCAATTGATTTAGGAATTGATTTAATTGATTTTAAAACTGCAGACTCAAACCAAATACATTTTCAAGAATACTCTACTCCATCTCTACCTAAAGATCAAACAATTGAATTTTTATATCCAACTTTCAAAACAAATGTACTTGGAAACCTTCCTCAACTTGCTCAAATTTATGATCTTGATTTATCTCAATCCTACAAAACAAGCGAAATAGCTAGTCGAGGAATGGCAGATGTTTCAATAAGAAATTCAGATAACAAACATAATTTTTTGCACAGAACTCCTATAACTCATCCAAAATCATTTTATGGTCCTTCTGTTGCTGTGCTTCTTGGAAAAAGAAGATTTCATACTCCTACACCTATTGAGGAATTAAGTTTTTATAAAGAATCAGACATTGAACAAGGTGTTTCACCATTTACATTTACAGAAGAACAAATTCAACAAACATTAGCATCAAGAATTCTAAAAGAAACAGAATGGAGTAGACTAAAACCTTTTTCACATAAAGTTAGAACTAAAATAGATAAATATGATTACATATTTCATCCCACATCTGTTTATAATATGTTTGATTTATTATTTGAAAAACTCTGGCAAGATCCTGAAATCAAAACAATGTATAACATTGAATGATCAAAAGGAAAGGTGCGGAAAACGTAGTTTTCTGCTCAATTATTAAAAAAATAAAAACAAACTATATATACAAATTCGAATACCTTTCTTATTATGAAATTCATAATCGAACATTTAGATCCACGACTTTGGAAATGGTCTGAACTTGAATATAAACATATAAGTGATTTTGCTGGAAAAGAAAATGTTATTTTCACAAAAATAAAAGGACTTAAAACAATTGAAAAATTAAAAAAATTAGGTACTGTTTATGAAAAATCTGTTAAAGACATGAAATTTCCTAATGCATGTATTTTAGATCCTCATGCAATTGAAACATTAAGTCCTAAAGATAATTTTGACTATTTAATTATGGGTGGAGTTTTAGGAGACAATCCACCTCAAAAAAGAACAAGTAAAGAAATAACAAGTAAAATGAATATTCCCGTTAGAAATTTAGGAGAAAAACAAATGTCTACTAATACAGCTGCATATGTTGCTCTTAAAATTAATCAAGGAGTTCCTTTAGAAAAAATTGAGTTTGAAGATCAATTAATAATAAAAGTAAGTCCATCTGAAGAAATAATTTTAGATTTTCCTTATGTAAAAGAAAATGGAAAATTAGTTTTACCTGAAGGTTATATTGAAATGGCAAAAACTGAATATTAAATTAAAAAATGAAATTAACACTACATAGATTTTTAACATTGACAGGACATTTTGCTAGTAAAGAGGATATTATTTTTGCATTGATTAATAAACAAATTAAAGTTGACGATAAAATTGTTACAACACCTAAATTTCAAATTAATCCAAATTCTCGAGTTGTAAAATATAATGATAAAAAAATCGAGCATGATAAAACAAAATATTATTTAGTTTTTAATAAACCTCCAAAATTTATTTGTGAAAAAATTTTAACAAAAGGTTCACCAAAAAAATCTATTTTTAATATTATTGAAATTGATAGAAAAATTTTAAATCAAATGTCTGCAATAGGACGACTTGATGAAGACAGTGCTGGAATGATAATTCTAACTAATGATGGAAAAGTTAATCATAAAATTGCTTCACCAGATTCAAACATAACTAAAACCTATGAAGTAACTTTAGATGATCAAATACCTAATAGACTTGTTCAAATTGCAGAAAAAGGAGTAACTATTGATTTAGAGGTTAACGGTGAAGTAACTAAATATAAAACTAAGCCAACTAAAATTCAAAGAGTTACTGATAAGATTCTACAAATAACTCTTACAGAAGGGAAAAAAAGAGAAGTAAAAAGAATCTTTGATGCTCTAGGCCACAAAGTTACATATCTTAAACGAGTTTCTATAGGAAATTTAAAATTAAAAGATCTACATATTAAAAACAGAGAATTTGTTTTTGTAAGTAGAGAAGTTATTGATGAAAAGATTTTGAATTCTTAAGAAAAATTATGGTAGGATTTAAAATCCTACCAGTTTTTATGGGCTAGGGAAGATTTGAACTCCCGATCCCCTGCTTAGAAGGCAGGTGCCCTATCCAGACTAGGCTACTAGCCCATAAATAGTGAGAATTGTTGTTAGTTTTAAAAACTTTTGTGTTCTGTAAACAATAATTACTACATTTTAGTAGTTAAAAAAGAAAAATATATAAGATAAAACAAATATTTCAAATAAATTATGAATTTAGAAGAATATTTTGAGCAAAAGGATGATGCAATTGAAATAATTCAAAAATCTATTGATAGAGGTCTTTCTTCTATAGGTAAGGACATACTCTTTCAGCTCAACACAGCACAATTAGACAAGAACTTTCTGATGAAAATGGATTTCATGAAGTCTTCGCAAATCATCCTCAACAAGAACAAGTTTTTAATCAACTAACTGCAATTATTGTAAACCAATTATATGGAAATTTGTCTCAAGCAACTGTTCCAAGATCCTATGGATTAAAATTAACTGAAGCTTTAGATGAAGTAAAATATTTTCAGGCAAATCCTGAAGAATTAGTTAGAACTGCATTTGCTCTTGACGCATTATATTTAAATGGTGTAGGAAATTCACAGAATCATTTTAATTTAGCTATGGGTTTCAAAAGTGATCCCACTATATGGACAGAATTTAAACCAAAAATTAGACAAAAATTCCAAGCAGTTCTTGATCATCCATATGCACTAGGTAATCCTTTTGAAGATCCTAATTATTTAGCAATTGCTCCTGAACATGGAACAAAAGGCTATCAGTTATTAGCTCCAATAGTAAATGGAACTCATTAAGTATCTCAATTAATAGAAAAATTAATTGAATTAGATTATGATGAAGAAACTATTCAAAATCAAGTTGATCAAACCTTTGCTGAAATAGCTGAAATTGCTAAATCATATCCTGCAACAAAATATATAGGAATTCTAAAAACCTTACCAAATTGGAAAGAAGAACTAGTTAAACCCTTCCTCGAAACTCATAAAAATAATCCAATAATTCAAGAAATGTATCAAGGTGTAATAGAAAAAGAAAAATATTTCCTTTGTCTTGATTAAGGCAACCAAGTCTTTTGATTAGCTAATTTTTGAGGTAAATAATCACTCATTACAAAATTAAGACCGTGTTTTGCCAAAGCTTGCTGTTCTGCTCTTACTTTTAATTTTGCCATTTCAGCAAGTGCCTTTTGCCATTGTTTATGATGTTTAACAAATGGATCATTTTTAACTCCATCTTTGATTCTCTTAATATCAACATCTTTTAATGGATGAGTTGGTAGTTTATATTCCAAAATGTCTTGAGTAGTTATTCCTATAAACTGTGCTCTAGGTACACAAAAATATTTATTTATGTGTGCAGCGTTCCCACTTCCTACCTTAAGTGTTCTATAAATATTTAAAAATCCATACGGATCTCCGTCTGTAAACACGTAAACTGGAATATTTTGATCATCACTAAGTCTTCTAATAAATCGTCTAAGTGCACGGGTTGGAACTCCACCCATTGAAATTAAAATACAATTAGATTTTTTCCAGTAGTTATGTTTATTTAAACGCTCAAACATACCACTTGTTTCGATTGCTAAAATAAATTTAGCTTTAGTTTCAAATTTTAAATGTTCTACTGAAATAGGTACTGAATATGCTCCACTACCAAATTTTGTACAATCAATTCTTAAATCTTTTCCAGTATCACTGTCTTTATCTATAACAACTAAACGACCTGCAACAGCTCCACCTTTTTCTTCAGGAATAAATCCCAGTTGTTCTCGATTAACCATAAACATTGATTCAACATCGTCCATAACTCCGTCTGATTCTGGTTGTGCTTTAAATCCTGCATCTCCCCAGTTTTTTGAAATATAATATGCTTCTCTTTTTGTTGCAATATCAGAAGATTCAACAAGTTCTTTAGATAGAGACATCATTTTAAGAGTTTGTGCAAAAGTTTTAACTGTAGCTGCTGTAAGAGTTCGTTGTTTGAATTTATTATTTAATTTAAAATAACCTTCTTTCTCATCATAAGTAACATTACTTAAAGACCTTAAAGGCATCTCTATTTCAGGTTTTTTTTCTTTTATAATATCTGTATAAATATTTGTTGAAACTCTTTTTATACTATCTGAAACTTTTTCATCTGCCATTTTTAATTCTCCCCTCCTTTTGTACTATCTACTGCAGGAGCAGAATCATCTTCAAGATCTTCATTAATTTCTTCATTAACATCATCTAATCCTTCAATTTTATCAAGTTCACTTTCTTGTCTTGTTCTTTTAGGACCAAAATCACGTTTAAGTTCTTCAAGTTCATCTTTTTTAATTGATCTAGATTCTTCTAAAATAATTTTAAGGTGTTCTTCTAAACGTAATTTTTCATCCTTTTCAAGTTTTAAAATTTCTTGAAGTGCACCACTAACATGAGGCAAATATTTTGAAATATAATCAACTTTAGATAATTCTTTCTTTAATCTTTTTTTCTTATTTAGATATTTTCCTAGTTCTCTTCCAATTTCTTGAATTACTAATCTCACTTCTTTCATAATTTCAGGATAATGAGCTAATGCTTCTTTTGCTTCACTAGTAAAAGGAACCCAAACAGAAGCCATATGAATAATTAAAACACATGGACCAATAGGAATACTATTGTTTGACTGTCTAAGCCCATATGAACGCCAATTAGTTTTTGCAATAGATTTAGTTATTGCACATGAACCTTGTTGATATAATAATGGAACACGATTTGCAAATCTACTAATTTCAATAGATTTGTCTGCTTCCATATTTCCTCCATACGCTATTGCTGCTTCAATAACAAAGGGATTACCTCGATAAACTGCTGGAGGTCTTGTTGCAGAAAAATAAAATTCAGCGTTCACTTCTTTTTTAAGTCCTTTTTCAAGTAATACATGTCCTATAGGAGAAATACAGTCAGCAGGTGGATTAATAATTTTAGTTTCTTTAATTCCTTTCATTAATTGTTCAGCAAGTTCCCTAGTCATTTTTTTTGGTTTAGTAGATGGGAGAATTGCACCATTTTCACATATTTGTTTTGCTGTTCCTGATCCAACTCTAGCAAATTCATTTGTTAAAAATGCTTGAATTGTTCGATATTCTGTATATCTAAGCATTTTCATCAATCTTCCAAGTTCAACTCCATAAGGATGAGGTTTTATTTCCTTTGCTTGTCTAGGTACTTTTTCAGTTGCTCTAACAAACATAATTTGACTTCCTTTAGGTGGCTGGTAAATTAAAGTAACATGTGGATTAATAATTGCAGTTTGCTGAATATACTGATCAACAGATTGTCTACCTGAAATATAAGTTCCTTCTAAGTCAATTTCAATTCTTGTTCCATGAGGCTTATGCCACTGTGTTTCTTTTTGAGAAATAATTAAAGGTTTATTTTTTACAGTATCAAGCTTTAATTCTATTTCATTTGCTGGATGATTTGGACCAATTTTTGAAATTATTCTTGCTGGTCTTCCAGTTGTTAATTGTCCATACATTACTGAAGCTGAAATTCCTATACCTTGTTGTCCTCTACTTTGTTTAAGAGTATGAAACTTACTTCCATAAAGTAATTTTGCAAAAATTTTAGGAATTTGTGCTTTAACAATTCCTGGACCATTATCTTCAATTGCTACTCGATATCTATCATCTCCCATATCAATTATTTCTACTATTAATTCAGGAAGTATATCTGCTTCTTCGCAAGCATCTAACGAATTATCAACAGCTTCTTTAATTGTTGTTAAAAGTGCTTTTTTCTTATTATCAAAACCCAAAAGATGTCGATTTTTTTCAAAAAATTCAGCAATAGAAATATCTCTTTGTTTTTTAGCTAATTCATGGGCTTTAGTATTTTTTTTTGGCTCTTTATTTGGTGTTTCTATAGTTTGAGTTGATTCCATTTTATTTTCTTGTGGTTCTAAATTATTATGATTTTCAGATTTCTCTGGCATTGTTTCTGTTTTTTCTTCCTCTTTAAAATTATCAAGATCTAGTGTTTTTTGCATATATCTCATAAAAAAATCTGTGTTTATTAATATTTCGGGGAAGAATATTTTTAAAAATTTTTTAAGATTATATTTTAGTCAACAGTCAATAGTGAAATTTAACAATGTATTTAATCACTTAAACATCATCTTTAAAAAGAAACCTTGTCTACTTAAAGACTATATTCTATTTAGGAATAGGTGATACAAAAATGAAATACATAGTAATTGCTCCTCTTGGAGATATGATGGATGCACTATATGTTGGAATTAAAGAATTTCCAACTGAAAAGATTATACTCGTAACTGCTGATAGAAAACGTCAAGAAGCTATCAAAATTAAAAATGATTTAGAGAAATTTAAAATCCCTACTCATATCATGTATGTTTTAGGAAATTCTGAAACAGAAATTTGGGAATCTACTTTTATGGCTATTGCTAGAATTAGATCTCAAGAAATCGGAAAAGAAATTTTAGTTAATGTTGCAACTGGAGACAGAACAACTAGATGTGCTGCAACTTCAGCAGCTTTTGTAAATGGCCTAAAAGCTTTTGCAGTTGATAATGATAAAGCATTAATGCTTCCTGTCATGAAATTTAATTATTACAAGATTATATCAGATAAAAAAATGAAAATCTTAAAAATACTTCATGATAAAGATTGCTGTTCATCTTTAGAAGAATTAAGTAAAAAAGCTAAAATGAGTCTTCCTTTAATTTCATATCATATTAATGGAAACTTAAAATCTGATGGACTTAAAGAAATGGGTCTTGTTGAAACAACAGAGAACAGAGGAAGAATTTCAGTTACATTAAGCCCACTAGGTAAAATGCTTGTTAGAGGGTATATAACACCTGAAGAAGAAGCTGAAAAATAAAAGTTACCAATGGTTGATTTGGTTGATGACTTCATCATACCATTTTTCTACTATTTTTAACATTTTTTCTTTTAATTCATCTTTATTTTTTATTCTATAAATAAACATGTATCCACCTTTTTCTAAATTAGTTTGTAATCTTAAAACAATATTTTTTTCTGCTAATTTTTTTATAGCTTTTTGAACTGTTGTTCTATCAAGTTTCATTGTTTTTCCTATCTGTGTCGCTGTGAATGCTTCATCAGATTTTAACAAAAACATCATAATGTTGTATTCTGTTTTATTCATACTAAAACTACATCTAAGTAAATCTTTAAACTCAATATCTTGGCATGCAAAACTTATCATATATTATTAGTTATACTAAACATATATAAATTTTAATAAAATAAGAAATAAAATGATAGTTGTATTTGGAGATAGCATTGCTTTTGGTGAATTTGACAACAGAGGAGGATGGGCTAATAGGTTAAAAAAAGATTTTAAAATAATTAATAGAAGCATATGTGGAGAAGATACTATAGGTCTATTAAAACGAATTAAAATAGAACTAGAACAATTAAACCCAAATAAAATTATAATTGCACTCGGTATTAATGATTCTGCTAAATTTTTAAAAAAAAACCGTGTTTCACTTACTGATTTTAAAAAAAATTATGACCTCATAATTCAACTTTCAAAATTTTATTCTAAAGAAATATATTGTATTGGTTTAACAAGAGTTGATGAAAAAAAAGTTTGTCCGATTCCTTGGGATAATTTAATTTATTATCACAATAGTGAAGCAGATAAATATGATAACGCTATTGAAAAAATTGCTAAGAAACATAATTTAAGATACATATCTATGAAAAAAATTCTTTTATTATCTGAAATGGAGGATGGACTTCATCCTAATTCAGAGGGACACATAAAAATGTATAAAAAAATGAAAAAAATATTAAAACAAAATAAAAAATAATCTAAGCTATTCCTAGCATTTTGCTTATTCTAGGTTCATCAAAACCTACAATTACTTGACCATTTATGTCAGCTACAGGAACTCCTCTTTGTCCACTAATTTGAATCATTTCCATTGCAGCATTATAATCTTGCCCAACATCAATATCTTCGAAATTAATCTTTTTTTGTGTTAAAAAATCTTTTAGCATAACACAATATGGACATGTTTTTGTTGAAAATACTCTAACTTTACTCATAGTTCATCACCTATTAATTTATATTTTAATTTTTATCTTTAGCTTTTTAGCTAATTTTTCAAATAATCCTTCTTCTTTAGGCCAATTATCTTCTCCCTTTGCAATTCCAACCATTTTTTTAAGTTGGTTTTGAGAAGGACTTCCGACAAATCCTATTCTATCTGCTGACCCAGGCCCTGAAATAAATAATGTTGGAACACTTCTAACATCTAATTGTTGAGACTTTTTTCTTCCTTCATGTGTAGCTGTACTATATTCAACGACCTTAATATATTCATTATCTTTTGCAAATTTATTTACTGCATTTTTTGCATGTGGACAATGAGGACATGTTGGACTTGTAATAACTTCAATCTTTATTTTTGAGGATTGTGGAACTGATAATCTTTGATTATCTTGTGCTTCAATTTTAATTTTATTCATAATTATCACCTAATGTGATTAAGTAACGCACTACTTATTTATAAATAAGTCGAAGAAGTGAATTTTATTCATAAGAATTAGAACTAGCTTGTAACTACGAAACAATAGTAAAATATAAAAATACTTGTCTACTCTATAACATTATGACTTACTGTTTTCCTTCAACAAGAAGAATCAGAGAAATGGAGGATTTTCCGCGCGCATTAGAAACTATCCCTGAATTAACTGTAGATGATGTTCTAAAAATAATTGGAGCTGTTGGAAATAGTCCTAGAAAATCTGCTATATATTTGTCTGTAACAGAAGATCCTAGTAAAGATTCTGAAATTCGACATGCCTTTAATGCAGCTTTTAATTTAAAAAATGCAGACAATATTGGACTTAAAAAAGCAGGAGATGTTAGAAATAATTTAAATGGTGATTTTTTTGAAGATTTAGGATTACTAAGAAAAACTTCAATTGATATTACACCTTTGTATGAAAAAACTACTTTAGGTTTTGTATTAGGAGATCCTATTGCTCTTATGAGTTTAGAAACTTCAATATTAGAATATACTGGAACATCTCACAAAATTTGGGGAAGATTTAAAGAACAAAATGGATTTTACCCACAACAAACTTCTTTTCTTCTACTAAATTGGTTAAGACAAAAAGGAAATGGAAGAAATATTGAATTTCTTAGAGAGGTAAATGGTATTGAATATGTTTTAAAAGATGGTGAAGTAAATCAAGAATACAAAAATGCCAATGATAGATTAGTAGGAAACATTCATAGATTAGTTGAAGCAGGTTTAATTCATTATGAATCTAGAGATCCTGAAATTCCAATATCTTATAAAGCATTAGCTAGTGTTGAAGCAATTGATTTTGATAGAGGCACATTTCCTTCAAAGAGATATGGAATTAATTTAGACAAAATTGAAAAATTAATTACATTGGTACAAAAAGAAGAATTATCAGCTCAACAAATTGCAAAAGAACTAGGTGTTAGTTATGTAATTGCATCAAAAACTTCTAAAGCTCTTGTTGAAGATGGAATTCTTGTTGCTACAAAAGGAAGATCTTTAGATGAATTTTCTTATATTAAAATGAAAGATGAAGGTTATGCTTTTATGGATGCAATGGATCCTATGATGGAAATGTTAGGATTAACACAAGCTATTTCGAAATCAGGTCTTACAACTGCAGTACTAAATGAAAAGGTTAATCTAGATATGGATAAACTTCTTGAATATAGAACTCAAAAATTAAGTTTAGATTATAGACCAAATCTTCAAAATATTACGCATAGTGCTTTATCAAATTATAAAGAAGAAATTTCTAGAAATTAATTTTAATATAATAAAAAAAGTAATAAAAAAAAGAAATAATTATTTTAGCTATACTCCACATCCTGCTGCTGCATTATTTGCAAGTGCTGTTTCATCAAATCCAAAACCTGGTGTTGGATTTCCACTTTCAAATACTGTGCTACATGCTTCTGGTTGATCATTGAACCTTTCACAGACTGCTTTAAGCAATGATGCTGAATCTCTATTTGAACTAACTGATTGTCCATTAATAACTAAAGACGGTGAACCTCTAACTCCGTATTTTTCATTATCTTCTTTGTGAGTGTTAAATAATGGAAATCTTCCTGATAGCCATGATGACTTATCTTCAAGATTTGCTGTTAATTCAAATTCTTCATCTGTTGCTGTTTTACAAGTTTCAAGTGCATCCATATCAATTTCTAGATCTGCTAAACACTTTTCACCATCTCCATCTTCTAAGAAACAAAGTAGATAATCAATTAATTTTTCTTCTTCATTTTCTTGGATACAGTATTGATTTAATTGTTCAACAACTTCAATTTCACCATGCATTGCATAGTATACAAATTTTAAATCAAAGTCAATATCATCTTTAAGCAAATTAACTACAGGCAACATTCCTTTTTCCATTTGAGTTCCATATGGACAGTGACTCATAACAAATAACTCAACTTCTGGTTTATCAGATTTAACTACTGGCTCTGGTTCAGGTGCTGGTTCAGGTGCTGGAACTTCTAATTTTTCTCCTGCTAAAGCTTTATCTATAACTTCTTTTAAATTAGCAAATGGTTGAGCTCCTACAACTGGGAAATCATTAATAAAAAATGTTGGTGTTCCTCTAACTCCTTTTTGCTGTCCTTCTAAGAAATCTGCTTTAACTATATCTGCTTTATCTCCATCATCTAAGCATGAATTAAATTTACCTGTGTTTAATCCTAGATCAACAGCGTGTTTCTTTAAATTATCAACTGTTAATAGTTTAGTTTCAAATAAAACATCATGATATTCTTTAAACTTGTCTTGATCTCTTGCACATTCACTAGCTTCTGCAGCTTTTTGTGCTTGAGGATGATTACTTAATGGAAAATGTCTATAATCAAATGCTACATTATCTCCGTATTCTTCTAATATTTGATTTACTGTTTCATATGCTCTTGCACAATATGGACATTGAAAATCTGAATATTCGATAATTGTAACTTTTGCGTCTGATACTGTCTCCTTAGGACCAAATAGTGTTTTCCAAACACTTCCAAAAGTGTTAACATCATTGTCATCATCCGAACCTATTCCAAATCCTCCTGTGAAGACTGAAATTACAAGTAGTACACCAAGAACAATTGTTGATGTTTTCCACATATTTGTAGAACAACATGCTGCTGGTTTTTCGGATTCACTTGTTCTTCTACTTTTACTAGTTTTAGAAGAAGTTTTCTTTTTAATTCTCTTACTCATTTAAAATTACCTCCCGAATATAGTATCGTGAAAATATTATGGTATATAAAATTTCCCTTTAAGAACTTTATTTAAAAAAGTTTGATTAATAAAATTTATGCAAGATTACTTCTTAATTTTGCTTTTTGTAACTTTTTTCTTTGTTACAGATTTTTTAACTGGTTTTTTAGAATTTAATTTTTTTGTTGGTTTTTTTGTAACAGATTTCTTTGCTACTTTTTTAACAACTTTTTTTGTTATTTTTTTTACTGGTTTAGAAACTTTTTTTGTTGTTTTAGGTTTAGCTTTTGGCTTAATCTTAGGTTTTGCAGCTGCTTTTTTCTTATCTGCTTCTCTCTTTTTTTTATTTTTGCAATCTTCACAATACAATGAACCTGCATATTTTGGATAAAATACATTACTACAAATCATGCATTTTTTTCTTACCTTGTATAATTTTGCCATCTTCTATTAGCTTGTGGAAAAACAGCTTACTTTAAAAGGTTACGGAACTCTTTTTTTAAATGTTTCTTATTGCTCTACAATAGTAAAGATAATTTCAACATCTTTTTCTTGTTAATTTTATTAGATTTTTAGTCGATATTATCATACTTTACAATCTTTTAAAATAATTATAAATATTAAGGTAAAGAACATCCAGTTTTTTGAGATAAATATTCATAACTTAATTTTCCTGATTGTTCAGTTCCATCTGCAAATCTCCAAGTTGGATAACTTTTGATACCTGCATCTTTACATGGTTGAGTTTGCTTTCTTGTTTGAGTTGAACATTCTATATATCCACCATTAGCTTCAAAAGATTTCCATGATGATCCAAATTCACTTTTTTGATCATTACAATGTCCACACCACCAGGCTCCATACATTACTGCACCTTCTTCATTAAGACATTGAGCAAATTCCGTATAATCAACACCTTTAGCGGGTTTAACTGATAAGAACATTAATGTAATAAGTCCAATAAATGCCACGACTACACCTATAACTAAATATTTTGTTTCCATTTTAAATAAGGTACTTAAATACAATATTTAAAGTTAGTGTTTAAATCGTTTTGAGAAAAATTTTTAAAGGAAATGTCTTATGAATATTTTAATGAACTCATTAATTGAATTACTATCAAATAAAATTGTTATTTGTTGTGCAATCACATTTTTAATAGTTAATCTTCTAAAAATTTTTTTTAATTATTTACAAACAAAAAAAATTGAATGGAAACTTTTTCTAATGACTGGAGGAATGCCAAGTTCACATACTTCTTTTGTTACTTGTGTAACAACATCATTATTTTTTTTGGAAGGTATTTCTAATGTATTTATTTTAAGTTTAGCATTAACTATTATTGTAATGGTTGACGCTATTGGACTCAGACGAGCTGTTGGAAAACAAGCCATGCTAATTAATCAATTAATTGATGAAGTAATGAAAAAGAAATTTAAGCCTCAAAGATTATACGAACTTTTAGGTCATACTCCTTCACAAACATTTGTTGGATTTATTTTTGGAATAGTTATTCCTAATATTATGTTCTTATTAGTATTCCAATAATTAAAAACAAGATTCTCGAAATAAAAACATAATGAATTTTTTTTGAAAAATCTAACGTTGCACTAACTAAAAAAAATCCAAATATAAGTGTTGAAATAATAAGTGAAAAAGATTCTGCAAATAAAATTGCAAACAAACATGAAAAAAAGATTTCTGTGTAAATTATTTCTAATTTATTTAACCAGTATATTACACCAATAAATATCAATGTTGAAACAATTAATGATAAGTAAAATACAATTCCGATATGTATAAAAAAAAACAACAGAATTAAACCAATCAAAATTGCTTTTAAAAAAACAAAATATTTTTTTCCTGGATTTAATTCTTCTTTTGTAAAATAAGATATAATTAAACCAACTCCTATTCCTAAATAAACAATAAATAAAGTTAGTAAATAATTATTCATAAGAAAAAAACTCTTGTTTTCCTATTTATAATTTTAGGTATTTGAAGATATAATCCATTATTTCTTCTTTAGCAGCTTCAACAAACTTAATTGCACCAGCAAAGTCATGCCCTCCTCCACTAACAAGTGCATAAGGAAATTTTTGTTTTAATTCTTCCATTAAACTAACTCCTGAAAATTCAACTTGATCTGCTCTAAAACTTATCGCATCCTTAGTCATGATAAATGTAATTCTAGGGCCTTTTTCTAAATCATGAGCAATTCTAGATAATTTTGAAGATGTATAATTTCTATGTGTAATCTTTGTTTTATCTACCATTAAAAATTTAAAACCATTTCCTTGCTTTATTTGAACATATTTTCTAGCCGCAAGTTCTAATTTTTTAAACTCTTTTTCCATATTATCATATATTTCTTCAACTTGTTCTTGTTTAAGTGAAAACAAATTGTTAATAAAATCAAATCTTGCTGGAAATCTTAAAAAATAAGTTTCATGATCAATTACTGAAGACCATTTAATCAAATAATCTTTACTTAACTTTGATAATTTCAAATATTCTTCATATTCTTTACCTTCAGATTTATCTGCGGTTCCTGCAATTGCTGGAAAAGCATGTAAATCGAGTCTAGGTGCCAAATAATTAGCTAATTCGCAGCAAAGCATTCCTGCACAAATTTCTGAACCAAGTCCATATATTTGTGGATTTAAAAAAACATCAACCGTATCTTTATTTTCTTTATCAAATCTATGATGATCAATTATTGCTATTTTCATATCATATGCTTTTAGTCTTTTAATTGAATTTATACTTTGATCATTTGATCCTAAATCTGTTAAAATTACTAATGGAGGTTTTTCTCCATATTTTTTTGCTGACAAAAAGTAACTTAAATCTTTTAAAGCATCAATGTAATCATAAAAAGGTGTTCTACAAACATTTCTTGTGTAAAACATATGAGGTTTATCACTTTTAATTAAATTTAAAAGTGCTTTTTCTATTGCAAACCCAGCTGTATAACCATCTGTGTCATCATGATGTCTAATTATAACATGACGTTTCTCTGAAATCGCTTCTTTAATTAATCTTGCAACTACTTTAAACTCATTTTGCATTAATTTAAGATTAGAAGACTCAATTAAGAAATTCACTGATTTATGAATTCTAATAATTTCAAGTTCTATTTCATTATTATTTTGAACTACTTTTGCAGTAATGTTCAATTTTTGTCCTGGAATTGCACTAATTTGTTTAATACTATATGCTTTAATTTTTCCAGTATTGTCACTAAGTTCAAGAAAAGTTTTTCCTGAAATATTCTTTATTGTAGAAACCTTTGTTTCTAATTCTACTATACTATTTATTTTATTTTTCAAATTTATTAACATTTTTCAACCACCATTAAAAAGCCTAAACAATGAAAAATGTTAAGACTCAAAAAATTTTCAATTTTTTTCTGTTTTATCATTTTAAATCTATTATATATTCTCTTTTTCCACCATCTTGCCATCCTGCATGTCCAAAATGTATAAGTAAATCAACTCCTAACCTTTTTACTTCTAAAGGTAGATCACAACTTCCATAACAAGATCCTCCCCAAAGAATAACATTTGCATTCGTTTCTTTTAAAATTTCTTTTTGCAATTCTTCAGCTTTAGGTTTTAACCCATCAGGAAGATTTAAACAAACTAATTTAGAATTAGTTTTTTTAATTTCACATATTATTTTTTTTGTTTCTAAGTTATACATATTTATAAGAAAAAGGTTTATTGTATTTATAGGTAACGTTGTAACGTTCTCTAATAAGCAAACGCGTGTTTATTATAATATTAATTATTACTCTTTTGCTACATCCATGGCTTCGTCATCTTCAGATTTTTTCCATCTTTTTCCATTTACATCGCACTTAGGTATATCCATAAAAAAAGTTGTATTTGTTTTAGATTTTCTTATTCTTGCCATAGACATCAACTAGATAAAAACAAGTCATCCATCTCTTCTTCTGTAAGATCTTTACTATTAATTGCAGCAGAAAAACTTTTTTTTTTCCTAGTTCTTACTTTTTTTAAGATTTCAGCATCGTTGTCTTCATACATTTTTTCATCACTTAAGGTAACTCCAAGCGTAAGAGGTTTCTTGTGGGTGGGGTGATAGTAAGAAATGAGCTCTTACGCCCGAAGTAATTACCAAAGGGTAGTAGTATACCTATATAAATCTTTCGTTTTTGTAAGTACTTGAGAGTAGCAACTTAATTATACTAATAGAAAAAAAATACTTATTTAAGAGGAAATCTCATAAATTTTTTACAATTAAAACAAGAATAAACTATCTTTGAATCATTATTTCTAACTCGACAATTAACTCCAGGAACTAAAAATTTATAGCAATGCTTGCAAAATCTTCTCTTTAGTTCTTTAGGAATTCTCACTTTATATTTCATAGATATTTTTCTAGCCAACTCAACATATCTATCTGATAAATTAGAATCTTCCTTAAATTTCAAATCTGCTTGCTCAAAAAGGATTTCAATTCTTTCCCTAGCTATTTTTTGAAATTGTCCAGATTTTTTTTTGTAACGAGCTTTCATTAAATGTAAGAAATATTAGACACTTAAAATAGGTTTTCAAAATAGAATTACTTTTTCACAACATTTTAATATAAAGAACGAAATTATAATTATATGAAATTCTTTACTCAATTCTTTAAAAAAAACAAAGAAATAACTGTATCTGCTATTGAACTTGATGACTGGATTATTGAAAATATGAAGGAATATTTTAGTGAAGAGTATAAAAGTATCAAAGAAACTGTAAAACAAGTTAATAAAACTAAAAAAGAAATTGTAGCAAAACTTGAAAAACTTGAAAATGCTAAACTTGTTAATCCAAATCTTCCTGAAAGAGAAGTTCAAATGATGGAAGGAAATAAGGACAATTATAGACTTAAAACATTACAGTTTCTTGATAAAATTGAAATTCCTAAAGATTATCTTGCGTTAGATGAATTTTGCAATGAATTTGAAGAAATTTTAACTGATTTTAATGAAAAAACTATGCGTGCTTATAGTATACTTCGAAATTATTTTAGAAATGAAATGCAAGAAATTTCCATGTCTTTAAAAAAAATGGAAACATTACAGCTCAATTTATTTAATTTTATGAAAGAAGATTCAATTGTTAATCTTAAAACAATATTAATCAAAATAAAAGAACTTAATGATAATATAGTTATGTCAAACAAAATTCATAAAGAGATAAAAGATTTAGAGACTAATTTTGAAAAAGAAAAAGAAAAACAAGATAAAATTGATAAAAAAATAAAAGACTTAATGAAAAGTCCTAATTATAATAAATTAAAAAATTACAATAACAAAAAAAAAGAAATTCAAGAAGACATTCTAAATTTAACTAAAAAATTTGTTAGAAAAATAAAACCATTTGAAAAACCATTTAAAAAATATGTTCATGATACAAAAAAGCATGCGGGTTATATTGAAAATCCTATGCAAGCACTTGAAAAAGATTATCAATTCTCAATTTTAGTTTCATTAGAAAAAATTCAAAAAAATCTTGAATCTTATAATCTTAAAGATAATGTAATAAAAAAAATTAAAGAAAGTTCAATTAATAAAGAATTCTTAAAAGATCTCAGAAAAGATTATTTAGCGCTAAAAGAGGAAAAAAATAAGATTATAGAGAAAGAAAATCAAATAAATGTTATGCAAGATTTTAAAGAGTTAGAATATCAAAAAGAACATAATGAAAAAAAAATATTATCTTTAAAAAACTCTATTTCTGACAAAAAACATCTCATAAACATAATTCAAATAGATAACAAAAAGAAAAAACTTGAAGAAAAACTTTCAAATATTATAGAAAACCAGTTCTTTATTAATTTAGAGTAGAACATCAAAAATAATATAGAAATAATATTTAAAAAAATAAAAAAATTTATTCTTCTTTTTTAGAAGCTTTTTTAGGTTTTGCAACAGACTTATCTGAAACTTTTTTAGGTTCTGCTTTTTTTGCTGCTACTTTTTTAGGTTTTTCAGCTTTAACTTCAGGTTTAGTTTCTGTTGGTTTAACTTCCTTTTTTTCTTTCAATTTAGCTTCAACTTTAGTTTCTACTTTTGCTTCTGTTGGTTTAACTTCCTTTTTTTCTTCCAATTTAGCTTCAACTTTAGTTTCTACTTTAGTTTCTCCTTTTGCTTCTATTTTAGCTTCTACTTTAACTTCTTTTTTCTCTGAGATTTTTACTGTTGCTTTTTTAGAAACTTTAATTTTTCCAACAACTGATTCTTTTGCTGCGTGATGATTTTCTTCTCCAAGTTCTCTAATAATAACTGTTCTAACTGGATGAATTGGATTTAATTTATTTTTTAAATCCATTTGAACTCTATTTTTAATGACTGCTGAAAATAATTCTTCACAATTAGTTTTATTGACAACTTTAATTAATTCTTGTTTTAAATTTGCTCTAAGTGAATACTCAACAGCTTTGCTTGTTTTTCCATGTGTTAAAAGCATTGGCTTAATTCTAATTAAAACATTATCTTTTGTTCTAACAACTAAAGAATCATCAACTCTATTCATTCTTCTTCTAACAAGTCTTTTAATTGATGCTGGAAGAAATGAATATCTCATTATTCTTGTTCTTAAAATATCATCTTTCACTTCAACAATTCCAAATTTAACTGCACAATTTTGAGTTTTAATGTCTCCTGTTACCTTCATTAAATTTGAAGTGATAGTTTTTCCAATAGAATTATTAGGATCTTCAACATATGATTCTCCTAATTCTTTTTCTCCTAGAAACTTAGGTGAAGTAATTTTTACCCATTTTTTTTTCTTAACAACTTGTTTTGTAACTCGTTTTTTTGCCATTTATTATCATCTCCAAATTTTTGATTATATAATTAATTTATATCTTTGAATTAATGAAGTATTTAAAAATATATCTTTAGTAACCCTATTTTTGATAGTATTTATTAATTAAATTCAATTTCTCTCAAATATGTTAAATAAAGCAATATTTAGAAAACATACTCAATTATTTTTATACATGATATTTAGACATTATTTTTCACAAAAAGAAATAATTTTATGGAGCCTTAAAAATAAAGAATTTAAAGATAAAGACTCCTGGGAAAATAAAGGACAGTTTAGAGATAAAATGATTAAACTAGGAGTATTAAAAAAATATTCATATAAAGAATTTAAAAAAATTTATCCAACTAAAGTTAAAGATGCATCTATAGCTTACAAAAAAAGTCATGAAAGAAAAAGAGTTATTCTTAAAATTAATTCACTAAGACTTATTGAATTGTTAATTCCTAATTTGTTAAATAAATTTGATTCTAAAATATTAGAATTTATACCTATTCAAGAGTATGCCAAATTTTGTTTAGAAAACAAAAAATCATACACAATACAAGAATACATTCAAGCTTTTATTTATGGTTGTGCTACGCAAAAAATAATTACATTTAATCATCCAAAAATTACTAAGCTTTGTGAAACATTTGCTGAATACATTATGGTGAGATATGATGAAAAAATGTCAATTCTCAATAATGAAATAACTTTTTCAAGAGATTTATTTGAAAAAAATATTAAGATATATGTTGAATCAAATTATTAAACATAGAAAACTGAAAATTTTTAAGCTTGATAATTCAAATAATTATCAGACATAGAAAATCAAAGAGTTTAAGGCTTGAAAATCATAAATGATTTTCAAACATCTAAATTAACTACTTTCATTGCATTTTCTTGAATAAACTTTTTTCTTGGTGGAACTTCATCGCCCATTAAATCTGAAAAATATTTATCTGCTTCAACAGCATCTTCAATAGTTACTTTCTTAAGATATCTCACACTAGGATCCATTGTTGTGTCCCATAATTGATTAGGATTCATTTCTCCTAGACCTTTATACCTTTGAAGTGTTACTCCACTTTTTCCATATTCTTCAATTAATTTATCTTTATCTGCTTCAGTTCTTGCATATTTGAAAGATTTTCCTTTTTTAACTTTATATAGAGGTGGAAGTGCAAGATAAATATAGCCATTTTCAATCAAAGGTTTCATATACCTAAAGAAAAAAGTTAAAAGCAAAATTGAGATATGTGCTCCATCAACGTCACTATCTGTCATAATAATTACTTTATGGTATCTTAAATTTTCTAAATTAAATTCTTCAGCTATTCCTACACCGAGTGCAGTAATAATTGCCACAATTTCATTATTTTTTAAAATTTTTGCAAGTCTTGCTTTTTCAACATTCAGTACTTTTCCTCTAAGTGGCAAAATTGCTTGAAATTCTCTATTTCTAGCTGATTTTGCTGATCCACCTGCAGAATCTCCTTCTACAATATAAATTTCTGACAAACTTGGATCTTTACTTGAACAATCAGCTAATTTTCCTGGAAGAGTTGATCCTTCTAATAATGTTTTTCTTCTAACTAAATCTCTTGCTTTTCTAGCAGCTTCTCTAGCTTTAGCTGCACTAACTGCTTTTTCAATTATTGTTGATCCTATTTGAGGATTTTCTTCTAAATAAGTTCCTAAAGCTTCTGAAACACAACTATCTACTATTCCTTTAACATTAGAATTTCCTAGTTTAGTTTTTGTTTGACCTTCAAACTGAGGTTCAGGAACTTTTAGTGAAATAATAGCAGATAAACCTTCTCTAACATCTTCGCTTGACAATTTTGGAATATCTTTGTTTTTATTATTTTCTAAATATGTATTAATTGTTCTAGTCATTGCAGTTTTAAATCCTGAAAGATGTGTTCCACCTTCTACAGTATTAATATTATTAACAAAACTAAAAACTGTTTCTTTAAATCCTGTAGTATATTGCAAAGCAACTTCAACAACAACATTATTTTTAGTTTTTTCAAGAATAATAGGTGCATGCAATACTTGTTTATTCTCATTAAGATATTCTACAAAAGATTTTATTCCGCCTTCATAATGAAATGTTGATTCTTCATTTGTTCTCTCATCAACAATAATAATCTTGACCCCTTTATTTAAAAAAGCCATTTCTCTTAATCTTGATGCCAAAATTTTATATTCAAAATCTAAAACATTGAAGATTTCAGGATCTGGTAAAAAAGTAATCATTGTTCCATTATTAGGATCTTCTCCTATGACCTTGATTGGGTAAGACGGTTTTCCTCGAACATATTTTTGATTACTAACTTTTCCATCTCTTTTTACAAAAACATCTAATTCTGAACTTAATGCGTTCACTACTGCTAAACCAACCCCATGAAGTCCACCAGAAACTTTATAAGAATTTTTATCAAATTTCCCACCAGAATGAAGTTTGGTCATGATAATTTCTAAAGTTGGTAATTTTAATTTAGGATGCATTCCTATAGGAATACCTCTCCCATCATCAGCTACTGAAACTTTTCCATTTTTATGAATAACTACTTTGATATGTTTCGCATGACCTGCCATAACTTCGTCAATTGAATTATCAACAATTTCATATACTAAGTGATGTAATCCTCTAATTCCAGTAGATCCAATATACATCCCTGGCCTTTTTCTAACAGCATCTAATCCTTGAAGAACTGAAATATCTTTTGCGTCATATGTTTCTACCATTTTAACATCTATTTTCCATATAATTTTTTTTAATTATGAATTATTGAGAATACCCCATATTTCTCGTCTATAATTACTGAAAATTTGACGATTTATAAACGTTATGGTTTTTGATGAAAAAAAAGTGAAATTTAAACAAATTTTTTATTAAAATACTAACAAAAAATATTTATATTCTTATACCAAAAATAAGAAATATGAACACTAAACACATTATCATAAATATTATTGTATCAATAATTTTATTGGCAATTGTTGGATTTAATACTCTATTTGTTCATACAAATTATTTTTTATTTTCACTCCAATTAATTTTCGTTTCAAGTATTTGTATGATACCTTATTTGTTTATTTCTGAGAAGAAAAAAGATAAAAAATTTTTATTAATTAATAGTTTAATTCAATCTACAATTATTATTCTAGTTATGATTAGTATAATGAGTTACATGGACTATCAAATTAATCAATTTGAAGTTCCAAACATGGAACTTCAAGAAGGTGTTCAAATCCAAAAAATGTTTGCTTCACCAACAATTTCACATTATATTATAATATTTATTTTCCTAAATCTACCATATTTTGTTTACTTTCTAATCAATAAAAATAAATCGGAAACTAAATCTATATAAACAAACATTCATCTCTTTTTTTTATGCAAATACTTCAAAAAATCAAAGCTGATTTGAAACCTGATACAACAGTATTAGTTGATATTGAACTATTTGTCAAAGAAATTAATAAAGAAATTAAAGAAAATAAAATCAAAGCTACTTGTGTCACTGGTGGAAGTGTTGCTAAAGGCACTTTTCTAAAAGGAGATTTTGATATTGATTTATTTGTAAAATTTAATTATTTGTATAAAGACCAAGATATCTCAAATTTACTTAAGAAAATTCTAAAAAAATTCAATCCTGAATTACTTCACGGCTCAAGAGATTATTTTCAAATTAAAGATAATAATTTAACATATGAAATTGTTCCTGTATTAGATGTTACAGATCCTTCTAAATCATTAAATGTTACTGACATGAGTCCACTTCATGTTTATTGGGTTAAAAAAAACCTTAAAAAAAATGGAGAAGAAGAAATAAGACTTGCAAAAAAATTTTGTAAATCAATAGGAGTATATGGAGCTGAATCCTACATCAATGGATTCTCTGGACATGTTATGGATATATTAATTATTAAATATGGTTCATTTATTGATTTACTTAAAGCTAGTCAAAAATGGGACTCAAAAACTATTATTGATTTTGAAAAACATTATAAAAATAGTCAAGATGTTTTGTTTAATTTAAACCAATCAAAAATAGAAGGACCTTTAATTGTCATTGATCCAATATTAAAAACAAGGAATGCTTCATCAGCATTATCATATGAAAAATTTTCTTTATTTAAAAAAAAAGCAAAAGAGTTCTTAAACAGACCAAGTGTAAGTTTTTTCAAAGAAAAACAAATTGGAAAAACATATTTAAAATTAAAATATAAAAACAAAAATTTGAGTATTTTATCTATAACTGCCAAAAAAGGTAAACGAGATGTTGTTGGTTCAAAAATACTTAAAGCATTCAAACATATAAAATTAGAACTTAAAAAAAGAGGTTTTTCTATTAAAGAAAGTGGTTGGTATTGGAATAAAAAACAAAGAGTTTTATTTTGGTTTGTTGTAGAAAACCCGATACTTCCAATATCTAGTGTTGTTCAAGGACCTCCTATTGATATGAAAGACGCATGTAAAAATTTTAAATTAAAATATAAAACAACATTTATTGAAGACAAAAAATTATGCTCAAAAGTTAATATAAAAATTAGAGATCTAAAAAAAAATATAATTGATATAAGCAAAGAAAAAAATTTCACAGATAAAGTTAAGTTTAATGGTGTGGAATCATTTGTGAATAGAAAAATATAAATAACAAGTTGATTAAATTTGTCTTAATGAATAAAAAATCTCAGGTTTCTATTTTTGTGATCATTGGACTTATCTTAGTTATTATTTTAGGAATTGTCCTTGTGAAAGTAAATTATGAACCTGATGTTACTAGAGAAAATAAAAATTTTGAAGAAATTGAAAAGCATGTAACTAAATGCATTGAAGAATCTGCTTTAGAAGCTATCCAAACTCTAGGAAGACAAGGCTCTTTAGATCCGCAAGCTTATACACAATCTGATGATTCTGTTATAAGTTTTTATTATTTTAAAGGCAGAGGCTATATTCCAGATCAAGAAACAATTGAAACCCAAATTTCAAACTTTGTTACTGACAAATTATATCTTTGTATAAATGAATTCAGTGATAAAGAATATGTTATAGACGCTGAAGATGTTGTTGTAGGAACAAAAATAAACAAAAACTCTGTTGATGTTACATTAGACACACCAATCAAAGTATATCACCACGGTCAAAAAGATGAACATATAATTCCTACTGTAAAAATAAATGCTAATTTAAAGAAAATTTACGAAACATCTAAAGAAATAATTAGTGATACAATTAATGATCCTGACTGGATACAATTTGATAAATTATATGAAAATGATTTAGATATAAAAATAGTAAAAGTTAATAGTTCAACTATTGTTTATGTTATAACTGATAATAAAATTGGACTTGATAAAAAACCATATACTTATAGATTTGCGGTGAAATATGACTTATAAAAAAATAATAATTGGACTTGTATTTATTTTGCTAATTAGTAATGTTACAGCAAATTTAGAATTTATTGGATTTAAAGAAGGACAAGTTGAAGAGTTTGATACTTTCTCAGTTATATTTATTGAAAATAAAAATATAACAATCTCCCAATTAGTTGAAGAAAATGTTAAAGTTTACAATGGAAAACCAAGTCCAGAAGTTTTAGAAAATAATGAAAAATTAATTTATATTTTACAACATTATTCACCAGATAAAGAATTAACTGATGAAACTAGAAAGAACGGACAAAAAAGATTAACCGCTGTTGTAAAAGACACAAACGTAGAAATTCAAAACGGATTTATTATAAGAACTGAAGAGAAAAAAATTAATACAAAAAGTCTTCTTCAAGCAGAAAAATTCGGTAATAGAGAAATAGACATTTTATCTTCTAGAGTAGCTCAAATATTTAGTACAATTAGAGAAATTGTTTTTAGAATTAGTGATTTTAAATTATCTGAAGATTATGATAGAGGTTTTTACACTGGAATGGCTACTGAATTTATTCCAGAATTTTCAGAAGAGAGTTTTGTTGAAGTTGTTCCCAATGTAGAATGTAATAAATTTGGTTTTGTTTATTATCCTGATTCAAATTATAATTATATTGATCAAACTTTAGAACTAACAAAAAATAATGGATATGCTTTAGGAATTGCATATTCAAAATACGATCAATTTCAAGACTCATTAAATAATATGAAAATTTTTGTCAATGAAGCAAATAAACATAATATCACACCAATTGTTAGAATTCTTGGAATAAATTGGTTTACTGAAATTGCGAGTGCTGATGAAGTTGTTAATTTTATTAAAAATTTAAAACAAGAGACTAATGGAAAACTTGAATATGTTCAAATTTGGGATAAACCTAATATTGTTTATGGAGATAATGATTATTTCTTATATCCTCAAGCATATGCAGATTATGTTATTGAAATTAAACAAAAATTAAATGATCCAGACATTAAATTTATTTCAGCATCTCTATCAATAGGACCTACAGAACTAGTTGAAGGAAGACAAAGAAATAGTTCCATGGAATATCTAAACACATTACTAAAAGTCTCGGAATTCTGGGACAACATTGATTACTGGGCAAGTTCAGCATATAATAAAGACATAACTCAAAATAATAACTGTAGATTTGATGATGGAACTTCAATGATTGAAGCAGAAAATTTATGTTTATCTAGTATATATGCCTATGAAAAAGAAATTGATAGAATTTATGAAGAAACAGGTAGTCAGGTTGAAGTATTTTTAACAGATGTTGGATTTAGTTTAGAACAAGATGTTTCTAAATTTGACTTTTTATTAAACCATATAAAAGAAGATCCGAGTATTAAAGGAGCAACAGTTTTCTTAGCAAATGGTTGGTCTCTATTTGAAGAAACTAGCTGGATTAATCCTGAAACTAAAAAAATCATTGAATTAAATAGTCAACTAGATGTCTGCAGTTAGTTTTATATACCTCTTATTCTTACCTTAATCTATGAAAAAAATAATTTTAATTTTATGTTTAATTTTAATTGTTTCTTGTTCTAAAAATGTGCCAGAAGGAGTCCAACCAGAAGTTGTTGCAGATCATAAACAAAATAATCCTGAAGAATGTACACCAGGACAAAACATGTGTACAATGCAATATGATCCTGTTTGTTGTAATGGCAAAACTTACTCAAATGATTGTGTGGCAAACAATAATTGTGCATTTGATTGTGTTCAAGGAGAATGTGAATAAATTCTAACCTTTCTGCATATTTTCTATATGTTTAATTGTATCTGTATGAGGACCTATAACTCCAAAATGATTATCGTGACCTTCTTTTTCTCTAATAGACATTCCTTCTAAAAGAGAAAGCACATCTTCATTTCCATAAGTTAACGGATCAACAAAAGCATATTCTATTCCTGTTTCTTTATCAACAAAATAAGGAAAATTATCCCCATATTTAGCGTCTCTTGCTAAAGGTAATTCGGTACAACATAAGCCAATTTTTATTGGTGAAATTTTATCTCCTTCATCTTCATGAATACATTTTAAATAAAATTCAAAATTGTCTCCTGCTGTTTCATCATCCCCTTCTTTTACTTTTCCAATAACATCATCATTAATTTTTTGATAAAATTTATCTTTAGAAAAATTAATTCCTTCAGAATTTCTAAACACAGGTTCTTTTTTATCTATTTCATAAACATATATTCCTTTATTTTTTGCTATTGTTTGATAAGTCCCAGTTTTATATAATGCCAATGTTGACAAAAAGCAAACTCTTTCTCCTGCTGACAATCTTTTAATTAATCCTCCTGGTAAATCATAAATAAATACAAATGAATGAGTTAAATGAGATAATCTTAACAATTCCTTAGGAGCAGAAGCTAAATTACATAAAATATAAACTAGACTTGCATTATATTTTGAAATAACTTTTTTTAATCCATATACATAGTCTTTATCAGTATAGTGATGATGACCTCCATCAATAAATTTCAAAAACCAATCTTGTCGATTTGCAATTATTTTGCTTCTTTCATCATTTGTAAAAATTCCTAAATAATTTTTTCCTTCAATTATAACTTCAAATTCATGATTATAAATTCCTTTAGCATCAAACTCTCGAATTTTCCTTTCAATTTCTTCAAAATCGCTTTCTTGAGGTCTACTTTCTGCTTCAAGATTTCCTAGAATTTTTCCATCTGTAAAAAAAACTATGTGTGCTTTACCTGAAGAATTCACAGATTTAACAAATTCTTTAAATCCTTCTCTCCCAGCATGTTTACCCATTCCTCCTGCAATATGTAAAAGATAATTTCTTCCATTTTCATGAAGAGGATCATGATGTTCAGCAGCATGATGCAAATGATAAATTGTATATTCTTTTTTTCTAATAACATTTAAACGAGTTATTATCAAATTCATAGATCTAATTAATCTTGTAGCTGATACCTTGACTTTTTCTTTATCAATTGATTCTTCCTTTCCAGTTTTTTCATATCCCAATATTAGATCTCGAAATGATTCTAATCTCCTAACCATCATTGCAAATTTCCTTTGAAATAATTGCTTTTGAAAAAAATTAGATGATGTTTTAAGAAGATTTGAATTTTTATGAATCCCTTTTTTATCAAGAACACTTAGATCTATGTTTTCTAATTGATGACCGAGTCCAACTAAATGAAAAATTCTTTGTAAGAATGTTGTATCAATTGATCGAAATTCCTGAAGATTAATAAGTCGATCATGTAAAATAAAATGTTCACTTAAAAAAGATCTAAAAGATCTAAGATCTAAAAAAAAAGACACTAAAAAATCATCCAGTTCTTTTAATGTTTGGAAAGTTATATCTGTATTTTTATCCGACATTTAGAATATTTAATATTCTTTTTCTTAATAAAAGTTTCACTTAAATTAATAGAGGCGTAACTAATTTTATTATTAAATTAAAAAGCGGTGAATAAATAAACAAATTAAGAAAAAATTGAGATGTCTGAATTCCTAAAACTCTAGGTAAATTTCCATTGAGAATATAATAAGTAAAACCTGAAACAATTGCAAAAGATATTGTTAAAGCTAAAAATAATAATGACCATGACCAACCTAAATAGGGTTGCATTAGTCCACTAAACACTCCAAAAGCTGTGCTAATTGTTATAGTTACAATAGCATTTAAAGACATTTTATGTACTCCAAAAGAAATAAAACCAACTAAAAAAGCATAAATAAATCCAATAACTGGACCAAATAAAAACCCAAAAAAGCAAGATGATGCAAAAAAACAATTTAATGCAATATATTCAAGCCTAACGTCAATTTTAACAATAAAAAAAGTTATAATTGCAAAAACTATTGCTAAGATTATTCCTACAAGATATTTTATTAATGAAATAATAAGTAGAAGAAGCAAAGCAAAAATGATAAAATAATTAACTGCTGCTTTAGTTTTTTGAAGTTTTTTTTTCTTTTTCACCTTTCCAGGTTTCATCAATATAATTTATGCATTTGTTAATTATATATTTTTCCTAATTAAGAAAACTATTTATACATGATTTTGTTTGAAAGTTTTATGTTTGGAGAAATTACAACTTGGCTTTTAGAATTAATTAAAAGTCATGGAATTTTAGCTGTTATTTTAGGAGTTATAATTGAAACAATAATTGTTCCTCTTCCTTCTCCCTTAATTTTAATGACTGCAGGATATGTTTTAATCCCACATGGATCTTTATTATCTGTTTTATGGGCTGCATTATGGATATCATTAATTGCTGGTCTTGCCCAAACTATTGGAAGTTATTTACTTTATTTTATAGGTTACTACGGAGGAAAACCTGTTATTGTTAATTTTGAAAAATGGCACGGTGTTAGTTGGAAAGACATAAAAAGATTTGAAAAAAAATTCAGTAAAAAAAGAAAAGAAGAAATTACATTATTTTTTTTAAGAGCTCTACCAATTATGCCTTTATCTGTAATTTCTGGTGTTGTAGGCATTATGAAAATGGATTTTAAAAAATTCACATTATATACTTTTTTAGGTGTTATACCTAGGAATTTTGTATTAGCATTAATTGGATATTTTTTTAGTGGTTTTTATGTTACAATTGCTAATTACATTGATCATGCTGAAACTATTATGACACTAATAATTGTTGGAATAATTGGTGCATATATTATTGGACACAAATTTGGAATATTTGATAAAATTAGGAAAAATATATTAAAGTAAACAACTAAATTAAAATCAAAATGAGAACTTTTTTTCAAGAATATCACTTTAAAAGAAAATTTGCACATTTTTCTTTTGGAATCTTTCTTGTGGTTCTAATGAATAGTGGTCTTAATCAAATTTTCATGCTACATTTTTTAGTTTTAACAATAATAATTGGTTTAATTTTAAGCATTTTTATAAAATATAAAAAACCTAAATTATTAGTCTACCTATTAGAACAATTTGAAAAACCTCAAGACGTTAAAAATTTTCCAGGAAGAGGTTCAATTTATTTTACCATTGGTGCTTTAGTTAGTATTGCTTTATTCTCAAAAGAAATTGCATCTGCATCAATTTTAATCTTAACATTTGGAGATCCTGCAGCATTTATTGTTGGAAAATATTATGGGAAAAAAAAATTAATTGTGAATAAAAATAAACTTCTTGAAGGAACAATTGCAGGAACATTTATAGGAACTGCTTTAGCTACATTATTTGTTCCTTTTCCTATAGCATTTTTTGGCGCAGCATTTGGTATGATGGCTGAAGCAATTGAATTAAAATACCTTCATTTTGATGATAATTTCTTTATTCCATTTGTTTCTGGCTTAGTTATGACGCTATTAACATCTCTTCTATAAATTTACCGCAATATTTAAAACAGAGTTGTGTTTTCTTTTTTAAATCCAAATGGGGCTATGGTGTAGCTTGGCTATCACTCAACGTTTGGGGCGTTGCAACCCGTGTTCGAATCACGGTAGCCCCACTTTCTTAATTTTTTTGAATTATTTATTTATATGTAAAGCTCCCAGAGCCCCCGATATTTTTAAAATTCTAAGAAATGATAATTTAATTGAATGCAGGTTCAAGATGTCTTGAATGTTCTAAATAATTAAATTTATTCCAATGATCCATATTTACTCCTGAATCATAAGTTTCTTTTAATTTTCTTTCAAATCTTTCTTGCTGATCTCCTCTTGTAAATCTAGCTGTCATAACTGCATATCTTTCTCCATCTAATACCAGATCATTTACAGCAACTGAAGGACTCTCTGATCTAGGAACAATTGAAGTAAAAGGAATAATTCCACTTGTATCCCTAGCTAAAAACATATCTGAATATAAAACACCAACTTCATCTGCCATAAATGGAAGATAAGGATCTAATTCTTTTTTTAAATCACTAAGATTTCTTCCTAATAAATCAGCAAGTTTAGGTAATCTTGAAATTTCTCTTTTTGTAATATTAACTAATTTCCCATTTTCAGGTCTATAAAGTTCTAATTCCCCATCAGATGTTATTTCCCCATTTTCCTTAGTTAAATAATTTGGATCCATAATTCCTGCAATATTTCCAAATTCATTTCCAAGTGCAGTCATAAAATGGTTCCATGGTCTTTTTATTTGTTTTCTCAAATCTCTATTTGAAGATTTTCTATAATCTGCAGCTCTAACTAAATAAATTGCAGTTGTCACTTCTAATGAATTGTTTTCATTAGATTTTTCATCGTA
>JABHXU010000005.1 GCA_018657065.1 archaeon
AAAAACATTGGTTCAAATGAATAAGAAAAAATAATTGCGTCACTGTCTGAAATTTGTTTATCTGTTCCAATTAATGTTGTTGGATCACTATCTAAAAAAAACAGACCAGCATAAACTCCTGGTAATTGATTTAATTCGTTCCAAAGAATTTAATAACCTAAGTTTGCAGAACCTGTTGCCATTGGTGCAGGTACACCTATTGCAATTGTAATTTCTTGTTTTCCATCATAAGGAAAAACTTGAGCTATTCGTTTAGTAATTTCTTCAGACATGTTGTTATGAGAAAGTGGTAAACTTTTATATATAAATTCTTTGTTTCAGAGGAAAAGAATCAAATAGGAAACTCCTTACTCTTAATTCCCCATCTTAGAAAATGTGTCCTTACCTTTCCTTTTGCTAAAACTTCTTGCATTTTAGGTATAGGAATTTGTTTTAATTGTGCTAATTTATGAAGATCATAAAATCCTACAACATTAATTTTGCTTTCTTCTTTAATTACATATAACAAATCAAACAATTCTTTGTTGTCTTTATCAGCATTTTTATACATTTTTTCAACTAGTTTTGTATCCCACAATTTTCCCGTCCACATTGGACCTGCGTAGTCATATCCTTGTTTAAAATTATATTTAGAAATCTCTCTTTGCATTGTTTTATGATTATAAAGAAGAAATTCATGTTGTTTAAAAATTTCATCTGCTTTTTTCTTTCCTTTAATACATCTAAAAAAAATTCTAAAATAATGATCTTTTGAATATGAAAAAATTGGAATTAATGCTCTTTCATTTTGTGCACCAATTAATTGAACTTTTCTAATTAAAATTCGAATTCCTACTTCATGCATCAATTCATTTCTAAGTGGTTTAGCATAATATTTTCGAATACAAGCAGACTCATGACTTCCACTTAAAGCAGATGTATCTGTTGCTGTAACAGCTAAAATTCCATTTCTAGAAATTCTAATAATTGCATTATCTAAAAATTGATTAGGAGATCCAAATGGATCAATATCAATATAATCAAATCCTTTACTTTCTAACAAAAATAAATTTGCATCTTTGCTTGATAATTTTAGTTTTGAATCTTTTTCTAATTCATTAAGTTTTATATTTTGTTTAATGTGTTTTATTGAACCATAATCATTAAATGAAATGTTTTTTATTTTATTTTTTTTAAGTTCTTTTAAGAATCTAATACCTCTTATTCCTGAACCTGCTAAAGGAAGAGCCAATTGCATTTCTTTATCTTTTATTAAGTTTAAGAGTAAAATAGATGTATCCCTATTTAATTTCATGATTGGATTATAAAATACTTCTAATTCCTTAGAAATTTTTGATTTTTCTGAGATTTTAAGTTTTGTAGATTCCTCTGTAATTATCTTCATAAGTAAAAGGAAACAAGAAAAAGTTAATTAAACTATACGATTCCAGAAATTGTTTTGGAATTAGTAGTGCTCAAAAACTATTGGTTTTTGACATTATTCAATAAAAACCCATGAGTGTCTTTTTTCTCTAACTCCTTCATCATTCATTGTCCTAATGATTATGGGATGATATCCTGGTTCAACATCTTGAGAATTTAAATATATAAATCTTCTACCTGATTCTCTTGATCTAACTTTAAAACCTGGACTTCTTGAATAAGTATCAGGAATATATGCACTTGCTGAAAGTCCTTTTGCATTAATACTTGAAGGATTATAGTATGTTACAAGAATTTCAACATCATTACCCCTTGTTTGATGATAAATGTGTCCTGTCAAAGCTGTTGCACTAGTTACCATTAAAATTGATATTAATATAAATAATAATTTTTTCATAACCCTCCACCTTACTATTCAAAAGTAGTAAGCATATTTAAATCTTACGAAGGGAAGTTTTAAAAGTTTATGCAAAGTTCTTTTGTTCATGGCTTTAAGACAATCTATTATTGGTGTTCTTGGTCATGTAGATCATGGCAAGACAAAATTACTAGATAAAATTAGAGGTAGCGCTACTCAATCTGGTGAATCTGGTGGAATTACTCAAGCTATTGGTGCTTCCATTATTCCTCTTCAGACAGTTAAAAAAATTTGTGGAAATTTACTAGACAACAAATCTGATTTTTCAATTCCTGGATTACTTTTTATTGACACTCCTGGTCACGCTGCATTTTCTACTCTTAGAAAAAGAGGAGGAAGTATAGCAGATATTGCTATTTTAGTTATTGATATTAATGAAGGGCTTAAACCTCAAACAATTGAGAGTATTGAAATTTTAAAAGGAAGTAAAACCCCTTTTGTTATTGCTGCAAACAAAATTGATTTAGTTCCTGGGTATAAACAAAAAGACAAATTACTTTTAAAAAATTTAAATAACCAAGACCCATATGTTCAAGAACATATAGATACTAAATTATATGAAATCCTTGGAAAACTATCTGAACTAGGTCTAAATTCTGAAAGATTTGATAGGGTTGAAGATTATACAAAACAAGTTGCAATAATTCCTGTTAGTGCTATAACTGGAGATGGTATTCCTGAGCTTTTAATGGTATTAATAGGTTTAGCACAAAAATTTTTGGAAGAAAATTTAAAATTACATGTTGAAGGAAATGCCAAAGGTAGTGTTATTGAAGTTAAAGAAACAACTGGTCTTGGTGTAACTTTAGATGTAATTATTTATGATGGAATTTTAAAAAGAGGAGATAAAATTATGATAGGTGGGTTAGATAAACCCATTGAAACAAGAGTTAAAGCTCTTTTATGTCCACTTCCTTTAAATGAAATGAGAGATAAAAAAACTAAATTTAAAGCTCAAAGTGAAGTTACTGCAGCAACAGGGGTTAAAATTAGTGCTCCTGGCATTGATAATGTAATTGCAGGCATGCCTATCCAAAGTTATACTGATAAAATAAAAACACAAGTTTCTGAAGAGATTCAAAAACAAGTTAAGGACGTAGTTGTTGAAACTGGTGATTCTGGAATTATTATTAAAGCAGACACCTTAGGTTCATTAGAAGCATTAACTTTTTTACTTAAAGAAAAAGAAATTCCTGTCAGAAAAGCAAGAATTGGTAAAATTTCTAAAAAAGATATTACTGATGCTGAATCAAATTATGATAAAAATCCATTACATTCTGTTATTTTAGGGTTTAATGTTGATAGAGACGCAGAAGTATCTGGAAACCAAAAAGTGAAAATTATCACTAATGATATTATTTACAAAATTATTGAAGAATATGAATTGTGGTCAGAGCAACAAGGAAAAATTTTAGAGGCAAAAAAACTTGATGATCTTATAAGGCCATGTAAAATTCAAATCATGAAAAATCATGTGTTTAGACAATGTGATCCTGCAATTTGTGGTTGTGAAATTATTGAAGGAAAATTAACAACTTCAACTCGATTAATGAAAGAACATAAAGCTATTTCAAATGTTAAAAGTATTCAACAAGAAAAAGAAAGTATTAAGAGTATAACAAAAGGAAATCAAGTTGCTGTATCAATGGATTCAATTATTATAGGACGACAAGTTCATGAAGGAGATTTCTTGTATAGTTTTATTCCTGAAAATGATTTTAGGAAATTAAAGAATTTAGCTAAATTTTTATCAAAAGGAGAAATTGAACTTTTAAAAGAAATTGCAGAAAAGATGCGAAAAGATAATCCTATGTGGGGAGTATAATGCAACAACTCAAAATTTTAAATTCTAAAGAAAGGAAAAAAATTCAAAAAATTCTAGATTCAAGATTTGATTCTGATTTTAAACTAAATTATGAAGTGTTCATGAATCCCAAAAATAAAATTTTTATTATCACTAAAGATATTTCAAAAATTGACTTAAATGAACTTAGAATTAATTCTTTAGGTATGTACTTTGGAGTTCTATATGAAAATACAATAAGACTTAGTATTGAAGGATCTGAAATTGTTGGAAAAACTGCTAAAAAGAATTTTCTAGAACTTAATGATAGGGATGCAGATCTCTGGATGTCTGGACAAGACTTTGAAATTGATTCAAATTTAAGTGGTTTTATAATAATAAAACATAATAATTATTTTTTAGGTTGTGGAAAAATGGTTAGTGGAAAACTGTATAACTATGTTCCTAAAGAAAGACGGGCTTAGCCTCTTTTTGTAGGACGATATATGTCACCTGTAAAAATTCCATGTGTAAACCCTGCTTGTTCAGCAAGAGGTAGTAGGTTTAAAGAAGCACCAACTCCCTTCCAAAACGGGTGTAACCCTTTTTCCTTTGTTCTAAGTCTATACTCAATAGGAACAAATCCTGAATCTAATACTTCAATTTTTGTTACACCTTTTTTTTTCATAGCTGCTATTTCTAATAATTCATTTTCGAAACGTTCAACAAAAGGATTATAACCTAAAATAATTGAAGATAATGTTTTTATTGTGGCTGCGAAAGTATACAATTCAAATGTTGCTCTTGGATCCTTTCCTTCTGCAACTGCAGCCAAAATATTTTCGCCTCTTAAATATTCATCTAATCTTTTAACCACTCCTCTCGTGCTTAATATTTGAGAATTCTCACGAGGTTCTGAATCCAATTTAGTTAATTCTCCATAAGCACCCGATAAAAACAACCTTGTTTCAAAGTTTCTATACCATTTATGTAGTTCTTGTATTACTCCTCCTTCACTAAGAGGCTGTAGTGCATATCTATTTGTTTTTAATACATTCATTATTCTATCCATATTTGTATTTGTTTCATCTGAAATTGCAACTTGTCTTAAAAAATATTCTTCTCTTCTATGTTCATCAATCTGTTCAGATACAATTGGAGACTTAGGCCATAATTTTTTAGCTAATTTATTTGTTGCAAAAGATAAATCTGTATTTTTTACCCCATCTTGAAGTACTTTTGCTCCCTGTTTTAAAAATTTTTTTCCTTTTAAATTAGGATTAAATTTCGTATTAGTAATTCTATCACACATTTTCATGGTTGCAAGCCAATATGCGGGATCTTTTTCCAAAATATGGTTTGGACCTTGCAAATATTTATGATAACTTTCTGTTTGTTTTCTTGACATTCCGTATATTAACTGTCTAACAAAAGTTTCAGATTCATCTCCTAAGTCTTCAACACCAATATCAATTAACAAATCTTCCACAATATCTGAAAATTTTTCATCATATACTTTTGACGCAGTTCTATATCTTCCAAGTTCTGCAGTGATAAATCCTTCAAGTTCTGCACTAATAGAAGAAAAAGCTTTTACAATTCATTCATCTTCTTCAGATAATGCTGCTCTTTCTCGCAATCTTTGTATAGCATATAATTCTTTTGAGCCTGGTTTTATATAATTTGATAGAATTTCATCAAATCTAACATCTCTAATCTTTCTTAACTCTTGATAACTTGTTAATTCAACACCCATTCCCTCTAACATTTCTTCTTGATTAGATGTTAATTCTTCCATAGATAGCCATGCTTGAAGAGCTTTATGTCTATGAGAATCTTCTACACTATCATGACCTAAATATGCTAAATCTACTTCATAAGGTGCATCTTTAGGAAGAAGAAGTTCTCCTTTAATTGGATGAGAAAAAGCATATACTAATCTTCCAAACTTGTTTTTTTCAAATTTTCTTGTTCTTAAATTATCTTTAAATTCCTCGAAAGTTGATGAATAACTCTTTGAAAAGGTACCTAAATTTCTTAAAAATAATCTTCGATATATTTCTACTCTTTTTTCACTTCTTTCACCAGTATTTTCATTAAAAATTCCTGGAAACAATCCTTCTAGTTCTTTAACAATTAAATCTTCAAAAAAAGCATAATATATTGGATCATTAGAAGCTTCAATTAAATCTTGTTCTTCTAATACTTCGCCATTACTTTGAAGCCCATATCTTTGCCGATGATTTATTGGAATAGGAACTATATTTAAAAAATCATCAATAGAAACAGAACGAAGAGAGTCGTTTCCTTTTAAGAATTGAACCAATTTAGAGTCTTCAACATCATCATAAAGGGTTCTTGCTGCAAGGATTGTATCCTTCATCGTTTCCGGCGACATAACTAAAGGAAAAAATAGTTATTTAAATATTTTATTGAACGTTACTACTATGTAGTAAATCTAAGCAGAATTCCAAATATTGTCGCCTACATAATGAATATTTTTTACAATTTTCCCTGTTTTCATATCTTTAATTTCTTGCCCAGAAAAAAGAGTTAATCCTATTGCTATAGGTTTTTTATGTGTTTCATCAACGATTACAATAAATTCATTTTTTTCTATTTCCTCATCAAATTCAGTTATTCCTGGACGCATCATATCAACACCTTTAGCTGCATAAGGTACTGCCCCCATATCAACTGTAATTGTCTTTAAAAGACTATTTTTTAAAATAAATCTAAGAGTAGGAACAAGCTTTTTTTCATAATAAAAAAATTTTGACTCACTATTAATCAAAACCACATTATCATCTAACTCAAATTTATCTTTTTTGGAGAATTCTAAATCATATAATTCAAATAGTGTTTTAATTAATTCCTTAACTTCTTTTTTTTTAATTGCTTTTTTCATATTATTTCAACTTGTGCTTTTGCTTTTGGATCCTTAAGTTTTTCAATTAAATCTCTATTAAGGTTTATAGCTGCTTTATTTGCTTTAATCCCTAATGTTCTATCTGATAAAAAATCTGATAATCTAATTACAATTTCTTCTTTATGATCAAAATATTTATTCACTTTTGAAATTATCTCTTCTTTTATTTCATCTATAGAGATTATTATTTTTATTGTATCTTGTCCTTTAAGTTTCATAAGTTCGTCATAAGAAAAATCAGCTCTTATTCCAACAATACAATCTCCGTTTTTTGTTAAATAAGAGTCTTTTGTGAACTCTAATGTGGTGTTATGTGTTGCCAATAAATTTTCATGGCCGTAGATAAAGAACTTCATACTTTTCTGCTTTCTTTATCAACTAAATCTTCAATAGGTTTTTTTTGCTCTTTACTTGCTTTATCAGCTAAATCCTGCAAATCTACGCCTAATTCTTTTAGTGCTGAAACATGCATTTGCATTAATTGTTCTACTATTCCAACTAATTTCATTAATTCTTGTCTTTCTTTTGCAAGTGTTGAAAGAGCACCTTTATGAAATCCAATTTGTTCATCTTTAGAAGTATTTTGTTCTACCATGAAATCACCTTTTATTTTGTAAAGATCGTTGTTATATAATAATTTCTTTTTTTATTTTTTCAAATATCTCTTTACTATTTACTTTTAATTTATATTTTTTAAAAAATCTCTCAAGATTTTTCAGGTCCCTTTCTAAATATTCTAATGCATGGTAATCTTTTGTCGATGTACCTTGAGAAAAATCAATAAAAAAAGGTTTTTCTTTAAAATTAAGAATATTAAATTCTGATAAATCTCCATGTACTAAGCCTAATTTCGCAAGATTTGAAACTGAATCAATAATTTTATCTGAAAATTCTTTGAGATTTTTTGGAACTGAATCCTTTAATTGAGGAGCAGGAACATTGTTTCCAATAGATTCCATTACTAAAACATTGTTCATGAATGTTATGACACTAGGAACATTAATTTTCTCTCTAGCAATTAATAAATTTCTATATTCTCTTTGTACCCATTTAAAAATAACTTGACGTTTTTGGTTTTTAATTTGTTCAAATCTAGGATCTGTTTTAATGTAAGAATGCATTTTATTAAAATTACATGAATGGAGTCTATAGATTTTAACTATGACCACTGTTTCCTCATCATGATTTGAACTTGCTAAGAATACATTTGATTCTTTTCCAATCATTACTGGACTTAAAAGTTCATCAAAATGTCCTTCTGTACTTAACTTAAACAATGTTCTAAGGGTAAAACCATCAAAAACATTCTTGTAAATTTTAAATTTTTCTAAACTCTTCATTAATTTTCAAGATAACAATAAGATTTATAAATTTAGAGCTTTACTTACGCTTTACTTGCCTTTTTTGGGAACAATGGGGCTCTACTTATTTACAAGGACTGTGTCCAACAAAGTTTTGTTACCTCACGTTACCGTCAAAAAGGCAAGTTTTTATTCTATAAAATCTAGTATTTAAAAATTATTAAGAAAAAAAAATTACTCGTCTTCTGGATTATAAGACGGAACTGCTGATTTATTTATAATCATAATATCACCAACACTTTTAACAAGTTGATGAGGAACAACGACTCCTTTTGCACTTCCTAAAACTTGTGTTAAAAATGAATTTCTTGTAGCTTTAACTCTCCATCCACCAATTTTGTTTGTAGCTATAATAATCTCCTCAATATCTCCAAAATAGTCTCCTTCATCTGTGAAAACTTTCATATCATAACATTCTGAAACTCTTTTCATCTTAAGCATTATAAATCCCTCCAAATACGATAAAAATTACAAATTTTTAGCGTGCCAATAAAACAAACGTGTTTTATTACCTATACTTCTTTTAATTATTATCACATTTATATAGTTTTTTATATTCCTGTGCTCCATGATTATAATAATTTCAGGTACTCCAGGAACAGGTAAAACCACATTTGCAAAAAAAATTGCAAAAGAAAAAAATCTTGAATATATTGATGTTAAAAAAATAATTGAACAAAATAATCTTTCTGAAGGTTTCGATAAAAAAAGGAATACAAAAATTATTGATGTTGAAAAATTGAATAAAATTCTGTTAAAATTAATTAGTGAGAAAAAAAATATTGTCATTGATTCACATATGTCACATTATCTACCTTCAGATGTTGTTGATATTTGTTATATAACGAAATGCTCATTACCTATACTCAAAAAAAGATTAGAAGAAAGAAATTATTCAGAAGAAAAAATTCGAGAAAACCTAGATGCTGAAATTTTTGATACTTGTAGAATTGAAGCTTTGGAAAAAGGACATAAAATTAAGGTAGTGAAAACTGATGAATAGTTTAATTATGGTTCTTTTTGTTGCGTTTTTAGGAGGTGCTCTTCCTGTATTTATGAAAATAACAATGGAAGTTATTCCTCCACAAACCTTTATTTTTTTAAGATTCATAATTGCCGCTATAATTTTAGTTCCTCTATTTTTATATAAAAAAGAAAAATTAATTGGAAAAAAACAATTTTTATTTGTTGCCATATTTGGATATTTGAACATACTTTTCGCGTCTTTAGGAATTCATAGAACAAGTCCAGTCATGAGTCAAATGCTTTATTCTGTTGTTCCAATAATTACTGCAGTATTTGCTCATTTTTTCTTAAAAACAAAACTAACTAAAAAAAGAATACTCGGTGTTGTTATTGGTTTTGTAGGTGTATTAATAATAATTATTGCACCTGCAATTCAAAAAAATCAAATGTCTTCCGGAAGTTTATTAGGAAACATTATTGTTTCATTTGCAGTATTATCTTACTCAGTTTATACAATCACTTCAAAAAAAATTCAGAAAAAAAATTCTTCCCTTACTGTCATGACTTATCTAACTTTTTTTATTTTATCAATTCAAATATTTATTATGCCTTTTGAAATTAATAATCTAGATTTTATTTCTAATATAACAAATAAAACAATTATTGCTTTGTTATATGTTGGTATAATTGGCACAAGCCTCTACCACTTCCTTTATCTTAATGTAATAAAAACAGCAGGTCCTGTTACTGCGTCCCTTGTACTATATTTACAACCCATTTTTAGTTTCATATCAGCTTTTTTTTTACTAGGAGAAACAATTTCATTAAGTTTTATAATCGGTAGTATATTTGCACTAAGTGGTGCTTACATTACAAGTAGTAATCAAAATTAATAATCAAAAATCTTAATCCCTATTTCTCGAAAAATTTTGTGTAATGCTGGCAAAGGTAATCCAACAACATTTGAAAAACAACCTTGAACTTCTTCAACTATTACAGTTCCTAAGTCCATCATACCAAAACTTCCTGCTTTATCCATTGGATCTTTTGTTTTAATATATGATAAAATTTCATCATCTGTAAGTATAGCGATTTTAACATTTGTTGTTACAAGTTCAAAATATTCTTTATTTTCATTTAAATCTAAAACACAAAGTCCTCCAATAACACTTATCCATTTTCCTGATTGTTTTTTAAGCATTAAAAACGCGTCTTTTTCATCTTTGGGTTTTCCTAAAACTTCATTATTTAAAACAACAAATGCGTCACCGGCAATAATAACGCCTGAATTATAATGTTTTGCCACATCTTTTGCTTTACCAATTGAATGTTTTTTAGCAATTTCTTCAGGTGATAAATCTAATCCATTATCTTCAACATATTTACTAACATGAACTTTAAAGTTAGTTCCTAGAATTGTTGAGAGAAGTCTTTTTCTTCTTGGTGATTTTGATGCTAAAATTATTTCTTTCATTCTAATACCTCTATGCTATCTATTTTTCCATCTCCATCTAAATCAAATCCTTGAACAATTGCATGGAACTCTTTTTGACCTGTAAATCTATGGATTGTTTGTTTAGTAAATTTTGTTAAAGCTAATACAGCAGATTTTGTTCCTATAAACCTAATTCCTGCAATAACTAAAATAAAGTGTTCTGGACTATAAGGATTTGGCACTTTTGAAATCATACCTATGCTTTCTTCAGTGTATGTTTGTTTTTTTGTAACTATGCCCCAAGGTCTTTTCTCAGAAAATTTTGCAGGAAGAAAATCATTAATTTTTCCAACAACTAAATTCGTTACAGGACCTCCAACTAAAATTAAATTTTTTGATTGTTTTAGATCAATATCTACATCAAGTTTTGTTGAAAATTCACTTGCAACTAAATATTGTCCTAAAAAAAGAGCTAAATCTATTGCATAGTGCCCATCTCTTGCTCGTGCTTTATGTGGTCCATGCGGATCAGGACTACCTACAACAATTTTTGCATTCAAATCATTATCTTTTACAAAAGGAGTTAAAAAAGTTTCAATTAAAGGATCTTTTTTCTCTATAAGTCCATCTAATTTTTTCCAATTTTTTGAAAGAGAAAATACAAAATTCAAATATTTAGGAGCTAATTTTTTTGCAACTGTACCTCTTATTTCTTCTCTTTCTACAATTTCTAACAATCCTGAATTGGTCATTTGTTTTATATGATAATACACTTTTTGTTCATGCATTTTGAGTTCTTTTGCTATTTGTGCAGGATACATTGGTTTTTTTGCTAATAAATTTAGAATTCTAAGTCGTGTTGGATGATCAATTATTTTGAGAGATGAGGGATTATCTACTAAAGCTGCTTCGCTATAACTTAATTTATTATTTTCTTCTTTTAAAACATAAGTTTTCATTACTATAAGAAAAGTTATAATATTTATATAGTTTTTTATAATATAATCTTATTATGTAATTTTGCTTTATAGACGATAAAAGCAATTATACTATAAATTCATTATTAATTAAGTTTTTAAATGATAAGTAGAACTTAGTTGTTATGAAATTATTTGGTACTGATGGTGTTAGAGGACTTGCAAATGTTTACCCAATAACTGCTGAAGTTGCTTTAAAATTAGGTAAGGCTGCTGCAATTGTTCTTTCAAAAAATAAAAATAAACCTCTTTTTTTAATAGGTAAAGATACAAGAAGGTCTTGCTATATGTTAGAAAATGCATTGACCGCAGGATTAACTTCAATGGGTGCAGATGTTTTATTAGTTGGACCCGTACCAACTCCAGGAGTTGCCCATTTAGTTAGAAGTTTTGCTGCTGATGCTGGAATTATGGTTAGCGCGTCTCACAATCCTTATTCACATAATGGAATAAAATTTTTCGACTCTAAAGGACTAAAACTTCCTGATGAAATTGAAGAAAAAATTGAGAATTTAGTTTTAAATAATCCACTTAGCACAGACCATATTACTGGTGAAGGTATTGGAAAAGCAAAAAGGATTGATGATGCACAAGGAAGATATATTGAATTTGTTAAATCTTCAATACAAAATACAAAATTAAAAGGATTAAAAATTGTGTTAGATTGTGCTAATGGTGCTGCTTACAAAGTTGCTCCACAAATACTAAGAGAACTTGGTGCAGAGTTAATAGTTATCAATAATAACCCAAATGGATTAAATATAAATCTAGATTCTGGTGCTTTGCACCCTAATGTACTAAAAACTGCTGTTCTAGGACATAATGCAGACCTAGGACTTACTTTGGACGGAGACGCCGATAGAATTTACATGGTTGATGAAAAAGGTAAAATTTTAGATGGAGATGACATAACAGCCATTATTGCAATTGATTATTTAAAAAAAGGAAAATTAAAAAATAAAACTGTTGTAATGACTGAATATACTAATCTAGCGTTTAAAAAACTAATCGAGAGTAATGGTGGAAAATTTGTAAAGGTTCTAAATGGCGATCGTTATGTTATTGAGGAAATGCTTAAACATGATTATAATTTAGGTGGAGAATACTCAGGCCATATTATTGTCTCAGACTATAATTCAACTGGAGACGGATTAATTGCAGGCCTCCAAGTTCTAAAAATTATAAAAGAACAAAACAAAAAATTATCAGAATTATCTTCATTAGAAAAATTTCCACAAGAATTAATTAGTGTTAATGTAACAAAAAAAACTCCATTATCAAAACTAAGCAATGTTCAAAAAGCTATAAAAAATGCAAATAACATTCTTAAAGAAAATGGTCGTCTTTTAGTACGATATTCTGGAACTGAAAATGTTTGTAGAATTATGGTTGAAGGAAAAAATAAAGAACTAATTAAAAAAATAGCAAATGATATTGCTACAGAAATAAAAAAAGAGGTTAATTAAAATGCAAGCTGTAATTTTTGCTGCTGGAAAATCTACTAGAACATATCCTTTAACTCTTACAAAACCTAAACCACTTCTAGAGATCTTAGGAAAATCAGTTCTAAAACATAATTTAGAACAATTAGACGGAATTGTAAATGAAGTTATAATTATTGTTGGATATAAAAAAGAACAAATAATTGAAAAATTTGGAAACTCATTTATGTCGTTAAAACTTAGGTATATTGAACAAAAAGAACTAAATGGTACTGGTGGTGCACTTATTTGTGCTAAAGAATTTTTAAAAAATAAATTTATTGTTATGAATGGCGATGATTATTTTTCAAAAAAAGATATTGAAAGATGTTTTAAACATGAATTTTGTGTTTTAGGTAAAAAAGTAAATGAACTCCACAGATTTGGTGAATTAGTTATTAAAGACAATAATATAATTGAAATCAAAGAAAAACCGCAAAAAAAAAAAGGTATTGCAAATATAGGACTTTATATTTTTAACGATAAAATATTTGAATTACATTTAAAAAAATCTCCTAGAAAAGAATATGAAGTAACTGATTATATTAAATTACTTTCAAATTTAGGAAAAAAAGTAAACTATGAATTAGTTGAAGATTATTGGTTTCCAATAACCTATCCTTGGAATCTACTTGATGCTAATGAATTTTTTATTAATAATTTAAAATCAAAAAATAGAGGTATCATTGAAAAAGGAGCCACAGTAAAAGGAAATGTAATTATTGGAAAAAACACAATAGTTAAATCTGGTTCTTATATTGAAGGTCCTGTTGTTATTGGAGATAATTGTAAAATTGGTCCAAATTGTTATTTAAGACAAAATACGAGCATCGGAAGTAATTGCAATATTGGAAATGCTGTTGAAATAAAAAATTCAATTATTGGAAACAACACTTGTATTGCTCACCTTAGTTATGTTGGTGATTCAATTGTTGGTGAAAATGTTAATTTTGGTGCTGGCACTAAAATTGCTAATCTTAGACATGATAATCTAAATGTCAAATCTTTTGTAAAAGGAGAATTAGTTGATACTTTGCGCAGAAAACTAGGTGCAATTTTAGCTGATGGAGTTCATACTGGAATTAACACATCAATTAATCCAGGAAGAAAAATTTGGCCTAACAAAACAACCTTGCCTGGCGAAGTTGTTAATAGAGATATACAATGATTCCAAATTACCATATAAGTTCAGGATTTAATTCAAAAGAATTTAATGAATTTTGTAAAGATAAATTAAAACCATATAATCATTTAAAAAATATTAATCAACCAAAAACCTCTTTGTTTTCAAAAAAAAACTTAAAAATTTTTTTCAAAGTTCATGATAGAGTAATATTAAAACCTAGATTTTTAAAAAAAGGCGAAGGAATTTTTATTTTAAAAAAAAAAGATCCTATTCCCAAATTAGAGAATTATCTTATTCAAGAGTTTATTGATAATGGTTTTGAAAATTATTATTTTGATATCCGAGTTTATGTTCAAAATTTAAACGAGCAAATTATTTGTACTTATGCTAGAATATCAAAAAAAATTGTTTGTAATATAGCAAACAACGGACGTGTTGAAGATTGTGAGAAATTGTTAAATTTGGTTTATCCAAAAAAAAATATATATAATGAATTATTAGAATTAACTAAGAAAATAATTTCTCTTCTTTCATTTAAAGAAGTTGGAATTGATTACATAATTGATAAAACAGGCAAAATATATTTAATTGAATTAAATTCTAGTCCTGGAATCTTAGGATTATATATTTTAAGAAATCCTGATAATTCAAAATATCCTTCTTTTACAATTAATTATGATGATGAATTCAAAAAAGAAAAAAAACAAATTTTAGAAAAAATTAGAATCAATAGATACGAGGAATTACAAAAATGTGTGGTATAATAGGAATTAATTCAAATGAAGAATTTTATATTAAAGACGCTGTCAAAAGATTAAAAAGACTTGAATATAGAGGATATGATAGTTTTGGTTATTATGATGGAACTATTTTATTTAATCAAGTAGGTCACATCAAGATTCCAAATACAGATGATAAATCTAGTAGAATTATATTACATACTCGTTGGGCTACACATGGAGGAGTCACAAAATTTAATGCTCACCCACATCAGTCTACAAAAAAAAAAGTAACTATAGCTCACAACGGAATAATAAAAAATTATGAGGAACTTCGTGAGAAATTAATTAAAAAAGGACATGAATTTACGAGTGAAACTGATAGTGAAACTACAGCACATTATTTTGAAGAAAAATTAAAAACAAAGACGATAAAAGAAGCATGTATTGATTTTCTTAATGATATTGAAGGTGAGTTTGCTTTAGTAATTATGGTTGAAGGAAATGAAAATATCTATGCTCTTCGTAGAGATTCACCATTAGTTTTAGGTGTAGGAACAAATACAAATTATGTTGCTTCAGATATTTATGCTTTTTCAGATATAACAAATATGGCGATTTTTTTTGAAAATAATGAATTTGCAGAAATTGGTACAGATCATTTTCAATTTTATGATAAAAAAGGTCAAAAAATTCAAAAAGAAGTTCAAACATTCAAATGGGAACAAGAGGAATCAACCCTACAAAATTATGACCATTTTATGATGAAAGAAATTATGGAAGAACCTATCGTTGTAAAAAGACTTTTATTCTCTTTAAAAACAGAACAAAAAATTAATTTTGAAAAATTTATTGATCTAATGAGAAAGGCAAAAAAAGTTACTTTTGTTGCTGCAGGCACCAGTTATCATGCCTCATTACTTGGAGTTTATTATTTACACAAATGTGGAATTGAAGCTCAAACAATTATTGCAAGCGAATTTGAACATTTTATTGGTGTAGATAAAGACACATTAGTAATTCCAATATCTCAAAGTGGAGAAACAATGGATGTTATTGAGGCTCTCAAATATGCAACAAAACATGGTGCAAAAATTGCAAGTATTGTTAATGTTCCTTATTCAACTATTCAAAGAATAAGTGAAATTTCTCTTAATATTTTCGCAGGTCAAGAAATATGCGTTGCTGCTACAAAAAGCTTTGTAAATCAAGTTACTCTAATGCTCGCTATTGCTAAAGAATTTGGATACAATGTAAATCTTGAAAATTTACCTCAAAGAATTGAGGAAGTATTTACTATGAAAGAAACAATCAAAGAAATAGCAAAAACTCTTTTCAAACAAAAACATCTTTATGTCTTAGGTAGAGGACTTAGTTATCCTGTAGCTAGAGAAATTGCATTAAAAATCAAAGAAATTAGCTATATTCATGCAGAAGGTATGATGGGTGGAGAACTTAAACATGGCACAATTGCATTAATTGAAAAAGGAACTCCTGTAATTGGCCTTTTAAATGAAAATGACTATGATATGAGAAGTAATTTAAAAGAAGTTGCTGCAAGAGGAGCTAATGTTATTTCAATTAGTAATAAACTTAAAGGTGATATCATGATCTCAACTAGTAATGATGGAAAATTTGGTATACTTGCTTCAATCGTTGGTCAATTATTAACTTATTATTTAGCTAGAGAACTAAAATTACCAATTGATAAACCTAGAAATTTGGCAAAATCTGTTACAGTAAAATAATTATTCAACTCTTTGCCATTCTTTTATTATTTCTTTTTTGAATATTTTTCTAAAAAAATTTGTAATTAATACTAAAACACCTAAATAGATATAACCTTTTTTCCTATACCTTCTTGGAGATTCATAAACTATAATATCATTAAAATATTTAACCTGTCCTTTTTTTGAAATTCTTTCAAATATCTCTGCATCTTCGTTTACTGCCATCTTAGAATTATAACCTTTCATTTGTCTAAATATTTTTTTTCTAATAATTTGGCACTGCCCCGATGCAAGAGGGATTTTTGTTTTAAAACTTGTTTTTAGTATAAAACTAAATATAGAATGGAAAAAAAAATCTTGAATTTTTTTTTCTTTAGGAAAAATTTCTAATCTAGGCACTCCAGCTAAGAGATTATTAGAACTAAATTTAGATTCGATATTTAAAATTGCTTTTTTTGCATTTTTAAATTGTGTGTCTGCATCACAAAAAATCAGAATATTTCCTTTTGCATGTGTTGCTCCCAAATTTCTATTTTTCCCTATGTTTTGTGTTTTTCTTTTATTTAAAAACACTTTAGCCCCAAGTTTTTTTGCTATTTTTATAGTATCATCATCACTAGATCCATCTGCAATAATTATTTCTAAGTTTTTTATTTTTGAAAATTGAGATATAACTCTTGAAATGTTTTTTTCCTCATTTAATGTAGGAATTATAATTGAAATCATTTATTTTAATGCTTTTTTATGTAATTATAAATGTTTCCAACATGCTTAAATATCACTACTTCTTCTATTATTTTATGGAACTTACTAGTCTTGACTTGTATTTTTTATTAAAAGAATTACAAATAATTAAAAATGCGAAGATTGATAAAGTTTTTAATGATAATAAGGAAATATTATTTCAATTGCATCTACCTGGTAAAGGAAAACATTTCTTAAAAATAATCCTACCTTCCACTATTTTTTTAACAAAATATAAAGGTGATTTTGAATCTGGAAATTTTGGAATAAATATTAGAAAACATCTTAAAAATACTAGAATTAGAAAAATTGAACAAATTGATTTTGAAAGAATTATTAAACTTAGTTTAGATGAATTAGATTTATATTTTGAATTATTTAGTCCGGGAAATGTTGTTTTATGTAAAAATAATAAAATTGTTATGGCAAAAACCTACAAAGGTTTTGGTTCTAGAGTTGTTAGACCTAACGGAGAATATGAATTTCCTAAAAAAGAATACAATTTTTTAGATTTAAGCGAAAAAAACCTTGTTGATTTATTTAGTAAATCTGAAAAATCTTCTGTTGTTATAACACTAGCTACTGAATTAGGTCTAGGTGGAAAATATTCTGAATATATTCTATCAAAATCTAAAATTGATAAAGAAAAAACTAGTTTAAATATTAAAGAAATCAAAAGAATTCAAAAAACAATAGACGAAATTAAAGAAACACTCCCTAAAGCATATTATGGAAAAAAATTATCCCCAATTGAAATTGAAAAATCAAAAAAAACACATGATTCATTTAACCAAGCTTTAGACGAATTACTAACTGAAAAAAGTCATAATGATAAACAAGAAATTGTGGTATCAAAAGTTGAAAAAAAGAAAGAAAAAATAAATAAAATTATCAGAGAACAAAAAGCAAGAATAAAAGGACTTAAGATTTCTATAAAAGAAAACCAAAAAAAAGCTGAGGTATTATATGAAAATTATCAAATGCTTGAAAAATTGCTTGATGAATTTAATTTAATTAAAAAAAATCATTCTATGAAGTCTATAAAAGAAAAATTAAAAAATCATAAAATAATAAAATCTATTGATGAAAAATCAAAAAAAATTGTGGTTGAAATATGATAGTTGTTATTATTCCTACATATAATGAAGCAAGTAATATTTCTAAAGTAATTAAAAATGTGTTTTGCTTAAATCTTAAAGATCTTAATATTCTTGTTGTTGATGATAGTTCACCAGACGGGACTTCGAAAATTGTAAAAAAGATAATTAAAAAAAATAAAAATTTACATCTTTTAATTAATGAAGAAAAAAAAGGATTAGGGAAAGCTTACATGGTTGGCATGGACTACGCTATAAATCAACTAAATGCAAAGGTCTTAGTTGAAATGGATGCAGACCTTAGCCATGATACAAAAATTTTACCAAATATGATAAATTATACAAAAACTCATGATTTAATTCTAGGATCTCGTTATATTAAAGGTGGTTCCATTCCTAAAGATTGGGCATTTCATAGAAAATTTGTTAGTTATGTTGGAAATTTAGTATTTAGATTTTTTTTCTCTTGGAAAATTAATGATTGGACAACTGGATACAGAGTCATAAAATCTAAAGTGTATAATAAACTTAAACTTGAATTAAATGAAGATATGTTTTTAGGGTATACTTTTCAAGTAGGTTTTTTATATAAAGCAATAAAAAAAGGTTTCAAGATTAAAGAATATCCTCTTATTTTTATCGATAGAAAAAAAGGATCATCTAAATTTATGGGTTGGAATTATATTAAAAATAATTTATTTTTTATTTTAAAAACTAAATTCAAAAAATAATTTTTAAAAACTAAAACTTTATATTGATTCTTTGTTTTTTCTGATCTATGGGGGATAAGGCATTAAAATTTAATATCAAACCTGAATATATTCCTTTAATATTTTTAATTATTGCAACAATTGCTGCAATTAATATTAATAAAATTCCTTTAACTCATCCAGGAAACATCAAAGCTGCAGATCCATTTTACCATGCAATTGCTGTAGAAAGTATAAAAGATACTGAGCAATGGAACTACCTACCTTATTATATTTCATTAGGTCAAGAAAAAGCTGCAAATCTAGTTCCTCCACTATTTTATTTTAATGCTGCTATTTTGTCTTTATTTTCTAGTTTACCTGCATGGGTAACGCTATATTTAATGATCTGTATTGCTCAAGGTTTATCAATCATATTATCATATTTAATCACTAAAGAAGTATTTAACGAAAAAGCAGCAATTATTGCAAGCTCCCTATCTGTTATTCCTCTTTCTGCTAGTGTTTGGTTATATCCATTATATATTGGATTATGGCCTCAACTAAGTGGTTATTTATTCATTCAATTATTTATGTGGTTATTCATTAGATATTTCAAGAAAAGAGAATTATGGTCTCTAATTTTTTTAGGAATTTGTATCTCAAGTCTATTGCTTTTACATTCTATGGATTTAGGTCTTCTTTTAATCCCTTGTATATTTATTGGAATAGATATTTTAAAAAGATCATACGTAAAAAAGAAATTTAAATTAAAACAATTATTTAAAGAGTCTATTGCTTTTGCAGGAATCCCAGCGTTCATGCTCTTAATTTTACTTCCTAGAATTTTATTTGTATGGAGTAGTGTTGGAGGTAAACAATACAAATTTGGTTTTTTTGGATTTCGAGAATTATTTCAGAGAAGTTATTTAGGTGGTCTACCTCACCCTGATTTTTTTTTACTTCCTACTGTATTAGTCATTATTTTTACTATTGGCGTACTTCAACAATTAATTAATTTTAAAAAATATAAACTCCTTATTTTTTCTCAAATATATTATTTTGCAATTATTTATTTATTACCTCCTTTTGTTCAAGATCCATTTTATTTATCAGGAAGAACTAGAGCATTACAATATTTTATGATTCTTCCAACAATTGGATATATTTTGTATTTTGGACTTTCTAAATTAAAATCAAAAAAGATTGAAAATTTTGCCATTTTAGGAATATTTTTACTTGCAATTAGTTTTGCTCTTCCAAGTTATAATAATTTAGTAGATAGAATGCAAGGAGAACACATCCCAATTCATGAATGGGAAGCATATCAATGGATTCATGCCAACACACCTAAAGAATCTAAAGTGTTGTTCTTTGGTAGTGTATTTCAAACTGAATTTATTTATACTAAACGAATTACTGCAATACTTAATATGCAACAATATCAAGATACTATAAATAAAGTTGCAACAACCAATATCACTCCCACTATTTTTGAGGGTAGTTGGGGTGGAAACACCCTTAGATGGGGGAATAAATATGAAGTAACCCCTTTCAAGTATGAAACATATGAAGAACCTAATAGTACAATTCATTTAACAGACTTTGATTATGTGGTGTTCCAAGACATTACACCTCAAATCGCACAAATAAATAGATTTTTTATTTACCAATTTATTAACAATCATAATTTTAGTGGAGCCTATGAAAAAAACGGATACCTTATTATCAAAAGAAATTAGACTTATGTCTTTTAGCTTTGTAACAATATTTATAATAGCTCTTGCTCTAAAAAATTTGGCACTAACCTTAAAATTTAGTTTTGTTTATTTTTATTTTATATATTTACCTTTTGTTCCATTAATTTCAAAAATAGAGATTTCTTTACCAGGACAATATTTATTAAACAATATTGCTGGAATTTGTTATGCTTCAATTTATGTTTTATTTGATTTATGGTTTAAAATACCATTAAATAAAACTACTTTTTTAATTGTCACAACACTTGTTAATCTAATTACTTGGGGTTATTTTTTTGCAATTAAAAGTAATTCTCCTGTTAAAAAATTATTAAAATAGCTTGTTTTGATTTTTTGAGGTAAAAAATCATAAAAAAACAAAAATATTTTTTCTAACCCAAGTAAAGAATATTTTCTAAAATATACTGAATAATATGCAAAATTAAACCTTTTCTTATTAAGAGAAATTTCTTGAATTTTAAAATCATATTTTTCAAAAAGTTCTTTTATTGAAGATTTGTTATAATAAATTATGTGTTCATACTTATACTGATACCATTTTTTCCCTAAAATTTTTCTAGTAAATGAATCTGTGTTTGGAGTTATTACAAAAAAATATCCGCCTGGTTTTAATATTCTTCTAACCTCTTTAACAAATTCGTGTGGGTTTTCAATATGTTCTAGAAGATCTGTTGCTGTTATAACATCAAAATAATTTGATTTATATTTAGCACTGAATAAATCACCTGTAAATATTTTTTTATGATTTTTCTTAGCTATTTTTGTTGCATATTTAGATATATCTAAACCATAACAATTATACCCTTGTTTTTTTGCAACATCCAATAGATAACCTTTGCCAGTTCCAATATCAAGTAATTTTTTTCCTTGTGGTTTAATATATGTTTTAAGAAATGATAATTGTAAACTAAAAGATTCTCTTTTGCTTAAGATTATTTGCTTTTCATTTTTTTTAAACTCTTGTCCCCAAACCATATAATTTTCCCCATATATGTGTTTTCTATCTTCTTTATAATTTTCAAGAAAAATTAAATTACAATTCTCACATTTATATGCTTGATTTAAATTTTTAGAATTAGCTTCAGAAGTTTCAACTAAGAATTTTTTATTAGTTTTTTCTTTGCAAACAGGACATTTCATTGTGTTTTCAAATATAAAACAATTTATAAGGATTTCCAAAAGTATAAAAAACCAGTTTTATTATTTATTTATAATGAAGTTAAAACAAAGACATTGGATACTTATATTACTCTTTTTAACTTTTATAATAAGTAGATCATTAATCTCAACCAAATCTAGTAATTTTAGTGATGATAACTCTTATTTTGTTATGAGGCAAATTGAGCATATTTCAACCCATGGAAAACCTCTTCATCAAGACACTTTAAGTTATGGTGGTCGAACATTTATTATTATGCCTTTGTATTATTACTTAATGGGGTTTATGTATAAACTATTTCCTTCCATTATTTTTTTAAAAATTATAAACAACTTCTTTGCATCAAGTTTAATTTTTTCAGCATATTTGATTAGTGCAAAAGTAATTAAAAACCGTAGAATTGCTTTATTTTGTAGTGTTGTTGCAAGTAGTTTACCAATTTACATAAATGAAACTTTAAATAGACTAAATCCCTATTCCATTATAACTCCTGCTGCTTTTCTGATCTTATGGCTTTTCTTAGAACTTGATGAAAATAAATTAAATTATTTAATCCCGCTCACTATTGTATTTATATTAAGTTCTTCAGCATCACTAGTTCTAATTGTAGGACTCATTAGCTATATTGTTTATAGTTATTTTGAAAATAAAAAAATTGAAAAAATTCATTTTGAATATGCTTCTTTTTTTTTGCTATTTTTTTTATGGGTTAGTTTTATCATCTTTAAAGAAGCATTTCAAACACATGGTTTTGTTATTCTATTTCATAATATTAAATTATCTCTAGAATCAATAAATCTAATTGGTGTACCTTTAATTTTGCTAGGTTTATATTCTGTTTATATCTATTCGTCTAAAAAGAAAAGTATATTTATGGTATTAGTTATTAGTTTATTTTTATCAAATATTTTATTTATATGGTTAAAATTAGTGCCAAAAAATACCTTAATTTTTGTTGGAGTATATTTAGTTCTCCTTATGGGACAGACAATCAAAGATTTTAATTCTTATCTATCTTCATCAAAAATGAGTAAATATTCAACTCTAATTATGGGATCTTTATATGCTCTGCTAGTTTTTTCTCAAATAGCTCCAAGTTTTTTTCTTCATGAAGAAGTCTTTTCAGATAGATATTTAGAAGGTTTTGAATGGCTCAAAGAAAACACAGAAATTAATTCAACAATATTGAGTGTTCCTATTGAAGGACATCTAATAACATATTTATCAAAAAGAAAAAACATTGCAGATTCTCAAACACTATTAGTTGATTATCAAAAAAGAACCATAGAAATTACGGGCGTATATAATTCACCATTCAAAACAAAAATTTTAAACTTTTTAAATGATTATAATACAGATTATATTATTTTGTCTGATAAATTATCTTCATTAAACATAAAAATACAAGACACCATTTTTTTTAGTGACCCTTGTTTTGAATTAATATATAATGAAGAAATAAAAGTTTTTAAGAGATGTGAAGAATGAAAAGAAAAGAAGTTAAAAAAATTCTGTTAATACTTATAGTTTCTACTGTTCTTCTTTCATTGTTTCATATATTTCGATTTCTAAAAACAAGTCTTTTACCAATTTATGATCAATATCTCTATAAAGATTTTAGTGTAATACTTCCTTTTATTGTAAGTATACTTAACATTTTAATTCTATATTTAATTTTAAGACAAATTTTAAAAAATGATTCTGAAAGGTTTTTTGTATTGCTTTTATTTATTATGTCTCCTATTTTTATTTTTGTTCATGGCACATTAAATAATATTTATTTTTCATTAACTCTTATATTACTAAGTGTTTTTTTAATCTTAAAAGAAAAACATTTTTTCAGTGTTTTTGTTTTTCTTGGCGCTTTTTGGGTAAATCAAAATTATGTATTTTTAATACTAATTATTTTAACAATTTTTCTAGAAAGAAATATGGTGAAAAATAGCTTTTTTCCATATATTAGTATTGTTTTTTTAATTGGATTATTTACTACATTTAATAATTACAACACTTATTTAAATTTACATTTAATAATTACAGACTTTATTTCAGATTTTGGTGCACAAATAGGTTTTGGTGTTTTCTCGCTGATTTTATTCTCTATTGGAATCCTTTTATCTTGGAAACAAAAAGCTAAACATAGGATCTTTTATTTTTGTATGGTTAGTCTTTTTTTTATGTCATTATTTGACAAAGACACTTTGATTTTTCTAAATATTTTTATTTCACTTTATGGAGGATTTGCATTATATTATATTTACAAACGAAAATGGTCTTCTGAAAATCTAAAAAATTATGTAATAATTTTAATTATGTGTGGGCTAATTTTCACTTCAGGGTCATATATAAAGAAAATTTCTGACTCTGGACCTTTTGAATCTGAATATATTAGCTTAAAATGGTTATCTAATTTAGCACCCGGTAAAGTTCTATCGGATTACAAATTTGGACATTTTATTCATAGTATAAGTAATTTTGATGTTTATTCAGATACAAATTATTATTTATATTCTGATAAAAGTAGAATAAATTATTATACAAAAATATTTCAATCTAGAAATCTCGAAGAGATAATAAATTTTCTTGAAAACAACAACATAAAGTATATTTGGATAAATCAAGAAATGAAAAATTCAATTTGGGAAACAGAAGAACAAGGAATTTTATTGATATTAAAAAATAGTAAACATTTCACTAAAATTTATGATTATGAGGTCGAAATTTGGGAATTTAACAAACACTCAAATTAGTTTTTGTACATATTAAATTTAAAATTTCTTTTCGATCTTTAATTCCGCAATATGTTTTTCCTTCAATCACAGTGCAAGGAAGATTTGTCACATTATGATATTCTTTAAGAACTGCTATTGCCATTACATCTAAATCCACATCCAAAGAAAAAATGGATATTTCTTCATCTATGTCTTTATTAATATCTGTTAAGACAAAAGATTGTGCATCACAATCACTACATTCTTTGGAATTCCCATAAAAATAAATTATTGTTACTGGCAAACTTGTATTACAAGACCTTTTCATCTTTTCATGAACTGAAAGGTAAAAAATTTGATTCACGTTAAATCTTTTTTTTTGAGTTTTGTAAAATGGATCATCAAAAATATTTTTTGAAACTGACTCGTAAGAATCTAATTTTTTTCCTAGATCCCAGATAGATTTATCAAAATAATTTAATTGTGTTTCTAATAATTCACAATTTTGAGATTCTCCAATCAAATCAGAAATTGCTGTGAATGCTTTCATATTCTCAATTTCATTAATCACTTCATCTCTTAAAGTATTAAGTTTAGCTTCTCGACTAGTGTTTAAAACTTCACTTGTAAAATAAATTAACCCAAATAAAAATAAAGTAACTATTCCTGCTATCCAAAATATATTTTTATCTACTTCCATTCAAATTCCCTCTTAAATATAAAGTTAAATATTGATGATATCCAAAAAACTTGATATAAAATAAAAAAAGGTAAAAATCCTATATATCCAATTAGTCTTTTTTTTATATCTTTATTAATGATTCTCAATCCAACAAAAGCTAATACTGCTGTTAAAATAAATGACGTTAAAATTAAAAGTCCAAATAAACTGAAAAAAGATAATAAATCAATTTCAACCTGCTTTAGTATTTGTAAAAAATTAAAATCTATTAATCTATAAAATGATATATCTTTAATGAGATTATTTATTGAAAGTATTGACGATAATATAAAAACTATAACACCGAGCAAAACAACAGCATAATTTAAAGGAATAAAATAACCAAAAATCCCTAATTTTTTATTAAAAATAATATCTCTATGTTTAGATAGTGTTTGAAGTGCTCCTGTATACCATCTTCTTCTTTGTTTGTAAAGTCCTTTAAAATTTCTAGGAACTTCAGTATATACTTTTGTTGTTAAGCAACATCTAATCTTATATCCATATTTTTGCATTCTGTAAGCTATTTCTGAATCCTCAGTTATATTTTTTTCATCAAACCCACCTATTTCATCAAACATACTTTTTCTAAAGACTGTGAATGGCCCTGGTGTTACATGAGCACTATCAAGTTTACAAAGAATCCCTATACTTAAAGACAAACCTACAGCATATTCAATTTCAGTTATTTTTTGAAGAAGATTTTTTGGTTTAAGATCAATACTTACTGTTACTGCTCCAACTTTCTCATGAGAAAATTCTGGAAGAGTTCTTTTTAAAACATTTGGTAAAACAACTGTATCAGCATCCATACAAACAACGAATTCTCCTTTTGAAATTTTAATTCCTTGATTTAAAACTGCAGATTTTCCTTGATTCTTAAAATTATCAATAAATCTAATATTTTTAGATCCTTTTTTTAAATATTCTGTAATTTTTTTTGATGTTTGATCTTTACTTCCATCATTAATAATAATAAATTCTAATTTTGGATAATCAATCTTTTTTAAAGACTTAAGAGTACTAATAATATTTTCTTCTTCATTATATGCGGGGACTATAACACTAACTAATGGAAAGTTAGATTTTATTTGTGGTTTTTTTTCAAATAATTGATTTCTATATTTTAACACAAGTAAAATAAATAAAATTACAAAGTAGGTAGATATAAACCACACAACATATATCATTAACTTTTGAATTAATTCCATTTAGTTTAGAGAAGATTTTAGCTTTTTAAAAAGCTTTAGGATAGATATATAAATTTGACTATTTTAATGCATTTTTATGAAAAAATGGGTTTATTTCCTCTTAATTTTGTTTTTTCTCGTAAAAGTCAATTTAATTTTTAGATATCATGACACAAGATGGGACGAGTCGGTTTTTATTGGAATGGGAAAATATATCTTTTCAGAAGGAGAAAGTGGCCTTTGGGAGAGTATTAGACCTCCTGGTCTTCCTTTGGTGTTTGGTTTATTTTGGAAACTTGGATTAAACTCTATAATCTTATCTGAGTTATTAAGTATATTTTTTGCTATGGGTTGTATTTATTTTACATATTTAATAGGAAATGAGTTATATAATTCTAAAATAGGTTTTTTTTCTGCACTAATACTCAGTGTAACTCCTGTTTTTTTCTATTTCTCATCTTATGGATTTACTGGAATTCCTTCTACTTTTATGGCTTTAGTAAGTATTTATTTTTTTATTAAAAAAAGGTATTTTATTTGTGGTGTTTTCTCTGCAGCTGCACTTTTATTTCGATTTCCTCAAGGATTGCTCTTACCTATTTTTTTATTTTGGCTTTATATTAAAAACAAAAATAAAATAGTTTCTTTTATTTTAGGATGGAGTTCACTAGTTATTCCTTTTTTCATATTTAATTTATTCATGTATCAAGATATGTTTTTCCCATTTATTGAAGCATCTTTACATCAATCAAATATTGTATATTCTGTTGGAAGCAATACTTTTCTTGGTTTGATACATAATTATTCATTTTATATAATTGAAGGATTAAAACAAAATTTGCTTTTTATTTTTGGTTTATTTTATATTTTTAGAAAAAAATTCTTTATTCCTTTTTTATTATTTGCAGCTTATTTTACATATATAGTCAATAAACAAGTAAGATTTTTGCTAATATATGTTCCTTATTTAGCTATTATGGCAGGCTATGGAATTTACTTTATTTCAAAAAAAAGAAAATTTGTTCTGTTGTTTATTTGCCTTTTATTACTCCCTTCACTCTTAAGTATAAAAACTCAATATTTTTGGAGATCACATTATATACCTCCAGTTGATGAACTCCATAATTATTTTAATGATAAACAAGGAGTCTTGTTAACAACATACCCCACTCCTGTTGCATATTCAAATATTAAAGTTATACCTTTTTATAATAATGTAAATGATGCTATTTCAATATTCAACAAAGAAAAAAACAATGTTAATTATATATTATATAGTAATGATTTTTATCCTTGTTATAACAAAGATTGTGAAAAAAAGAAAGAATTTTTATTTCAAAGCATTAAGGGAGAATTTAATTTAATTGCAAATTATTCATTAGATCAAGAATATCTAATTTTTAATAAATAATTTTTTCATGTATGTTTTCTTCATACCATTTGACTGTTTTTTTAAGTCCTTGTTTTAATGTTGTTTGTGGTGTATATCTTAAGAGATTTTTTGCTTTTTCAATATTTGCTTTTGTTTTAAGTTGGTCTCCTTGTCTTGAAGGTTTTATTTCTAGTTTTGCCTTTTTACCTATAATTTCTTCAACAATTTTTATTCCTTCACCAGTTGAATTTGATTCTTCAATTCCTAAATTAATTATTTCACCTATACATTTGTCTTTGTTTTTTAATACTTGAATAAATCCTTCAACAATATCCCCTACATAAGTATAACTTCTTAAATGATATTGGCTTTGATCATAAAGTGGAAACGCTTTATCATCAAACATTGTTTTAATTAATTTCATGTATAATTTTTCGGGTCTTTCCCTAGGACCGTAAACTGAAAAAATTCTTAATGAGCATGCTGGAAAATTTTTATCTCTGTAATTTGCCATTATCAACTGTTCTGCTGCTAATTTTGTTACACCATAAATTGACGTTGGTTTAACCTCTGAATCTTCTGATCCAATAGCATTTTTTCCATACACTGAAGAGGTTGAAATATAAACAAAAAGTTTTACTTTTTCCCTAACAGCTTCAAGTAATTTTTGTGTAGCAACAAAATTATTGTTTAAATAATCTTCAAAAGATACTTTTGATGATATACCTGGTTGAGCAGCCAAGTGAAAAACTACTTCAACATCTTTAACAACATTATCTAATTCATCTTTTGTTAAATCTAAATTAAAAATCTTAACTCCTTTTGTTTCAAGTGTTTTTGCGTTTAACTCTTTTAATTTAAAAGAATAATATGGGCTAAAACAATCTATTCCAACTACTTCTTTTCCTTCTTTAACCAGTCTTTCACAAAGGTGACTTCCAATAAATCCAGCTGCTCCAGTTACAAGTATCATCTTACCACCAAAAAAGATCCAATCATTATTAAAACTATCCCTGTCCACTTTAATTTTGTCATTTTTTCATCTAAATACCACATAGAAACAATTGAAATAAAAATATAACTAAGTGAACTAAGAGGGTAAACTACAGACAACTCTCCATAAGGCAAAGCAAGTAAATAAAAAATTGTTGAAGAACCAAATAAAACCAATCCAAAAATTACTTCCAAATTATTTTTCCACTTCTTTAAATTAAAAGTTAGCTTTGATGATCCTTTTTTTAAGAAAAGAGAACCATATCCTCCTAAGATTATCCCTGGAATTAAATATAATAAAATATATACTAAGTTTATCATTATTTACCGCCTCTTTGGATTAAAAAAACTCCTCCAATTATAGTTGTAATTCCTGAGATTTTTGAGAAAGAAATAGATTCATTTAAAACATAAACTGAGATCATAGTAACCCAAATAAATGTTAAAGAAACTATAGGATATAATGTATTAAGTTCACCAAACCTTAATGCATACACAAGTAAAAATGCTCCTATTGCATAAAAAAAAAGACCAAATATTAAATTGTAATTTAAAAAAAGGTCTAAATTAAAAACTAATGTCTCTGATGCTTTTTTAAAAAAATATTGACCGGCTGCTGTAAAAATTGTACATATCAGCATTAGGATAATTCCTTTCTTCATTTTTCCCAGTTAACTGACCAAGTAATAATTCTACTTCCGGTAACATCTGTAACATCATGAAATTTGTTAAATCCTTCCAATCCCACCCCATTATAATAAAATAATCGAGTAAACATACTTCCTGTTAATTCTGGAGTCATAAATAAAACTCTATTATCAGGTAATATTGCAATACCATATCCTATTTCATTTCCTTCATAATCTTTAACATTAAATTTTCCATCTTCAATATAAGCCAAATTATTTGGTCTATATAATTCTCCATTAGCATTCGTGTATGCTTCATTTGAAGTAAGATTAATTAACATTGGAATGTTTGGAGGTAATTGACAAATTAATGTAGAATTATCTCTTCTTGAACAACTAGCAAAACCTCCATAGCTTGGCCAAGGCGCTATCCAATCATTTATATCTCTATCTGTAGATAATGCACTTAACTCATAATATAGTTTTTGTGCTTCTTTATCTTCATAATTTAATTCAGATTTTAAAGATTCAACAAAAGAGATTACATCATTTCCCTTATAATATTGATAAATTTTAGCTCTCTCAAAATTCCAACTCCCAAAATGAGCCCAAACACCTGATTTTCCAACCATATCACCGCTAGTAATATAGTAGTTTTCTGGAGGTTCACAATAAAAATATTCTAATATTTCTTTTGTATGTGATTCATTTGTAATTTTTAATAATTCTTTTCTAGCATCATCTTTTGATAATGATAGAATTTTATATGTAATTTCAACACTTTTTTGTGTATCTTTTACAATAGAATATATTTCAGCTTCTGCTTTTGTCCCACCACAATCAAGCATTCTAAGTATTGCAATTGCCTGATCTTCATCTTCTGTAAGGAGTGTTTTTCCTATCCAATGCGCTTGTTGTTTATTTTGAGATGCACCATCAAACGTTACTTTCCTATCTGCCCAATATTTAAACCAATGTCCAAAATCCCACCATGAGTTAATTATTGCATCTGGTTCTGCTTCATTATCTATTTTTGTTAATGTTCCAACCCAGGCATCATTAATACTAGGTACGTATCTCTGAGCTGTTTCTACTCCTCCTTTAATTGGTTGAATTAAAATCATTAATGCAATCATTGCACCTATTACTTTAGGAATCATAGCGTTCATATCTAGTGAACTCCCAAGCACATCTGATATTTTCTTAACTAATTCTCCAATAACAACTGAAAATGAAATAACAAATGCAGGAATAATTAATAGGATAAATCTAATTCCCTTGGTTGACGCATATATTGTTGCCATAAACCAAATTGTCATAAGAATTGAATGTATGGGGTCTAATTCATAATCAAAAATTAATGAAAGTAATATACCTATGACCAAAGGTAATGAAATTAATACTAAAAGTAAAATTAAATTAATTGCGTTTGACCTTGCTAAATCAACAAAAATAGTAAAATATAATGTAGATAGTCCTAAATAAATATAACTAATGTACTTATTTTTTGAGTTAAACTTAATTAAATTAAATATTGTCCCAAGAAGAGCCAAAACAAGAGCTAATTTCCCACCTAGACTACTTATAATTTGATCCATGTTTGCTGAATTCATCTCAGCAACAGTAGTATAAACATTAGGCCATAATGCTATACCATGTGATGCAGCTTTAAGATTTACAATTCTTAACGGATTAGTAAACACATCTAAAAGCATTGATGCATCCGAGAATACTGATAATGATATATATGACATAACTAAAAATACTCCAACCAAAATAAGCGTATTTGTAGTTTTTTTGTTATCAAATACGTTTTTATTTTTTAAAATATCTCTTCCAATTGTATATCCTAAATATGCTGCACATACAATTATTATAAATAAAAACATAAACCACCAACCAGACCAAGCGAAACTATATAGTCCAACTAAAAAACCTGTTATAGCCGCGTAAATTGCAGTAAATTTATTATTTTTTGAATCAAAAGCATAAAATACAAATAACATTATTAATAGTGGAAAAACTGCATTAACAATATCATTATCTGATCCTAATGATCTACTTAATACAGTTGGATTAACTGTAACGAGAACTGATGCAACAAGCCCAGCAAGATTTCCTGAAAGTTTTTTCCCAATTAAAAATGCTGCGATTATTGCTAAAAAAGATAAAAACATAGGTGTGTAATATGCTGCGCCCATTATACTAAAACTTGAATTAAATATCTTGACAAATTTATATAACCAGGCTTCAATATAAGGATATAAATTTGATAATAATGGTCTTCCATCTGGCGCAGACATCCTCATATCATAAGCAACTCCTTCAATTCTTTCGTCTGCAATGTCTCCTTTTTCAACAATATTTCTAGCATATCTTAACCAAAAATAAGAATCAATATCTCCTAAATATGTTTCACCAGATTCATCTTTAAATCTTTGTTTGAGTCCATCTGCTTGCTGCAAAGCTAATTGATCTATTTGAGCTTTATTTTGAGCAATTTGTTTATTAAATTCTTCGTTAATTAGAGGTTCTTTGTTCTCTGGTGGTAAATTAGGATATTGTGAATTAATTTGTGAAGCTATATCATTTCTAATATAATTATATATTGATTGTCTTCCCCATTCTTCAGTTATACCTAATTCTGTTGGAATAGAACGAATATAAACAGAAAGTGTCAATGGAATTATAAGTAAAAAAAGAGTAATTACTAAATTTAAGTATTTATTTGATTGATTCTTTGGTTTTTTTGAATTAGTTTTATTGTTTGAAAATAATTTTCCTATAAAAGAAAAGTCTAAAGTAATATCATCTTGTTTTCCCACCATTATAACCCCCAAAAGATGTTGTTAAATTTTTATTTACCCATGAATTTACGCATCATTGGATTCATATCCATCATATGCTCTCGGGCAATATCTTCATATAATTTGTAAATAATCATAACTGTAAGTAAAATTCCTGTACCTCTTGATAAAGCACCCATCATATCTGCGAAACTCGCTAAAAATCCAATAACTATTCCTCCCATTACAGTTAAAGGTAGAATGTATCTTGATAAGATTCTTTCTAGAATTCTTTTATCTTTTCTAAATCCTGGAATTTGAAGTCCAGATGACATAATTTGACCGGCTAATGATTCTGCATCTTGTCCAGATGTTTGAACCCAAAAAATAGAAAACAAAACTGCTCCTCCAATCATCAATAACATGTATATTAAAGAATTAAGTAAAACTGGCCAAATAGCTGAAAAATTTCCACCGCTTTGAACTATTGCATTAATAACATTTTGTCCATTTAATAACGCAATAAGGCCTACTGGTTGACCACCTTGATATCCTCCTAATATTGGAATAAGACCTCCAGTCCAATTTTGAAGCAATCTAGTCCAAAGTTGAAGTGTTGCGAATAATGATGATACTAAAATTATTGGCATAACACTTGTATATACAAATTGAAGAGGCCATCTAATACCATGCCCTCTTACTCTTCCAAAAGATAATGGAATTTCAATTTTCATAGCTTGTGCATAAACAGCTACAACAAAAACAATTACTGTTGCTAAAATCGTGAATACTGATATTAACGCTGTCGCACCTTCTCCTTGTGACAAAAATATAATAATTCTCCATACATGACCAACTATTTGTGTTGCTTGAAATTCTGCTTGCCATGGCATAAAACCTGTTGCATCCATAAATGAAAACAACCTAATAAAAATTTGTTTACTAATTCCAGCGGCAATAAATAAACTAATTCCTGAACCAAATCCCCATTTACTAACAATCTCATCCATAAACAAAACTATTAATCCACCTAAAAATAATTCAAAAACAAGCAACAGTTTCATCTGAAACATTGAACTTGCAGTAAGAGTTATACTATTAATAGCTGTTGGAGGTGCAATTCCTCCCATAAATACATAAATAATAGCTTCAAAAATTACAAAAAATATTGAAGTAAGCTTTTGTACTCCTTGGTATTTTCTTTTACCATCTTGAGTAGTCAAATCAAACTTAACAATTCCTGCTCCATTTAATAATTGTAAAATAATAGATCCTGTAACAATCGGACCAATTCCTAAAGATAATAATGATCCAAATTCTGCTCCTAAAATAATAGAAAGTTGTTCAAATTGTTCCAATGTATTTGGTCCTAAAGGCCAAAGAGGAATCATTCCAAGTAAAAAATATATAACTAAAACTATTAAAGTCCATTTTAATCTATCATTAAATGGTAATTTTTTTTGTTTTGGTGCGCCAACTTCTGGCAAATTAAAAATTATATTGTCAAACATTTTATTCTGGCAAAATTACTTTTCCACCTTTTTCTTCAATTTTTTTAATAGCATTTGGTGTAGCGAAACTTGTTTTTATATTTATCTTATGATAAACATCTCCTTTTGATAAAAGTTTCTTATATCCTAGTGCTCCTAAATCAATCTCGTAGATGTCTTTTGATAGTGATATTTTGCCTAGTTTAACTAGAGAATCTAATCCTTTTTGTAATTCTGATAAATTGATAGCTTTAACTTCTCCTTTTATTGATGTAAATCCATGTTTTCCAATATATCTTTTTCCACCATTGGTTAATTTCATTAATTTGAAATCTCCTCTCTTACCTGATCCAGATTTTCCCCTTCCACCTCTATTTCCGGCGCCTCTGTTCTTTTTCTTATGTCCATGACCTGCAGTTACTTTAGCAGCTCTTATTCTAGATCTTTTGGTTCTTTTTGCTTGCATGTTACATCATTTTTTTAATTAGATCATTAATTTTTTCCTTCCTATTTCCAAGTGCACCGCTTTTGTTAAATGTTGTTTTAATCCCATTTTTACCAAATCCGCCAACTGGAGGTGAAAGTCTAAAATATTTTTTATAATTTTTTGAATTAAAAGTAATATATTTTGAATATTTTATTTTACCTTTGCTATCTTCAATATTTCCTAAATATAATTCTCCTTTTTTGTTAAAAAGTTCTTTATGAATTTCAGGGTCAATTTCTCCCCAAGTTACATAATCTTTAACTTTAATTATCATTCCTCTATTTGAAGGATTATCGTCTATAACAACACACCAATTTTTATTATTAAGATTAAGTAATTTAAAAGTATTTTTCACTGATTCATTTAAGTTAATTTTACCTCTAACTCTAATTACTGCCAGTTTTTTTGATTTACTTTCGGTCATTTTTATTCCTCTTTCTTAATTGCGTGTTCAACCACACTTAATCTTTCATAGTGGGTATCTTGAAGTTTTGTTTCCATTAAACTTTGTAGTGCTTTTTCTGTTGCTTTCAATAAATTAAATTTTGTTTTTGTTTGACCATATGTTTGTGACCAAACATCTGATATTCCAGCCAAATCTAAAATTTTTGCGATTTCTTTGTCTACTCTTAAACCTGTTCCTTTTGGTGCTGGAATCAACTTAACTATTGCAGACCCACATTTACCCTCGACCGCAAAAGGCAATGAATGAGGTTGTCCACATCCACATTCCCAACTTCCACATCCTCTTCTAATTTTAAATACTCCACATTTTGCATTTCTAAGCGCTTTTTCTCTAGCTGGAACTGTTTCTCTAGATTTTCCATAACCAATTCCTACAACTCCTTGTTTATTTCCTACAACTGCTAAAGTTGCAAATCTTGGCTTATTTCCTTCTTTGGTTTTTTTCTGAGTTTGTCTAAACACTCTTCTTTTTCCACCACCAAACTTTCCTTTTGCTTGACCTATTTGCAAAAGCTCTGATTCTATTGTTGGTATTAAAATATCAACAATTTCTTGTTCCATAATTTTTTGACCTTGATCTAGTAACAAGTGTATTTCCTTTACTTCTCCTGAAAAAACTTTTTTACCTAATTCAGTCTTTGGTTTCCAAGTCTCCCGGATAGGCGGAGTTACTCTTTCTTCTCTTCTTCTATGATTTTCTCGTGGTCTTGATCGTGGTCTTGGCATTTTTACACCTATGATAATATTTTTTGTTTAACTTTTTCAAAATATTCTTCGAATTTTTTTGGATCTTTTTTAACTTTAATATATCCTGAAAAAATTTTCTTGAATTTTTCTTGATCTTTCAAATTATTTGCGTATGTTTGAATGTGTGTCCCTTTAATTCTTTCATCAATCGGAACAATTTTTTCTGAAAATTTAATTATTAATCCACCATCTGCAGCACCTTTTAATGTTGCAAATAATCTTGAACCTGAAATTGGTGTTTGTAATCCTAAATCTAATATTGCTTCTTTTCCTTTTAATTCCTTTCCGAGTAATAATCCTACAAGATATGCTGAAGGCACATTACTAGTATTCAAATCCCATCCAAATTTTAATAAATCTTTAGATGTTACTGACTTTAGTACTTCATCTCCTTTGTCACCATATTTGACAATTTGAGCAAGCATATGTTTATTTGATTTTCTTACTACTAACCTTAACTTTCCAGATTTTAACAAAGCTAAACGTTTTTTATAATTTGTTTTACCTTGTTTTTTCCTTCTAAAAGGAATAGTAAATAGTTTTTTGTGTGCCATTTTAGTTCATCATCTTGTGTTCTGTAATATAAAGTTTAATATGTCTTTTACTTCTAAAAAATCCACCTTTAGATTTTCTATATAATGATTTATAATTTTCAGGAGATAATTTCTGTTTTTCTTTTAATTCTTTTAAAAATTTTCTTTGAAGTCTAACTTTATTCATCCAAACTTTTTTAGTTTTTAATCTTGCATTAGCTGTTCCTTTTCTTGATCCATATCCCTTTCTTCTTCCTTTTGCTTTTTGAGATTGGGTTTTTTTAGCTCGAACTCTTGAAATTCCTTTTGCTTGTTCCAATTTAATTGCTTTATCTTTAATTAATGCTCTAACATCTGCTCGTGTAATTGCTTCTTTAATCTCTTCAGATCTACTAGGATCTATTTTAACTCTTTTAGGAGATCTTTTTGCAATTTTTCCAGCTAGTTTTTTTTGGATTTTCATATTTTATCACTGTTTTTTTGTAAGTAATTTATCAATTTCTTTTTTTTCTAATTTCTTTTTATCATCTTGACTTAATTTATCTTCGATTGAAATCTTTTCTTCTTTTTTCTTATCATCAGACTTTTTATCTTCTTTTGGTTTGGCTTTTGCTTTTTTCTTTTTAGCCAATTTTTTAGCTTTTTGCTCGTCTAAATATTTTTTTGGATCTTTGATATTTAAAATTTTAATTTTTAAACTGACTAATTTCTCAATAACTAAAATTTTATTTTTTAATCCTATTTTTCTTGAAACTATCACAACTTGAGATTTACTATTTAAAAATTCAATTTCTTTAAGTGATCTAATCATTATTACTTCTTTTCCATTTTCATCAAGATCTCTTAAAACACTAGGAGTTCCATAACCTGGTTTAACTTTAACTCTATTATTTTTCATAAGTCTTTTTTTAGAGTCACAACCTCTAGGTCTTCTCCAAATCTTTGCAAGTCTCTTTTTTTTATGATGATCTTGCCTAATGAAATTAGGATTGTCTGATTTTTTCTCTTTCTTAATTTTTTGCAAGTCTGCCATTTTAGATCTCTTTTCCTGCTTTATCTGTAATATAAATTCCATCTTGAAAAATTCTTTTATCAAATCCTGGTCTTCTAGTTGCTTGTTCAATAGTTGCAGCAGCTTGACCTGCTTTTTCTTTATCTGATGATTCTACATAAATATTAGCACCATCAATTTTAACTTTAGCATCTGAATTTAATTGAACTTCCCTAGGAACTTTTTCTCCTAAAAAATTTTTAATAACTAATCTATTATTATTTACTGCCACACTCATTGGAAAGTGACCTGAACAAATTTTTAATTTGTATAAAAACGGTTCATTACATCCTTTGAAAGCATTTAATATATGTGCTTTATATGCTTTTAAAACAGCTTTTTCTTTTTTTGATGCGGATTTAGCAAAAATCTTAATCATATTATCTTGCTTTTGAATTTGAACACTTGGATTATTAAATTTTTTAGTAACCTTCCCTTTTGGTCCTGAAAAAGAATATTCCAACCCTTCAATTTCTACATTGATTCCTTGTGGAATTTCAATTTCCTCAACAAGATCTTTTTTTGCCATTTTAGTAAACGTATGCTAAAAGTCTTCCTCCTAATTTCATTTCAATTGCTTTTTCTTGAGTCATAATTCCTTGGTTTGTTGAAACTATCAAAAAACCAAACCCATATGCTAATAAAAATCTTTTTTCAAATTTTTCATATCCATCTAATTTAACACTATATCTTGGTTTAACAACTCCTGTTTTGTTAATAGCCCCAATTAAATTTACTTCAATTGTTCCAGCCTTTCCATCCTCAATTATTTTAAAATCTCCAAGATACTTATTTTCTCTTAGTAATGTTAAAACTTCTCTAATTATTTTTGAGTTGTTCTTTAAAGTAATTACTTTTTTTCCCTTCTTATCTTCAATCATAATATGTGATAAGGCATTTGCTAATGGATCATTTAAACTCATTTTTTCCTCAACTATATTTTTTAAACCCGATTTTTGGAGCAATTTCTCTAAAACAACATCGACAATATTTTAATTTATACTGACCAACAAACCCGCCAATTCCTGTTCTTCCACATCTTGTACAACTTGCTGTTGCTCTTCCACAAGATCTTTTTTTTGAGAGATTATATTTTTTAAATCTCGTTAATTTATGTGGTTTTTTATTAAGCTGTTTAAGCATTTTTCTTGGGTCTGATGTTGTCATTTATTCTTCCACCTTTATTCCAAATTTTTCTTCAAAATATTTTATTCCTTCTTCTTGACTTATTTTGTGAGTTTTTCCAACTTTTCTAGTTAATTTTTTTCTATTTTTAATTCTGTATCCTGGTCTTGTTAAAGTTACACTTATTTGAAAACCAATTATTCCAATTTCAGAATCATAATTTAAATTAGGTACATCAATATACTCATGAATCCCAAAAGATAAATTTCCATTTGAATCAAAACAACTTTTTTTGATTAAATTATCTTTAGCTTTTAACAAATTTGGTATAATCTCTTCAACTTTTGATCCTCTAATTGTTATTTTGCATCCGACAGGAAGTCCAGGTCTAACACCCCAACTTGGAATTCTTTTTTCTGAAATTGTTTTAACAGGTTCTACACCCGTTATATTTTTCAATAATTTCATACCTTTTTTTAATAAATCTTGGTTTGTTCCTGCACCTACATTTAAGGTTAATTTCTCTATCCTGATTTGTTTCATTTGATTCATTTTAATCTAATTTAATTTCAGACTTACTTTTACCAACAACAAAAACTGTTGATTTTGGTGTTTCAAAAGAGTCTTCTTTTGTTTTAATTATTATGGCCCTTTCATCAATTTTTTCAATAATTCCATGTTCTCCAACATGGCTTCCACCAATCATAAAAGCATAAGCTCCTTTTTCAAATTTTAAAATTGATTTAATTTTTTGATCTGGTAAAGAAAGTATAACTGAATCACCTACTTTAAATTCATCTTTTTTTACTAAAACATTTCTTCCATCAAATAAATTAATTTGCACTTGACCTTTTTTTAATAAAGTTTTTCCTGTTATTTTACAAATTTTAATTTTTGCTTCTTCTTTTGAAATTTCTGTAATGTATAATTTTTTACTTTTCTTTATTAACATTCTATAATTTTCATTTGAAATAGGAATTGTGACTGTATCCATAAGTCCAACTAATTGTTTAGGTTTTTTAACTCTTTTTCCGTCTACTAAAATTTCTTTATCCATCAAAATAGTTTTGACTTCCTTCATTGTTTTTGCATATCTTAATAAATTTTTAAAAACTAATGCTATAGGCATACTTAGTTCAAATGATTTACCTGGGTTTGGTCTTAATGTAAACCTACTTGATTTTCTTTTAACAGGCCAACTTACTGGAACTGTTAATGTTTTCATATGCTTTTTTCCCATTTTATTTCCTCTTCAAAATTTCCTGTCTTTTTTTATCCTCTAAATTCAATTCAGTAATCATTACATTACTAGCATGAATTGGCATTTTGATTTTAGTTCCTTCTTTTTTTTGATATTCAACACCATTAACATAAATCTTTGAATTTTTTACATTTACTTCTTCAACTTTTCCAGTTTTTCCTTTAAATTGGCCAGACATAACTTTGACTTTGTCTCCCTTTCTAACTCTTATTGATCTTTTATCATATTTTTTTTTAAGATCGTCCGATAAGTGACATCCTAGCATTTTTCCTTTTATATGAAGTGATGCTTTTTTTTGCATTATCCTTTGTTTTTTTGGTTTTGAACTTTTCATTTTTACACTATAATGCTTGCAGTTTTTGCAACTCCAGGCCATCTTTCAGTAGCTTCTTTTGCTATTGGACCCTTAAAAATTGTTCCTTTTGGGTTCCCTTTATCATCTTTTAATACTACTGCTGCATTGTCTTCAAATTTTATTCTTAATCCATTAGCTCTTCTATATTCTTTTCTTTGTCTAACAACAATTGCATAAACCATCTGTTTCATCATATCTGGTCTTCCTTTCTTAACTGATGCTCTAACAATATCTCCTACTTTTGCAGAAGGTTTTCTTCTTTTAACTCCTTTATATCCTTTAACAGATAAAATTTCAATAACTTTAGCACCTGAATTATCACAAGTAGGTATTTGAGACCCTACAGGCAATCCTCTTGTAACTCTAGATGTTAATGCTTTCATTTTATAACCTCAACAACAATAAATTTTTTTGTTTTACTTATTGGCCTACATTCTTTAATAATAACTTCGTCCCCTTCTTTTGCATCAATTTCTTCTGGATTGTGTGCTTTAACCTTACTTCTTTTTTTTTGGTAACGCTCATACTTAGGAACATAAACTCTCCTATTCCATTCTACTGTAACTGTCCTTTGAGCCTTATCACTCACAACAATTCCTTTGAAGGTTCTTCCTCGTGTTTTGATATTTTCCATTTTTAACATGATTTGATTCTGTCTTGTGGTCTTTTTTTGATAGTATTACCATCAATTTTTTTGCCATCAAACAAAATCTGTGCTGCATTTTTGAGCACTTTTTTTTTTTGATTTTTTGATTTAAGACAAATTGTGTTTTTTGTCTCGTCAACAACTTCTCCTCTGAAAGTTTTATTGTGATATTTTATCTCAACTTTTTTTCCAATGAGTTCGTGTTTCATTTGATTTTGATCGTATTTTGTGGGAATCCAAGCCTAACGAGCTCATCTCTCACTTTATTTTTATGGTCTCCTTGTAATTCAATTTTACCTTCTTTTGCTGTGCCTCCACAAGCAAGTAAATTTTTGAGCTTCTTGCCCAAATCTTTAAGGTCAATTTGTTTTGTATCTATACCTTCAACCACAGTGTTTTTTTTTCCAAATTTTTTCTTTATTGTGTATATCTTAATCTCTTGGTTTTCTTTTGCTATGCTCTCACACACACATAATTCTTGTGGTAAGCCACATACTTGACAGATATCACTCATCCTTCTTACTTCCCTCCTTTTGATTTAATAAAGTAAGTATTCTAGCAATTGTTTTTTTAGTTTTTTTAACAAGACCAGGACTTTTTAATGTTGTTCCGGTTGCAACTTGCGTATTTAACTTGATCAATTCTTTATTAGCTTGAGCTAATTGCTCTTCTAATTCTTCTCTTTTTTTTGATCTTAGTTCTTTAATTTTCATCTTTTTTGTTTTCTACTTTTGAAGTTTCTTCTTTTTTTTCTTTTTTTTCTTCTTTAACTTTTTCAATAATTTCTTCTTCAACTTTTTTAGATTCTTTTTCTGGAAGTTCTTCTACTTCTGGTACTCTAAGTTCTATATGATCTGGAAGTTTAACATTTGGCGGCATAATACTAACTTTTACACCAACAACTCCAGATTTTAAATTTGCAACTTCATATGCTGTATCAACTATTGTTACAGCTGCGTGTCCACATTTTTTAATATATCCTTGGTAAAATCTCCAAGTTCTTGCTCTTGCGCTTGGAATTTTTCCTGAAATTAAAATTTCAATTCCTTTTGCTCCTGCATTTAAAGCATCAGACATTGCTTTATGGCCTACTCCTTTAAATCTCATTGTTCCATATTTTTCTAATGCTGTTGCAATTCTTTCAGCAACAATTGCTGCAACTAAACCTTGGTTTTTAATTTCATTAATTTCAATTTGAGGATTATCTAAATCAAATTTTCGCTTTAACTCTGCAGTTAATTTTTTAATATTTGATCCTCCTCCTCCAATAATCAATCCTGGTCTTGAAGCGGTAATAACGATTTTCTCACCAAGAGGTGTTCTTTGAATCTTTGAGTCACTAACTCCAGCACCTCTCAAACTATTTTTAATATATTCTTGAATTTGAAATTCTTTCTTTTTCCTATTGACAAAATCTCTTTCTATCATTTTTTATCTTCCTTCAAAACAATTTGAATGTGTGTTCTTTTCATTCTTGATCTTCTTTTTCTTCCATAATGCCAAGGTTGTGAAGCTTTATTTGCATTAATATGTTCAATTACTAATTTTTTTACATCTAATCCTTTATTTTGTGCATTTGATTCTGCACTTTGAATTAATTTTAATATTTGATCTGCTGCAACAATTGGAAATTTCCCTGCTCCAATTTCTTTTTTATGTGCAGTATCTCTTCCAAATCTTTTTATTGGAACTGCTTTTTCTTTTTTTATTACTGCTTCTAAAAAATTTTTCGCTTTTTGAACTGGCTTTCCCCTAATACTATTACATATTTCTATTGATTTTTTTGTTGAAATACTTAAAGCACTACCATAAGCTTTAGCAATATTCTCTTGATGTTTTGTTTGGAAAGCGTAATTCATTTTTATCTCACTGATACTGATGCACTACTTCTTGTAGCACCTACTCCTGGTGCACTATGTGCAACTCTTCTTCTTGTTAATGAAAGTTCACCAAGCACATGCCCTGCCATTTCAGGAACAATCATAACTTCTACAAAGGCTTTTCCATTGTAAATTTTTATTTTATGATCTATCATTTCAGGAACAATAACCATGTCCCTTGCATGTGTTTTGATATCTTTATCATTTTTTCTAACTTTTTCTAAAACTTTTTTTTGCTCGTCTGTAAATCCTCTCTTTAAAGTTCTTCTTGCCCTACTTGGAATCAATTCCATAAATTCATTAACTGATAAATTTTTAAGTTCTTCTGCTGACATTCCTTTGAAACTGAATTCTTTTTTAGCCATTTTTACCTTTTCATACCTGTTCTTCTTGGTCTAATTTTTCCAACTTTTCTTCCTGGAGGAGCATTTCTAGGAGCAATTGTTGGATGACCTTTTTTAGATGATCTTGATGTTCCGTGAGGATGATCTACTGCGTTCATAGATATACCACAAACTCTTGGATATAATTTATTTCTTGCTTTCATATAATGATATTTTCTTCCAGCTTTCATAAATGGTTTATCTTTTCTTCCTGATCCTGCTGTAACACCTATTGTAGCCCTACATTTTGGATGAAATATTTTTTGTTTTTTTGATGGAAGCATAATAACTATTTCTGTGTCTTTTTTAGACATAACTTTAGCAAAACATCCTCCACTTCTAACAAACTTTCCACCATCTCCTGGTTGAGATTCAATGTTAAAAACTGATGTTCCTACTGGGATATCTTTTAAAAATAATGTATTTGCTGTACTTAACTCTGCTTTATTTCCTAATTTAACAACATCTCCAACTTTTACTCCTTCAGCTGCTATGACAAAAGATTCCTCTCCACTATCATATTTAATTTTAGCTAACGGACTTGAATGTCCTCTACACTTAATAAAATCAATAATTTCTCCTTCCACTGCATTTTGAGGATACGATACTTTTGCTTTATACTTAAAACTAGGTGCCCGATAAGTTGGACCTCCTTTTCCTCTAGCTTGTTGGATTAAGTTTTTTCCCATTTTAATTCATTACATTATTCCTAATTGTGTTGCTAAATCAATTGCTGGTGTTTCTTCTGAAAATTTAATATATGCTTTTTTTCTATTTTTAGGATCAATTGCAGTATTAACTCTAACAACTTTAACACTATAAAGTTCTTCAATTGCTTCTTTAATTTGTTTTTTTGTAGCTGATTTTTCCACTATAAATATCAACATATTATCAGATTCCATTAATCTAATTGTTTTTTCTGTTGAGAGTGGATATTTGATTATCATTTTTTAACTCCTGTTTTTTTTGTTATTGTTTTTTTAGGTTTGATTTCTTTTTGTTTTTTTGGAGTTTTTTTAATTTCTTTTTTAATTGGTTTTTCTAGTTTAATTTCGTCTGTAAATAATTGTTCTTTTTCAATTTTTTCAATACTTTCTTTTGTGTAAATTGTTAATCTTGCTAAATCACAGCCTGGAGCTAATAATTCTGCATTTAAACTATGAACTTCTACAACTTCTACTCCCGGAATATTTGAAGCAGAATCCATTAATTCACATTTTTTTGAAACAACAAACAAAGGACCAATTGCTTTTTTGTATTTTCTACCCCTTCTTCTTGCTCTTCCTGTTTTTTGGGTTTTTCTACTAGATCTTTCTAATTCTTTTGATAACCCTAATTTATTTAACATTTCAATAACTTCTCTAGTTTTTTTTAATGATTCAACATCTGTTTCTAAAACTATAGGATATTCTTCAAATATATGACCTCTACTTTGTACTAATTCTTTAATAACTGTAGCAGACATAGCTGATCTAATTGCTTTTCTTCTTTCTTTTTTATTTAGTTTTCTACCTAAGTTTTTTTCTGCTTTAGGTGGATGTGCTTGTCTACCTCCTACAGTATTAGGTGCTGTAGCCCCCATCCAATTAAATCTTGTTCCCCTATGACTCATAATTTTTCTAGGAACTCTTGAAATTCCCATTCCATAAGCCCCTTTATAATCTCTTCTTCTTCTTGATAATTTTGAACTATATTTTGCGCCTGCTTTTGGATCTGCTCCATAAGGCTGTCTTCTGTTATTTTGAACTGTTAAAACTGCTCTTTTAATTAAATCTGGTCTAATTTCTTCTGAAAATTGCGAAGGTAATTTTATTTCTGATTTTTTTGTTCCTGTTTTGGATCTAACATTAACTTCCATTTCTAATTACCTTGTTTTTCTTCTAAACTTATTTTTTCAACTGTTGGTTGTGGTTTAGGTTTTTTAATTCTTGATGCTTTTTGGATAACAATCAATTGTTTCTTTGGTCCTCCAACACTTCCTTTAATTAATATCACTTTGTTTTTTGGATTTCCATATCCTGGCATACCGCCTTTATGAGTTACATCTAAAGGTTCTTTTAAAGCAATAATTTGTTTATTATATTCTGTTCTTTGGTGATGTCCCATTTTACCTGCATGAGCAACTCTCCACATTATATGGCCTTGACCACACCATGGACCTAAAGAACCAGGATTTCTAATTGCTTTTTCAGATTTTCTCTGCCTAATTGTTATTCCAAATCTTTTAACTGGACCTTGAAATCCTTTTCCTTTTGTAATAGATTTAAGATCTGTATAATCTCCTTCTTTAAATACGGACTCCAAAAGTAAGTCTTTATTTAGATTGTTTTTGACAAATTCAATTTTTTCTTGGATTGAATTTCCAATAACAGACATTTCAACTAATTCAGGTGTTTTCTTACCAATACTTGTTAAATTTGGTTGAGTAAATAAAATAACTCTAACTTCTGAAAATTCTTCTGGATTTATTTTTTCAAGTTCTTTTGTTAAATCTTTTTTTGGTAATTTTAATTTTCTAGATAATTGTTTATCTTTACTTAATAATAATTCTTTAGTTAATTCAATTTTTGGACCATTTTTTGAATATAATCTAATTGATGCTATTTTAATAGGTGGACATTCTATAATTGTTACTGGAACAGCTACTTCTAATCCTTTTTTGGTTTTTCCTGTTTCAACACCTAAGATATGAGTCATTCCTGCTTTATATCCTACAAATCCTTCCAAACCTACTTCTCCATTTTCATGATGAGTTCTAATTCTGGCTGAAACTCTTTGAGACCGTACTCTTGGCCAAAATTGCAATGATCCAGACCTTGGTTTACGTGTGTTTGGCATTTTTTCTCCATAAGTAACCTATCATTGGATTATCTTTAGAAACTCTCTAAGACAAACCTTTTCAGGTCAATTTGTATTGATGTGGAAATTTAAAGTGTTTATAAATGTTTGGATAATAACGATAATAAAGAAAATTTTAAATACTGTCTAAAAAAAGATATATTTATTATGGTTTTAGAATCTTTAATTAATCCTTGGAACGCTGAAAAACATCCTAAAACTATGCTTCTCTATGGATTTATTTATGCAAGCTTAGGTTTTTTCTTAGGTCTTTGGGTTTTTAATGAGCACGCATCTTTAATTATGGTTTTTTTAACAACTATGGCAGCCATCCCTTTAATATATAATATAATTAAAGTAGAAGAAAAAAAAGATTTAGTGTTTCATAGTGAAAAAGGATTATTAAAAGAACATAGTCGAGCTCTTAGAGTTTTCTTAAATTATTTTATTGGAACTACTTTAGCTTTTGCGTTTTGGTACATTGTTCTTCCAAATTCCACCATTATTTCTGCGTTTGAAGTTCAAGCAAATACAATTAACTCTCTAAGAGCTAATGTCACAGGAAATGCTTCATATTTAGGACGAATTTTTTTTGAAATTCTTTCAAATAATTTAAAAGTTTTAATTTTTTGTATATTATTTTCATTTTTATACGGTGTTGGTGCTGCATTTATTTTAACATGGAATGCTTCTGTAATTGGTGTAGCCATAGGTGACACTATAAAAACAGGAATTCTACAAATTAGTGAAAAATTTCATATAACTACAAGTCATCAATATTTTGGAGTTATAACTTATGGTCTTTTAAGATATATCATCCATGGTGTTCCTGAAATCTTAGCTTATTTTGTTGCTGGACTCGCTGGTGGAATAATTTCAAGCGCTGTTATAAGACATGATTTTGGGACAAAAAAATATGAAAAAATCATATTAGATTCTTCAGTTTTATTACTTATAAGTTTGGTCTTGATTGTTATAGCAGCATTTTTAGAAGTCTATGTTACACCAACATTATTCTAATAATTTAACTCTCCCTGGGCTAATTTCAAATATTTCTCCTTCCTCAATTAAATTTTGAACAATTTGATCACAATTTTCTATTTTAATATTTGAAACTATTTCATCAACATCAACACCAGATCCTTGATCCAATACAGAAATAACATTTAAAATTTTTTGATATGGTCCTGTTTCAAACTCTTGCTCTTGTGTTGTTTCGACAGGTAATGTTGGTGCTGTTTTTTTTAAAAATTTCAATTCGAGATTATGTGCTTTATGCCATTTTTTGTCAACTTTTTTTATTATCTCTGGAACAATAAAAATTGTGTTTGAATTTTCCCTAACTCTTCCAATAATTTTCACAAAATCTCCCACAACTAAAACTTTATCTTGCTTTTCAAAAGCTCTTATACTCACACTTCCTGTTCCATCATCAAGTAACATTGACCAAGAATTTTCTCCCTCTTCTTTAGAAACAATTAACCCAATTAAATCTACTCTAGTTATTTCTCCATATTTAGTTAATATCCCTGAAGGTTCCCATCCAGGTCTTTTAATATAAGTACCTTTAATTAAATCTTGAATTGGGATTTTTTTTGCTGTTTTTCTTTCCATTTTAAATCTTAGATAATTACAATTTATTAAATTGTAAACTCGAAAATTTAATATTTAAATTTTCGAAATAAATCCTTTTTTTGGTTCGTAAATATCCCCGGATCTCTTTAATTTTTCAATAACTTCTAAAACTTTATCTTCTTTTATTCCTTTTGTACTTGCTTCAACTAATAAGTTCTCTACTGAAATTGTTTTACCTTCTTTTGTTTCTAATTCACTTATCATTTCTTTAATTAAAACTATATTTCCTCTTTCGGAAGCGGTTACTCCAGAAGATATTCGATCAATATCAAATTTTCCTGTATCAGGATCTAAACCAATCTCCGTTAAACAATGATGAACTAATTTCACAGATCTTTGAGCATCTTTTCTTGTAACTTTGTCTGAAAGCCTAATTTTTGCTGATGCTTCGGCAAGTCGAATTAATGCTTCTAATTGTCTAGCTGTAATAGGAATTGCTTTTACTCCTCCTTCTTCACTTCCTGAAGCCCTCATTTTTACATAATATTCTTGGATTTCTTCTACAGCTGCTTCTGTTAAAGCAGGCTTACATTTTTGTCTCGCATATGCAAAAAATTTTCTTAATGTTTTATTACCAACTTCAGTTACTAATTCAGTTGGATCTTTATGTAAACTCAAAATAAATGCTGCTAGTTTTGCATCTTTACTTGCATCAGGCATATCTTTGATTGGAAAAATTAAATCAAATCTATTAATTAATGTTGAAGGAAGCTCAATTTGCTTTGCTAAAACTTCATAAGGATCAAATCTTCCAAATTTAGGATTTGCTGCTGCCAAAACTGTTGTTTCACATCTCAGTGTTGCTTGAATATTTGCTTTAGAAATTGTGACTGTTTGTTGTTCAAGAGCTTCATGCATTGCACTTCGGTCTTCTTTGGTCATTTTGTCTAATTCATCAATACAACAAATTCCCCTGTTTGCTAAAACTAATGCTCCTGCCTCTAATGCATACCCTCTAATAAATTCATCTCTAACTACTGTCGCAGTAAGGCCTGCCCCTGATGCTCCTTTTCCACTTACATATCGAGCTTTAGGTGCAATTTCAGACATTCTTTTTAGTAATTGTGATTTTCCTGCTCCTGGATCCCCAATTAATAAAATGTGAATATCTCCTCTTGTTGCTGAACCTTTTTTTCTTTTTTTTCTAACTCCTCCAAATGCTTGAAGTATCAAAGCTTCTTTAATTAAATCATGCCCGTAAATTGTTGGAGCCAAAGAATTAACAAGTTTTTCATAAACTTTCGGATTTTTTGCTAATTCAAGTATTTCTTTTTCCTCTTCTTTCTCAATATTAAGCTCCAAAAAATCTTCTTCAATAGGTTCAATATAATTTGCTTCAATCATTAAATCATATCTTGTTAAATTTCCTCCATCTTTAGCAGGCAAAGGAACTTCTTTTAATATTCCATTAATGATTATTTTGCTCCCTGGGTTTGTTTTTTTATCTGAAATTGGAGAAACTAGATCGGACTTTAAGAAAATATCTAACCTTTTAGGTTGTTCTCCTCCATCTAAATCTTCTGGTGCTTCCTCTAAAACGATTTTTTGAGCATCCACAAGTTCTTTACTAAGCATTCTAAATTTTCCTTTTCTCCCACATCCACATCTACTTGGTTCTTTAAATTTTTGATCTAATTGTAAAACTGTAATAACGTTCCCACAACTAGGACATTCAAACCTTGCACTTGTAACTTGAGGCCTAACATCAGATTTTTGTCGTACAAGACCTTTTACAAAAAGAAATTTATTCAAATGTTCACTTCGAATATTTCTTATTAGAATTGCTGTACTTTCTGGAGCATCTTTAATTCGAATTTTGAAGTTTTTTACGTCGCCCTCTATTTCAAAAGATTCTAACGCTATTTCTCCAGCTTTAATTACCTCTTCAGGTGTTTCAAGTAACTCATCTGCTAGTTGTGGATCAAATTTAGAAAGTTCATTAAAATCAACAACTAAATATTTTTTACCCTTCCTAACTCTTTCAGAAATCTCTTTAACATAATTCTTTTCTAAAAATTCTTGAAATTTTTTAATTACCTGTGTGGGCTCCATATTTTATAATAAAAAAAGAAAAATTTTAGCTAACTTTTTTTAAGTTAACTATGAGCATATCTAATGCTTGATGAACTTCTTTTTCACTTTTAGTTCCTGTACAAACAATTTTTCCATTACTAAATAATAGGAAAGTTGCTTTTGCTTCATCTAATTTATAAACTAATCCTGGAAACTGTTCTGGTTCGTATTCAGTATTATCAAGTTTCATAGCTAGAACATTTAAATTTAAATCCATACCTATTGCTCCTGATGCAACAATATTTTGAACTGCAATTTTAGGTTTAATTTTAATATCTATATTTATTTTTTTAAGTGCTTTAATAATTTTAACAATAGATTCTTCAACTTTATCCATTGATCTTGCACCTGTACAAACAACTTTTCCGGAACTAAAAATAAGTGCAGATGTTTTTGGATCTTTAATTCTAATAACTAATCCTGGAAACTGTTCTGGATTATACTCAGTATTGCTTAATGTAGCAGCCATTTTTTCTAATGGAATATCATGCTCTAGACTTGTAGAAACAACTATATTTACAACTTCGATTGTTTTTTTACCTTTAACAGGTTTATTAATTTCACTAGTTTTTTCACTCATACTAACACCCCCGTGTTATTTATAAAGAAACTTAGTTTTATTTATAAAGGTTTTTAAATGGTTACTTAGTAAATCTCCAAAGTTCATTAACCATTTCATTAGCAGTATACCCATATCCTTTTTGCTTATACATATATTCTCCTAATTTCCCATTTGTATATGCTGCTTCTTTTGCCGAATCAAACAAATTTTTAGTTTGAGCTAAATAGCCTGCACAAATTCCGGATAAAATATCTCCTGTTCCTCCTTTTGTCATAGAGTTATGACCTGTTTTATTCACATATCTTCTGTGTTTAGAAAAAATTGTATCTTCTTTACCTTTCAACAAAATTATATTATTTCCTATTTTTTGTTTAATTTGTCTTATATTCATTTCAAGCTCTAATTCATCATATTGAGGTTTTTGGATTGTATTATTATATAATGTTTGAAATTCTTTAATATGAGGTGTTAGAATTGCATTATTTATACTTTCTAAATTAAGTACTTTAAGAGCATCCGCATCAATAACAAATGGTTTTTGAATTTCTCTTAAAATTTTTAAGACAAAATCTTTTTTTAATCCTAATCCAGGACCTATTAAAATTACATCAAATTCTTCACTTAATAATATAATTTCTTTTGTATGTGTAAGATTTAAATCATCTCCAAGTAATTTTCGTGTAATCATATCAGGAGAATAATGATTAATTGCCCATGCTGTTTTTTCAGGAGCACAAATTGTAACAAGATCAATTCCTGTTCGCATTGCTGCCATGGCAGACAAATAAGGAGCGCCAGTATATTCTTTGCTTCCACCAATAATTAAAACTTTACCGTTTTGCCCCTTGTACTCCTTTCTCTTTATTCTCATTCTTTACCTTTTTCTTTTTTTTCCTTTTATTTCTTTGTTCGTACAAAGACTTAGCATAGACAACTGGATTTTTATATTTTCGCATAATTAAATCTGAATCAGGTATGCCTAAATCTTTATAATATCCCGAACTATAATTTGGAGGTGGTGAGGGTTTTTTGTATTTTGAATATCTAAGTTGTCCCACTATATAATTATCTTTAAGCGGTTCAGGATTTTTTTTATTCCATTCTAAAACTTTTTCTTCTACGTTTTTATTGGTCCAACCACTTGTTCTCAAAAAATTTACTAGAATAAATAAAAATCTTTTTTTGCCATCTTTTAACCCTAATAATCCTTTTTTTATACTTTCTGGAAAAAAATCTTCAGGTATAGCAATATCTGGAAGTTCATATTCCTTCAACTCTTTACTAGATCGATTTGTTATTGAATTTTGTTCTGTTTGATGATCAAAAGCTTGGATTAGTAATTTATACGCTTCTCCTTTTTTTGCATCTGTTTTCATGAATGTTTTCGTTTTCATAATTTTTTCAGGATTTGCTTGATCTTTTTCAAAAGACATTATATTTTTATGAGAAAATACAACAGATGCAAGTCCAGATTTTTCATGAAGACTATAAGGTGCACGATACATATGTCTAGAAGAAATTAAAATTGTATCTACCTCAATAATAGAAAGAGGATCAAATAAAGTTATATAATCATTAGACCCACAATGACAAAGAGATTCATGTTCAATTTTTTCCATTAATATTTTACACTTTGGACAAACAAGCAATTTGGTATTATCTTCTTTAATTATCCTATAAGAACAATTTTTACAAATAAATTCTGTGCGTTTTTTTGTATGTTTAAGTTTAGATTTACATTTTAAGCATTTTGTTACACTTAACTCTTTTTTTTCTTTTCCACTTATTTTAGATATTTCATTAATTGTAGTATTAAAAACACCATCAAAATCAACATTATCTCCTTGGACTTTAATCAAATTATTTGAAATATAATCGAGTAAATATAGTGCTATTCTTTTTGGTCCTTCTGGAAACCAATCTTTTACTGGAACATCATTTACTTTCTCAGGAAAAGCCTCAAAAGGAACACTTATATGAAATCCTTTATTTCCTGAAAATTTACATCCTATTGACTCAATATTATGTTCTTCGAGAGCTTTAATAAATAAATGAGCAGTAAGTTTTGAAAAATGCCAAAAAGGACAATCTATATCTAAAACAAGATCCCAACCATCTCTTAACTCATCTAGTGTTTTTTTATTCATACCAGTACTCAATTCTAAAGGATTATTCCACCTCTCTTCACTAACATGAATACTTGTTACTCCTTTTTTGATAAATATAAACACATCGTTTTCATATTCTAGAATATCAGGTCTTTTTCCATACCCTTTATTTCCAAATCGAACGCCAACCTCTCTATCTTTTGCAGATGCAACTATTGCTTGTTGAATTTCTTTTCTTTTATAATAAAGAAGCCTTTTACTTATATCTCTAAAATCCCCCATCAAATTATTAAGAACATACACAAATATATATTGTTTTGGTCAGTCAGTTAAGATGTGCAAACAAAAAAATCTGGAAAATTATATCCTAGAGTATTTTGAGCTTTATTTAAATTCCTATAAACCTTCCCTCCAACTAAATCTGCAAGAGAAATAGCTAAACCTAATTTAATCATGGTTCCTATTTTTTTTTCTTGTATTATATCATAATTAAATCTATCTTGTAAATTTTTGTTAGTAGATTGGGCATATCCTTGTGTTTCTTCATTTGAAAGACCAAGACTTTCTTGTACAATATCCCAAACAAAACTTTCTTCTCCTAATCTCTCTGGCGCACTTGGAGATACACAAAAATAAGTTCCACCTATTTTATTATGAATCTTACCAATAATCCATGCTAGATCTACTGGTGCTTCATATGTAATAAAACTCTTATTTGATGTTGTGATCTCCCTAAGTTCTTTAGGTAATGTTTTAGTATGTTCTTCAACTATTTCCCTCTCTATATATTCAACATTTTGAATTCCATTTGCCCTATATAATCTATTTGTACTTAAAGCTATATTATCTAATTGAATTTCGTCTTGTCCTCTTTAAAAAACTAAGTAATTTTCAAGATTTGGGATATGTCTAAATAAAAAATCTGGAAATCTTTTTTCTATCCTAGGTGAAGAAATTAATAGTCCCTTTGTATTTGGTTTATTTGCTGCCAAATAACCAACACCTCGATGCCCCCATCCACTTGCAATCATAATTATAGTTTCATCGTTAGAATTAGAAATTTCCTGCATTGCTTTTTGTTGCATTGTCTGGTTAGTCGCAATCGGAATATTTTGCAAAATATTTTGAAAATTTTCAGGTAAATTTATGACTTCAGGGTTTCCATTTAATACTTGTACTTTTCTTAAATATTCAACAACTTGAGATTTAATTTCTCGCATTTATTAAAATAAATAGATGAAATATTTAAATGTTGTTACTTCTAAGTAGTTTAAATAAATTTTATGATGTTTTTGTTTATTTTAATTAATGCTATTATTGAAATAATTATTGTTCCAACTAAAAAATAAATAGAATAGTTCTTTAATTTCGAATTCGTAGATTTATATATTGTTCTACCAGTAATTTTAGGTAATAATTCGTTCAAATTTTGAGAATAATTATTTGAAATATTTTTTTGATCTATTTGAAAAAATAAAGGTTTTGTTATTTCTAAAGTTTTATTATTTTCCAAATCTAAAATTTTCACTTTTAATTTAAGATTTTTTCCAGGTAATTCTTGAACTATATTTTCTAAAAATATTATTTGTTTTGTAGATTCATTTAATTTTATCTTTTGTTTATTGTTTTCTCTTTCTCCTGAATAAACTTTTGAACCCGAGTACAAATAACTCCATACTTCAAACTCTTTTTGTGTTTGTTCATTATTTACTAATTCTACTAAAACAAAAGATTCATTTGAAATATTTTTTCTAAAAAAAATAATGTCGTGTTTTAATTTTTCATTTTTTGTTTTATTTTGTTCAGATAGTCTCCCTATAGGGATTTTTTTATTAATTCCAAGTCCATTTATTATTAAAAACAATTCTTGATTTTGAAAATACTCTTCATTAATTTTAATAGGAATTTTTGTTTCTACTTCTTTATTATTTCCATAAATATATATTTTAAATATATCTGATACTCTTTTTTTACCTTGAACAAATACTTCAATTAAATATTTTGCAGAACTTCCTTTTTTGATTTCTAATTTTGGATAAATAATTTCTCCAGGGGTTATTTGTTTTTTATATTCAACTTCTACATTGATTTCTGTTTGAAATTCTTCAAAATTTTGGTTTTCTTTTTGACCTTTTGCAACTACAAGAACTGTATCTGAAATATTATTTTGAGAATTATTACAAAAAATTTCTTTAATTTTCGCATTAATTAAAAATGCTTTCTCTAAAAATGAAATCTTTGGTGTAAAAGATTTTTTATTTGTATTTTTTGTAATTCTCTTATTTTTAATTTTTTGAAAAAAAATATCTTCAATATAATATTCAATTTCATAATCATAAGAATTGTTACTTAATTCAATATAATACTCAATTTTTTCTCCTTTTTTATAAATCTGTTTTTGCGTTTTTATTGATAATGATACATCACATGGAATTTTTGAAGAATCTAAAACTTCCAACTCATAACATTTCTGCAAATTTAATATTTTTCCACAAACTAAATATTGGCCAGGTATGTCAAGCCCATATTTCAAAACCTGTTTTGATTTTTTAAAAAACACATCTTCTTGATTTTGTAATTGAACAAGATTTGAATTATTTTGTTGTAAAGTAATATTATAAAAAAAAGTAGTATTAACATCTCCAAATTCATTTTTAATTACAAACAAAAAATCTTCTTTTTTCGTTATAGTTTGATTTGTTTTTAAATAAAAACTAATCATTGGTTTAGGTTCAGAATAAGTATTTTCATTTTTTGGAGTTGGAAGTGTCTGAAAATATGTTCCATTTATCTTTGCTAACGAATATCCTTTTAATGTTGAAACATTATATGAATAATTTATTATAGTTTCATTATCTTTTATTATTTGTATTATGTCTCCACTATTACCTAGACTATTACCAATTGTTTTATCATCAACACAAAGATCTAAAAACTGTTCTTTTGATTCTTGCTCTCCAATTATAATATAAGTATTTGGATGGAAAATTAAAGAACAATTAATTTGACAACAAATTATTTCATCTTCATAATAATTATCTTTAATTTTATATCCTGAAAAATTAATTATTTCATCTGTATATATTTCAATCCATTCTGATCCGTTTTTGGGATTAAACATTATCTCTGAAATAAAAATCTTTGAAACTGAGAATGGAATTAATAATAAAAATAATAAAAAATATTTTTTCATGATTTATTTTTTCACCATTATAATATTTATATTTTACTAATTTATTACTTATTTTAGTCTTTTCTAATTTTCTTGTAATAAAAAGTTTTAAAAACAAAAGGTGTCTTAATTTGTTTAATGACACAAATTCAAAGTGTTAATAAAAAAGAAGGTGGTTCGTTTTCTTTACCTAAAGGCTTGCCTAGTTTTAAAACTAATATACCTAATTCTCTACCTAGTTTAACAATTTCAACAAATAAAAATTATGAAAAAGAAATTCCCTTTTTCCCTGAAGAAGAATCTTATAATGAGCCTCCTGCTCTCCCAATATTAAATAACTTCCCTGCAAACTTTCAAAAAAAAGGCCCATTATTTGTTAGAACAGACGATTATAGTAAAATGATTTCTTGTGTTGATACTATGCAAGAATATATTAAAGAATCTCCTGAAATTATTATGATGTTAAAAAATTTAGAAAAAAATTCAGAAATTGAATTTAAAAGTTATTTAAAAAATTTAGAAGATATTCAAAGAAAATTAATTTATATTGATAATTTGCTATTTGAGGCGATGAAATAATGAGAAAAGATCTTAATGTTTTTGTAAAAATGGAAGAATATAATGACCTTCTTGATATTATTGCACTAATTAATGAAAAAATACAAGAAGCAAGAATAATTTTAGGCAAAATATATGATTTGAAAAATCAAGAAGATAGTGAACTTGATGCTTGGAAAAATTCATTATCTGGTGTTGAAAGAAAACTTAAATATGTTGACCAAGTATTGTTTGAGCCAAAATATTAAAAATGGATGAAAAAGATTTTTTTGTTGGAATTCATGAACCTAGTGACATTAGAAGAAATGTGTTAGAATCTTCAAAAGATGTTGTAAATTCAATGCAAACAAATGAAATTTTAAAACAGATTAGAAAAGAAAAATTATTATTATTTGAAAAAATGAGATCTGTTATGAATGATCTGGACTTACTTGTTTCAAAATTAAATAAAAAATTACCTAAGACACATTTAAGAAAAAACGTAGTTATAAAAACGCCTGCAGAAATAAAAGAACTTGAAAATAGTCTTAGAAAAATTGAATCTGAGTTTAATAAAATATAAAACATAGTAAATTTTCTTTTTATATTATGAATGAATTTATTGTCATTGCTGCCTATAATGAAGAAGAAAAAATAGATAAGGTAATTAAAGATCTTAAAAAAGAATATAAAAATATTATTGTCGTCGATGATGGTTCAGAAGATAAAACTTTTGATATTGCTAAAAAAAACAAAATTATTGCATTACAACACGTAATCAATAGAGGACAGGGAGCTGCATTAAAAACCGGAATTGATTATGCTTTAAGTAAAAAAGCAGATATTATTGTAACTTTTGATGCTGATGGACAATTTTTAGTAAAAGATATTAAAAAAGTTATTGCTCCAATTAAAAAAGGAATTGTAGATGTTGTTTTAGGTTCTAGATTTTTAGGAAAAGCAGTTAATATTCGACCATTAAAAAAATTTGTATTAAAATTAGGTGTTTTAGTTGTATATTTCTTATATGGTATTAAAGTAACAGATTCGCAGAATGGATTTAGAGGGCTTTCAAAAAAAGCTGCTAAGAAAATTAAATTGACTTGTGATCGAATGGATCATGCTGGTGAATTTTTCTGGGAAATAACTAAAAACAAATTAAAATATAAAGAAGTTCCTGTAACTGTTATATATGATTCATATAGTCTTGCTAAAGGACAAAGTTGGACAAAAAGTATTGAGATTGGAATTAAAATGTTTATAAAGAGGTTTTTAATGTGATAAGTGTAATTCAATTTCTAGCATTACTTTTTAGTTTATTTGCATTAAGTAGAGTTATTTTAAGAGCAAAAGATAAAAAAATCACTAGTGGAGAATTAGTTTTTTGGTTAGGAATTTGGATAATTTTGATAGTTGTTATTATTTTTCCTGAAATTTCCTCTTTTTTTGCAACTTTTTTGGGAATAGGTAGAGGAACAGATGCTATTTTATATGCTAGTATTGGAATTTTATTCTATATTGTTTTTAGATTATATGTAAAATTAGAAGAAACTCAAAAAGAATTAACAAAAATAGTTAGAGAACGCGCTATTAAAAATAAGAAAAAATGAGGTCTTGTGTTGTTTGTGGGTCTTTTTATGAATCAAATAAAGATAATTTAATTTCTCAAATTAAAAATTGTTTTTCTAATAATTTAGGACCTGGATTACCAACTGAAAATAATAAAAAAGACATAGTTGGCATAATTGTTCCTCATGCAGGTTATTTTTTTTCTGGTGCTTGCGCAGCTCATGCGTATAAAGAAATTTATAATTCTAAATCAAAATCTTTTATTATAATTGGTCCAAATCACCATGGACAAAAATCAGGAATTTCAAATAAAGATTGGCAAACTCCTTTAGGAATAGTAAAAACAAATCAACAGTTGGCTAAAAAAATTTCTGAAAACACAGATTTAGAAATAGATGATGAACCTCATGTTAATGAACATTCAATTGAAGTTCAATTGCCTTTTTTACAATATTTATTTGATGATTTTGATATTTGCGCTATTAGTCTAGGATCTGATATTAATTTAAAAAAACTGGGAGAGGATTTAAGTAAAATTCATAAAAATGAAATCTTCATCATTAGTTCTGATTTTACTCATTATGGTTTAAATTTTAATTATTTGCCATTTGTAACAAATATTGAAAAAAATTTGGAAAGTTTGAATTTATCTTCAATTAAAAAAATTCAAAACAAAAATATTGAAGATTTTTTAAATCATATAAAGACAACAAAAGACACTATTTGTGGTAAAAATGGAATAATTGTATTTTTAAATATTATTAAAAATATAAAAACTAAGTCTAATTTATTATCTTATTATAAATCAAGCGATATAATTCCAGATAAAATGAATTCTGTTAGTTATATTTCAATTAGTTTTGAAAAAAAATAAATAGTAATGATACTTACTTTTATCTGGGGTGGGGGAACTAGAGCTCATGCTCTTTAGCTTAATGCCTAGAAAAATCCCCTTCACCAATTATTAAAACAATTTCTCCTTTAACAATTTTTATTTGCTCTAATAATTCTCTTGCTGTACCTCTATAAAATGTTTCAAACTTTTTTGTTAGTTCTCTACCTATAATTATTTTTTTTTCAGGCAAAATTTTTGAAATTGTCACTAATGTTTTTAATAATCTATGTGGAGATTCATAAAAAATTGTTGTGTGTTTTATATCTTTTAAAATTTGAATTTTTTTTTGTTCTTTTTTGGGTAAAAATCCATAGAAGGTAAATTTATCTGTTGGTAATCCTGAACAAACTAAAGCTGAAACAAATGCTGTTGGACCGGGAATTGGAGAAATTAAAATATTGTTTCGAACACATTCTCTAACTAAATAAAATCCAGGATCACTAATTCCTGGTGTTCCACAATCAGAAACTAAAGCAACATTATAATTTAATAAATCGTTAATTATGTTTTTTGTTTTTTTCTCTTTATTCATATCATTATATGAAATAAGTTTTTTATTAATATCATATTTTGATAAAAGAATTGATGTTCGTCTTGTATCTTCCGCTAAAATGTATTCAACATCTTTAAGCACTTCAACAGCTCTAAAGCTCAAGTCTTTTAAATTTCCAATAGGGGTTGAAACTATATATAGCATAAAAATTTAGAACTTAATTAGTTTTAAAAAACCTTTTAAGTTCATATTAGATTCTAAGTTTTATGAAATGTCCTTATTGTGGTTCTTTAAAAACTAAAGTTGTGGATAAAAGAGAAACAGAAAAAGATAAAGCTACCAGAAGAAGGAGAGAATGTTTAGATTGTGAAAAAAGATTTACAACTTATGAAAGAATTGAATTCATTTCATTAACTGTAATTAAAAAAAATGGTAATATAGTGCCTTTTGAACGAGAAAAAATTATTAAAGGAATAATAAAAGCTTGTGAAAAAAGAGACGTATCTTTAAAAGACATTGAAACAATTGTCTCTGACATTGAATTTCATATTAAAAACAAAAGCACAACAAATATTCCCTCTTCATTAATTGGAAGAATGGTTATGAGTAGACTTAAAAAATTAGATAAAGTGTCATATATTAGATTTGCTTCAGTTTACAGAGATTTTAAAGATCCTGAAGAATTTGCAGAAGAATTAAACAAATTAGGTAAAAAAAATGGATGAAAAAAAACTATCAAATTTACTTGAAATATTTTTAACAGTACAGGTTTCAAAAGAACTTCCTAGGCAAGGTTTTTTGTATTCTGGTTTCAAAAGAGCTGAAGCAGATTCAGTTGCAGCACATTCTTTTTCTGTTTGTGTTTTAACATATCTTTTAGCAAGAGAATTAAAAGAAGAAGGATGGAAAGTTAACCCTGATGAAGCACTAAAAATTGCTTTAATGCATGATTTAGGTGAATCTATTACTGGAGATATTGGAACATATGCAAAAGAGTTGGCAAGAGGTATTTTTGATAAAGTTGAAGTTGAAGCATTTAGACTCTTAATGAGAAATACATCAAATAAAAAAGAACTTACCAAATACTTTAACGCATATATGGATCCAAAAAGTTTAGAAGCTCAAATTGTTAAATTTGCAGATTCATTAGATGCTTTTGCTCAAGCCTTTACAACCTCAAATGCTGTTATTGAAGATCTTGAAGAAAATATGAAAATTATAAGTAAAAAGAAAATAAAAGATCCTAAACTTAGGGCATTATTTAATACTTCAATTCGATTAATTTCAAATAAAAAAGTCACATTATATAAAGGACATATGGGAAAAAACGACGAAACCCAAGAAACACTTTGATTTTTTCTCTTAAACATTAACTTTTTATTTTCCTAGAAATGTTTATTAAGGATTTATTCTTAAGAACTGCAAGATGAGAATTAAAAAACTACAAGAAATTATGAAAAAGAAAAAAATAGATCTCTGTTTATTTTTTAGTTTAAATTCTCCAAACACAAACATTGTATATTTTTCTTCATACATAGGAAAGGGTATTTTTGTTATTACAAAATCAAATAATTTCTTAATAGTTCCTGAATATGAAAAAGAAAAAACTAAAAATCTTGATACTAAAATTCATTATGTTGAAAAAACTAAATTTTTACTTAAAGAACTTTCAAATCAAATTAAAAATATCAAAAAAACAGGAATTGAAGATGATAAACTAAATCTTAAATTATTTAAAAAAATAAAAAATAAAATCAAAGGTAGATATTGTGACATTTCAATTATATGTAGAGAAATAAGATCTAAAAAAGAGAAAAAAGAATTAAACTATATAAAAAAAGCTTGTAATGTTACAGATTCAATTTTTCAAAAAATTTGTAACAATTTTATATTTAAAACAGAAGACGAAATTAGAGAATTTATAATTAAAGAATGTAAAAAATATAATTGTGATCTTGCTTTTCCGCCTATAGCTGCTTCAGGTATAGGTACAAGTGAAGTACACTATGAAGGATCAAAAAAATTAACAAAAGGATTTTTAATGTTAGATTTTGGTGCAAGATATAATGGATATTGTTCTGATATGACGCGAATGTTATATTTAGGACAACCGAGCAAAAAAGAATTAGAAAAATTTAACTTAGTATTAAACACATTAAATATTTGTGAAAGTAAATCAAAAAAAATAAAAAAATTTTCTACACTTTATTCTCTTGCTATAAAATTATTAAAAGAAGATTCAATATATTTTACTCATAAGTTAGGACATGGGATTGGTTTAGACATACATGAATTGCCAAATCTCTATTTCGATAGTAATCAAAAAATTGAAGAAAATATTCCTTTTACAATTGAACCTGGAATATATTTTGAAAATAATTTTGGAATTAGAATTGAAGATACTGTTGTAATAGAAAATGGAAAATTAAAAATTTTAACAAAATCAAAAAAAAAATTGGTGATATTAAATGAAAAAACAAAATTATAGTGAATTAATTTCATTAAAAAAGAAAGTAGGATTACTTGGTTCTGTCTCTGAATTATTAGGATGGGATCAAGAAGTAAACATGCCACCTAAAGCAGCTGAAATCCGTGCTCAAGAGCAAGGAGTAGTTGCTGAATTACATCATCAATTATTTATTGATCCTAAAATTGGAAAATTAATTAAAAATGCAAAAAAAGAAAAATTAACAAAAAAAGAACTTGCTAATCTTAATGAAATCGAATATGATTATAAAAAAGCAAAAAAAATTCCAAGCGATCTTGTAGTTGCTTTTGCACATACTTCAGCAAAGGCACTCGAAGTCTGGAAAGAAGCTAGAGAGAAAAATGATTTTAATTCTTTTACGCCATGGTTAAATAAAACAGTTAAACTCAATAAAAAATATGCAAAAATAATTAATAAAAAAAGAGATCCTTTTGAAGTAGTATTTGAAGATTATGAAAAAGGAATAAATGTAAAAGAAGTTGATGTATTATTTAATAAATTTAAAGAAGAAATTGTTCCATTAATTGAAAAAATAACCTCAATTAAAAAAATTAAAAATAATTTATCAAAAAAAAAGATTCCTGTAGATAAACAAAAAGAAATTTCATTATATGTGGCCAAATTAATTGGATATGATTTTTCTAAAGGGAGACTTGATGAATCAACACATCCCTTTACTTCTTGTTATGGTAGAATAACAACAAGATATAATGAAGGGTGGATTTCAGCTATTTTATCAACAATACATGAAGCTGGACATGGTATGTATGAACATAATCTTCCAATAAAACATTATGGAACTCCTTTAGGTCAATCTAGATCATTAAGTATCCATGAATCTCAATCCAGATACTATGAAAATCATATTGGAAGAAGTAAAGAATTTTGGAAAAAGATTCTAAATAAAGTCAAGAAAACATATGATATAAATATTTCCCTAGATGAAATGTATAAACTCATAAATATTGTGGAACCTAGTTTTATTAGAGTAGAAGCTGACGAACTTACTTATTCCCTCCATATTATTTTAAGATATGAGCTTGAAAAAGACCTCATAAACAATAGAATAAAAATAAATGAAATTCCAAAAATTTGGAACGCAAAAATGAAAAAATATTTAGGAATAGTTCCTAAATCAGATTCTGTTGGTTGTCTTCAAGACGTACATTGGGCCATGGGTGGACTCGGATATTTTCCTACATATACTTTAGGAAGTATGATTGCAGCACAACTCAATTATAAAATGAAATCTGAAATTCCAAATTATAATAAAAAAATTGAAAAAGGAGATTTTAAAGAAATTAATCTTTGGCTAAATAAAAACATTCATAGTTTAGGTTGTCAATATTCAACTCAAGAATTAATCAAAAAAGCAACTGGAGAAAAATTAAATGTAAAATATTATATAAATTATTTAACTGAGAAATTTACAAAGTTGTATAATTTATAATATATTTTTCAAAAAATATTGGAAAAAAGGTGTAAAAATATGAGATATAGAAATTTTCAAAAAGATGTTAATTATTATAAAAGAATTTTATCAAAAAAGAAAATAAAAAATATTTACATTCATGGAAATATGAATAAATCTGCTTTTTTTTCAATTGCTCCTTTTTCAAGAGCAACGTCTGAACTAGGAATTGACATGTCTGTGTCTTTTTCACATAATAATAATAAGGATCCTATAATTTTTCGAATTTGGCAAACATATTTAGATTTAAAAAATAAAAATATGACAAAAGAAGCTAAAGCTTTAAATGAATTACTTAATGAAATTAATATAAAAGATTTTAAAAAATATTTTGAGCCTGTAGATTGTGTTTTGTCTGTTAAAAAAAAAGGTTTTTGTGGTAATTTATCATTAGATTATAAAAATACATGGTATGAAGATTTTTTAAAAACTAAATTAAGAAAAACAGGAAAAGCAATTATTAAAAACGTTTATGCTTTGAAAAAATCTGAAAGATTTGGAATGGGTTTTGAACTTATTCCTAATAAAAAATTTTTATCTCATCCCTTACAAGATTATCTAGATTCTTATGCGATTTCATATAGTGTTTTTCTCGCTGCTAAAAATAATTGTAAATCTATTAAATTAAGTGCAAGTACTAAAAGAGAAAATATGAGAGATGTTCCAGAAAAAACTTCTGAACTGATGGCAACATTTGTTGGATTAGAGCTTGAAAAAAATATTCCTTTACCTATTTTTAAAAAATATCGTAAATTTTCAAATTTACTAAAATTAGATGATATAAAAATTCCCCATGCTACTTTTTCAATTGCTGGAAAAGGATATCATGGTAAACATCTTTTTGGAGAAAAAATAGGATATCCTACAAAAAACATGAAAACAAAATGGAATTCTCCAGGTAGTATGATTTACAAATATCATTGGGCACCCCAATCAGAATTTGAAGATAGACCTCCATTATGTCGACGAGGTTTTACTTCAACAGTACCTATTGATAAACTTATAGAAAGTACATTAATAAATTATAAACTAATGAGAAAAAGAAACGCAAAAATAGGTAAAGAACTTGAAAAATGTGAAAAAATATTTGTGAAAAGTAATATAAAAAATGGATGTGATTTTGAAGTTGGTTTAATTTATAATGGGAAAAAAAGAAGAATTCTTCCTAGTGATTCTGATGCTAGAAATATTATTAATCAAAGAATGTATAAAGAAACTAAAAAAAAATTTGGTATGATGGCAAACATTCCTGGTGGTGAAGCTTTTGTAGCACCAAGTTATTTAATAGGAAAAATTGTTGGAGATGTTACAATAAATATTGATAGAAGTTATACTTTAAATGCTAAAAATCCTTTTATTGCAAAAGCTACAAGAAAAGGATATAAAATACTTAGTGGACCAAAAAAAGTCGTGAATGCTTTTAATAATAGAAAAAAACAAGCTTGGCAAAGAATCTTAGAACAACAAAAAAATAAATCGTTAAGCAAAGAAATAATAAAATTGAAAAAGAAAAATTTTGAAAATATTGGTGAATTTGCAATTAATACTAATCCACATGCTAAATTATGTGATTATTTAATTGTCAATGAAAAAATTGCCAATATGATTCATATAGCTTTTGGTTCTGGATATGAACCAGAGTTAGCAACAGAATACCATATGGATGTTGTTATTGATTCCCCTAGACAAAAACTTGACATATATGGGATTGACAAAAAAGGTAAAAAATATTGGATAATTAAAGAAGGTCAATTTGTCATATAGTCCACAATCTTTAAAAATACGTTTCTTATTCAGTTATAGAGATGAGCAGTAATAGTGGTGGGGACGAATTAGCTAATGTGATGTTTTCGTATTCTTCAAACATCAATGAGCTTGAAGAAGAAAATAAAATTCTAAAAGAAACTATAAACCATTTAAAAAATGAAATGGATAGATTTAGAACTCCACCTTTAATGATGTGCGAAGTTAGAGAAATTGTTAATAATAATGCAATTATAAAAGTACCAAATGGTAATCAATTCTTTGTTTGTATTTCTGATAGTTGTACTAATATAAGACCTGGAGATAGTGTTCTTGTTGATCAAAAAAATCTAAATATTATTAAAAAATTTGAAAAAGTAGCAGGATTTAATGTTGAAAAATTTGTTATATTAGAAAAACCTCAATTAACTTATGAAAATGTAGGGGGACTTAAAAAACAAATTGAAGAAATAAAAGAAGTTGTTGAACTTCCTTTAAAAAAACCAGAATTATTTAAAAAAGTAGGTATTAGACCACCAAAAGGAATTTTATTATATGGTCCTCCTGGAACTGGAAAAACACTTTTAGCAAAAGCTGTTGCTAATGCTACAGACAGTACTTTTATTGAAGTTGTAGGAAGTGAATTAGTACAAAAATTTATAGGTGAAGGTGCTAAACTTGTTAAAGAAATTTTTGAATTAGCTAGAAAAAAAGGTCCTTCTATTGTTTTTATTGATGAACTTGATTCATTAGCTGCGAAAAGAATTGATATTGGAACTTCTGGAGAACGTGAGGTTCAAAGAACTTTTATGCAACTTTTAGCAGAAATTGATGGATTCAAAGCTCTTGATAATGTGAAAATTATTGGTTGTACAAATCGAAGAGATATTTTAGATCCTGCCATAACTAGACCTGGAAGACTTGATCGATTAGTGCAAGTTCCACTTCCAAGTAAAGAAGGAATTAATGAAATTTTTAAAATTCATACACGTGAAATGTCACTTGAAAAAATCAATAAAGAAAAACTAATTGATGGAATGGATGAATTTTCAGGTGCTGAAATTAAAGCTGTTTGTACTGAAGCAGGATATTTCGCAATAAGAGATAATAGAACAAAAGTAACAATGAAAGATTTTGAAAGAGCAATTGAAAAAGTTAATGAAGAAGAAAGCACAGAAGGAAGAGATTATATGAATATGTTCGGGTAATCACTAGTTTACCGAATATTCAAAAATTAAAAATTTTTGTATATGTTTAGATAAACACAATTTTTTTATGGATTTTTTATTTACTTTATAACATACCTTTTTAAGAACTAATTTTATTCTTTTTTATGCATGCGATGATTATGTGAACACCCATGTCGATTATGGCAGAAGGTAGTAACTGATGAGCGTGCATTTATTTTATTACAAAATCAGCACAAATTCTGAACTTGCCTGGAGAATATTGTCCACATTTAACAATCTCAATAATTTCATATTTAATTTTTGATTTTTTTGCTTCTTTACTAATTTTTGATTTTACTAAATCAAATTCTGTTTCGTGTTCAAAATCATATAAATGAATTTTTGTTCCTTTTTTTGAAACCATAAATGCTAAATTTAAAAATGTGTCTGCGTCTTTAGGTAATGGCATAACAATTCTATCAAATTGTTCTTTTATTTTAGGAACAATGTCTCTTACATCTCCACAAATGACTTCTACATTGTTAATTTTATTTATAAGAATATTTTGCTCTGCGTATATATGGGCTAAAGGATTTTTTTCTATACCTATGATTTTTTTTACTTTTGTATTTTTTGAAAAAGTCATAGGATAAGGACCACATCCTGAAAACATAACAAGAATTTTTTCGGGTTTTTTAATTTGAGAAAATATTCTTTTTCTTTCTGTACTTAACCTAGGAGAAAAATATATTTTTTCGACATCTAATTTTAGTTGTGTGTTATTTTCTTTGTAAATTGTTTCTTTTGTTTTTTGTCCAGCTAAATAGGTTAATTTTTGTGTTCTAAACTCTCCTGTATGTTGACCAGACTTTTTTAAAATTGTATTTATTGATTTATGTAATTTTAAGAGTGTTTGAGCAATTTCTTTTTCTTGTTTAATTTGCTCTTCATTTAATTCTAATATAATTATATCTCCAATTACATCATAAGAGCTAGGAATGTTTAATCCTTTAGGAATAAAATCTTTTGGTTTATTTTTTGCTTTTTCAAATTCAAATTCTTTAATTATAGTATTTGGAATTTTAATTGAAGAAAAAATTGGAAAAATTATTTTTGACCTTGATTTAAATGGTTTATATTTTTTATTATAATTTCCTTTGGAAATAAGAATTTTTTTAACTTTTTGTGCTCTTATTAAATCTACTTCAATACCTTTCATAATTAAGAGAAGAATCAATTAGTTTAAAAAAATTCGCTTAGTCCTTTTTGTGCTTGTTTTTTTGTTAACTCTTCTAATACTTTTTCTACTCTTTGTTCAGAAAAATCATGATTTTTAATTAATAATTCCCTAATTTTATTTGAATCTACACTTTTCCAGATTAAATCATATTCTTTTGATATTGGCATATTTTTAATTGTATCAAACACTTTTTGCCAAGAATAAGGAAATTCCCAACCAGTTTCTCTAAAAAGTTCTTCAAAATTTTGATTATGTTTTTTTAACAAAGTTAATCCTTTTTTAGGACCTATTCCTTTAATTCCTCCTATATTAAAATCTGTCCCACATAAAATTCCTAGAACTATTAATTGATCTATATCTAAACCTAATTTATTTAGATTTGAAGATAAATCAATTAACTCTGGTCCTACTTTAACATACGTAGCCCCTTGCTTTCTTTTTTTGCTTATAGATAAATTTTTGATTAATTTAGGACTTCCAAACATTAGACCGTCTGTATCTTGACTAATAAGACCATATGCATCTCCTTTTTTTACCATATATGCTGCTTGGGCTTCTCCTTCAGAAGGTGCTTGAATTATAGGTAATCCTAATGCTTTAATCAATTCTTTAGATTCATCAATTTGTTCAGAAGTTAATTTTGCAGTTCTAGATGCATATTTTTTCATAAGTTCTATATCACCTTTTTCAACAGCTAAATCATATTTTCTTTGAGCTTCTTGTTTAACAGATTTTCTTCTATCTCTTTCTTTTTTTTTAAGTTCAGGAGCTATACCATCAAAAACAAACGCTAATTTCAAATTTTGTTTCATTAAATTTGTTGTTCTAAAAAATAATCCAGATAAATGACTAGTAATATTTCCATTACTATCAGTCAAAAAAGAACCATCATATTGTCGAATTGTTGTTAAAAATTGGTAAAGAATATTAAAAGCATCAATAACAAAAGTTTTTCCTGATAAATCTCCTATTTCAATTTCTTGTGACTCAATAATTGGTCCTAATTTAGTTCCCATATTCGAAATAATTAAATTATTAATACAGATATTGTTGTAAACTCTTTTTCAAGTTTTTCTTTTGCTTTTTTTGTTAATTCTCCTGTAGTAATATATAATATTGGTAATTTTTTCATTTGACCATCCACATAAAAACTACTCAAATCTTTATCATTAGTTTTTTTCTTATCTTTAACTTTACAAAAATATTTTAATTCCCCTACACAAGATGAAATAATAATTTTTAATTCTATATCTGAATTTTTTCTTATAATTTCTTTTTCAATAATTTTAATATTATTTTTTAAAAAAAGTTCATTAATTTTATTCAATAATTTATCATCTGTTTTTTCAATTCTTGATTCATTTACTAGTTTTTCTTGAACAGATTCATTTTTCTCATCTATTTTTTCTTCTTTTTTAATTATTTTTTCTTGTGTTTCTTCCTTTTCTTTTAACTCTTCTTCTCTTTTTTCTTGTTCTTTAGGAACAGGTTTTAAAGATAAACTTTGTCTAATTATTGGTTCTGCATCTGAATTAGGTAATAAATACCATTTCCAGAAAATTTCTTTTTGATTTCCGATATTTACTTCTAATGCTTTTGCAAAATCTTTAATTTGTCTTAATACTACTTTTAATAATGGATCTGCATCTGAATCTCTAATAACTTTTCTTTGTTTTAATATATCATGAGCTCTTTTTTCTTTTTCATGAAGACAATCATATAATCGAGTTAATTTAGATTCTTGACCGGGATAATAATAAAAAGGACTACCTCCTAGTTTTGCATGAGAAATTTTTATTTGTTTGTCATCTACTAATTGGCTTAATATTGCTCCAATTATAAATGTGTCACCCCCCACTTCTTTTACTACTTCTCTAGGTATAACAGGGCCTTTTAACCTTACAATTTCAAGAACTCTATTTTTATCTATCATCAATTAATTAATTGAAATGTCTTTATTTAAAGATTATGGTCTAATCCATTTACATTCCCAGTAAGAAACATCATCTTCATCATCAACAACTCCAATTAAAAGTCTTTTTTTTGTTGAATGTGCAACTCTATTTTTTGCTGAAAAATCATACCATGTTAATGCTTTTGTTTCATGAACTGGAAAAACTACCCATTTTGCATGATCTTCTCCAGGTTTTACTCCTCTTTCATAAACTCTAAAATCTGCACCAAATTTAAGAGCAGTTTTAACTATATATCCTCTTTCTCTAAGATTTTTAAATACACTATATCTAATAAAAAAATCTGGTTGTTGTTTTATGGCTTTCTTTATTAATTCTTCATAAGTTAATTTGTGATTTCTACCATCATAAATCTCTATTTTTTCTTTTTCAAGCAAATATACTGCTTCGGTTATTGCTAAATTTACTTTTTGACCTTTTAATACTCCATACCTACTTGTTTCAAATAAATCTCTTGCTTGATCAGATGTTTCAGTCTCAATATTTCCATTATGAAATCTTGTTTTAATAAGGGGATTTTTTGGCATAAAAATTAGTACCATAGTTAAATTTAAAAAACATTTTATTTACTATATAGAAAATAAATATTATTCTCATGAAAACCTATTTATAGTCAGTTAATTTGCCTAATTTTATGGATATTGTATTTTTAGGAACTAGTTGTATGGTACCTACTAAAGAAAGAAATCATAGTGGTATTTTTTTATCTTATAGAGGAGAAGGAATTTTAGTAGATTGTGGAGAAGGAATTCAAAGACAATTAAAAATTGCAGAAATTAAACCTACTAAAATTACTAAAATATTTTTAACACATTGGCATGGAGATCATGTTTTAGGTTTGCCTGGTTTACTTCAAACATTAAATAGTTCAGAATATGAAAAAAAATTAGAAATTTATGGTCCAATAGGTACAAAAAAAAGTTTTGAATATATGTTTAAAGCTTTTTCATTTAAAATCGACTTTGAATATAAAATTAAGGAATTATCAAATAATAATTTTTCATTAAAAGAAATTGTTGTTAGTTCTCTTCTTTTAGAACATAAAATACCTTGTTTAGGTTTTTCATTTACAGAAAAAGATAGAAGAAGAATTAAACCTGCGATTATAAAAAAACTTGGTATTCCTGATGGTCCATTACTTGGAGAACTTCAAAATAATAAAAAAATTACTTGGAAAGGAAAAGAAATTTTACCTAAAGAAACCACTTATTTAGTTAAAGGAAAAAAAATTAGTATTATTTTAGATACTGTTTTAACAAAAAATGTTTATTCTTTAGCAAAAGACTCTAACTTACTCATTTGTGAGTCTTCATATGATTCTTCTTTAGAAGAAAAAGCAAAGGAATACAAACATTTAACCGCTAAACAAGCAGCTTTACTTGCGTCACAAACCAATGTAAAAAAACTTGTCTTAACTCATATTTCTCAAAGATATAAAACTCCTAAAATATTATTAGAAGATGCAAAAGATGTTTTTGAAGATGTTTGTGTAGCTTATGATTTTATGAAATTAAAAATTTAAAACCATTTCAATATCTTGTTTTTTTATTGTTTTTCTTTTTGAATGTTCTGCAAATTCTTGAGCTTTAGGTGATATTTGTTTTATTTCACTTTCTAAAACTTCTCTTAATTCTTTTTTTGCAGATTCTGATATTCTTATGTTGCTTGATTTTTTCAATATGTTTTCCATAGATGCTAAAGGAAGTCTTTTCATGTTTTTATTAAACATAAACTGTTATAAATATTTTGTGAAAAAATATATAACTATCCTTAAGATTTATTTATTCATGTCAAAAAAATCTATAGGTACTAATGCTGAAAGAGAATTATTAAAAAAATTCTGGGCCGCTGGTTGGGCAGCAATTAGATCTGCAGGTTCAGGAAGTATGCATTTTCCTTCTCCAGATCTTTTAGTTGGAAACAAAATTAGAAGATTGGCAATTGAAGTTAAATATTGTAGTAGTGATAATAAATATTTTCCAAAAATTGAAATAAAACAATTAAAAAATTTTGCTCAATATTTTGGTGCAGAATCTTGGGTTGCAATTAAATTTAGTAGAATGAATTGGGTTTTTGTTTCTTTAGAAGATTTATATGAAACAAATTCAAATTTTGTTTTTTCTAGAAAAAATTTAACAAAAGGATTAAGTTTTGAAGAAATTATAAACGCATCCATTTATTAAAATATTTAATTTCATGAATTGCTTGTTTAGGTTTAAATATTCCAGATTCAATAATATATGACTCTATTTGCTCATGTTTTATTCTTTCAAATGCTTTTATTGGTTGTTTGCCTATAGTATGGTTTAATAATTGTTTAGAAGTATTATGAAAATCAAATTTCCAAGAATGTGCACATAAATATGTTGGAGTGTTATGTTTTTTAGCTAAATTTGTAGCTACGTTAGTGCCTGTTTTAACAATGGCATCTTTATTTTTTAATATTGATTCAGTGCCAATAAAACATACGTCTGAATGCTCTATTGCTTGTTCTATGGCTAAATCAGGAAACACATTATATTTTATGTTTTTATTTTTAAGTTTTAATGTAAATTGATTTTCAATGTTAAAAGGATCATGTTTAACTAAATTAACTTCAAATTTTTTATAATTTGATGCTTGTAAAAGAATTTCAAAAATTTGATTATTAATAGAATGAACAAAAACACAACTATTATTTTTTATTTTTTTTGCTGCTATTTCTGCTATTTCCTTTGTTTTTTTATTAATTTGAAGCTCAATTTCTCTTTTTTTTATTGTTATTTGTTTTTCTAAACCTTCTTTTTTCAAATCATGCAAAAAATAAGAAATTGCATTTTGAACAACAGAAACTCCTTTATGTTTTTCAAAAAGAATATCTTTTGTTGAAAATAAACATTTAAATTGATCTTGAGTTGTAATAATAGAATCACATAAAACATTTATGCTTGTTTTAGCTAAAATATCGTGATTATAAAAAAAAATATTATTCATT
>JABHXU010000007.1 GCA_018657065.1 archaeon
TGGGGAATTATACTAGGGCAAGTGTCAACAAGAGATTTTGTAACTGCTTTTGTTCCTTTACTGTTGTATTATTATCTGAAGTATTATAAAGATAAGAAAAAAATAATGTTGTTATTTTTTGTTATTGGTGTTTTGACGAATTTACATTTTATTACTGCTGCAGTTTTTGTAGCTATATTGATGCTTACAGAAATAATTCATGAAAAAAAAATTTGTGTAAAAAATTTGATTATTCAATCTTCAAGTTATTTGTTAGGAGCGTCTCCTTTTATTATTAAAGGATTGATGATTTCGAAATTAATGATTCCAATTGAGATTTTACATTTTAGGATTGGGTATCAATATTTTATATCAATCACAAAAGTTTTTTTTCTATTTTTAATTCCAACAATTTTTGCATTTTTCGGATTTAGTTTGAAATTGAAAAACCAAACTACAAAAGACATTATAATTTTGGAGTTTTTTGTATCATCAATTTTGTTTTCAATTATTATTTATTTTATTTCTGCTCTAAGCTCTTTTATTGCGCCACTTCAGTTAACAAGAGCAACAAAATTTATTTTTGTTTTTTTATTGCTCTATATGTCTTATTTTATTAATAAATTAATAAATATGCGAGAAAATAAGATAAAAGTCTTAGGTGGAATTATAACATTATTACTTTTGATTCCTTCTTCGTATGTTTTTTTAACTATCTTTTCATCATCAAATGAATTAATTATTTTAGATTTTAGAACAAATGAAATAATACAAGAAACACAAAGCAACCAAGAGATGTATTATGAGTATTCCTTTGAGTCAATAAAAGAAACTTCTGAATGGATATCAAAAAACACAAAAAAAAATCAAGTAATAATTACAAACCCTCAAATAAGCACATTATTTAGAGTATATGCAAAAAGGCCAATAAAAATATCTTGGAAAGATGGTGGAAATTTAATTCTTACGAGATCAAATCAATCAAAAAGATGGTATTCCGAATTAATAAAATGGAATAATCTATATAAAATTGGAGGAGAAACAACATATAATTATGCATCAAATAATGCAGATATTTTTATTTGTGAAAACAATAAAATATTCGAGAATAAAGTTCCAAATTTTAGAAATCAAGATTTTTCAGTTTATATCTTTTCAAAAGACTCTTAAAAAAAGAGTCAGCTACCACAAGTTATTTAAGATAAAAAAGGTTGTATAGAATCAAAAAATTGAATTAATAAAGAAAAGTTAAAATTATTGACATTTTCTTTTTAGGGGGAAAAATGAAAAAATCATATGTAGCTCTTAGTGCAGATGTTTTACATCCAGGTCATTACAATATAATTAACAAAGCAAGGGAACTTGGTGAAGTAGTTGTAGGAGTTTTAACTGATAAAGCAATTTCAGAATACAAACGTTTGCCATACCTATCACAAGATCAAAGAAAAAACATAGCTGAAAACATTAAAGGTGTTAATAAAGTTGTTTTTCAAGATACATTAGATTATACAGAAAATTTACTGGACATAAAACCAGATTATGTGGTACATGGAGATAACTGGAAACATGGAGTTCAAAAAAAAGTTAGAGAAAAGGTAATTGAAGTTTTAAAACAGTGGAATGGTCAATTGATTGAAATTCCATATACAAAAGATATCTCTTTTTCAAAATTAAGAAACGGAATGAATGAAGTTATTAAATCACCTGAAATAAGAGGAGGTATGTTAAGGAGATTATTGAATGCAAAAAAAATTGTAAGAATTTTGGAAGCTCATGATGGTTTAACAAGTTTAATTGTTGAAAATACAGAAGTTATTGTAGATGGAGAAAAAAGATCTTTTGATGGAATGTGGATAAGTAGTTTAACAGATTCTACTTCAAAAGGAAAACCAGATATAGAGTTAGTTGATGTTACCTCAAGACTTCAAACAATTAATGAAGTATTAGAAGTGTCTTCTAAACCAATCATTTTAGATGGAGATACAGGAGGAATTCTTGAGCATTTTATATATACTGTAAAAACAATGGAAAGATTGGGGATTTCAGCCATAATAATTGAAGATAAAGTAGGTTTAAAGAAAAATTCATTGTTTGGAACAGATGTGAAGCAAACACAAGATACAATTGAAAATTTTTGTAAAAAAATACGTGCGGGAAAAAAAGCACAACTAAAAAAGGATTTTATGATTATAGCAAGAATTGAAAGTTTGATTTTAAAACAAGGCGTGCTTGATGCATTAAAACGAGCAAAAGCATATATTGATGCAGGAGTAGATGGTATTATGATTCATAGTAAAGATAAGTCTACTGAAGATTTATTTCACTTTTGTGATGAATATGCAAAATTTGATTATAAAGTTCCTTTAGTAGCTGTTCCTTCTGCTTATAGTCATGTGACAGAAGAAAAGCTGTATGAAAAAGGAGTAAACATTGTAATATATGCAAATCATTTATTAAGAAGTGCATATCCAGCCATGGTAAAAGTGTCAAAGACAATTCTTGAAAATAAAAGAGCATTAGAAGTAGAAGAATTATGTATGCCAATTAAGGATATTTTAAATTTAATACCTGGAACAAAATGATAAGATTAGAGTCCTTTTTTGCAGTTTTAAATAAACAAACTATTTCTTTTTTTACCGGAGTACCAGATTCTTTGTTAAAACAATTTAATAATTATTTAATGAGTAATACAAAAAAACATATCATTGCAGCTAATGAAGGGAATGCAATAGGTATTGCAGCAGGATACCATCTAACAACAAAAAAAATTCCTTTGGTTTATATGCAAAATTCTGGAGAAGGAAATATTATTAATCCAATGAATAGTTTGGTAGAACCATATAAAATTCCAATTTTTTTATTAATAGGTTGGAGAGGAGAACCAGGAGTGTCAGATGAACCCCAACATATTAAACAAGGTGAGGTTACTCTTAAGCAGCTTGAAACTTTAGGAATAAAATATTCTATTCTTTCAAAACAAGAATCTCAAGCACTTAAACAAATTGAGGAAGCATGTGTATATATGAAAAAAACATCTAAACCTTTTGCAATTATAATAAGGAAAAATACATTTGAAGAATATCCCAAAAATTTAGAAGAAGAAAAATATGAAATGACAAGAGAAGAAACAATTAAAAATATTATTGAAAATATCGAAGAAGATTCATTAGTCATTTCATCAACTGGAAAAGGTTCGAGAGAATTATTTGAATTAAGAGAAAAAAATAATCAAACTCATGAAACAGATTTTTTAAATGTAGGTGCAATGGGACATGCAAGCAGTATTGCTTTTGGTGTAGCAAAAACATTACCTCATAAAAAAGTATATTGTATTGATGGTGATGGTTCTACAATAATGCATATGGGATCTTTAGCTATAATAGGTACGCAAAAACAAAAAAATTTGAAAATAATAGTTCTCAATAATGGAAGTCATGATTCTGTGGGAGGGCAACCCACAGTAGGATATAAAGTTGATTTTATAGGTATTGCAAAATCTTGTGGAATAAATGATGTCTTGCGCATTGAAGATAGAAAAGATTTTAAAAATAATTTTAAGAAATTTATTGAAAAAGAAGACACAGGATTTATTGAAATAAAAATTAGACAAGGATCAAGAAAGGAATTATCAAGGCCAAGTTTATCTCCTTTAGAGAGAAAGAAAATATTTTGTAATTCTATAAATCAAACTCAAGAAATGTACAAAGGTAAAAAAAGTTATTTAAAAATCAAAAAAATCATATTAAAATTAAAACCTAAGAATGTTTTAATTGTCACAGGACAAAAATCATATACTATTTCAAAAGCGCATAAGATCGAAGAATTTATGCAGAAAACAATTTTTGAACGATTTAATAATTTTTCTACAAATCTTAAGCTTTCTGAAATGAAAATAGGAATTGAACATGTAAAGAAACAAAAATATGATTTAATTATTGCTATTGGGGGAGGGAGTGTTATAGATTGTGCGAAACTTATTTCTATGTCAAATGGAATAAATTCAGATAATAGTGTCTTATCAATATCACAATTAAGAACAATTGAAAAAATTCCCTTATTAGCTATTCCTACAACAGCAGGAACTGGAAGTGAATCAACAAGTTTTTCTGTAGTTTATGATAAAGGAATTAAAAAGTCGATAAATCATATTCAAATGTTACCAGATTTTGTGATATTGGACCCAATGTTTTTAAAATCTATGAATCATGAATTGAGAGCTGTAACTATATTAGATGCATTATCTCAAGGAATTGAATCTTATTGGTCTATTAATTCAACAAAAGAATCAAGAGAATATGCAAAAGAAGCAATTCAAAGAATTCTAAATAATTATAATAATATATCAAATGACTTAACAGAAGAAAAATTATATGAGTTTTTGGTTGCCAGTAATTTTTCAGGAAGAGCTATTAATATTTCAAAAACAACACTTCCTCATGCATTATCTTATTGGTTTACTTCAAATAAAAATGTTCCTCATGGACTGGCAGTATTTCTTTCTCTTCCTTATTTTTTTAAATCTAATTTTATTTTGACGGAAAAGAATGTAAATGATAAAAGAGGAATAGAATTTACTAAAAAAAGGTTATATGATTTGTGTGATATTTTGGGAGTTGAAACACCACAAGAAGGAAAAGATAAATTGATTAATATAGCAAAAGAATTAAGAATTGAACTAAAATTGTCAAAATATAATGTATCAAAGTCTGAAATAAAAGAAATAATAAATAATATTAATACTGAAAGAATGAAAAATAATCCTAGAAAGTATGATGTAGAGGAATTAAAAGAGATTTTAGGTGATATGTTTTGAAAGCAATTATTCTTGCAGCAGGAAAAGGAACAAGATTATATCCCTTAACAAAATCAAAACCAAAATGTTTGGTAAAAGTTGGTAAAAAAACACTAATTGAACATGAGATTGATAATCTTATTAAAATTGGGATAAAAAATTTTATTATATTAGTTGGCCCTTTTGAAAATCAAATTAAATCACTTCTTTTAAAGAAATATAAAAATGTTAAATTTAATTTTATTAAGAATCCAAAATATATGACTACGAATTATATTTATTCTATGTGGCTAACTAAAAAGCATTTACAAGAGGATAAAAAAACAAAACATATTTTGCTTTTACATGGAGATATTCTTTTTGATTACGATTTGCTCGAATTAATTATGAAATCAAAACAAAATGTAGTGCCTGTCAATAAACATATGAAATTGCCTGAAAAAGATTTTAAAGCAAGAATTCAAAATGGAAAAGTTGTAGAAATAGGTACAAAAATATTTGAAGAAAATTGTTATGCTTCATTCCCAATTTACAAAATTAAAAAACAAGATTTTTTATTATGGTTAGAAGAAATTGAACAATTGATTAATGAAAAAAAAATTAATAATTATGCAGAAGATGCACTTTCAAAACAAATGAAATTATATCCTTTGTATTTTAAAAATAATTTTTGTATGGAAATTGATAACATTCAAGACTTAAAAATTGCTAAAAAAAAGAGTTTCAATAAAGTTGTAGCATGTTATAGAAGATATCCTCTTCCAGGAGGTAGAAATACGTTATTAACATTTCTTAAAGAGAGAAATGATATAGAGGTAATTAATAATAAAGATCTTAAATCTCCATTTAAGGGCATGAAATATGGATTGAAATGCTTTCAACAATTAAAAAAATTAAAACCAGACGTAGTTCTTTCAATGGGATTATATGGTGAAGGCGCATTATTATATTCAAGAATATCTAACAAGAAAGGAATTTATAATTTATCCGGGTTTAGATTCAAAATTTATAACTTATTTAATAAGAAAGTTCTATCAGAGTTGATTTCTATGTTTTTGTGTGATAAAATAATTCTTCCATCAAAAGAGGCTGCGGACCAAATAAAAAAATATGCTCCAATATTCAAAAAAAAAATAGAAATTATTTATGAAGGTGCAAAACCAATTAAATCAAAGAAACACACGAAGTTTAATATCGGGATTGCCAGATTAGAAGGAGAAAAAATTTATGAGATACAAAAAGGAATTTTAAATTCACCAAAGTTCAAAAAAATTCATGTATATTTAATTGAATCAAAGGAAATTTTTCATTTATATGATGGAAAATCAAAAAAACTTATTGGAAAAAGAATGAAGGACGTGTTACCGTATTTAGATTGTTTATTTGTTTTACCTTCTAGTGATCTAGATTATCATTCATCTAGTATTCTAGAGTCTTTTGAAGCTGGAATTCCTGTTTTTATGACACGAATAAGGTTCTTAGATCAATATTTTTTTAATACAGTATTTAATGTAAAAGAAATAAATATAACACAAATATTTGAGAAAATATCTATTTTCCAAAAAAATAGAGAAAGATTATTGAAAAAATTCAAAAAAATAGAAGATAAAATTCTAAAATTATATAACTATGATTTAACCATGAGTGAATGGGAGCGAGAGTTATTTCTATAAAATTTGATTTGATAGGAAGAATATGGCACATGTAAAAAAATTTGTAAAGGGCACAATAAACATAATGTTCTTTATGATTATCTCTGCTCTTTTTGGTTATTTGATGAAGTTTGTTTTCTCAAGGATGATTAAAGTTGAAGAAATTGGTTTATTTTATTCAGTCCTTGGATTCATAACTTTTTTCTTTTTCATTAGAGATTTGGGGCTTGCAGATTCTTTAGTATATTTTATTCCAAGGTTTTTGATTAAAAATGAGAGGTCAAAAATAAAGTCAAGTATTTTATTCACTTTTAAAATTCAGTTAATTATTGGTTCAATATTTTATATATTTCTTTTGTTTATTTCAAAAGGATTAGCAAAATTCTATTTTAAAGATTTAAGAGCTCAAACACTTATTTTAATTTTAGGGTTATATTATGTTTTAGATGGTGTAGTTGAAATATTATACAAACTTTTTGTAGGTTATCGAGACTTTTTTTTAAGTCAAGGAACAGAATTTTCTATTACCTTTTTTTCTTCTGTTTCTTTAGTGATTTTTGCATTTATTGGAATATCTATTAAATGGTATGGGCTTAGTTATTTAGTGAGTTCAATAGCAACTATTATGATTTTTGGAGTTTTATTTTTTAAAAAGAAATTTCCTTTTTTTTCATCTACTAAAACTTCAAAAAATATTGGAAAAAGAATGTTAAAATATTCTCTTCCTGCAATGGTTGGAAGTTTTGCAGGCCAAATATTTAACCAACAATCTATTTTTTTTCTCACTTTTTTTTTAGGATTAGAAGCTGTTGGTTTATATGTGATGGCTCTTTCATTAGCTAAAATAAGTATATATTTTTTGAAAGCATTATCTATTGTTTTTATTCCAACAGTGGCAAGTCTATGGAAACAGGGGAAAAAAATCGAAATTAACAAAACATTATTTAATATCTTTTCTTACGCATATTTAGTTTGCATGCCTTTAGCATTAAGTATTATTATATTTTCACCACAAATTTTAAAATTGATTTATACAGAAAAGTTTCTTCCAGCTGTACCTCTTTTACAACTGTATGCAGTATATTTTTTGTTATATAATTTTGGAGAAATAATTAGACATACATTTCTTAGCATTGGAAGGCCAAAAATTTCAAGAAACTTGACAATGGTATCTCTTATAGTTAATATAATTTTGAACGTAATTTTAATTCCAAAAATTGGATTAATTGGAGTTGCATTTGCAGATATTTTTGCGGCAATAATTACTGCTGTTTATGGATCTATAATTTTCTCTAAGATGACATCTTTAAGAATTCCATTTTATAGATTAGGTAAGATTTTTGTAATCTCAATCATCTTTTCCATATTAACATTTTTTTTGAATAATTATCTATTGTTTAATGAATATACTAATCTCATCTTGTCTTTATTTTTATCTGGAAGTGTATACCTCTTTTTGGTGTTTTTCTTTAAGATTGTAAAGATCAAAGATATCCTTAATTTAATAAGAACTTAGTAAACAAAATTATTTTTCTTCAGTTTTTTCAATGAGTTTTGTTATAGAAATAGCTTTATCAACATTATTTAAAATTGGGGAGATGTTTTTATCAATACAATTGATAAAATATCTGATTTGTTCAGTTAAAGGAAAACATTCTTCAATTTCTATTTTTTGTTTATTTCCATTAAGGATGTAATGTAATTTATTTTTGTCATAGTCACTAAATAAGACATATCCATTTTCAGCTGAAATAATTAATTTCATTTGTTTTTCTGGATGTATCCAAGATGCAAATAAAGATGCAAAAATATTTTCTTCAAAATCTAAATTTAGTGAAAAAACATCATCTTTGTTTATAGTGAAGAAAGAACTACCATTATATGAAATTTTTTTAGGAACATTTTCCAAAAGAAAATCTAATATAGATAAAAAATGGGGTGCGAAATCCCAGACGGAACCAACATCTTTTCTAATTGGTCCATTTCCTGTTTGAACCATTTGAATATATCTAATTTTTCCAAATAATTTTAAATCTTCTTTGATTTTTTTGATCGCAGGGTTAAAAACATGAAGATGTCCTACCATTAAAACTACTTTTTTTTCTAAAGAAATTTTTTTGAGTTCTTGCGCATGTTTTGATGAAGTACTAAAGGGTTTTTCAAGTAATACATTTTTACCAGCTGTCAAACAATCTTTTGCAATATTATAATGTGTAATTGCTGGAGTGGAAATAAATATTGTTGAAGTTTTTTTTGAGTTTATTATATCTTTATAATTTGTAGTAGTTTTTACTGGATTTTTATAAATATCTAGTGCAGTACTAAGACTTTGTTTGGAATTTGAACAAATCCAGTCAATTGGAATGTTTAGACTACTTAAAGTTTTGAGATAATTTAGACCAAATCTACCCACACCAATTATTGCTACACCCATAGATATTATTAGACTAAATAAGATATTATATAATTATCGATATTTATTTAAGAAAATTAAATTATGTTAATTTTAAATATATTGGGAATAACTATATGAATATGAAATGCAGAATTTGTGGATCAGAATCTAGAATGTTTTTAGATTTTGGCAAAATGCCTTTGGCAAATGCTTTTTTGAAGAAAGAAGATCTTGCAAAAGAAGAAGCAAAGTATCCTTTAGCATTAAGTTATTGTGATACTTGTAAAATAGTACAATTAACAGAAGCTATTTCTGGAAAAAAATTGTTTAAAAATTATGTTTATGTTAGTTCAACTGCAAAATCATTTAGGATCCATTTTAATGAACTAGCGACAAAACTTAAATTCAAACTTCAATTGAATGAAAATTCTTTAGCAGTTGATATAGGCAGTAACGATGGAGTTCTTCTTAAAGAATACAAAAAATCTAATATACCTTTCATAGGAGTTGAACCCGCAGAAAATATAGCTAAATTAGCTAATGAACAAGGATTAGAAACCATAAATGCTTTTTTTAATAAAGAGGTTGTTAATGAAATAATTGATCAAAAAGGAAAAGCTGATGTTATTACAGCATGTAATGTTTTTGCACATATTGAACAAATTCATGAGGTTATAGATAATGTTAAACTTTTGCTAAAAGACAGTGGAACTTTTGTCATAGAAATACAATATTTTATTGATACAATAAAAACAATGACTTTTGATAATGTTTATCATGAACATTTATTTTATTATACTGTTCATTCCTTGGATTTCCTTTTTAAAAAACATGGTTTACAAATAGAACATATTGAACACGTTGATACACATGGAGGTTCTTTAAGAGTTTTTATTAAAAAAGAAGCTATCCCTGATGAAACATATTTTCAATATTTAGAAACTGAAGGAAGAGATAAGGTCGCAGAATTTCATACATATGAATTATTTGCAGAAAAGGTTAATTTTACAAAGAAAAATATAGTTGAATTAATAAAAAGAATAAAGAAAAAGGATCAAAAAATTGTAGGATATGGAGCACCAGCAAAAGCGAGTACTCTTCTAAATTTTTGTAATATAGGCAAAGAAGGAATTACATATATTATTGACGATAATCCATTAAAGCAAAATTTATTTACTCCAGGAAATAAAATACCTGTTAAAGATTTTTCACATATTAAAGAAGATCCACCGAATTACATTATTATTTTGGCATGGAATTTTTTTAATCCTATTATGAATAAAATTAACAAAATATATCCTCAAAAATTTAAATTTATTTTACCTTTACCAAGTCCAAAAATCATATGATTTTAAATATTCTAAACTTTTCGACAATAGTGGGGTGGTTATATGCCAAACGAAAATGTAAAAAAAATTGATGTCGCTTACGAAGATGCACGTGGAAAAATATCTAATATAGTTGATGCTGATATAAAACACATAGCAATAATTACTTCAAAAAAAGGAAGTATTAGAGCAAACCATTATCATCCAAAACAAATCCAATATATTTATTTGATTAGTGGACAATTCGAGAGTTTTTCAAAAGATTTGACAAAAGAAAATACTGAGATAGAAAAAATCATAATTGATGAAAATAGTTTTGTTACAACACCTCCAATGATTGCACATGCTATGAAATTTACTGAAGATTCTGTAATGTTAAATATTACAACAGGTGCAAGAGAATCAGAGAATTTTGAAGAACATACAGTAAAATATGATTTGATACAAAATGAATAAAATAATAAAAGAAGATATAGAAACAATAGCTAAAGATATAATGCCTGATGCTGAGAAGTTTAGTGGAAAAACAATACTTATTACTGGTGGAGCGGGGTTTTTAGGACAGTACTTCATTTCTGTTTTTGATTATTTAAACAAAAACACATTTAAGACTCCTTGTAAAATAATTTCCGCTGATAATTTTATTACTGGAATAAAATATTGGGTAGATGATAATGAAAATTTTAAATCTATAAAACATGATGTAAAGGAACCATTAATTATTGATGAACCAATTGATTATATAATTCATGCTGCTGGAATTGCTTCTCCAAAATTTTATCGAATTTATAAGATTGAAACTATAGATGTAGCTACATTGGGTACAAAAAATATGTTAGAATTAGCAAAAGAAAAAGAAGTTGAGAGTATAATAGTGTTTAGTTCTAGTGAGGTATATGGAGATCCAGATCCAAGATTTATTCCAACACCTGAAACGTATAATGGTAATGTGTCTTGTACTGGCCCAAGATCAAATTATGATGAATCAAAAAGATTAAGTGAAGCGTTATCGGTTGCTTATTATGAAACTTTTGAAACTCCAGTTAAATTAATTAGACCATTTAATGTGTATGGTCCTGGAATTAGGTTAGATGATGCAAGAGTTGTACCTAATTTTGTTTCTTATGCTCTAGAAGGAAAAGCAATACCCGTTTATGGACTGGGCAACCATTCCAGAACATTTTGTTATATTACAGATGCCATGACTGGATTTTTTAAAGTTCTATTATCAAAATATGAAGGAGAATCATTTAATGTGGGTGATGATAATTTTGAAGTATCGATTAAAGAGCTTGCTCAAATCACAAAGGAAGTTTATGAAGAGAATACAGGAAAAAAGGTAGAAATTTCTCATGTTCAAGGAATGAATGATGCTTATGCAAGTGCAGACCCAAAAAGAAGATGTCCAGATTTAACAAAAGTTAAAACAAAAACAGGATATAGTCCAAAAGTTGATATTAAAACAGGAATTAAAAGATTTCTTTTATGGGCGCTTGATGTAGTTTAATTTTTTTCCTACACAAAAAACGTGTTTTGATAAAAGAGGAGATTTAGTTTTTATTATTAATCTAAATAAAGGGATTGTAAAGAAAACACCTTCTATTTTTATTTCTTTAAATTTTGCAATTTCTAACATAGTTTTTAAAGAATAAAATGGAATTTCAAAAATATGATCTTTAGGACCATTGTAGTTTTGTGATTTATTTTGTAGTAAAATTTTAAATATTTTGGAATAATAATAAATGTTTGGTGTTGTCAGAATAAGAAGACCATTTTGTTTTAAAACTCTATAACATTCCTTAACAAAATTCATTGGATTTTCTAAATGTTCTATGATTTCTCCTGCAATAATATTATCTATTGAATTATCTTTCAACGGTATTTTTTTACTAGCATCTCCTTTGATTATTGATTTGTAGTTTTTATGTTTTGGAACATTCAAGATATCCATTCCTATGGCGTTTTTGAGAAAGGGGTTTGGTCTTAAACAACCAATATCTAAAACAGAACCTTTTTTAATAGTATTACTGATTTTTTTAAACCTAATTAATTTATCTTGGGTATTTTTTAGTTTATCCATCTTTATTATTTTTAAATCAAAAATTTTTTTTAAAGTTATCTAATGACTTTTGTATATGCAGAGTCTAGTTTTTCACTTATTTTTTTCAATGAAAAATGTGAATTTACAAGCTTCACAAAAGAAGATTTCTTGAATTCTTTTTTAAGAACTCTTCTTATACAATTTACAATTTGTTTTTCATTATTATAATCACATAACATTCCAACATCTTTATTCACAATTTCAGAATTTCCACCTACTTTGCTAGCCACAATGGGTACACCATAAGATAAGGATTCTAATAAAAAACGAGATAAGGGTTCATAAAACGGTTCAACAAGCACACAAGAGTTGGCAATTGAAAAATATTTATCTATATCATTATTATCAATAAATCCAGTAAATATTACTTTATTTTCCAGATTATTTAATCGAATATATCTTTTGAGTTTGAGATAATAATCGTTTTTCTTTCCAACAATTATATAGACTACGTTTTTTAAGTAAGGTAAAATAGATATAATTTTTTTAATTCCTTTTGAAGGTGTAATTCGTCCAATATATAATAAAATTTTTTTATCAGAAATTTTTAATTTTTTTTTTAGGTTTGAAGCAATTTTTTTATTATTTTCTATAGGGTTATGAATAACTTGGATTTTTTCTTTTTTTATTCCCATATTTGTTAGTAATGGAGTCATTGCCTTACTTACTACAAAAAAGGAATTAATGAAGCGATAAGATAGTTTTAGTAAATTCATATACCAAATACTATATACAAAGAAAATAATTCCCTTAAAATTTTCCCATTTTTTTTTAGAACAGTAAAATCTTTTGTTTATTCTACAATTTATGCAAGTTTTGTTGTTATAATCTAATCCCTGGCCTGTAAAACAGCCAAATTGAGTTCCATTAACAGTGGCTACAATTTTTGATTTAAATCTAATTTTAAACAATATAGAGCTCAAAGGGATAGATTCAAAATTGAGTAAATGCAAAACATTTGGTTTCAATTTTTTAATTAATCTACTTGCTTTGATAAACATTTGTAAATACATAAATTCCATATTACTAAATCTAGGAGATAAATCTAAATTTGAAAGTTTAAACCGATATACAGGAATTCCGGAAATAATTTCTATGGAATCATTTTTATTTGTGAATGTACAAACAGTCACTTCGTGTCCTGCAAGTTTTGCTGCTTTTGCAAGATATAATGCACTGATTTCTCCTCCTCCTTTAATATCCGGATAAAACCTTCTAGTAATAAAAAGTATTTTCATTAGTAGTTTTATAAATAAGTGTAATTTAAATTGTTTTAGATTAATAAGAAATAAATATATAGAAATACTTCAGTGAATAATGAATAATAATATGAGATCCTTGAAAGTCGCAATATTTGCAGATGCTATAGTAAACAGAGGAGGAGGAGAAAGAATAATTCTCGAACAAGCCAAACATTTTAATGCAGATATTTATACAATTAGGTATATTTCTGAAAAAACTTTTAGTGATTTTAAAACTTTGAAAGTGCATTTACTTTCTAAATTTAATCAAATAGGGTATAGTAAGATCTTAGGTAAAATATTTACTCTTTACAGTTGGTATATTTTTTCGACTCTTAAACTAAAAAAGAAATATGATGTGTATATTTTTCATTTTGCAGGTAGTTTAAATGCAGCTAAAAATTTTTATCCCAATGTATGGTATTGTCATTCTCCTTCAAGATATATTTATGACATGTATAATGAAGAATTAAATAAACATAAAGATATTTTGAAACTATTTTATCCCTTAACAACTAAATTTATGAGATTTATTGACCAAAAAAATGTTGGTTATATTGACAAAATTTTAGTTAATTCTAAGAATGTTCAAAATAGAGTTAAACGATTTTATGGTAGGGAATCGAAAGTGGTATATCCTTTTGTTGATATAAAAAAAGTAAAATACATAACACAAAAAAAATATTATCTTTCGGCAGCAAGATTAGATAGAATAAAAAGAATTGATCTTATTATCAAAGCATTTAAGAAAATGCCAGACAAAAAATTAGTTGTTGTTAGTGACGGTCCAGAAAAAAAAAGACTAAAAAAACTAGCAAATAATTGTTTAAACATAACTTTTTTAGGTTATATTGATGAAGAAAAATTAATGAAATTGTACGGCGAATGTATAGCTACAATTTACTTAAGTTACAAAGAAGATTTTGGAATGGTTCCTATTGAGGGAATGGCTGCAGGAAAACCTTGTATTGCAACTAACGAAGGAGGATTCAAAGAGACAATTTCACACAAAAAGACAGGTTATCTCATTGATAATCCAAAAAATATCAACGAAGTTATTAAAGCAGTTAATTGGTTAACACCAAAGAAAGCATTGTCAATGAGAAAAAAATGTGAATTGCAAGCAGAAAACTTTTCAAAAGAAAAAATAATGGAACAAACAAAAAATATTTTAATTTCTTTAACAAAAAAAGATTAATGGATTTTATCCATCATCTGTTTCATTCTTACTTTAAATGTGTGATCTTTTTTGACTCTCAGAAAGCCTTTTTTTGTAATTTTATTTCTTTCTTCTTTATTTTCTAAATAATATGAAATTAATTCTTTTAATTCATTATTATTATTAAAACATATAAGTTCATCTTTCTTAAATAAATCTCTTGTTCCTTTTACAAAATTTGATATTTGAAAGCTATTTGTTGCTGGAATTTCAAATGCTCTTAAATTTAGTCCCCCATTTTTTGCTTGGGAATGATGAATATTAAGGTTGATTCGTGATTCATTAAATAATTTAGCAGTTTTAGGTATATCTCTTGTTTTTTTTCTTGTATCAAATATTTTTTTTTTAATTTTTACATTTTTATTAAGATATTTTTGATTTTTTTGCCATCCATAACCCCATACATCAAAGGAAATATTGTTTAAACTATTAAAAAAATTAGCTCTTTCTTTATAATATGATCCCATAAAAGCAACACTACTATTATATTTCCTTTTATTTAATGGAATGGCCTCATGATATAATTCGGTATCTGCTCCAACAGGAAGGTAATAAGTATTTTTTTGACCTAATTCTTTAACTTTTGAAATATAATGTTTATCAAAAATAAAAAAATTATCATATTCAATTATGTTAGTTATTTTATGATATTTGGCAATGTTTTCAGCAAAAGGATCATCCCATCTCCACATGACTGTTTTGATTCCATTTTTTGAAATTTTTTCAATAATTTTGTTTTGAATTTTTTCTCCATTTAATACTAAAACAATATCTGGTTGTTTTTTCTCAATTTTTGACACAAGCAATTTATTTAATATTGTGTTTGTTGGTTTGAATCTATGAAGTTGTAGTGTTCTATAATTAAATACAGAAGTTTTATGACCTAAATCTTCTAGTCCTTTTTTACATCGATAACCCCAAGAAGGGCTCTTCCCAGAATCTGGAACAACTAATAATACTTCTTTCATTTTAGTAATGAATTAAACTAGAAACACTTAATAAATCTTCACATTCATAGTCTGCTTTAACATCATATTTTCTATCTTTTCCAGCTTTTCCAGTCTTTACTAAAATAGTTTTAATTCCAGCACCTTGTCCAGCTTTTATATCTGAAGTTTTATCTCCAATCATATAAGAACTTTCTTTATCAATATCGTATTTTTTAATTAAATCATTAATCATTTTAGAACTAGGTTTTCTACAATCACAATTTATTTCTGGATGATGTGGGCAATAAACTTCTTCTTGAATTTTAATTCCATTTTTTTCTAATCTTTTATGAATTTCTTTTTTTAAATTTAAATAATCTTCTTCTTTGTAATAGCCTCTTCCTATACCTGATTGATTTGTGACAATAAACAAAAGAAAACCCCTTTCTTGGAGTTTTTTTAAAGTTTCGATTGAACCCTTATAAAATTCTAAATCCTCAATTCTATACACATAATCTTTGTCTACGTTGATTACACCATCTCTATCTAAGAATATTGCTGAATTTTTCATTTTTTTTAATTTCTTGATCAAGTAGATCACATATAATATGGATTATTGTAATATGAGCTTCTTGAATTCTAGGCGTATTATTTGAAGGAACAATTATTGAGATATCACATAAATCTATTAACTTTCCACCATCTTTTCCAGTTAAACCAATAGTTTTGCAACCCATTTTTTTAGCTCTTTTCATAGCATTTAATACATTTGGAGAATTACCACTTGTGGAAATTCCAAAAAGTACATCTCCTTTCACTGCGTTAGCTTCAATTTGTCTTTCAAATACTTGATCATATCCATAATCATTAGCAATAGCAGTTACAACACTTGTATCTGTTGTTAACGCAATTCCTGGAAGACCTTTTCTCTCAATTCTAAATCTTCCAACAAGTTCACCAATAAAGTGTTGTGCATCACTAGCACTTCCTCCATTTCCAAACGCAATTACTTTTTTTCCTTTTGCATAAGCATTGACAATTGTTTTTGCAGCATTTTCAATTTGATCAAGTTGTTGTTCAATTACTTTTTGTTTAACTTCAATGCTTTCTTTTAAAAAATGGTGAATTTCATCTTTTTTAGCACCTTTTAATTCATTAGGGGATATTGTTGCAGTTCCAGGTTTTTGTACAACTAAATGACCTGCAAAATTAGCAAGTCTTGCACTTTCAATTAATCCTAGATTAGAACATAATGCAAGAGTAGCGGAAGCAATAACAGTGTCACCTGCACCAGTTACATCAACAACTTTTTTAGCTTGAACAGGAGGTATATGTGTATGAGTTCCAGATTTATCAAAAACAGAAATTCCTTCAGAACCTCTTGTAATATAGACATTTGATTTTAGCATTGAAGAGATTTTTTTTCCCATTTCAAAAATATCTTCTTCAATTTCTGACATCATAATTGCTTCATTAATATTAGGAACAATTAAATCACAACCTTTGAACATCTTAGGTGTTTTAGATTTTGAATCTACAGTTACTAAAACTTTGTTTTCTTTAGCAATTTTAATTAAACTTTTTGTTAATTTTTCAGTCATAACTCCTTTTGCATAATCACTTATTATTATAGCATCAATATTTTTAATTATTTTTTTAACTTCTTTAAACACATTAACAGCAATTTTTTCAGATATTGGACATTTTTTCTCATGATCAATTCTCATCATTTGAAAAAATCCTTTTGAAATTATCCTTTTTTTAACTGTTGTAGGTCTACTACTATCTTTAATTAGTATAGATTTAATTTTCTTTTTTTGAAGTAATTCCTTCATAACAACGGCGTATTCATCATTACCTACAACACCTATAACTGTAGCTTTTCCTCCTAATGAAACAATATTATTTGCAGTGTTACAAGCACCACCAAGTATGTTGTCTTCTCTTAGAATTCTAACAACAGGAACAGGTGCTTCAGGAGAAATTCTTTTTGTTTCACCATATAAATAATGATCAATCATTAAATCTCCAATAACTAAAATTTTCTTTTTTTTAAAATCATCAATAACATTCATTTATTATCACCACTAGTTTCAGTAATTTTTTTAATAATTTTTGTTGTACAAGGTTCATCTTTAGGAATAGGTCTAAAAACAATTTTTCCACCATTTTTCTCAACAATTTCAGTTTCAGGTAGTTTTCTTACATATTCACTTCCCTTAACATGAACATCTGGTTTAATTTTTTCTAAAAATGGAATAGGAAAAGTTTCATTAAAAATAAAAATATAATCAACAGACTCAAGTCCAGATATAACTTCAGCTCTTTGGTCTTGAGGGATTATAGGCCTTTTTTCTGATTTATATTGTTTAATTGAAGAATCACTATTTAAACCAACAATTAAAACATCACCCTGTTTTTTACAAAATTCTAAATTTCTAACATGTCCTACATGAATTAAATCAAAAGCACCATTTGTTGTTACAATGGTTTTTCCTTGTTTTTTAAGTTCTTTTATAATTTCAACAATTTCTTCAAGAGACTTTACTTTACTTATCATACATTTAGAGAATAAATTCTTATTTAAAAACCCTCTGGACTTCAAATCTTTTTTTTAATTGTTAAGAAAACATCATTTACAGATATGGCGCCCATATATTTCATTCTTTTTTCATCCTTAAAAATTGCTTTAACATTGTCTATTGAAGGAGGAAGTCTTGTTTTATATATTCCAATATTGTTTTTTCCATAAGGTCCCCAAAGAATTGGAGTGTTAGGACCAAATAATCCAATTGTTCTACAGCCTTGTGCTGCTCCTACATGCATTAAACCACTATCATTACTAATAAAAACACTACAACGACTAATTAAAGCAATTCTATCCTTAAGATCAAAGCCTTTTGTTGCAATATGAGCTTTTTGTGACATATGTGAAATAATTTCTTGAACAATGTAATCATTATTTGGACTATCAATAAATACAACATCTAGTTTTAATTCTTTAATTATTTTATCTGAAAGTGTTGCAAAACGTTTTTCATACCACATTCTATTTTTAGCAGATCCTCCAACACCAACAGAGATTCCAACACATTTCTTTATTTTGTTTTTTTTAAGAAAATCCTTTATTTTTATTATATTCTTTTTAGGAGGTGTCATTTTTTCAAGTTTATCAACGTCATACTTTTTTCCTAAAGACCTAACCATATCAAGATAATTTTGAACCATGTGTTGTTTTTTGTTAAATTTAATTTTATTATTATAAAGTAAACTTCTAAACTGATCACTAAAACCAATTCTTTTTTTACCTAGAATAAAACCATAAATTGCACTTAAATTAAGATAGGGCTCACAATCAATAACAACATCATATTTTCTAATATTTTTGAACATGAATTTTGTAAATTTTTTATCCATATTATGAATGTTATCTAGGGGATAACAATCAAAAATATCTTTATTTTGGTTTCTAATTAATACATCTACTTTAGCTCCATTATACAGTGTTTTTATTGCTTTAATTAAAACTAAACTGATAACAGAGTCACCTATAGCCCATAATTTAATTATTAGAAATCTTTTTTTTATATTCTTTTTTTTATCAAAAACTTTTAAAAATGATAAAAAGAAAATCAAAATGCTTCCTATATATTTATCAATTAATCTTTGTAATTTAATCATTTGATTTTCCTGATAACTAGATCTCTTTTGTTGTAAACTACAGAGTTATTTGGAATATCTTTATCAATAAAACACATTGCCCCAATAATAACATTGTTTCCAATTTTAATATCTCCTAGAATCATTGCATTAGCATAGATGTTTACATTGTTTCCAATTCTTGGGAATTTTTGAATTCCATTTTTTTTGTTTCCAATAGTTACTCCTTGTTTGATATTTACATTGTCACCAATAACGCAAGGACCTATAACTGTTCCAAGTCCATGATTAATTCTAAAATTTTTTCCAATTATAGCAAAAGGACTTATATCAATACTAAATATAATACTATTAATATATGAAATTAAAACTGCTAAAGGTTTTATTTTTCTAAAAAAATATGAAAATCTGTAAATTAAAACAATTAATTCTTCTTTAGGTCCTGTAAATTTTGTCATAGTATCACACAATTATTTTTTATTTATCTAATTTTTGTAATATTTAATTATTTGTTTAATTACTTTATTTTTATCAAATTTTTCTTTGTATAATTTTTTGCTTTCTTTTGAAAATTTATCACGTAATTTTTTGTTATCAATTAATAGTTGAAGTTTTGTTGATAAGTTATTTTTAGAAGATTCAATTAAAAAACCATTTACATTATTTTTAACTCCTTCTGGATTTCCACCTACGTATGTAGCTATAATGGGACATCCATGATAAAGAGATTCAATCATAACTCTTGAAAGAGGTTCAGGCCATAATGAAGGAATTACAACAATGTCTGCTTGAGAAAATAATGATGACATTGAATCATAATTAACATTTCCTAAATAAAAAATATTTGAAGTGTTTTTTTTGTTTATTTTATTTCCTGCTATAAATAAATCAGCATTTTTAATTTTTTTAAATGCATCCAACAGCAAATTTAAACCTTTATGTTTTTCAAGTCCACCAACAAATAAAACTTTAAATTTTTTTGAACTTAATTTAATTTTTTTTTTACTTTTACTGAGTTCCATAATGTTAGGAATTTTACTTTTATAAATGTTTTTTTTAGCTAAAGAATCAATAAAATCAGACAAAACAATTAATCTATTTACATTATTCAAGGCATTTTTATTTTTAATATAATCATAGTAAGAAAAGAACCAAGCAAAGGGATTAAATTTAATGTAAAAAGGCATCTTCATTTTACCAATATAAGTAGAAGAAGTAATACATGAAACATATTTTATAGGATTACATCCAGAACATGTTTTTTTTTCTTTATACCATAAGTTTCGTTTAGGACAAAAATTAGTATATCCATTAATTGTAGCATAAGATTTTTTTTTTGTTTTAACAATTGTTGTTGTGTTTAGAAAATGAATTAAGTCATAATTTTCTATTATGTCTAATTTTTTTATCTCTTTTTTAATTTGATTTTTGATAAACCTTCTTTTCACATTATCAATTAGTATTTTAGGATTTTTACCAGTTTTAAGTTTTCTATATATTTTCACATTATCAATAATTTCAAAATGTTTTAAACCATTAAAAAAAGAGGTTAAGACATGAACTTCAATCTTGTTTTTAGAAAGTTCTTTAGCAAGAAGACTAGCACTAATTTCTCCTCCACCATGGATTATTGGTGGGAAATATTCAGAGACTAGTAAAACCTTCATAATAAAAAAGAATCAAGAGGTATTTATTAAAATAATGCATAGATGAAAGGACTAACAGGAGTACTTTGTCCAAATATAATAAGTAATGCTACTAAAATTAACATGATAATTATTGGAGTTAACCACCAAGCTTTTCTTTCTTTTAAAAAATCCCAAAGCTCAGAAATCCAAGATTTGTTTTTCATATTTATTAGATCTCTTTTATCAATTAAATAGTTTCCTATAATTAAATAATCTATTCCAGTATTTTTAACACAGTTAATCGCGTCATTAGGAGTACAAACAATAGGTTCACCACGAACATTAAAACTGGTGTTAAGTAAGACAGGAGTTTTAGATAATTTTCCAAATTCTTTTATTAAATTATAATATTTTTCATTCTTCTCTTTTTTTATTATTTGCATTCTTGCAGTATTATTGACATGAGTCACAGCGGGAAGATTTTTGATTTTAACAGGACTAACCATAAGCATAAATTCAGCAGGTTTTTGATTTATATCAATCTCAAAATAAGTTTTTGCATCATCAAAACAAACAACAGGAGCAAAAGGTCTAAATGATTCTCTGTGTTTAACTCGAGAATTAATAATGTCTTTCATATTTGGATTTAAAGGATTTGCTAAAATACTTCGTGAACCTAGAGCTCTAGGACCAAATTCCATTCGTCCTTGAAACCATGCAATAATCTTGTTTTCAAAAATTAGTTTTGCTGTTTTTTTAATAAGGTCTTTATCAGTTAATTTTTGGTATTTTATTTTGTTAAGATCTAAAAATGTTTGAATGTTTGAATTGTTAAATTCAGGACCTAAATAAACATTTTCCATTTGATAATTTCTCTTATTACTTAGAATTATATTATAAGTATAAAGAGCGCAACCTATAGCATTTCCACTATCTCCTGCAGCAGGTTGAATCCAAATCTTTTCAAAAGAAGTTTTATTTAGTATCTTACCATTTAAAACACTATTAAGAGCTACACCACCAGACATAACTAGATTTTTACAATTTGTTTCTTTTTGAATATGATTGAGTATTTTTAGTATAATTTCTTCAGTTAGTAATTGTAATGCAGCAGCAAGATCTTTATGTTTTTTAGTTAATATTTCATTATTTTTACGTGGTTTTCCACCAAGTAGTTTTAATAATTTTTTTGAGTACATATAGTCTTTTGACATATATGAAAAATAGGATTGATCAAGAAGAAAACTTCCATCTTGTTTAATATCAATAATTTTTTTTAATTTTTTTAAATAAGGGTTTTTTTTGGTTTGGTTTCCATAGGGACTTAATCCCATTACTTTAAATTCACCATTATTAACTTTAAAACCTAAAAAAGCAGTTATTGTTGAATATAATAAACCAATAGAATGTGGAAAATGTATTTCTTTTAATAATTGAATTTTATTTTTTTCTCCAATTCCATATGAAGTTGTTGTCCATTCACCTACACCATCAATTGTTAATATAGCTGCTTTTTCAAAAGAGCTAGGAAGAAAAGCAGCAGCAGCATGAGCAGTATGATGTTTAATAAAAAATACTTCACCTTTATATTTGAGTTTTTTTTTGATTATTTTAGTTATTCTAAGTTTTTCACTAAACCAAGAAGGCATGCTTGAGGTAAAAGTTTTAAAACTTTTAGGAAAAGAAAAAAGATGTTGATTTAGAACTCTCTCAAATTTTAAAAGAGGTTTTTCATAAAAACAAATATGATCAATTTCTTCAATACTAATATTCGCAAAATCTAGACAATAATTTATAGCATTAATTGGAAAAGAATTGTCATGTTTTTTTCTTGTGAATCTTTCTTCTTCAACAGCAGCAATAATTTTTCCATTTTGTAAAAGGGCAGCAGCAGAGTCGTGATAATAACAACTTATTCCTAAAATATTCATTTTAACATCATAAGTATTAACGCTTTTTGTGTATGAAGTCTATTTTCAGCTTCATCATATACTATTGAGTTTACACTATCAATAACTTCGTTAGTTACTTCTTTACCTCTATGAGCAGGCAAACAATGCATAAATAATGCATTATTTGTATGTTTCATTAAATTTGAATTGACTTGGAATTTTTGTAAAATTTTAGTATTATCTTTTGTTACATCATAACTCTTCCAACTATCAGTAATAACTATTTGAGCATCTTTAACAGCAACAAATGGGTCTGTTGTGATTATTGGATTATTTCCAATTTTTTTTGCTTCAATTAATACTTGAGATTTAGGTATTAGTTCTTTAGGGCAACCAATTTTTAAATTTATTTCAAACATTGCACAGGCAAGAATTAATGAGTGAGTAACATTGTTGTTTGCATCACCTACATATGCAATGTTTATTTTTGAAAGATGTCCAAGTTTTTCTTTAATTGTGAATAAATCTGCAAGAATTTGTAAAGGATGATAATCATCACTAAGTGCATTAATAATTGGTATTTTAGTGTTGTTTACAACTTCATTAAAAATATTATGAGAAAAAACTCTTAAAGCAATTAAGTCTACATATCTTTCAAGGTTTTTAATAGCATCTTTCCAAGATTCCTTTTTTCCAATTGTTGAATCTTTAAGATTATAATAAATACAGTTTCCTCCTAGATGATTCATAGCAACTTCAAAACTAATACGCGTTCTAAGTGAAGATTTTTCTGTTCCAAAAAATACATTTTTTCCAACTAAGGAATGTTTGAATTTAAGAGGTTCTTTTTTTAGTTCTTTAGTTAATTCAAATAATTGAATTATTTGTTCTTTATTTAAGTTAGTAATTTTTGTTAAATTCATTTTAGTACATTCTATAAAATTTATTATCTTTTGAATAATTAATCCAATAAGATTTTTGTTTTTTTAAATTAAATAATTTTTTTTTTGAAAATTTATGAAGAATAAAAGATAATCCCATTCCAACAAAATATACAATTGATAAAAGAATTGTATTAATGATAAAAGGCGGAATTTGGAGAATCTTTTTTAGAAATTTCATAGTCATTTAATTTATTTGTTTAGATTTAAGCTTTTCCGTAGGATTTGCCCAGAAACCTTATAAATGCTCGTAATTTTTTCTATTCAATGATTCTAGGAAAAATCTTTGGTAAAATAACAACAACAAGTTTCAAATTTATAGTAGAAAAAGAGTCAAAAAAATTTGAATATGTCCAGGTTCTTCATAAAGTATATGATTATGTTCTTTGTCAAATTGTTGAAATAGAAAGAACAGACAAAGACATAGCAGAGTGTATAATTATAGGATATAAAGATGAAAAAGGAAGGATTAAACCAATAAGAATTCCTTTTGATCAAAATTCTGAAGTACTTAAAGCAGAAGATGATTTTATAAAATCAGTTATTAAATTAGAAGATTCTGAAAAAGGAGCATTTTTAGGAAAACTTGAAGGTAAAAATATTGATGTAAAAATAGATTTAAGAAAACTTTTAACAAAACACGTGGCCATATTAGCAAAATCCGGAGCAGGAAAATCATATTGTGTTGGAGTATTAATAGAAGAAATTATTGATAAAAAAGTTCCTATTCTAATTATTGATCCTCATGGAGAATATGGGTCCTTAAAAAATCCAAATAATGAAGATAAAGACGCTTTGTCAAAATATAATCTTAAACCTAAAAAGTTTAACAAAATTTTTGAATATGGTGATTCAAAAATTAATCCAGAATTAAGACCTCTTAGGCTTAACAATAATTTAACCCCTACAGAAATAACTCACCTTTTACCTGGGAAATTGTCTGGTACTCAAATGGGTCTTTTGTATAGTGCACTTAAACATATAGATAATGTGAATTTCACAAATGTATTATTAGAATTAGATAAAGAGGAAAATAACTCAAAATGGACAATAATAAATAATTTGGAACATTTAAACAATATGGAAATTTTTTCTGAATCTTTTATTCCTTATAATGAATTTATTCAACCTGGTAGATGTTCAATAATTAATCTAAAAGGAGTGTCACCAGATATTCAAGAAATAATTGTTTATAAATTAATGAAAGATTTATTTGAAATGAGAAAGAAAAATAAAATTCCTCCTTTTTTTACAGTTATTGAAGAAGCACATAATTATTGTCCTGAAAGAAGTTTTGGTCAGAAGAGATCATCTCAAATTTTACGAACTGTGGCGTCTGAAGGAAGAAAATTTGGTTTAGGTTTATGTGTTGTAAGCCAAAGACCAGCAAGAGTAGATAAATCCGTTTTAAGTCAATGTACAACTCAAATAATTTTAAAAGTTACAAATCCAAATGATCTTAAAGCAATAGTGAATAGTGTTGAAGGTATTACATCTGAAACAGAAGACGAAATTAAAAATTTATCCATAGGTACAGCACTTGTGACAGGAGTAGTTGACATGCCATTGTTTGTTAATGTTAGAACAAGAATGACAGAACATGGAGGACATGCAACAGATATATTACAACAAGCAGAAGAAACTGATTTTTTTGAAGAAGTACAAGAATTTGAAGAAACTGATTTACTTCCAATAATTAAACCAAAAATTACTGCAAAAGATATAAAATTAATGTCTGAAAAACCAATAAAAGAAATACATGAAACATTAGTTCCAGGTTACTTATTTTTATGCAAAGATAAAACACATGAATATAACTTATTAGTAGAATCTGTAAATGGCAAAATTATAACAAATGTAGATGAGTATGAATCAAAATCTTTACCAAATTTAGACATTTTAACTCCTAAGGAAATAAAAGTTTTACATACAGCATTCATGTTAAAATCTTTTTCTAAAGAGGATTTAATTAAAAAAGGACTTCCATTAGATATTGATGTCGAGTTAAAATCATTAGAATCAAAAAAATATATAATCAAAGGGGAAAAATATCAAGTATCAGATAATTTTATTCTTTCACATTTATCTAAGCACGCATGTTATAATAAAATTGATTTTTTAAAAATTAATTATGATTTAAAATTAGATCCAAAACAAGATATTGATAAAATAAAAGAAAATATTTCAAAATTTACAACAATTAAAGATCAAAGAGAGTGTTTTGTTTTAAAACATGAAATAATTTATGAAAATGGTAATTAAATCTAACATTATTAAAAAAGAAAAGATTGTTTCAAAAACAGAATGGTTTAATTATATTGATGAATTAAAAAAAGAGTCAAAAAGTCTAATAAAATTAAATGAAAAAGAAGCAATTAAAATTTTAAGTGAAGATTTTATTAACGCAATAAAATCTCGAATCCCAAATAAAAAATTTGGTATTTTTTTTTCTGGAGGAGTTGATTCTACATTAATATCGTATTTGTGCCAAAAATATGCAAAGGATTTTGTATGTTATACTGTTGGAATTGAAGGTTCTCAAGATTTAGAAGTCTCAAAAAAAGTTGCAAAAACATTAAAGTTGAATCAAGTGACAAAGACTCTAACATTAATAGAAATGGAGAATTTGTTTGAAGAGACTTCAAAAATTCTGGGACCGGATTTAACAAATATTGTAAATTTAGGTGTTGGTGCAGTAGAATTAGCAGCAATTAAATTAGCAAAAAAAGATAATATTGATATTTTCTTTGGTGGACTAGGAAGTGAAGAGATTTATGCAGGTTATAATAGACATGAAAAATCAGAAAATATTGATGAAGAATGTTGGAATGGTTTAAAGTCTACATATGAACGAGATTTTTTAAGAGATGTAGCTATAGCAACTGCAACAAAAACCAAATTTTTAACTCCTTTTTTAGATAGGCAATTAATTATTAATTCAATGAGAGTTCCCTCAACTCTTAAAATCAATAAAGGATTAAAAAAATACATAATTCGAAAAGTAGCATTAGATTTAGGATTAGATGAAGAATACGCATTTAGACCAAAAAAAGCAGCACAATATGGAAGTAATTTTGATAAAGCTATATTAAAAATTACCAAGTCTCATGGATTTAAATTTAAAAGAGAATATCTAGAATTTCTTAAGTCAAAATAAATAATACAACAACAATTAGTAAAACAATAAACAACAAAATATTAATCCAATCAACAGAATTGGTTTTTTTCACAGCGCCCCGTTTAGAATTTTTCTTAAATTTGGAATACATCCCTGTTCGGCTATACTGCATCATTTATAGTTTTAAGCTTTTATTTTGGATATAAAAAGCTTTCTATTTGGTTTTAAATTTTCTTTTTTTTAATTTTTGCAGGATATTTTTTTGATTCTAACAATAATGGTTTGTATTCTAAGAGACCATTTTTAGCGCCTCTATTTTGAACTACACTTCCAGAGTTAGAAGAAGCGAGTTTTAAAGAATCTATAATTTCTTTACCCATTATCTTACTTGCTAAATATGTTGAAGCAAATGCGTCTCCAGCGCCCGTAGTTTCAACAGCATGAACCTTATGAGGCACAACATTATAAAAATAATTTTTTGAAATAGTATATGCACCTTTTTTTCCATCAGTTATAATTACTTCCTTAGGCCCTAGTTCCATAAGTTTCTGAATCAAATGTTTTATTTCTCCTTTCCCTACAATTAATTCTGATTCTTCTTTATTTAAAATTAATAAGTCAGTATTTAAAAGAAGTTTTCCTAAAAATTCTGATCCTTTTTCAGCCAAATAATTACTAGGGTTGAATGCAATTTTAATTCCATTTTCTTTTCCAAAAATTGCAAGTTTTTCTAGTGTTTTATATGATTCACCAATCATGCTAGAAAAATAAAACCATTTTGCTTTTATTTTTCGTTTGTTTATTTCAGAAAATCTAAGGTGATTGTTTGCTCCTTTATATGTTAATATTGTTCGGTCACCACTTAAACTATCTAATATAACTGAGTAACCAGCATGAAATGTTTTAGAATTAACACCTACAAATTTTACTTTTTCTTTTCTTAATCTTTTGACAATAAGTCCTGAATTAGAACCTTGCCCCATTTTACCTAGATACGCAACATTTAATCCAAGTCTGGAAAAAGCAACAGCAGTATTAGTTCCACCACCACCAGTTAAAAAATTTAATTCTTTTATTAGAATTTTTGATCCAGCTGGATAAGCAATTAATTCTTCTTCTCCATCTTTAGTTTTAATTTTAATTTCTTCTGACTCAACATCAGCAAATACATCTATTGTAGAAGAACCTACAGTTATTACGTCGTACATGAAACTAAATTGAAGTTTATACTATATAAATTTAACCGATGCTGTCTAAAATAGAATGAGCATCTAAACCTTTTTCTAAATCTTTAATTTTTTCAAATCCTTTAATTGTTGATAACTTTAATTTTAGAATTTCAACTTCTTTATTTGAAACTCTGGCAAACTTATCAGCTTCAATAAGACCATAAGGATATCCTAGAAAAATTGGATCTACACTATTATTTTTAAGTAATGATATAAGTTCAGTTATGTTGCTTGAAAAAGAATCTAATCTAAATACATAGTTTGAATTTTTATTTAGTTTCAAAAAATATGTATCTTTATTTATTTTATAGTACCATGTTTTTATTTTTGTAGAATTTAATAAAACATAACTTACTGAATCACCATTTGTTGTTATTAAATCACTTGTTTTAGAAAGTCCAAAGACTTGTTCTTTATTGAAATTTTTAATTAATTCTTCTTCAAATGGAAATGTTGGATCTAGTGAACCATCAATTACTACATAATTTAAATTAACAACACTAGCAAGCTTTAATTCAGCAAATCTTCGAATCACATTTCCGATCTTGGATATTTTTGCTCTTTTATTTGAGGAAGTTAATTTTTGATCCATAGAATCAAATTCATATTCTTTTAGTTCTATTTTATTTTTTGTAAAGAAGAGTTCTGTTTTGTATATAATCTTATTATAGTTATTTTTAGAATTAATTAAGGTAAAAAACTCATAGGTTTTATTTTTTATTCTTGAGTTATTTTCATAAACTGTAAGATATAATCTATTAAAAAATAATGAAATTGTTGGAGATTTGATTAGTTCTTGAGATCCTCCATCAATAAAACCTATTTTCTTTGATGAATTTATATCAATAATAGATTTGAAATTATTATGATTTATTTCAAAACTTTCATTGTTAATAATAATTGGCGAATCTTTAATTTCATCTATTTTTTGAATTATTTTTTTCACAATTTCTTTCATTAATTTTTAAAAAGAGAAATTGAATTTTAAAGGTTTTCATTTCCTTAGAGGATTTTCTCGACGAGAAAAAACAGCACAAAACTTTTTATAAGACTTACAATTTTCTTGTTTTCTAATGTCTTACGAATTAATTATCACTGAAAAACCTTCTGCAGCTGTAAAAATAGCACAAGCATTATCAGATAAATCACCAAAAAAATTAAGCTCAAGAGAAAAAGTTCCATATTTTGAAATAACACATAATGGTAAAAAAATTAAGATAGTTTCAGCAGTAGGACATATATATGGATTATCTCAAAAAGAGAAATCAAGAAAGTATCCAACTTTTGATATTTCTTGGGTTCCTAGTGCAGATGTGTCAAAAAATTCTTCATTTACAAGAAAATATCTAAACACAATTAAGAGACTCGCAAAAGAAGCATCAGAATTTACAGTTGCAACAGATTATGATGTTGAAGGAGAAGTTATTGGATTAAATATTGTAAGATATGCGTGTAAAAAAGAAGATGCAAATAGAATGAAATTCTCTACTTTAACAAAATCAGATCTAGTTAAATCTTACGAAAATAAAAAACCAACACTCAATTGGGGACAAGCTAAAGCTGGTGAAACAAGACATAAGATGGATTGGTATTTTGGAATTAATTTATCAAGAGCATTATCTGCAGCAGTAAAATCTGTAGGAAAATTTCAAATTTTGTCAACAGGCAGAGTTCAAGGTCCAGCTTTAAAATTAGTTGTTGATAAAGAAAAAACAATATCCGCATTTATTCCAGAACCTTATTTTGAAATAAAATTTAATGGAACAATAAAAAGTGGTGAAATTGAAGCTTTACATAAAGCTGGAAAAATTTTTGAAAAAGAAGTTGCACAAACAATTTTTGAAAAAGTTAAAAATCAAAAAACTGCTATAGCAATAAAAGTAACAAAAAAACAATTTACCACAAATCCTCCAACACCTTTTGATTTAACAAGTTTACAAATTGAAGCTCATAAATGTCTTAAAATCACACCAAAAAATACCTTATCAACAGCTCAAGAACTTTATACAAAAGGATATATCTCATACCCAAGAACAAGTTCACAACAATTACCTAAAGAAATTGGATATAATAAGATTCTTTCAGAATTATTAAAACAACCAGCATATTACAAATTAGCTGAACAAGTATTAAAAAAAGGAAGTTTAAAACCAAATAATGGTAAAAAAACAGATCCTGCTCATCCAGCTATATATCCAACAGGAGTTGTACCAAGTTTTAAAAATGATTATGAAAAAAAACTCTATGATTTAATTGTCAAAAGATTTTTTGCGGTTTTTGGAGAGGCAGCAACTAGAGAAACAATGACAGTCGAATTTGATTGTAATTCTGAAATTTTTTTTACAAAAGGAACTACAACAGTTAAAAAAGGATGGTTTACGTTGTACGGAAATTATGTTATGTTAAAAGAGGTTGAATTACCATTAATTGAAAAAGGAGATATTTGTAATATAAAAAAAATTGAAAAACTCGACAAGGAAACAACACCTCCAAAGAGATACACTGAAGCATCAATTATTAAACAATTAGAAAAAGAAAATTTAGGAACAAAAGCAACAAGAGCACAAATTATTGAAACACTCAAAGATAGAGGGTATATTGAAGGAAAAGCATTAAGAGCTACTCAACTTGGAATTCGAACAGAAGAAACATTAGAAAAATATTCTCCAAGAATTGTTGATCCAGAATTAACTAGGAATTTTGAACTTGAGATGAAAGCTATAAGAGAAAAAGGAAAAGGACAACAAAAAGTACTAGATGATTCAATTGTAGCAGTGACCGAGATTGTTGATAAATTTAATAAACATTTAAATGAAATTGGTAAAGAATTATATTCTGCAAATAGAGAAACACAAGAGAATCTGTCAAGGATAGGAAAATGTCAAAAATGTGAAGACGGAGAATTACATTTGAGGCATGGAAAATTTGGTCCTTTTGTTGCATGTAATAAATATCCTGAATGTAAAACAACATATAAAGTTCCTAAAAATGCATTAGTTAAAGGAAATGGGGAAAAATGTGAGAAATGTGATTATCCTATAGTTTTAGTTCAAAAGGGAAAAAAAGCACCTCAAAAATATTGTATAAATCCAGATTGTGAAACAAGATCAAATGGAGATTCTAAAAATTATCCAGAAGAAAATACGATTTGTCCAAAATGCGGTAAAGGTAAAATGGTACTTCGTAAATCTTTTTACGGACAATTTTTAGGTTGTTCTAATTATCCTGAATGTAAAACTATGATGAAAATTGTAAATGGTAAAGTCGATAAAGAAAATATAATAAGTAAATAATTTATAATTTTTTTATAATTCTACTTTTTTTTTGATTACTATGTATAGTGAAAGATTTGCCACAATAAACACATCTTTTTTTTTTCTTATCTAAACTACCTCTAGGTTGATATTTCATATTATTTTTACAACTTGGACATTTTACTAAGTACATTTTTAAATGTTAAATTCTTTTTTGAGATCCAGGATCTCACTTTTTTTCTTTGAATTTTTTTTAATTTTTAATTTAGGTTTTTGTTCTGATTTGTTTTTTGGAATAATTTTTTCTTTCATACTATTAGGTTTTACAAATCTGACATATACTATCATTATATTAAAAACAAAACCAATTAAAAAATTAACAATTGAAAGTCCTTCCATTTCTAGGCTTTGAAATAATGGAAGGGGAGTAAACTTTCCTATACCATAAAAAACAGCAGAAATACCTAAAGGAATTAACATATATAATGGAACATTATCTGCAAGTTTTAAAAACGCAAAAGATACAAATACACTAATAACAGCAGGTAAAAAACCAACAATCACACTAACGATTTCTGCACCAGTTCCTGCAGCACCAAATAACATAACGCCAATTAGGATGGCTAGATATATAAAAAATACTAACCCTTCAAAAAGAGTTTTTTCTTCAATAATTTCAGCTTCTTCAATAACTTCTTCAACTAATTCTGTTGTGTCTGTATTTTTTAAATCTTCTTTAGCGTCAGTTATTTCTTTATCTGATGCTTGTGCCATAAATTTTCCAAAAACTCCTTTTAATTGAGAAACTAAATCATTTGCAACAGGATCTTTTGAATCACTTTTAGTGTTAGGACCTTCTTTTACTAATTCTTCAAATACTTCATCAATAATATTTTTTTTATGTCCAGCATCTAAAAGTACCTTTTCAATTTTTTCTAATGGGATACCTTTTTTTCTTTCAGCTTCAACATATTCTAGAAGTTGTTTTTTTAAATACACATGAAAATTATCCATAGAAAAAATAGAAGTAAAGAGGTATATAAGTTTTATTATAATTCACTAAATTCTTCATCCTCTTCATCAATGTTTTTTGTCTCTTCATAGTTTTTTTCACTATGTTCAATCGATTCGGAGATTTTTGTGGCAGCAATATTTGCATTAGCTAAGTCACCTATGATATTTCTTTCAAAATCATCAACTTTTGTTTGTGGGGGACTTCCTACGACTTTGTTAAAAACTTCTCTAATATCTTTAGATCCATCGACATCAAAATATTCATAAAATTTTTCTGTTAAATTTAATAAGTAACTTCGTCCACTTGTTTCTTTTCTAATAAAACCAAGATCAACAAGTTCAGAAATATGCTCATAAGCTTTATTGTGTCTAATATTCACAACTTCACTTTGTAAAACTGGAGAGCGCCAAGCAATTATTGCTAAGGTTTCAAGAATTGTTTTAGGAAGTTCTGTTTCAGATATTATTTTTCTAACTAATGAAAGATAAGTTTCTCGAACTGTTAATTTCCAACCATCTTTTTCTTCAACAACCATTAAAGGGCTTTCTCTTTCATCATATTCTTCTTTAAGTTTTCTAACATTATTAATTAATACTTGTTTACCTGATGCACCTGTTAATAATAATAGAGTGTTAGCATCCATAAATCTACCTGATGCAAAAAGTAATGCTTCAATTTGATTTTTATAGTTTTTTTCACTCATTTTTTTATAATAGCTTTGTATTTATCATTAGCTTTTTCAACTTTTCCTTCTTTAATTAATATATCAAGGACCTTTTTAATGTCTTGTTCTTTAACACCCATAAATGGTTGAATTTCTTTTAGATCCATGGGCCTAGAACTAATTAAAACAATTAAGAAATTTCTAAGTAAAACTGCTGTATTTTTAACATAAAACCTAATATTATCTTTAGCAGCAATATGTGCAGTATTAAGGGCATGAAGTCTAGCAAGTAAATCATTAATGAATCCAGTCATATTGTTATTTTTTATAACAAGATTTTCAGGTTCTAATATTTCAATACTTGCAGGCATGTAATCAAACGCAAAAGATAAGATATCATTAGTGTCTTTCATTAATATTTCAATTTCTGCAAAAGTACTAAAGAAATTTTCTTTAGGAACAGCATTTTCAAAATGTTCATTTGTTACAACATATTGTTCATTGAGTTTTTTTAGATAGTCTTTAAGAGCAGATTCAATATGATCCTTAGGTTTACCAACAATTTCAATGATTGATCTAACTAGAATATGTCCTTCAGCAATTTTTTCTTTGATTTCTTGATTCTTCATGTCACATAGAGATATGGGTTAAATTTAAAACGTTTTCGTTAAATTAGGAAATTGAGTCGTTAGTTAGATATATTTTTATATTAATACTTTTTAGAAGGTTTTATGGTTTTAGTTTATTTGTTAATAAGAGCAGAACACGGGAAAATAGGAATTGTTAGAGCACAATTAGACAAACTTCATGAGATTATTGAGGTATATGAAGTCTTTGGTCGATACGATATTATAGCTAAAGTTGAAACTGATTCTAATAAAGAATTTAGAAGATTCATTAGAAATAAAATTAGAGTGCAAGAAGGTATAAAAAGCACAGAACCTATTTTTGTAGCCGAAGAATTAGATTCTTAATCTTCTTTATAGTCTGAATCTATAATTTCTCTTATTTTACTAGCTTTTTTTTCGCCAATTAATTCAACATCTTTTAGTTGCTTAATAGAAGCATTAAGTATGTTTTTTACAGATTTAAATTTATTTAACATAGGTTTTGATAAAATTGGTCCAATACCGGGAAGAGCGCTAATTAAATATTCTTGTTGTTCTTTAAGAGTCAGGGGTTTTATACTATGGAGCGTAAATTCTTTTTTATCATTTGATTGTTCTTTTTTAGCAATCATAGCGAGCATTAACGCAGTATCATTAGAATTTTTTGTTTGAATTATTGGAACACCATATCCAACACTCACAGTTGTTAACATTCCTCTAATTGCGTTAGGATGAAGTTTTCTTTGTGTGTATAAATCCTCTGTTCCTTCAAGAATTATGAGTTGCTTTCTATATTTTTTCATTGATTTTAATTGTGTAAATAATCTTTTGTCAATTAATGAATCAATAAAGTCAGGAACAGTTTTATATTCAATACAAAGTTCATCACTTACTAGGTAATCTCCAACATCAAGTTTTTTTAAATTTACTTGAATTCCTAAATCAATTAATTTTTTTATTACTCCTGAAGATTTTTCTCTATAATCTGCATAAACTGTAATTCCTTCGTCAGGAACTATAAATTCAGTTAGTGTTGTTTCTTTTTTTGCAATAGAAAAAGAGGTTTTCAATTGTTTTAAGATAGTATTCATTCTTTTTTCTTTATGATGAGAAGACCACCTATACCCTTCATCTCTTGTATTTTTAGCAATTAAAACAATTACTTCACCTTTATCTTGTCGTCCTGTTCTACCTCGTCTTTGGATAGTTCTAATTGCGCTTGGAACAGGTTCATAAAAGATAACCATATCAACAGATGGAATGTCAAGACCTTCTTCTCCAACACTTGACATAACTAAGACATTAAATTCATCATTTTTAAATTTTTCAATGAGGGAAATTTGTTGTTTTTGACTAAGTCCAGTTCCCTTTTTTTTTTGTTGACCAACAAACATTTCAACTTTTATATCTAATTTTTTAATTTCTTTGACTAAATTTGAAATAGAATCTCTATATTGGGAAAAAATAATAATTTTTTTATTTTTATTTTCTTTTAATATTTTTTTAAGTTCATCATATTTAGGATGTTCAATCTTACTTTCTTTTAAATTTCTAGCTAATATTAATGCAGATTTAAAATTTAAATCAGCAACTAAATTTTTTACCGCTTTTGTTTTAGTTGTTTTAGCTTTAGAAACCAATTCTTCCATATAATCAAGTAAAGGAGTAACCCCTTGACTCTCAAGCATTTCTTGGGCATGTTGGATTTTCATTGCTTCTGCTAAAAGAGAAATTGCTTTCATACTTTCAATATCTTTGAATTCTTTAATGTTTGAAAGTAATTGACCTTGTAAAGCCAATATATCTCTTTTAGTTTCAACAGGATGAGATAGCTTAACGTATTGTTTAATTAATTCTATTTTTGATTTGTAACAATTTTTTAAATACCTTAAAACCGAACTAAAATATGTTGGAAGCTCAACATGAACCCACTTTATATTGATTTCTTTAATATAAGGTTTAACATCAGGATCATCATCAGTTCTAATTTCAACATCTTTAATATACAAATTTTTACAAACATCAGCAATTTTTTCAGCATTACTTCCTGGAGATGCTGTTAAAGCTAAAATTAAATCATTTTTTGCTTGTTTATTGTATTGTTTAGCTATCCACACATATGAATAATCTCCTATTGCTCTATGTGCCTCATCAAAGCAAATAAGAGAAACATCTTTTAAAGAAATTTTATTTGAGATAATATCATTTTCAAGACCTTGTGGTGTTGAAAAAATAATCTTTGATTTTTCCCATAATTCTTGTCTTTTTTCTGGTTTAACTTGTCCAGTAAATATTGCAAGATCTTTTTCATCAATATCTAAATGTTTTAAAAATAAATTATAGTATTGATTAATTAAAGGTTTTGTTGGCCCAAGCATTAAAATTTTTGAATCTGGAAATTTTGAGATTCTTTGAGCAGCTAACATTAAAAAAATATAGGTTTTTCCTAGACCAGTAGGTAAAACAACAAGTGTATTTTTGTTTGACGCTGTAGCTAGAATTGTTTGTTGGTATAATCTAGGATTGAAATCTTTGATCATTTTTTTTTAAAAAAGAGTTTTTGTTTATATAATTACTTTAGAAACAACTTTTAAATATAAAATCTTAATTCCAAGACGGATTTATGGTAAAAAAACCACTTTTTAGAGATAATGATTTGGTTGAAAATTATCCAGGAAAACCAATAGATTTAATGAGTGCTAGGTTAAGTATTGACTTGGATGAGCTTGTTGAATCTTTGCCTATGAAGGAAGGAAAGCGATTAGCTCAAATTATAAAATCTAGTTCAAAGAAGATAAATGGAGTTCATTCGTTATTAACATATCCATTTTATTGGTTGCGGAATTTTGTTTTTCCAATTGGTACAAGATCATTTAGTGATTTTGTTGTTGAAATGTACGGTGAAGAAACATCATTTGATTTTGATAGCGAACAAGTTGTTCATTTTCCTTCACAAAAAAATTCAATTAGGGATCCATTAGAATTGCTAGTTCTTAATACTATTATTAACCAAAGAGATCAGGGAAACAAAAATATAGGAATAGCAGTACCTCAACCTAATTGGCCAGGAATTTGGGAAACTTTTTTAGGTTATGAATTAGGAGCATATAAACCTCTTCCCTTTTCAGCTAGAACCGAAGACGAATACGTAAGAAACTTTAAAAAATTAGCTCAAAAAGGAGAAGTTTCTGTACATATTATTCCCGGTCAGATGAAGCCAGGAATGTGGAGTTTATCTCCAAGAGCACTAGAGTTGCTCGATGAAGTTCATAAAGAACATAACATTGTTCCAATTGTTGATGAATATTCAAGAAGTATCCAGTATATTCCTGAAAAAAGAGAATCTTTAGCATCATTTCTTGATAATCCTGCAGTTATATTTCATACGGCAAAATTATTTGGTCATAATCATCAAATTAATTCTGCAGGTGCAATATTGCCAAAAAATCATAAAAATATCGCATTTCATAATTTACCAGATGTAGTAGATAGGGTTTATGGGGATGCTTTACATGGGTTATGGTTGTATGGTGCTCAAGCAATAAGAGAACAAGTAAAACAAAGAAATGAAAAATTGGATGATCTATTAAATGAAGCAGGTGTTGATTCAAATGATATTATTAGATATTCAGATTCGCATCCTAATACCTCTATTCGTTTAGGAGATTATAGACCTAGGAATATAGATCCTGAAGTATTTTTTAGTGCAATTGAGAAAACACATGGTGTTTCAACAGTTCCGGCAGAAGGATTTTATCATCCAAGTTTCTTAGCTATTCAGAGAGGTATGACTGGAAGAAGAAAACCATTTAAACTTCCAGAGTTAGTGAGATTAACTGTTGCAGATCCCAAAGTATATGAAGAAGGTGCAAGAAGATTTGCAGAAGCAATTAAATTCTATAAGCAGTTTAAGTAGGTTCAGTCCAAACTTTTATATACAATGTCAAATTTTCATGCAGCATGGCAAGTTTTATGGATCCTGTACTTGGATGGTTGTTATATTTACATCCAGCACTAGGAATGATGGTTATTTCTTTAATTATAGCATTAACTACTACTTTTGCAATTAAACTTCTAACTAATCAATCTTTAATGAAAGATCTTAAGGATGAACTTAATGAACTTCAAAAACAAATGAAGGAACTTAAAAATAATCCAAAAAAAATGGCTAAAATCAATGAAAAAGTTATGGCAACAAATGGAAAATACATGAGCCATTCAATGAGACCAACCTTTTTTACACTTATACCTATATTATTGGTATTTGGCTGGTTAAGTTCTCATATAGGATATTATCCTTTATGGCCAGATCATAATTTTGAATTCACTGCTGTTTTTGAAGATGAAGCGAGAGGAGAAGTAGAGTTAATTTTGCCCGAAGAAATTAAATTAATGGAAGGAGAATTAAATAGAGAAATTCTTAGAAATGAGGTTACTTGGATTCTCTCGGGATATGAGGGAGATTACAGTATAGATTTAAAGCGAAATAATAAAACCTATTCTAAAAGAGTTTTAATAACAAAAGAAAGAGAATATGCGCCAGTTGAAAAAAGTTTTAGAAAGAAAATTTTATTTATATCAACCAAAGAAGAAAATGGATTAAATTCTGTAAAATTAAGTAATCAAGAAATAAAACCTTTTTCAGATGTATTAATTTTAAAGAGTTTACCTTTAATTTCTAAGTTTAATTGGTTTTGGACATACTTTTTGTTTTCACTTATATTTAGTATGAGTTTAAGAAAGATTTTGAAAGTTTATTAAGAAATTTTACAAAATACATGATATTTTAAGAATTCTGAGCATTAAACGTCTTTAATTTTCAAAACCTTTTTAAATGACTTTTTTTTCCTTTGCCCTATGCCAGAACCAAGACATAGATCAAGATCATCTAGAAGAGTTAAAACAAAACTCCCAGGCGGAGAAGTAGTCACACATTATAAAAAAAGAACACCAGGAATTTCTAAATGTTCAAAATGTGGTGAAAACTTAAAAGGAATTCCAAGAGTTAGACCTTATAAGATGACTAAATTAAACATTTCCAAAAAAAGGGTTGAAAGACCATTTGGTGGAAATCTATGTACTAAATGTGCTCGTTCTTTAATCAAAGAAGAAGCAAGAGAAGTCTCCTAATGCGATCAAGGTAACTGCGCAGTAAACTAAAAGGTGATTGTAAAAATGTATGAAATCGGAAGATTATGTGTTAAATTAGCAGGTAGAGATGCTAGAAAAAAATGTTTAGTTGTTGATATTTTAGAAAATAATTATGTTCTAATTGATGGTCAAACAAGAAGAAAAAAATGTAATAATAATCATCTTGAACCATTAAATAAAGTTTTGAAAATAAAAAAAGGAGCATCACATAAAGAAGTTGTAGATGCACTTAAAAAAGAAAAAATTGAAGTTGTTGATTCTAAACCAAAACAAAAAGTAGAAAAACCAACAAAGCAAAAAAAAGTTGATTCTAAAGTTGAGAAAAAACAAGTTAAAGTAAAAAAATTAAAAACTGAAAAAGTCCCAACTAAAGTTTCTGAAGATGATCTGAAATCTAAAAAGATTTCTGAAAAACCTAAAGAGTCTAAAACAAAACAAAAAGTAGAAAAAAAATAATTTAATTTTTTTTAATTCTTAATTATCGGTTTCATTTCATTCCAAGCTAAATCAAACATTTCTTTTAATGCGCTTGCAAAGAATGGAGTATTAACCCAAATTCCAATATCATAAGTTGGATGAACTTCTGTATCATCATTAACCATGAACATCATTTCTTTTCCATCAACTAAAACAAATCTTGCTTTTTTGTCAGTATGTCTGATTTCAGCATATTTAGAAATTTCTTTTAATGCTTTATGTTCAGGATCAACTATTGGAGCGGCAAGTCTTATTTTAACTCCCCGATTACTTAATTCTTCAAAAAGTGAAGCTAGTGTTTCGGCTTTTCTAATAATACCTTGCTCAGTTGACATTATTTCAACAGACTCTTCAGCACCACGAATAGTCATTTCCAAATGATTGTATAAATTATGTCTACCTCTTAAACTTCCACTAAGTTCACTAGGTTCAATTAATTCAACACCTTGGTTATGAAGTGATGTCAATTCTTTAAGAACATCTGTAGTTTTTAAGTTTTCAAGTCTATCAACTGCAGCATCAGCGTCTTTACGCATATTCTTTTTAACTCTTTCAACAACTTCAGAAGGAGGTACAGCAATGTATTTAATAGGTTTTCCTAGTTTCATAACAACAAAACCTTTTTTTTCAAGTGATTCAAGAACATCATAAGATCTTGATCTAGGGACATTTGCAATGTCTGATAATTCTCCTGCTGTCGAAACGCCTCTTGATAAAAGCGCTGTCCAAATTTTTACTTCGTATAAATTTAAATTAAAATATCTCCTTAATTTACTAAGGAATTCATCTTTAACAATCAATGTATTCACCCCACTAATAGCTAAAAAAGATTAATCACAACTAGTATTAATATGTTGCGGTTTTTTTACCTTTTTGTAGTATTAACAGTTTGTCCCTACAAAGAAAAACTATTTATACTCTTTTTATAATATTTATTATCATATGCTTATAAATCAAAAAAAAGCAGGTGAATTACTTAGAAAGTATTCTATTAAAACACCTAAAACAATTATATTTAAAGAAACTGAATTTAATAAGAAAATAAAATATCCTGTTGTTTTAAAAGTTGATTCACCTAAAATTATTCATAAATCTGATTTTGGTGTGATATTTCTAAATTTACAAAATAAAGAAGAAGTAAATAGAGCTTTAAAAACTCAAAATACAATTCTTAAAATGAATAATATTACAGATTACAATTTTATTGTTCAAGAGATGGTAACAGGCACAGAATTAATAATGGGAATGAAAAGAGATGAAACTTTTGGTCCAGTAATTTTGCTTGGAATTGGTGGAATTTTTGTGGAAATTTTAAAAGACACAAGTATGAAAATTGCACCATTAAAGAAAAAAGAATGTTATGATATGATAGAGAAATTAAAAGCAAAAAAATTATTAGAAGGTTATAGAAATACTAAAAAAGTAAATAAAGATGCAATTGTTGATGTGCTTTTAAAACTTTCAAAATTATCAATAGATCAAAAACATATTTCTGAAATTGACTTTAATCCTGTGATAGTTAATGAAAAAAAAGCAATTGTTGTAGATGCGAGGTTAATTGAAAATGGTTCTTGAACAATTTTTTCAACCTAAATCTATAGCAATTATTGGTGCATCAAGAAATCCAAATTCAGCAGGTCAAGGTGTTTTAAAAAGTTTGATTAAAGGAGGAGTTTTTAATAGTAAAACTAATAGACCTTTTCAAGGAAAAATTTATCCAATTAACCCCAATGCAGATAAAATTTTAGGGATAAAATGTTATAAATCTGTTTTTGAAGTAAAAGGTAAAATTGAGTTGGCCGTTATTGTTGTTCCAGCTAAAATTGTTCCTTACATTATGGAAGAATGTGCTAAGAAAAAAGTTAAAGGAGTTATTATTGTTTCAGCAGGATTTAGTGAAATTGGTGAAAAAGGAAAAGAGTTAGAAGAAAAAGTTGTAAATATTGCAAAGAAAGCAAGTATTAGAATAATTGGACCTAATTGTTTAGGTTTAATGAGACCGAAAAGTAGTTTAAATGCATCTTTTGGACCTTGTATGCCTAAATCAGGAAAAGTAGCATTTTTTTCTCAATCTGGCGCTTTGATTGATAGTGTTATAGACTGGTCACTTGAATCTAATTATGGGTTTAGTGCTGTTGTAAGTATAGGAAATAAAGCAGACATAGGAATATCTGAATTGTTGCTATGGGCATTACAAGATAAAGAAACAAAAGCAATTGCAATTTATTTAGAAGGATTAACAGATGGAAGAAAATTTATGAAAATAGCTAAACAAGTGGCTAAGAAAAAACCTATAGTAGCTCTTAAAGCGGGTAGATCAAAAACAGGTATGAAAGCAGTTTCATCTCATACAGGAAGTTTAGCAGGAAGTTATGAAATATATAAAACCGCATTTAATCAATCAGGTGTTATCGTTGCTGAGAATGTTGATGAATTATTTGAAACTGCAGATGTTTTGGCAAATTTGCCTCCTTGTAAAAATAATATTGCAATAATAACTAACGGTGGTGGAGCAGGAGTATTATGTGCAGATCATTGTGAAGAGTTAGGTATAAATTTAGCAAAACTAAGCAAAGAAACAGTAAAAAAGCTTGATGATTCAGGGAAAATGCATCCTGCATACTCAAGAAGAAATCCACTTGATTTAGTTGGAGATGCACTTCATGATAGATACAATATTGCAATTGATACGCTCATGAAACAAAAAAATATTCATGGTGCAATAGTTATTCAAACACTTCAAACTATGACTCAACCAATGTTAGATGCTCAAGCGGTTTTAAAAGCAAGAAAAAAATATCCTAAAAAACCAATCATTACAAGTTATATGGGTGGAAAATTTACAAGAAAAGCAGTTGAATTTTTAGAATCAAATCATGTTCCAGATTTTAATGTTCCATATAAAGCCGCTAAAGCTATGAAGGCTTTAATCAAAAGAGAAGATTGGTTAAAAAATAATTGATTCTATATTGAGATTATAATAATTCCCGTAAGAATTACAAGGATAGCAATGTATTGATAAAATTTTAATTTTTCTTTAAGAAAAATCCTTCCATATAATGTTGATACAAGTGGTGCAGCAGAGGATAAAGTTACAACCACACTAACTAGAGCATATTGAATTCCAAAGTTATATGAAACAGCCGCAGTAACAACAAATAAACTAATTAGAAATATTTCCATTATTGTTTTTTTAGATACTTTTTCAATTTTTTGCTTTTTAATAATTAAATGTGTTGTAGATATGATCATTCCCATAAATTCCATTAGAAATGATGTAAATACAGGCCCAAGAACATTAACAGGGAAGCTTACAAAAACAAAAAATATACCCCAGAGAATACTAGCAAAAAAAGCATATATTAATCCTTTTGAAAATTTAAATTGTTTAATATTTATGGAAAGAATAATTATTCCAACTATAATCATTCCAAAAGGAAGTATGAATTTAGAATTTAGAGTTTCACCAAGAAGTATAGCAGAACCAAGAATTGTAAACATAGCGTAAGAATTTGCAATAGGTACAACAACTCCAACTTTTGAGATTTCTAGAGCCTTATAGAAAAATAAAAGAGGGATATAACCAAATGCAGAGATTCCTAAAGCTATTAACATATATTTTAGATTGTAGGTTTTTTTAGAAAATAGTAATAAACAAAACAAAAGAAAGGTTGTGAATCTCATTCGAATTACTAATGTTTGTAATATCCCAATCTTAATTATTGGTTTTTTAGAAATACCATTACTTAAACCAAATCCAAACATTGAGATTATTCCAAAAATAATTCCTTGCATTGTTGTCATTTTTTATTTTTCTCTATCCAGTTTATTGCATCAGGCAATAATTTTTTTAAATATATGCCATTAGTCATTTCTTTACTTAGATTATGGTCACTACCTTTTTCAAAAATAAATTTCTTTTTTGATTTAATATAATATTCTAGTTTTTTTGATTGTGATACAGGAACACTTGGGTCATTTAAGATATGATACACATAAACAGGACAAGTTATACTTTTACATGAGTTGTAAATCCTATGTTTTAAATATTCTAAAACAAATTTGAATTTAGTAAAAATTCCAACGTTTCGTTTTTTAGTTTGGTTTGAATAAATTTTATGAGTTTTTTTTCTTAAAGCTAAATTTATCATATTAGTTGCAGGATTAAATAGTATAATTCCTTTCACTTTTTTATTTGTAGAAGCATCTAATAACGCTAAGTGGGCTCCAAAACTTACTCCAAAAAAATAAATTTCTTTGAAATATTTCATAGCATAATTTAAGACCAAATCTTTATCATGTAAAAAAGTTGATAAAGATTGTTTAGTAAAAATTCCTTTGCTTTTACCATGAGCACTATAATCAAAAGTGATTACAGAATATTTTTTTTTAATTAAATATTGTTTTGTTTTTATCATATGTAACTGAGAAGAATTTCCAAACATTCCATGAAATAAAATATAAACTTTATTTGATGAGTTTTTAATTAATTCTACATGTAAATCTATTCCTTGATTGTTTTTTAATTTTAGTTTCATTATATTTTATACCTTAAAATAGATCCAATACCACCAAGACCATCAAGTTTTTTTCCACCAGAATGTTCAGAACTAATTAAATGAATTTTTCCTTGCATTGATTCAACTTTTCTCATCAAAAAATCAATTTCTTCAAATTTCTCCTCTTGTCTTTTTTTATGAATCAAATCATCAGTTATTAGCAAATCAGAAACAGCGCCTAAATCAATTGCTTTTTTAACTTCTTTTAATCCATATTCTGCTTTTCCATTTTTTCCAATTTCTTCAAGTAATTTTTCAACTTCTTTAATTTCTGATGCAAATTTTTCCTGTTTTAATACTGTTTGAACTTCAGGTCTTTTTATTACCTCATTTATTCCATTTGAGCCTACAGCAGAACATGTAGCATAAACAATCTTTTTTTTAATTGGATCTTTCATGATTTTTTGAATATATTCTTTCCAAAAACCTGGACTTGCAATTATAATATTAGAAAAATTGTATTTTGCATCATATTCTTCTAAAACTTTTTTTATTTGTGGATAAAAATCACTACTTTCAGTTTTTACATCTGCTTTTTTAGCAACATTTCCTTTTATTTGACTAATTAGTTCAAACCCGTATTTTTTTAACATTGCAAAATAAGCTTCATCTCGATCATGAACACATATTAAGATTTTTGAATGTGTGTCTTTAGCAGATTCTTCAATTTTATCAATTTGATATTTTAAAAAAGAGGCTTTTTGTAAAGAAAATTCAGAACCTTCTTCAAGATTTATGGTGTGATGATCTCCAAGAGGAATATCTTCAGGACCACCTTTTATTATTCCAGATATTCTAAAGACATTTGTATATTTTGAAAATTCAAATTTTTCAATTTCAATAGCTAAATATACTGCTCTTTTAATCACTTTTTTATTTCTGTCAGTATCTTCACCAAGCTTAATCTTTCTATATGTTTTTGCCTTAATTATATCAGATTTGTCAATAATATAAGATGTATACCAAAGATCATCTAAATTTTCTATTTTTAATTTTATAAAACCTTTTTTATAGTCCTTTTTTATTATCTTCATATTGAGCTAAAAGATGAAAAGATTTAAATATCTAATTACCTGTTTTTAGTGATTATGAAAAAAGCGCAGCTTACTAATTTAAATCCTCAGTCAATGGCATCCCTTTTGATTTTCATCATAGGTTTAGTACTTGTTATCTACATAATGTTTTTACCTCCAGATGATAGAGCATTATTATTAGAACAAAATCGGTCTGATTTAGACGGAGATGGAGTAAAAGATATTAAAGAAATTATATCAGTTTTAATGACAAAAGAACCAGGGAGACTTACAAATTTAGCAGAGAACCAAGTTATTCAAGATTTACCTTCTTTTAATTTATTTACAAGAACAGATGCAGCTTCTTTAATTGATTTTGATTCAATTTATATTAAAAAATCTCTTTTTGAGGAGCAACAAAGAAATATTACTTTTAGAATAAATGACTTTGAAAACACAGCTAATTATATTTTATCTTTGACAGCACCAACACATAGAGGAATTTTAACAATAGTTTTGAATGGTAATATTTTAATGAGTAGAGAAGTATCAACTTCGTCCCCAGCACCTATAAGATTACCTAAAGATTATTTACAAGAAGAAAATTATATGGTGTTTAAAGTGTCGGGTCCTGGAATTGAATTTTGGAAAAGTAATGAATTCATTATGGAGAACATGAAAATTACTGCAGATATTACAGACAAAAGTTCTCAAGAAAACATTCAATCTTTTTATGTATCTGAACAAGAAAAAGATAATTTAGAATCATTTGAGCTTAGATTTGTAGCAGATTGTAAAGCAGCAAATTCAGGTCCAATTGAAATTTATCTTAATAAAAGATTAGTTTACAATAGTGTTCCAGATTGTGGTACAAAAATACTAGTGCCAAAAGTTGATGGGAGCAGGATAAATCAAGGAGAAAATGATTTACTTTTTAGAGTTGAAAAAGGAAATTATTTACTTTATGGATTGGAAACAACATACAACCTAAAAGAACCTATTTTCCCAACATATTATTTCCAGCTTGATGATAAAAACTTTAAAAAAATTGAAGATGATGATGCAGATATTAATGTAACAATTATCTTCCCTAACAGTGTTGACCGAAAAAAAGGCATTATTTTAATTAATGATTATATAACTGAAGTTGATACTTATGAATCAGAATATAGTAGAAATATTGATCCTTTTGTTAGAAAAAACAACAATGCTATTGAAATTAGACCTAAAACAGATAAACTTGATATTACAGAACTAAAAATCATTTTAGCAGAGTAAGATTTATATAGATTTATTTCTATGTTTTTATTAGATGAGTGAAGAGGTTTCTAAAAGTGAAAAAGTTGAACCAGGATTTCCATTAGCAGGAAGTATGTGGGTTCCTTTTTTAGTAGCTGTTTTATTAATGATTGTAGAAGGTGCTATGGGATATCAAAGTTGGGCTTTTACTTCTGATGGATTAACTAAAGCATGGTTATTAAATTGGAAACAATGGATCACTGTTGGTTCAGGCATATCTGCGATTATTGCTCTTGCAGTTTTTAGAGGCTTTCATGAATTTGTTAGTGATTGGAAACAATTATTTCTTCCAACCTTTTTTGTACTTGTATTTATTACACTTGGAGGTCCTATAGCTCTTCTCCATATTCTTGGAACTGGTCTAGTTTTTTTTACTACACCAATGGGAAATAGGTCATTTATCAAAGAATACAATTCTGCTGTTGTTATTTCTGCTTTAGATTTTATTATTTTTGGACTAATTTTAATGTTTTGGGGAGCAGATAAAACCATGCTTGCGGCAAGATATATCTGGAACATTAATCTTATGTTTGTTTGTGGATATGGATTACAGTTTCAACAAAAAGGTGCTTTAAAAGTTGTCATGGGTATAATTTTGGGAACAATGGTGTTTTTAGTAGTTTTTATTACTCCCCTTACGGCATCATATATAAAACATATAAATACTGTAGGTCCTGCAGAGCTTACAAATAGTATAGCCTTTGCTTTTTTAGATACTTCAAGCAATTTTATGAATTATCTTAAAACAGGTTCACACGGAGTATCTCAATTATTTAATATGTCACAGTATTCGGGTGGCGGGAGCTCTGAAGAACCCGAAGATCCCCAAGGATTATATTTAAAAGAATTAGATCAGGGAGATAGACCTTTTAGAACAGGGTCAAAAGTTTATGCAACAGCAATGCTTGAAGCAAAAACTCTTGAAGATCCTATTGTAGCTCAAGTTATTTGTTATACAACAATGGAAAATGATTTAGGTGATGAAGAAGCAGTTATGGGAAAAACAAATGGAAATATAGGAGCAACACAATTCACAATTATTTCTTTTTCTCAACATACGGTAAGATGTTCATTTGATCAGTTACCTGAAGGAGATTATGAAATTTATTTTAATGCTACTTTTGATTTTGCTGCAGAAATTAGAATGAAATTGTATTTAATGGATAGAGAAAGATTACTTAATGATCAAGTAAGTTTAGAAAATAAAGGGCAAGATTCTAGTTCTGAAAATGTGTTGAAAAGGATTTATGATATTGATGATACAGATCCAGAGCCAATTTATACATCTGGTCCAATAAAATTACAATTAGGTACTGATAATTTACCTATTGACATTGGTGCTGGGACAATTCGTCAAAGCCAATATAGTTTAATTGTTGAAAATGATTGGGATAAAGGAGGAAGAATTGATAAATTCAATAATATTTATATTAAAATTCCTGACACTTTTGCTCTATCAAATCCTGCTGATAGTTGTGATTTGCCTGCAAGTATAACAAATGAACAATTTGAAAAAGGATTTAAAACATATAAATTGGATCTTGATGATCGATTTACAAATATTAAAGACGCCATAGGTGTATCATGTATGATGGATTTAACGAGTAATAGTTTAGATCCTACACCAATAACAATAAGATATGTCAAAGCATATGTAGATTATACTTATGTTATGCAAGAGAAAACTGAAGTTGAAGTTGAAGGGAGAGGAACAA
>JABHXU010000019.1 GCA_018657065.1 archaeon
AAGGTGAAATAATATGAGTTTTAGAGTTAGAGATGCAAAAACAGTAAAAGAAGCTGCAAAATTTAAATTAGCAACAAATATAGAAGATACTATTTTGGATTATAATATTTTTGAAGAGGTTTACAAAAATAATCCAATACCTTATAGGGCAGATGGAAAAACTTTAGATACGAGTGCAATTCGAAGTGGACTTATGAATGTTCAAGAAGGACTCCAAACATTATTTAGACAAATGGAAATATATGATGGAGTCATAGGTTTAGAATTAAATTAAAATGAAAATTTTGTTGATATTGGTTCAATTGTAAATGTTGAGATTAATGATGGAGAAGGACCATTAGAGCAGGAGACTTATTGGTTGCTTCCCTTTGCAGGAGGACAAGTTTTGGATTTTAGGAAGAATGGACAAAAATATCATATTACAACTCTTAATTCAGGAACACCAATTGCAAAAGCATTAGTTGGAACCAAAATTGGAAAATCAGTTGAGCCTATGTCAGGTGTTAAGTACACAGTAAAAGAAATTCTTTAATTTCTCTTTTTAAATTAAGCTCACCAAAACACTTAAATATAGTTACTATTTTAGAATCATTACAGATTTTTGGGGTGGGTGGATGTTAAATATCATGATTATCATTGCAGGATTTATTCTAGTCGGAGTGCTCTATTTTAATCTTAGAGACAGTCCTAGAAATAATTTTCGAAGAGCTAGAAAACATCATAAATTAGGTGACAAAGAACATTCTAGAGGTGATCATAGTGAAGCAAAACTTCATTATGAGATTGCTAAACAATACCGAGAAAAAGCAATGGAGCAGATGGGTGAATAAATATGGATTGGTATGAAACTTTTGATTTTGATGAGAATCCTTTTTCAATTGATGCAAGAGAAAATTTTGACAAGCTTGTAGACATGGAAGAACATGTTGAAGAAATGAATTATAGGATCAATGCAGGAAGTATGCTAGTTGTAGAAGGACCTGAAGGATCAGGAAAAACAACACTTTTAATGATGGCTGCTGATAAATTTGGTGGAAGAAGAAAGGTTGTTTATGTTGATTGTGAAATTTTAGATAAAAATCTAAATATTACACATGTTTTGCAGGAAAGATTTGGAATAATTGGTAGACTATTTAATAAAAAACCAAAAAACATGATTCTTTTAATGGATAATGTGAATTACCTTTCAAAAAAAAATACTGAAAGAATAAAATATTATTTTGATCAAAATTATATAAAATCAATTATTTTTACTGCTAATAGTTATTCAAGAGCAAAGTTTTCAGATAGTTTAAGAGATAGAATTGGTCAAAGAATTGTCAAATTACCTAAATATAATAAGGATTTAGCAGTTGAAGTTATAATGTCACGGACAGATAATAATGAGATGTTTAATGATCAAATAATCACAAAGATTTTTAAAAGCTCAAAAAATTTAAAAGAGTTATTGCATAATTGCGAAAAAGTTGCCATGTCTGCAGCGAAAAAAGAAAGAAGAAGAGTTCAAATGGCAGATTTAAAGGTGTTGAGTGATAAAAAATGATTTGGTATAAAAAAATAGGTTTTAATAGTAATCCTTTTAGTATGAAGCCAGCAGCTTTTCAACCAGATGTAGTTGCTTATGATTTAGAATATATTTATGATAAATTAGAAAGTGCTGAAATTTTATTTATTGAAGGAGAGTATGGAACTGGAAAAACAACAATATTAAAGAGTATTATTTCAAAATTTAAAGAAGATAATAAAATTGTGTATTATAGTTTTAATGCAGGTAGAAATTTTAATTTACTTGGTTTACTAAATGGTGCAAATTCTTTTTTAAGAAGATTCACAGGTTTAAAACATAGAAATATTATTTTACTTTTAGATGAAGTTCACACAATGACTAAATCTCAAGCTAAAGAAATTTTAAAATATTATCAAAATGGTGTTTTACAATCAGTTGTTTTTGTAACTCATGATTATAATTGTGTTACATTGCCTGAGGATCTACAGTTATACTTAGAAGGAAATGTCATTAAAACAGTTCCATTATCTCAAAACGAAGCAATAGAACTAGTTGAAAATCGAATTGGAGAAATTGATTTGTTTTCAAAAAAAATCCTAAAAAGAATTTTTGAGCTTTCAGATAAAAATCCAAGACGATTTTTAGCTAATTGTGAAGATATTGCAAGATACGCTGTTGAAATGGAAGATTATAAAGTCAGTGATTTTCATATTGATTCAGTTCTAGAAGAAGTTATTGAAAAAAAGAAAAAACAAAGAGAAGTTCTAAAAAAAGTTGTAGAACCTAAACTTGTTGAAAAAATAGTGGAAGAAATCTCAGAAACAAAAGTTTCTGATGATGATCAGAAACCAAAAAAGGTTTCTGACAAAAAAGAAGCTGAAGAAAAAGATGAACCAAAAATTGAAATTAAAGAAGTTGAAGAACCTAAAATTGATGATAAACCTAAAAGAGAGAAAAGGTTTAAAGTCAATAAATTAGTTGAGGGTACAAAAGATCCACTTGGAAAAATTGAAGCTGCTGATGAAAACGAAGTACAAGCAGAAGAAGAACCAACTTCCACTGATGAAATTCCAGAATACAAAGTTTTTGTGTTTGAAAATTAATTCTTTTTTTTAAATATTTTATTTAAGTTAATTCTACATAAATGTTGTATAATGATTGACCTGAAGTTCGATTAACAGGAACAAGTAATTGAAAATCTACAATACTTCCATTAAATCCAACAACATTATCATCCATAATAGCAGCGTAAACGGTCTCGCTTGAATTTAGATTTAAAATAACATTCCAAAATACTGATCTATCACCAGATTGATTGTTTGTTTGTGTACTTCTACATCCAGTAAGTAAGTTTGCTCCAATATAAAAATCTGGGTGACTTGTAGTTGTATAGGTGTCATTAATTCCATTTGAAAGAGAATCAGGAATATCTAATTTGGTTTCTTCATCATATATATGTGTTTGATTTGAGCAGTTAATTAAACTCCAATCAGAAATAACAGATCTAGAAGCTATTACTTCTCCAACAGCGTCAACAACATTCCAATCATAAAATACATCACCAGCAGCATTTTCTAGGGCAATTCCACTTGTAACAGTTCCAAAATAACCTTGCCAGACTTGATCTCCTGTTTGTCCACTGGTATCTAAATAAATAAAGGTAACATTCCCTCCTTCAGCTGTAATATTTGAAGTGTTTTGAGTTGGATCAGAATATACAATATTTAAATTAAAAATTAGAACTAATAATGCAAAACTTATGATTAATGTTAGTTCTTTTTTCATTTTATACTTTTTTTAAAAATTGATTATAATTTTGACTTGGTGAGATATTTAATTCTGAGAGTATTTTGAAAATTCTAAATGTAGTTATTCCTATTTGTCTAGAAATACTCTCAAGAAGAACACCGTTTTTATAAGCATGGGCAATATGAAAATATCTAAATGATTGAGGATTAATTTTTTCTAAAAACACTCGTTTTGTGTGCATTTGAATAATTTGTCTTATTCTTTTTTCTGAAATACTAGAAGATTGTCTAGTTGCAATAATATTTGAATTTTTTTTAAGATTATTTCCTAGAATATAGAGTCGCAAATCTTTAGCTAATTTTGAGGAAATGAATGAAAATCTAATTTCCCTATTCTCAGGGTTAAATATTTTAATTTTATTCCCATTAATGTCTTTAACTTTAATATTTGTTAATTCAATTAAAGTGCAGCCAGACTCATAAAGAATTCTAATCATAAGTTTGTCTCTAGCGTCATCAATTGACCTAATTAATTGTCTTATTTGTTTTAAAGACAAATACAATATAGAGCTATCGCTAGTTTTGAGTTTGTTCATTTTTGGGGTAAATATTGAAATTTATTTGTCTAACTTGAGCTAAAGTTAGATTTTTAATAACTATTTTCAGTATGAATTTCTATTTTAATACTTAAAATAGGAAACTGATATATAAATGTTTTGATTTAAGGAACTAGTATAGAAAAAAGTATATTAATTTGAATTAGAAGTCTTTATATGTTAAATTTTTCTTTAGAAACTTATGAACTTGAAATGGATTTTAGTTGTAATTCTTGTTTTTTTAAGTAGTTGTACAACTTCGATTACTTCTAAAGTAATTAAGCCAGTAAATAATGAATTCTTTTTAACTTGTCCAGAGATTGATGTTGGGCATGAAATAGTAATTAAGGTTCAAGATAATTTAACTGATAACGAAATTACTCAAAAAATTAGATCTGTTTATCAAGGAGATGTCGTATATTTTGATTATAATTTTCAAAGAAATGAGGAATTAAAGAGATTTACTTGTTTAGATAAAGAGTATAAAATTATATGTCAATATACTAGGTTTTATGAATTAAGTTGTATAAAACAATAATTGGGATTAAATTGAAATTATTCTGTATTATATTTTAGAAATAATAAAAACAAATAATTTATTATTGATTGGTAGTAACATTTATATATTATAAATTATTACGCTTTTGTAAAATGATACCTGAAGAAAAACTTCAAAATGCATTATCTAACATTGAGACTATAGTCTAAATTGGTAAAGATAAAATGTCTCTTTTAATGGACAGCAATGAAAGAGCAGAAGTTTTGTGGCTTATTGGATTAGCTAATCATTATGTAGTTGAAGGTTATCGGAATTTAGATGGATTGGTTACAAATGAACCAAGTGCTTTTTATGAATTAGCAAATCAGTTAAGAGAAATAGGAGTAACAAATTTATTTGAAACTGCAAAATCTTTAGACCCTTCTGAATCTTATAAAGATAAAATATCTCTTCATGAAGTTTCAAATTCTCAAGATGCAAAAGAGGGACTTACAGAAGTTTTTAATAGAATTGAAAGCCTTTATGGTGATATGAGAGCTGAGCCTAAAGGAGTACAAAAGACTAGATTTAGTGTTGCGATGAATATGATACCTGGAGATTTGAATTATAGTAGGGCTGTGTTTTTAGTTGCAGAAGCAATTAGAAATACTCAAACTGCTATTATGAATTTAGATACAATTTATAATGGTCCACTTTCAGGATATGCAGATCTTTCTAATTTTATTGAAAGAAAATCAAATGATATTATTACATTGCCTAATGCTAATGTAACAGGATTCATGAAATCAGTTAAAAAAGAGTATGGACCAAAATTAAAAGATATTTCTTAAACAGATATTTAAATATAAACACTAAAATTAAGTCCAATATATGCTAGAATAATAACAATATATGAAATTAACCAAACAGTAAAATTCCATTTTTTAATATCTTCTCCTGGCATTGGTGACATTGGAAACATTTCAATAAACACAATCATTATTGAAAAAACAAATATCATTTGCATAATTAGGCTAGGGAATAAAACATTTAAAATGTAAGCAAGAATAGCAAGTCCAAAAGTAAACAAGGTAATTAAGTATGCAGATTTACCAAATCTTTTTTCATCATTTTCATCTTCATCAAGTAAAGTGTATGAAGCTAATGAGAATGTGTTTCCAAAAAATGTGCTTATTATAGTTACAAGGGTTCCAAAAGGCCAAAAAACAAATTCTGATTGTATTTTTCTTTTAAAACAAAATCTAAGTCTTGCGATTTCTCTAATTAGAGATATAGCTCCTATAATAATTAAATTAATCCAAAATAATCTAAAGAATTCATTTGATCCATTAGACCATCCATATGCGATTGAAAATGCAAAAATTATAACATAAACAATAAAGGCGATTATTTCTTTATGATTTAAAAATTCATTTTTTTTAATTTTATATGTGCTGGCTTTTTTATCAAGTATTTTTGAAGATATTGCTTCATTGACAAAATCAAACATAGTTTTACTAAATACTTGCCATAGATACATAAGTAAAATGCTTAGAAAAGTTGCAGCAGCAGGCACATATTTTTCATCCATTATGTTATTTAAAGGAGACTTTTTAGCAACAAAGTTTTGAGCATTTGAATCTTCTTTTTTTGAATAAATCATTAATATTTTTTGTTCTCCAATATTTGCTGTTTCAATTATTAATGGAGAATATTTTTTTTTGGTTCTATTCTCAAATCTTGACTCAAGTTCTCGAGTTATTTTATTGGTTTTTTTACTTCCAAGTAAGACTAAGTTTTTTTCATAATCAATATTATTAATGTCTTTTATTATAACTAAACCTTGCATGTTAATCTTTGATTTTATTAGGTTAAATAATACCTTATCTTCAAGACTGATATCTCTACCTCTAATAATATTAATGTTTGCATGGTCGATTGATCCAAAAAATCCATCAATGTCAGAACTAGCAAGATCAATTTTTTGTTTTAAATCTAGGTCTTCTTGAGCATTAACTAGTCCTATGATAATAAAAATCATTAAAAAAGTAACGAGAGTTTTTTTGATCATAACAAAAAAGAGTTATTAATTGATTTAAATTTATTTCGATCTTCTATTAAATAGAATAGTTTAATCCTTAAATTTTCAATTATGAATTAAACATCATATCCATATAGAATATTCCTTTTATAAATTTCATATTAATGGAGGTTAATAAAAATGGGACATAATAATGAATGCTGTGATTCAAATACAAATAGTTGTAGTACATCAAGTTGCGCACCAAAAAAAACAAAAGGATGCGGTAGTGGCTGTGAAATGACGGATGGATTAATGCGAATGGCTGACAAAGCTTGGGAACAATTAATGCTTCAAAAAATGATGAAAATCTTTGAAGAACATAGAGGTGCTAATATGAATAAAACCGCTAAAGCAGTAGTTGAAGCATCTTTATCTCATTGGGAAAATAAGATGAAGGCTATGGGAGATAAACACATGTCTTTTGAAAATATTAAAAAGAGCATGATGTAGTTATACTTTTTAGTATAACTTTTTTATTTTTTTATTGCAATAATTTTTAGACTTTCTAGAGCAATTCCATCATATTGACGTTTGCTAATATCTTTATCTTCATTGATTTTTTCAATAAAAAATCCTGTTTTTTTAACAATTTCTAAATATTCTTCTTTTAAAATTGCCCCACCTACACAACCAGCAATTAAGTCTTCATCTTTTTTTTGTTCTTCACTTAAATTTTCTAATAATACTATATCAGATACACAGAGTTTTCCATTTGTTTTTAGAACTCTAAATGCTTCGCTAAAAACTTTTTCTTTATTAGGTGCTAAATTAATAACACAATTACTTATAATTATATCCACTGAGTTATCTTTTACAGGTAAATCTTCAATGTCTCCTAATTTAAATTCAGTGTTTTTATATCCATATTTTTCAGCATTTTTTATAGCTTTGTTTACCATTTCAATAGTCATATCAACACCAATTACTTTACCAGTTTCACCAACTTCTTTGGCTGCTAAAAAAGCATCAAAACCTGCACCACTACCTAGATCTAAAACAATGTCTCCTTTTTTAATTTCTATTAATGCTGTTGGATTACCACACCCTAATCCTAAATTTGCTTCTGGAACATTATTAACTTCGTTATCAGAATATCCAAATGTTTTTGAAACATCTGGATCATGACTACTACAACATCCACAACTAGAATTTGCAATTCCACTATATTTTTTCTTAACTATATTTTTAATTTTTTTTGAATCCATTGTAAATATAGAAAATAAATCTAATGTTAAAAATCTATTTCTTTTTATGAACAATTAAATTCCAGTTGATTTAAATATAAAATAATTCTTTCTTCTAAAATGAAATTTGAGTTTGAAAAAAATATCACAGTTATGAAAACTTTGAGCTACATTTTTATTGCATCATTAAAACTTTATTCAGATTATGCAAAAGAATTAGGGATTCATATTCCTGCAAAAGCGTTTATTGCATTTACATTATATCCTGTTTTATATATTTTTATTTATCCACTTTTTCAAGTTGTTAAAAGAAACACAAAGAAACATAATGAATACTTCTTTTTTTTAAATGAATTAACACTAATTAATTTTGTATTACTAGGTTTATTATTTTGTGTTTTAATTACACAAAAGTTTTGGTATGATTTGGGATTACTCTTAATTATGCTTAATTTTTTAATAATTGTTCTTGTATCAAGTGCAATAGTGGTATTTTTATCATTAATAATTTCATGGATTTATGTTAAAATATTAAAAAGAAATTAGTTGCACATTGTTTTTAGTTTTTAATTGATATTCCACAACTTTGACAAGTGTTTTTCATTAATAGAATTAATATGAAGTTCTTAATACATTTTAAGATAAGTGATTATTTAACTAGTTATTACTCACTTTACCTTTACACTTATAAATGAGAAGTTTTCTCTAAAAGAGTTATGACATATGGAAAAATAATTGATAATTTAATTTTAGATGGTGAATTAGCCACGTATCCAGTTTTAAATGAAAAAGATGCAAGAGCAGCAGCAGGGTTAATGCTTATTATTGGTATTATAACTTTTGTGGTGACATTATTTTTAAAAAGATTTGATATTTTAGCAATAACTGTTGGAATTTTTTTCATAGAATTTTTACTTAGAGTAGTTAATCCAGATTATGCACCTTTTTACAGATTAGGAAGTTTAATTGTTAAAAATCAAAGACCAGAGTATAGTGGGGCAGTTCAAAAAAGATTTGCTTGGTCACTAGGTTTATTAATGGCAATTTCAATGATTTTTATTTCAATTATTTTTCAAATTAGAGGAGTTTTACCATTTGCAATATGCACAATTTGTTTGTCATTACTTTGGTTAGAAACATCTTTTGGAATTTGCGTAGGATGTAAAATGTATTACGGTTTAATGAAAATGGGAATTATAAAAGAACCAGAAGTAATGCCTGCTTGTCCAGGTGGAGTTTGTTCTATTAAAAAACCAAAAAAACATAATAAAAAAATAAATAAATAAAAATTTTGTTTTTATTCTACAATTAAATTTCCTACCATACCATTTGCTCTATGTTGTCCAACACTACAATAATATTCAAAAGTTCCAGTTTTATCGACTGTAAATTCAACAAAAGTCATTCCTTCATTTTCTCGAACTTTTTGCGTTGCAGCATTAAATTCATCTACAACAAAATCATGAAATCCTTGAGTACTTGTGAATTCAACCCTAATTTTGTCTCCTATTTTAACTCTTATTTCAGGTGCTTTTTGTCCATTCATTTCAAACCAATAATCTCCTCCAGTTAAAACAAATGTTTTCATTTCACTGCTTGGTTCAACAGGCATGCTTTCAACATTATTTGTTTGTTCTGATTGAGTTTGAGTGCTACAACCAGCTACAAAAATCATTAAAGCAAATAAGCTAATAATTATTTGAATTTTTTTCATTTTAATTCCTCCTAGATGTAAAAGATAACGAGTTCTTTTTTTAAATTTCATCTTTAATTGGTTTAGTTTCAGCACATAGAGAGCGAGTTTTAAAATACGAGATTTTATAAAACAAGTCATATTCACTAAGTATATACTAGATTTGTTGGTTGAATTATTTGTCTATGTTCACAGTTCTTCTTGCAGCTTTTTTAGTAAAAAAACTATGAGGAGATTTTATGGGTAGAAATACTAGAAATAAGAAAGACAGCAAAACATCCAAGTCATTTAGTGCAGGATTTAAAAGTAATTTTAATTCAGATCGAAGATTTTCTTCAGCACCTAGAGAAATGCACAAAGCTAAATGTGCAGATTGTTCATCAGATTGTGAAGTTCCATTTAAACCAGTTGAAGGAAAGCCGGTTTTTTGCAAAGAGTGTTACAAAAAAAAGAAAACCTGGTGATCTGAGTGTATATATGTAAGAAGTGTAAAAGTAATAAAATTAAAACACGGCCTAATAAGTCATTTGGAAAATCTTATACAACAATTGTTAATTGCAAAGACTGTGGATCAACCGATGTTGAAAAATTAGATCCAAAAAGAGGAAGAAGACGTAGATGAGATATTATAAAGAAGTTAGATTCTGTAAGTTATGTAAAGCTAGATATGTAGTTGAGCAAAAACAACCTAAAAGCTATTATTGTGCAAAATGTGTTGAAAAATTTAAAGCTCAAAAAAGAAAAGAATACGAAGCAGAAGATAAAGCAGAACAAGAAGCTAAAGATAAAGCAGAACAAGAAGCAAAAGAAGAAGCTAAAAAAGAAACTAAAAAAGAAACTAAAAAAGATAAATAAATTATTTACTTTTTTGAATTCTATTTTTTCTATTTTTATTTCTAAAACTATTTAGATATGTGTAATTTTTTTGAAAATTTTGAATTTCAAGATAATCTTTAAATAACTAAAGAAACTTGTAAAGATTATGAAACATTCTCACCATCATCATGAAAATGATAGTTCAAAGAACTTAAAAGTTGCATTTTTTCTAAATTTTAGTTTTACAATTATTGAACTTATAGGTGGAATATATACAAATAGTGTAGCTATTATTGCTGATTCATTGCATGATTTAGGTGACACTTTGTCTTTAGGATTATCATGGTTTTTAGAAAAATATTCAAGTAAAGATCGAAGTAAAAAATTTTCATATGGATATAAGAGATTTTCTTTACTATCAGCTTTAATTAATTCAGCAATTTTAATTATAGGTTCAATTGTTATTTTATATAAAACAATTCCTCGACTTTTAAATCCAGAAACAAGTAATTATGTTGGGATGTTATTGTTAGCAGTTTTAGGTATGATTGTAAATGGAGTGGCAGTTTTTAAATTAAAGAAAGGAAGTTCATTAAATGAAAAGGTTGTAGCCTGGCATTTACTTGAAGATTTACTTGGTTGGATTGCTATTTTTATTATTAGTATAATAAATCAGTTTATAGAAATTCCAATTTTAGATCCAATTTTAGCAGTAATTTTTGCAATTGTTATTTTTTATAATGCAATAAAAAATCTTAAACCAATTGTTGCAATTTTTTTACAAAGTACACCTTTAGATGTTGATGTGAATGAATTAGAAACCAAAATTAAAAACATAAAAACAATTAATTCTATTCATGATATGCATTTATGGACAATGGATAGTGAGAATCATATTTTAACAATTCATGTAGTTTTAAAAGGAAAAATCACTCCAACCAAAGTTAAATCTGTAAAAAAACAAATTCGAAAAGTAGTTTATTCTATGAAGATTAAACATGTTACAATTGAAGTTGAAGAAAAAAATGAAATATGCGAATATAATGATTGTTAATTTTGTTATATTTGACTCATAATAACTTTATCAAAAATTTTATCACTAAACCATTTTCTTATAAAGAGTATTAATTTCGCCATACTTCCTGCAGCATATCTAGTTTTTGGATTTTTTGAATTAATTGCTTTGCTTACAGTTTTTGCTATAACAGACGGATCTGAGCCACTGCCTTTATCACCCATTCTAGCTTTGTAAGATTTTGCTACTTTTTGAACTAGATTTTTATAGGGGCCGTTTCCTGATATATTTAACATGGGATCATATAAAACATCTCCAAAACCTGTTTTTATTGCTCCAGGTTCAATTATCACAACTTTAATTCCAAATTCTTTTGTTTCTAATCTTAAGCAGTCAGACCATCCTTCAAGAGCATGTTTTGTTGCATGGTACCAAGCACCAAAAGGAGTGTACATTTTTCCACCAATTGAAGAAGTATTTACAATCATTCCAAATTTTTGTTTTCTCATATGTGGAAGGATAAGTTGGGTTAATCTAGCAAGTCCAAATAAGTTTACATCAAATTGATATTTTGCTTGATCAATACTAATTTCCTCAACTGTTCCATATAAACCATATCCAGCATTGTTAAATAGAACATCAATTTTTCCTTGTTCTTTTATTATTTGATTAACTCCTTTTTCTATCTGATCATATTTTGTTACATCCATAGAAATTGCATGAAAATTATCTTCATTAAAATCTGACATTTCTTTTGCTTTTCTTGAAGCTCCATATACAATATGTCCTTCACTTAAAAGTTGTTTAGCTGTTGCTTTACCTATACCTGAACTTGCACCCGTAATTAGAATAATTTTTTTCACTAGTATCACCTAGTGCAAATTAATGATCAAATGTAGATAAATGTTTTGTTGAAGGCATTTTATAAAAAATCAAATAATTTATAAACTAAATAACAAATTCTGTTCATTCATGAAAAAACCAAATTTAGATTTACCTAAACTAACAAAAAATGATCAAGAAGTACTTAAAAATATTATTAAACATGCTAAAATTCCTGATTCTGAAATAGCAAAGAGAATGAAGTTAAGTCCTCAAGCAGTTTTTAAGATAAGGAAAAAACTTGAGGAATCAGGAATCATTAGAGGATATATGCCTATAATTGATTTTAAAAAATTAGGTATTAATGTTATGCTGATTGTTGTTTTGAAATTGACTGCTGATGTGTGGGATAAATTTGAAGATTCTGAAATTTCTGAAAGAATGAAACAAGTACCTTATATAATTGAGGCATATAGACTACCTGAATCAGATGCTACACATATACTTATAATGGGATTTAGAAATATTCAACAAAAAGACAAATATTTAATAAAATTACAAACTGAATTTGCTAGAGAAGTTGAAATAAAGCATGTCTATCCTTTTTCAATTGATAGAGTTATTACTCGAAGTCCAGTAGGGTTACTTTATGAAATGCTTGATAAAAAAGAGTTTCCTATTGATGTATTTTTTTTACCGAGGAAAAAGAAAAAATAATCAACTTTTTTTATTTTTATTGTTACATTTTTTAACTAATTTGTTCTTAAATGTATAAATTATCTAGAGCTGTTTATTATATTAGATTTGACATTTATTTCTTAATGGTCATTGCAAAAACAACACGGTTAGATAGGGTTAGTTCAAAGTTAAAACTAGCTTTATGCAAGAGATGCGGTAAAAAAATAATTGGCAATGCAAGAATTAGAGGATTATCAGTAATATGTCCAAGATGCAAAAGACCTGTATAACACAAATAGTATGTGGAGGTAATGAAAATGGATTATGAAGAAGAATATAATGATACATCATACGGTGATTATGATGATGATGAAGAAAAAGAACCAGATGATGATTGGTAAAATTATTAATAAAAGAAATTATAATCGGAGGTGTAAACTAAATGCCTGCTAAAAAGAAAAAACCAGCAACCAAGAAAAAAAAATAAATTGTTAAGTTCATTTAATCATTGATTTATTTTTTTTATTTTAAATTTATTTTAAATTAATTGGTGAATAAAAATGTTTGAAGAAAAAATATTAACTTGCGTTGATTGTGGAAACACAGTTGTTAAATTAGTTTTAGAAAATTCTGATAATTCTAATTATCTTTGTCCTGTTTGTGAACTTGGAGAAATGGATTTTGATGATGATTAAGAAAAGTATTATAAAGAATATAATTTAAAATGATACTATGCCACTTGTTGATAATACTTTATTTGTTCTTGCAATAGTACTTTTTTTTGGTTTAGTAGTTCCTGAGTTTTTTAAAAAATTTCAATTACCTTTTGCAACATCATTAGTAATTTTAGGTTCCATTTTAGGAAAAAATGGTTTTAATTATATTGAAATTAATGCTTCAATTGAATTATTTGGGTTTTTGGGTGCTGCATTTTTAATGTTAATGGCAGGTTTAGAAGCAAAAACTGAGCATTTAACAAATCTTAAAGAAAAAATTATTTCAATGTCAGTACTAAATAGTGTTTTGCCTTTTATAACAGGATTTTTTATTGCTTATTTTTTTGGATATTCGTTTAAATCTTCACTTTTCATAGGTATAGTATTTATTTCTTCTTCAGCAGCATTAGTTTTTTCAACTTTAAAAACGATAAAATACGATAGAACTAATATTGGAAAAGCGATTATTAATATTGTAGTATTAGAAGATATAGTTAGTCTTTTAATGCTGTCTGTTTTGATTCAAGGAGTAACATCAACTAGGTTCCATTTATTAATTTACTTTGGTCTTTTGGTTTCATCAGTTATTATTTTAAGAATGTTTTTACCTGAAATAACAACATATTTTTTTAGAAAACATAGAAAAAAAGATGAGTATGAAACACATTTAAGAATTGTAATAGCACTGTTACTCTTTGTTTTAATACTCTATTCAGCTCTAGGAATAAATCCAATTGTAGCATCATTTTTAGTAGGATTTATTTTAGCAAAAGTTCCAAATTTTCATATTATTAAAGAGAAGCTTCATGTAATTGGATATGGTATTTTTGTTCCAATTTTCTTTTTTATTGTTGGAACTCAAACAGATTTTAGAATTTTAACTAAATTTGATATTAAGAATTTTTTAATGATATCAATAATTTTGGGATTATTTTTGTCAAAATTTATTAGTGGGTTTATATCTGCAAAAGTTCAAGGTTTTAAATTATATGATTCTTTAATTTTTGGTACAATTTCAACATCAAAATTAACTACTACTCTTTCAGTATCATTTGCAGCATTTTCTTTAAACATAATTGATAATGCATTATTAAGTTCAATTGTAATGCTTACAGTAATTAGTACTATCGCAGGTCCAGGATTAACTACTTTAATAGCAAAAAAAGCTAAAGGTGAAAAACATGTTTAGTCATTTTCTTTTTTTTGCTTTTGGATTATTATTATTAGTTAAAGGTTCAGATTTTTTTATTGAATCTTCAGCTAGAATTGCAAAAAAACTAGGAGTATCAGATTTTTTAATTGGATTAACTCTAACTTCAATAGGTACGTCAATCCCTGAACTTGCGTCTTCAGTATCTGCTTCATTAAATGGACATTCAGGATTAATTGTTGGAAATATTGTAGGAAGTAATATTGCTAATATTGGATTAATTATAGGAATTTCTGCTATTCTTAAACCATTTAAGACAACTAGGAAAATGTATGCTAGGGATGGATATACAATGATTTTAAGTGTAATTTTATTTTTTGTTTTTTCCTTAGATAATGTTATTTCTAAATTTGAAGGTATTATTCTATTAATCGTATATGTGTTTTATATCCTATTTTTACTTAAATCAGACGATAAAAGTGTTAAAAAATACAAATTTCATGATTTTATGAATTATGTTTTTGATTTTCAATATTTGGCATCAGTTAAAACAAGAATTGTTCATACAGCACTCAAAAAAACACCTAGCCAAAGAACAACTGATGAACACAGAGTAATTAAAATGTTTAAAGAAGGTATGGTAAAAGATTTTTTAATTATAGTTCTTTCTGGTGCAGGTATTATTTTTGGAGCGAAATATTTGGTTAATGAAGCTATTTGGATAGCTAATTTATTTAAACTTCCTGAAAGTGTTATTGGTTTAAGTTTAATTGCAATAGGTACTTCTCTACCTGAATTAATTGTTTCAATCAATGCTGTAAGAAAAGGATTTGGAAATTTAGTTACAGGCAATGTTTTAGGAAGTAATATTGCAAACATTGCCTTAGTAGTAGGAATATCAAGTTTAATTTCTCCATTAAAAGTACCTGAAGCAAGTGTAGTTTATACAATTCCAATTATGTTGTTTTTTAGTTTAGCATTGCTCCATTTTATTAAATCTGGTTGGAAAATTGATAAAAAGAAAGGAATAATTGCCTTAATTTCTTACACAATTTTTATGATTTTAGCGTTCTTTTATGGTTGGAGTTAATAGTAAGATTAAAAAAGAACATTGTATTATTTATTTTAAGGGGGAAAAATGATTGATATTAATTTGCTATTGAATTCATTAGTATTTAGAGTTTTATTGATAGTAATAGGAACTTATATTTTATCAAAGATAGTAAAAAAAGTAATTGATAATTTTGCAAATATTCCTTCTAGGAAAAAAACTCATGTTCAATTTAGTTTTTTAAAACATCTTTTTACAGGATTTATTTATTTAATTGGGATTGGACTTATTGTTTATATAATTCCACCATTAAGGACAATTTCAATGTCAGTTTTTGCAAGTGCAGGTCTTTTGGCAGTAATTCTAGGATTTGCAGCTCAACAAGCATTTTCTAACATAATAAGTGGAATATTTATTGCAATTTTTAGACCATTTAAAGTTGGAGATAGAATTAAGCTACAAACAAATATAGTTGGGAATGTTGAAGATATTACTCTTAGACACACAATTATTCGAACTTTTGAAAATAAAAGAATAGTAATTCCAAATTCAGTAATTAGTAATGAAATTATTGAAAATTCTAGTTTAGGAGATGAAAAAATTTGTAAATTTATTGAAATAGGGATCAGTTATGATTCTAATATTAAAAAAGCTAAAAAAATAATGCAACAAGAAGCTATGAAGCATAAATTATTTTTGGATAATAGAACAAAGCAAGAGAAAGAAGCAAATGAACCAGCAGTTATTGTTAGAGTTTTAGGTTTTGGAGATTCTTCAGTGAATTTAAGGGCTTATGTCTGGTCAAAAACACCTTCAGAAGCTTTTAAAATGGGTTGTGATTTAAATGAATCAATAAAAGAAAGATTTGACAACGAGGGAATTGAAATTCCTTTCCCATATAGAACAATTGTGCATAAAGAAATGAATAAAAAATGAAGGATACAGCTCTAAAAACAAAAAGAAAATTTGTTAGAGTAGATGGAAGACTTAGAGAAATTGTCAGTGTATATGACAAAACAGGAAAATTAATACATAAACTTATGAATCCTGTGATGCTTGAATTTTATCCAAGAGATATAATTCAAGTTATTGTTGGTGCAACACTTTTAGCTGTTCCAATAGCATTTACTGAAGAAACATGGAAGCTAGGAGAAACACTTCCCAACCTAAATATTTTTGGACTTTTTTTTCTTTCAATATTATTTATTTCAGTATTTGTTTATTATAATTATTATAGAAATAAATTTAAAACTCATTGGTCAGAGTTTCTAAAAAGGATTTTATCAACATATATACTTTCCTTTTTGGTTGTAGGAATAATACTTATGTTAATCCAAAAAGCACCTTTACAATCTAATTTAATTTTGGCATTTAAAAGAATAGTAATAGTTACTTTTCCAGCTTCAATGAGTGCTGCAATAGCTGATATTGTTAAATAAGAAATAAAAATATTTGCATAGTAATTTAATCTTCTGGCAATGCATCAAATTCTTTTTTTTTATTTTCAAACCATTCACCCATGGATTTGGGATCATTCATAAGTTCTTTCATTTTGTTCATTGCTTTAATATGATCTTCATCTTGTTTTTGAAACATTTCCATTCCATGATTTTTACTTAAATTAGCAATTTCTTCAAATGTGTTTGCATGAAATTCTAGATCACATGCACCACCTAATTGTTTACAAGTCATTGTTTTCATAATAATTCACCTAAACAAAATTGATTCAGGTGATTATTTAAAAACTATCTTTAATGAATTCTAAAAAAATATAATCAAATCTAAATAGTAGTACAAATTCTTAAAATTTAATTAAAATGAATGAATTTAGTAAACTAGGGTTAAAAAAAGAAATTATTTTGTCTTTAGCTAGATTAAAATACATTGAAACCACTGAAGTTCAGGATGAAATTATTCCTTTAGCTATGCAAGGAAAAAATATAGTTTTTACTGCAATGACTGGTAGTGGTAAAACATTAGCATATTCTGTAGGTTTTTTAAGTAAAATAAATAAAAAATTAGGACCTCAAATGTTAGTTGTTGTTCCAACTAGAGAATTATGTTTGCAAGTAACTAGAGAATTAAAAAAAATTACTGAGCCGCTTGGATTGAATGTTGGGAAGTTTTATGGAGGGCATGATATGAAACTTGATAGAAGAACCCTTCAGACAAGAAATCAAATTATTGTTGCAACACCAGGAAGACTTATTGTTTATGTTAATGAGAAAAAAGTAAAATTAGGTGAAGTTAAATTAATTGTTTATGATGAATCTGATCAATTATTTGATAATGGTTTTTATGATGATTGTGCTTACCTAAAAACTAGAGTTAACAAACATTGTCAAGTAATACTTTCTTCAGCAACAATCTCTGACAAAGTGAAAATTTTTATTGAAAAAGAGATAGTTGATTTTGAATTTTTAAAAATTGGAATGCAAATACCAAAAAATATTGTTCAAGAAAAAGTTATGTGTAATATTTCTAAAAAAGATGAATTTCTTTTAAATTTTTTAAATAAAAAAGAATTTAGTAAAGTGTTGATTTTTTGTAATAGAAAAGTTAGAACTTATACTATTTCAGAATTTTTAAGAAAAAAAGGTTTTACATCATTTGCAATGAATAGTGATCTTGAACAAAAAGAGAGAGAAAGTCATTTAAAAATATTTAAAAAAGGAAATGTAATACTCGTAGCAACTGATGTAGCAGCTAGAGGACTTCATATTGAAGAAGTTGATATGGTTATTAATTATGATGTTCCTAATAGAGCAGAATATTATATTCATAGAATAGGAAGAACTGGAAGAAGAGATAGTAAAGGATACTCATTAACATTGGTTTGTCCTGAAGATAAAGAAAGATTTGATGACATTGAATTTACTTATAATTTAGAGATGAAAGAAATCAAAAATGATTAGTATTTTTTTGAGAAGCGAAAAGTAAGTGTAATGCTTCACAATCAAATTTTTCTCCATGTTTAATGTTTGTAGGATACTCCTTACAAACTTTTGGTTTAGTATCATGTATTAAGCAAAGTCCATTTTTAAGAAATATGCATTCTTCATTTTCTTTTTTTTTAATAAATTGTCGAGATTCACCAAGTAAAGAACTAATTGATAAAAGTATGTCAAGTCTGTCTTGATCTTTCCATCGAGTTATATCTTCTGGATAAATTTTGATACTAGTTCCAGTGCAACATTTTCGGCAATTTTTGCAAATATTGACTAAGAGTTCCAGTCTTTATTATATTATAAACTTGTTTATATGTGTATTTAATTATAGAATTAAGATATTTAAAAATATTAAATTGATTAACTTACCCCATTGCATCTAGAATCAAAAGTTTTGGTTTTAGATAGAATTTTACTAGGAAACCTTCTACATATTTCAGGTCTAGTTTTATAAATAGAACAAAAATTTTTTTCATTTTTATTTTTAAGAAAAATGCATTTTCTTTTTACAAGTTTAATATATTTTTTACCAAAAAAACTTTTGATATATTTAGTATTTGTTTTTATTTTTTCAATATCTTTTTTTGTTAACCATACAATATATTTGCAGCATTTTCCACAATGTATGCATTTGAATTTTTTATTTTTTAAAAATAAAGGTTTAATTTTAAGATAATATATTGAAAAGAACGCAAGGATTAGTGCAAATAAACTTATGATGTCAATTAATTTCATTGATTAACTTTAGATTGTTAAGGTTAATAAATCTTATTGGAATTAGAAGAGAAATATATGTGAAGTGAAAATACTCGATTGGTCAAGGCATTAACATTTCATAATTTGAGTATACTATTATCTTTCTTTTTTATCCTGACAATTTCTACATCTTGCTGCATATTTATCAACAACTTGTTTAGCTATTCTGCTTAGTCTACTATCAACAGCAACCATATAATTTGCTTCTGCCCCACATATTGAACATTTCATAAAGTTTCACCTAAAATTATTATGTTGTATTAGAATATATATTTTTTGAAAAAAAAGCTTTTGGGATGTGCAAACATCGTGTAGACCAATTTAGTTAATGTAAATTATGTATTCCAAAATTTCTTTTTATGCAGAATTTTTCCTAAATATACTAATCCAAGCATTATAGGGACTTCCCAAAATAATCCCATTGTTGTTCCTAATGCAGCTTGAGAACCCAAACCAAAAAGAGTGATTGCTGTTGCAATAGCAATTTCAAAATGGCTCGAAGAACCAATAATAACTGAAATAATTGCTTCTTTATACCTAAGTTTGAATAATTTTGTTATGAAAATATTGATGCCTACAACAATTATAAATCCAAGTAATAGTGGAACAGATACAAGTAACATTTCTCCTGGATTTTTCAATAAAACATCTCCGTTTAATGTAAATAATACTATTAATGTAAAGAGTAATGCAATAATAGAAATATTACCTACTGCAGGTTTATATTTTGTTTCAAACCAATTTAGTCCTTTTCTAGCAATAAGTAGTTTTTTGGAAATATATCCAACAATTAAAGGCAGACCAATGAACACAAGTACAGAAATCAATAGAGCATATCTATCAAGTGAGATTCCTTGAATTCCTGTTAAAAGAACAACAACAGGAGCATATAAAAACATGATTGTTAGTGTATTAATACTTGTTGTAATAACATTTTGTTCTTGATTTCCTTTTGCTAGACTACCCCAAACAATAACCATTGCAGTGCAAGGGCTTGAACCTAAAAGAACTAAGGCAACTATTAACTGATCATATCCTTGAAGAAAAATATTTGCTAGAATAACAGTAACAATTGGTGCAATAATCCAATTTGATAAAAGTGTTAATAAAATTGGTTTAGGTGCTTTAAAAAGTTTTTTAACTTCTTTAATTTGAAAATTCAAAAGAGCAGGATACATCATTAAAAATAGACAAATACCAATTGGAACAGAAACATTACCAATTTGCCAGTTATTCAGTAAAACACTTAATCCTGGTAGATACTGAGAGAAAAGAATACCTATTAACATGCAAATAAAAACCCAAACATACAAATATTTTTCAAAATTATTTAATACTTTTTTCATTTACACATATTTTATCATGTCTGGCTATTTAATTATTTTCTCTTTTGACCAAATTTATTAGACTAAGTCAAATAAAAAAAAGTGCGGGGGAAGTGAACTAAACCCATTGGGTTTAATACGTGGCAGAACACTTAAATATAAAGAATTCTTTTTTATTCATATGAAAAAGAAATTTGTCGACGACAAATTAGATAAATTTGAAAGAGAATATAAGAATATTTCTGGGAAATGTCAATCCAGTAGGTTTCTATCTACACCATTGAATAATAAATTATTATTAGAATTTATTGAAGCAAAAAGAAAGGGAAGTTACGGTAGGTTACTGTACAAAAGTCAAATTCAATATAAAACACTTGTTAAAAAAGCAAGAAACATTGCACGTATTGAAAAACACTTTAAAAAAGATATTGATAAAATATCAGAAAAAGAAATGTTGAATTACCGTGAGATGTTAAATGCCAATAAAATCTTATGTTATAAAACAACAGTTATTTGGGGGAAGAAGACATCAAAGACTCCAAAATTTAAATTGTCTAAAACTAATAGACCTTTAAGTTATAGAACTAAGTGTGACTATAAAGAAAACTTTTCGGATTTTCACAGATTTGTAAGGGAATATTTTTTTCAAACAGAAAACAGAAAAATTCCAGATATTACTAAGTTTTTTCAAATTCAATGTCCCTCAGATTTTAATGAAATAACTGTTGAATATATTCCTGAAGAAGATATTCCAACACTATTAGAAAATATACAAACTAGAAAATTTAAACATATGGTACAGTTAAGCTTAATGTCTGGAGCAAGACCGTGTGAAATAACAAAAGTGAGATATGGAAATAAGTATAACTTATATAAAAATTCTGAAGGAAAATGGATCATTAAATTACCCAAAGTGAAGAGAGTTTCATATAAGAAATTCCCGTTTGTTATTGACCTTTATGAAGAAGAGTTGGGACCATATTTCAATAGTTTAAAACTTATAGAAGGAGATCTTGTTTTTAATTATACACAGAAAACATTTAGAAAATTAATGAAACATTATACCATTAAATATCTTGGAAAACACTATTCTCCTAAAATATTAAGAAAATCTGCTCGAATGATACGAACAAATTCTGGTGAAACGGAAATGTTCATAAATAAATTGATGGGTCATGCACCTGGTTCAAAAGTTCAAGCACATTACACAAATTATGAAGGGATTAAAAGTAATAAAAACGCAGTAGATAGGTTGAAAGAAATTCAATATCCTTCTTTAAAATCAGACTATGAGAAATTAACACGTGAAATGTTCGCATTAAAAAGAAAAAAGAAAGAAGAAGTAAAAGAAGTCAAAAAGGAAGAAGTTAAACCTGTTAAAAAAGAAGCAGAACCTGTAAAAGAAAAAGCAGAAGCTAAGGAAAAACCTAAAGACGACAAGGAAAAGAAAAAACCTGCAACAAAAAAAGTAACAAAAGAAGTCAAAAAGGAAGAAAAACCTAAAACTTCAAAAAAAGAATAAATTATTTTATTCTATTTCTTTTATTTTTAATATTCAATAATAAATAATTAAAAATTATTCCATTGGAATGATTCCTAATTGCCTAATTCCTTTGATAGGTAACAAAGTTAATTCTCCTTTTGATTTATATTCAGTATATTCAAGTCTACCTGCTGCGTTTGCTTGTTCATAAGTAGATGAGCCAACCATTGTTGTCTCAAAACAATCAATTCCCATTTCTGACTCTGCTGCTACATCCCAACAAATAAAAGCATGTCCTGGAACAAGTGCAATATAAGGGTTCATACCAATATTTTCTAATGCTGAGGCAAACAATAATACACCATCAATACAGTTTGCAGAAGCCAAATCAATAGATTCTGAAGGTAATTTTATTCTTTGTGACGCTTCTTGGTTTGAACTAAAACTTACAGGAGAATTAATATAAGTTATACCCATTGCTTGAACAACATTATAGATTGCTTCAACTTCATCCCCAGAATATTCAGTAAAATCTGCAGGTAAAGTACATGTACCACATTGATACCCAGTCATAGCTCTGTTAGATTTTAATTCTGCAGCAACTCTGATTATTTGGTCTACTTTTTCAATATGAGGAGTAACCCATGCACCTATTAAGTAAGCAGTTGATACCCATTCATCGTTTGATTGAACAGCCCACACCATAGTATCTTTTGCATACATTTTGATTGGTTTAGTGTCCTCAGCAATCTTTTTGTAATCTTGAGTTACATAATAATATAGATCTGCGTATTTCATCTCAGTTATATCATCAGCAATGTATGAATAAATTTGAGGTGTTTGTTTAACAATTTTTGTCTCTCCAGCCTCAAACGTTTCAGTAACTGTACCATAAGTAGTATGACCTTTAATCTGGGCATTAAAAGTTACAGTTACTGGGTGTGCTTCATTATTAGTATATTCATACTCAATTAAGGAATAATTAAGTGCAGGGTATTGATTGTATACACCAGCCATTACATATGGAAGATGTCTAATTTCTAAGTCGTAAAGCATTGTATTTTCTAATTCATATTTTTTGTCATATAAGGTTGATTTATAAGAATAAATTTCATTTCTTTTATCTTCAACATCTTGTTTTAATGGATCTGGATCATATCCAAGAGTTTCTAAATCCATACTATTGATTCCAAGGAAGGATTTAAAAGACATCATATGAGAATCAATTTCTGTTGCATATGCTTTCATCTCATCTATTTTTGCTAATTTGTCTTCTTTTGAAATTTCTTCACTTTCAATTTCTGCTTTTAGTTTTTCAAAAGAAATAACTTCTTCATTATATTGTTCTTGTAGTTTATCAATATCAACAATTAATTTTTCATACGTGTTAACTTTTTTTTGTTGAAGTTCTAATTCAAAAAATGAAGAATCAATTTGTGCTAGTTTTAATTCAGTATTAACTTTTCTTTTAGTTAAGGCTTCTCTATTTTCTCTAATATATTCATCTTGTACTTTTAGATTTTTGTCATAAAGTTCTAATTCTCCCTGGAGTTGAGATATTAATTCAAGTCTTTCAGAGTCGTCCATGTCGTCCATTAGAGTTTCTGTTTTATCAGTTATGTTTCTCCATTGATCTGTCAAAAAATCTTGATTTTCAAAAAACTGTGCTTCAATTTTTTTATTTGCACAACTTGTCACAAATATTGCAAGTACTAATGATATGATTATGATTTTGTTTGAAAACTTTTTCAACATATTCACCTCATAAAATATTGAATATTTTTTTTAATAGAATTTCACTTAATAAACTTATCGATAGAACTTAAATTAAACAATACTTACAACATATCCAGAAAATTCACTTAATCTTGATTCAAGTTTTATTTTTTTATCTTGATAATTAAGATGTTTTAGAATATTTTTTTTGTCAGAAATATCTTCTTTAAGTCTCTTAATTTTGTCCACTAGGTGTTCAAGCTTATACTGTTGTTCTTTATAATCCATTATAATTAAGGGTTTATCCATTTCAGTATTTATCTGAGACTTTTTGTCATTTAGCAAAATATATTCGGACCTTAAACTTACTAATTTTTCTTTGTCAATCTTTCTGCTTAAAATCTTCTCTTTGTTTTTGATAGGTATATTTGTTTTTGATATTTCAACTTTTAATTTTTTTATTTCATCAATAACTACTAAATTTTTATCCTTAACAATAGTTTTTAGAGGATATTCAAGATAGTCTAGGTATACAGATTTTATATTTTGTTTATGATATATTTTTCTAAACGCTTTTTCAAATGCTTTTAATTGAATGATTATTTTTGATTTTATCTTTAAAGATGTGTCTTCAATTTCTTGGAGTTCCCGTTCAAATTTTTTTATTTTTCGATATTCTCGACTTTCTTTTAGTTTTTCAACTTGAAGATTTGCTTTTTCTTGTTTTTTTATTGAATCATCAAGGTCAGTCTCAAGTAGTGCTAATTCTTCTTCAAGTTTATCGCTTTGGTCAAGAACATCATTTAATTCATTGATTTTTGAGTTTAGTGTTTTATATTCAGTAACAGCATGATCTTTTGTTGAGTTAAAAAGTTGAACTATTGTATTTTCAAAGTCTTTAAGATTAAGTGCTATCTTTTTCATAGTATTATCAAAAAAGTTTGATAGAATATAGTAAGGTTTTCTAGTGTCTTCATTAAATTCATGTATCTTTTCTTCAAAATCTTTACAAAAATCTACAATTTTTAAATAGTCTAAATCAGGAACAGTAATTGATTCAAGAAAGAAATTTGTTTTTTTTATGAAATTTTCTCGGTTACCGTGCATAATTTGCAATTCTTTTTGTCCAAAAACACTAGCATCTTTAATTTTTTCAAATTCAAGGGTTTCTAAATTATTTGTTAGAGATGAAGAAAATTTGCATTTAGAAGATGATACAGAGATATCAAAAAGTAAATTGATGTTTGTTGTACCAATAAGGTGTTGTTAATGAAGATACCAATACAACTGCAAAAAAAAGATTATCGTTTCAAATTGCTTGGACACTGGGGATTTTGGAAAAAAAACAATGAAATACATATGATGGAAGGAAGAGAATATGAAAAAATATCTAAAGATAAGAATTGGAAACCTCTTGGCAAAGCACCCCATAAAGGAAACACAACAGAATACTCTCTTTTTGATTCAGCTCTTAAAAGCCATATTCAAATGAAATATAATTATGGTGTTCAAGCTGGTCCAGGTAGTTTAAGAATAATTGATGTTGATAATGAAAAATTAATTCCATATTTTGAAAATGAATTGTCGACACTTACAATTGAAACTGGAAGTGGTGGAAGACACTATTATGTAATTAGCGAATATGACAAGAATCACCGTTTTAAAAATAGTGGTGGTGAAATGCGATGTAAGAATTGGTATGTTGTTGGTCCAAATTCAACACATCCAAATGGGAAAATGTACAAGGTTGTTAGAGACACAGAAATTCAAATAATTTCGGACATACATTTGTTAAAAATAATTGGACCTCATATTATAAAAAATAATTCTACACCAATTTTAACTTCAAAAGACACATCAAGAAGTGGTAAAGAATTTGGCATTATTTGTAGTCTGTTAAGAAAGAATAAAACTAAAGAAGAAATTTTTAGTGAGATGAATTTATATTCTAAATGGGCAAATTCTTCGGGTCAATATCGTGAGCTAACATATAATAAAGCACTTGAAATAATTAGTAAGAAAATAATGAATCCTGAAATTAATAAAAAATCAAAGAAAGATGATTTTGTTAGAGCTAGTTTTATTGAAGATAGAAAAAGAAAACTATTGATAGAGCAATTATACGATCCAGTTAGTAAAAAGAATACTTTTTGTATATATGATGCTGAAAAAGATAAATATGAATCAATGGATGAGTTTACTGTTGAAGGTACAAAATTTAAACCACTTTTAGGAGAAGAGATTCAAAAAGGTGCTATATTTTTACCAAGTGAACCAATTGATTACGATTCAGATGTAAATCTTCAAAATCACATAAAAAAATTCATTCACAAATGGTTAGACATTCCAAGTGATGTGTTACAATTTGCAGTTTGGAATATTTTAATGAGTTGGGTATATGAACTTTTTCATACAATTAATTACTTACGTGCATTGGGAGATACTGGAACAGGGAAAAGTAGATTTCTCGATGCATTAGGAGTTTTGCACTATAAATCAATTAGTACTAGTGGAGCAACAACAAGTGCACCTGTCTTTAGAATAATTGACAAATGGAAAGGTAGTTTGATTATTGATGAAGCTGATTTAAAAAAGTCTGATGAAGCACAAGATATGGTCAAAATAATTAATCAAGGATATGAAAAAAATAGGTTTATTATGAGGTGTGATACAAATAATTTTGACAATATTAGGTTTTTTGACCCTTTCTGTCCAAAGATATTAGGTAGTAGAAAAGTATTTACGGATAAAGCTGTAGAAAGTAGATGTATAACTCATGTCATGAGAGGAACAAATAGAAAAGACATTCCATTGAATTTGAATAAAGATTTTTATGATGAAGCTTTATTGCTAAGAAATAAACTCCTTTTATGGAGATTTAGAAATTACTATAAAATAGATCCTACTAATAAGCCAAAAATAGATTTGGGTGAATTAGAACCAAGAGTAAAACAAATTGTTGGCAGTTACATTTGTTTGTTTAGTAAAGATAAAACGCAGTTAAAGATATTTAAAGAGTTTATAGGAAAGCATCAAGATGAAATTGTATATGAAAGAAAAAATAGTTTTGATGGACAAATTGTTGAAACAATACATAAAATGTTATCTGATGAAACCAAGTATTTCAACAACGCAGATATTATTTCCTATGGTGAATTAAAGGGTTATAATGGCAATGTGTTATCTACTCAAGTTTTAAGCAGAATGCTAAAATCTTTAGGATTTAAAAAGGCAAAACTTAAACGATTGGGTAATGAAACTAAAAGAGTAATTCCATTAAATAAAATTCATTTAGAGATGTTATTCAAAAGATATGGTTTGGATGAAGTAGATTTATCAACACAAAAGAATTTGAGTCCAATTGACAAATTTGACACCACAGATTTTAAAATACATGCCCATGATGATTCATTGTAACGTATGTAACATAGTGTAACTAGTGTATACCAATTGTCTTCAATTATCTATGTTTTAATACAATGCTGTTTGTTACACTTGTCTACATTTGTTACAGATTTCAAAAAAATAAATTTTTGATTTTTTTCAAATAATCTGTTTCTTTCAATTTATTGAATCTTAAAAGAAAATAGGTATTTTCTTGAGTTTCAATTTACGTTTTGAAATTTTGAATTGAATATCTCTTAATAACTTTATTAACTTTAATATATAAAACAGTATATATTCTGGGAAAGATTTAATAATTACATTTAATTGTATTTGTATATATTTGTATGGGGGAGATTTATGTCATCAAAAAATATCACTTTAAGAGTTAATGAAGAATTGTATGAAGAGTATAGAAATTATTGTAAAAAGAAAGGTTTTGTTATTTCCCGTCAATTTGAAATTATGATGGAAAAACAGATGGAAGAGGATACAAAATGAAGGAGCAAATTAACATATCTGCAGAAGTCAGCTTTATATGGGAAACTGCTGAAATCATTAGAGACACATATAAAAAACATCAAAGTCAAGATATTATTCTTCCTTTTGTCGTTCTTAGAAGAATTGAATCAGTTCTTTTAGAAGAAAGAAACAAAGTTGAAAAACTTCTTGGAAATAGCCTTAGTAAACTTAGTCCAAGTGATGCTAAAAACATTATGTCAAAGAAAGTTCAGGCATCAATAAGTTTTGATAATTCTTCTAAATTTACGTTTAAGATATTAGCATCTGAAAAAGATACTGCGATAAAAGAAAACTTCAAGAGTTATGTTAATGGTTTTACTGATAATATTAAGAAAATATTGGATAATTTTGGTATATTAAAAGAATTAAATAAACTGGAAAAAGATAAACTCATTTATCCATTGATTAAACAATATGCAGAACTTGATTTGTCTCCTAGTGTTGTATCAAATCAAAAAATGGGTTATATTTTTGAGGAAGTTATTAGAAGATTTTCTGAACAAACTGGTGAAGAAGCAGGAGAGCATTTTACTCCAAGAGAAATCATAGAATTAATGGTTGACATTTTAATTGATGGAGATAAAATCAAAGATGGTGAATTAAAAACAATTTATGATCCAGCATGTGGAACTGACGGAATGCTAGTTATTGGAAAAGATCATATTTTAGACAAAGTTAATCCAAAAGCAAACGTAGTTTTATATGGTCAAGAAAAGCAACCTGAAACATGGGCTGTTGGTGCATCTGATATGTTGTTAAAAGGAGAAAATCCTGATAATATTAAATATGGAAATACTTTAACGAATGACCAATTTCCAAATGAAACTTTTGATTATATGCTTTCTAATCCTCCTTTTGGAGTAAAATGGAAAAAAGATAAACAAGATATTTTAGATGATACTTCTGGAAGATTTCATAAAGACATGTTACCAACTATTAGAGATGGTGCATTTTTATTTCTTTTACATATGATAAGTAAAATGAAGCCTCCTCAAGAAGGAGGAAGTTCTATTGCAATTGTTTTTAATGGTTCTCCTGGCTTTAATGGTGATGCAGGGTCAGGAGAAAGTAAAATCAGGCAATACTTAATAGCAAATGATCTAATTGAAGCAATAATTGGTCTGCCAAAGGATTTATTTTATAACACGAATATAGGCACTTATGTTTGGGTACTTAGAAATAAAAAAAGTAATGAAAGAAAAGGAAAAATCCAACTTGTTAATGCTGTTGAATTTTCAGAGAAGATGCCAAAGTCCCTTGGGAAAAAAACAAAGTATATATCAGATAAACAAATAAAGCAAATTTGTCTTATATATAATAGTTTTAAGGAAAGTGAACATTGTAAAATATTTGATACTATAGATTTTGGTTATACTAAAGTTCATTTGGAATTAACAGATGTCAATGAAGATGGTAATCCGAAAAAAGAAACAGTAATAAAAAAAATTAAAGGTCAGAAAAGAGAAGTCACACAAAATGTTAAAATTTCAGATAGTGAATATATTCCATTAAAAGAGGATATAAATGAATATTTAAAGCGAGAAGTTGAAAAACCTTATAAAATTAAAAATAAAACCATCGGTTATGAAATTAATTTTACACAATATTTTTACAAATATACTCCATTAAGAAAACAAGAAGACGTCATTAAAGAGTTTAATGATTTAGAGAAAGAAAATAAAACTCTGTTGAAGGATTTGGGATTACTATGATTAAAAGTAATGAATATAAACTAATTGAGGATAAATGGTTTAATTCAAAAAAATTTGATAGAAAAAGATTAAAATATTTTATCAATTTTTTACGTGGAATAGAACCAGGAAGTAAAAATTATGGAATTGAAGGTAAAGGAAAAAGGTTTATTAGAGTAAATGATATTGGAAGTAATAATAAAGATAATGTTTATGTTAACTTAGAAACAAATGCTATATGCAAAAAGGAAGATATTCTTTTGTGTCTAGATGGATCTCCTGGATTAGTTGAAAAAGGGTTCGAAGGAATTTTTTCTACAGGGTTGAGAAAAATTGAGTTAAAATCTTTTGAACTTATTTATGATTATCTTTTCTATTCCTTAAAATGTGATTTTTCTCAAGAATGTATAACTTTTTTTTCACAAGGTACAACAATAATGCACTCCAGTGATGCTCCAAATTATTTGAAACAGCCATTACCTTCAATTGAAGAACAAATTATAATTTCTAATTACCTTGATAATGTTACAAAAAAGATTGACATAGTGATAGCAAATAAGAAGAAGACAAATCGAAGTTTTAACTGACTCACTTAAAATTTCGATTTTTAAGGCAATTACAGAAGGTTTTAATAATCACCTATTTGATTCTTCAAAAATTGAATTTATAGAAAGAGTACCAAAACATTGGAAGCAAACAAAAATAAAATATTTTGCTAATATTCAAAGAGGAAAGTTTACACATCGTCCAAGAAATGATCCTAAAATGTACAACGGACCATATCCCTTTATTCAAACAGGTGATGTATCAAAAGCATCAAAATATATTAATCATTTCACTCAAACGTTAAGTGAAGAAGGATTAAAAGTAAGTAAAATGATTCCTAAGAAAACATTACTAATAACCATAGCTGCTAATATTGGAGATATAGCAATATTAAATTTTGATTCTTGTTTTCCCGACAGTATAATTGGGATTAACACTGTTTCAAAAATATCAAATGAATACTTATATTATTTATTAACTTCTTTAAAACAAAATATTCTAAAATATGCAAAAATTAACACTCAAATGAATATCAATGAAAAGACAATTAAACCAATTAGGGTACCTATTCCACCTAAGGGTGAGCAAGAAATCATATTAGGAAGAATAAGTAAATTAGAAAAACTAAACAATTTGTTAAAAGAAAATTTAAAAAATGAAATTTTAAAACTTGAAGAATACAAAACAATCCTCATCAATGACGTTGTTACTGGAAAAATGAAGGTGACTGCTTAATGTCCAGACCATTAGAAAAAAACTTTGAAGATCATTTTTGTCAGAAATTGGAAGATCATAGTTATCGAAAAAGACTAACCAAAGATATTGACCTAAAAATCAATATTGATGATTCTTTATTGACTGAATTTCTTGAATCTACACAAAAAGAGGAATTAAAAGAAATCAAAAGCATTCTTGGTGATAGATGGTTAGCTAAGATAAAAGAAACAGTTAATGAAAAGTTAAAAAACAATAAACTCTTTGAGATTATAAAAAATGGAATAACAATTGAAACTGTTCCAATAAAATTGATTTACTTTAAACCTGAAACGACATTCAATAAAGAGCAACTAAAAAAATACGAATCAAATATATTTAGTTATGTAAGGCAATTCAAATTTAGAGATACAATGGAATCCATTGATATTGTATTATTCTTAAATGGATTTGCTCTTGTTACAATTGAACTAAAAAGTCCATTTAATGGACAAGTTGTTGATGATGCAGTTGTTCAGTATATTGCAGATCGTGATAAAACATTACAAATATTTAAAACACCAATATTGCATATAGCGGCTGATACCAAGAATGTTAAAATTACAACTGAATTTCTTAGAAATAATGTGGAAGACTTTGTTTGGTTTAATAAAGAACTTGAAAATCCTATTGTAGAAGATGAGTTTCAAGTTGAATATCTCTATAATGAAATATTACTTCCTGAATCATTAATTGAAGTAATAGAACATTATCTTTCATGCTTTAAATTCAAATTACAAAATGGCAAAAAAGTTACTACCTTTTTTTTCCCAAGATATCATCAAAGAAGAACTGTTCTTAAATTAACAAATGATATTATCAAAAACTACAAGAAAAAAAGGAAGTTAGATCTAAAATATTTAATTCAACATTCAGCAGGGTCAGGAAAAAGTTATACAATAGCAGTTATTCAAAAATTCTTAAGATACATTCATATCAATAATGAAGCAATATTCAATTCTATTTTAATACTAACAGACAGAATCAATCTTGATACACAATTAAAAGGAACAATTGGTTCAAGTGAAACTCAGAAGAATATAATATCTTATGTTGATTCTACTGCTGAACTTGCTGAGGCACTTAATAAAAATACAAAAGTAATTATTTCAACTATTCAGAAATTTTCAGTTAAAAAATTAGATGAAATTTTAGAATCGCAAAAAGGTAAGAAAATTTGTTTTATTTTGGATGAGGCACATCGTAGCCAATCAGGAAAATTACAAAGACATTTATTAGGTCATTTTGAAGAAGATGAACCTGAATCTGATAAAAAGTATTTTGAAACTTTTTATAAAAGAAAATTTCCAAATTTTGTATTTGTAGCTTTAACAGCAACTCCTAGTGAAAAAACCCTAACTATGTTTGGTGAACCTTTTGATGTATATAGTATGGATCAGGCAGAACAAGAAGGTCATATTCTAAATGTATCCGAAAATATTGTCACTTATTCAACTTTATTTCAACTCTCAGAGAAACTGAAAAGTCAAGATGAATATCCTCCAATGATCGTTGCTAAAAAGTTAAAGAATAAAGCTTATGAGGATATAAATGTAATAAAAGACAAAATAAGTGTTATTCTAAAAATATTTGATGCTCAAACTAAGTATGCAATAAAAAATGAATCTGCAAAAACAATGATTGTAACATCAAGCAGAAAAAGTGCTGTAAAATACAAAGTATTACTTGATCAGATAATAAAACAAAAAAATCTTCCTTACAAATCTTTAGTTGCATTTACAGGTGGAGTTAAATTATCCAAATCAGATTTATCCTTATTAAATCAAAAAGAAGATAGTGAGAATTTTACTGAAAAAAATATGAACAAGGTAAAAGATGATATTGAAGAAGTTTACAAAAAGACAGAATATAGATTTTTAATTGTTGCAAATAAATATCAATACGGTTTCAATGAACCATTATTGCACACTATGTTCCTTGATAAATCAGTAGCAGATATTAATGCAGTTCAGACGATTAGCAGATTAAACAGAATTTATCCAAATAAAAATAATACCTTAGTTGTTGACTTTACAAATTCATATAAAAAAATAATTAAAGCATTTCAAAAATTCAAGAAAGAAGTAAATGATTATTCTGGAATTAATGTAAAAGAATTACCTGAACTGTATAATGAATTACTTAACAAGAATATATTCACAAGAAAAGATATTCAGGAGTTCAAGATAGCATATTATAAAGAGGAAAATTCAATAAAATTGGACAATATTGCTTCAACAATTGAAAAAAGAGTAAACTCTAAATTTTCAGTAGATGAAAGAAGAGCTTTTAGAGGGTCTCTTAATAAGTTTAACAAAACATATAGTTATCTCAATAACCTTATCAAAATAAATGATGATGAACTAAAAGACTTTGCATTGTTTAGTCATTATCTATTTAAGTATCTTAATCCAGAAGGGAAAAGTCGAAAATTAGATGAAGAGCTAAAAAAAGTATTTTTGCTTAAACACAGAATAAAATTAGAAAAAACAGAACCATTGGTAATAAGAGAAACAGGTCCAAAATATGGGGCAAAAAGACAAATAAGATACGCTACTGTTAAAGAAGTAGTAGACGCTATTAACACTAAATATAAAGTCTTAACTACTGATAATGAAAAAGTGATCATTGAAGATTATATTAATAAAATTCTAACTGATGAAGAAATAAAATCTGATTTAGAAGGTAATAAAGACAAAGATTTGGATAAAGTATATGAAGCAATGATTTCAAAAAAATTAGGAGAAAAGTTCATAGATTTTTTTATCGAACACAATCCTGAAAAATTAAGTGAATATTTGCAGACAGGTATAAGTAAGTTCATTAATTTAGAGGCTTTTAGATTAGCCGCTAGAGAAGTTGGTGTAATTTAGAAGTAAAGTGTTGCAGTAATAATTGTTTTATTCTTATTTAGTTCAATTTTAACATCTGTTATATCCCAAGTATCTCTTTCTTTTTCAATTAATTTTAAAGTAGTTTTAACATTATTTTTTCCTAAACCATGTAATAATAGTTTTCCTGTACCATATTTTTTTAGTTTACTAAGTTTAAAAAATATTTCACCTGCAAAATCATCATATCCTTTATATTGATCTATGAAAACAGTATATGGTAATGATTTGACTATTTTTTCAACTTTATTTCGATATTCAACAATATCAAAATCCTCCTCTAACATACTTTTATGTAATTGTTTAAAATGCTCATGAAAGTATTCTCTTCCAACCATATTACATAAGTTATTGCCAAATTCAGGATATTTTTTACGAATATCTCTTTTTATATCCTTAATATCTTCACCCTTTTGAGACATATTTTTTACAACAAGAGACATCTCTAAAGCTTTATTCCAATCAGGCCTTAATTTTTCATGATAGAATTCCAATATTTTTTTATCTGAATCTTTTGGCAAATTTGCTTTTATACTAGTGGTCTTATTTTTAGATTCATCAAGTAAAAAAGTTTCATTTTCATTTTGTATAGAAACATCAATTATTTGTTCTTTTATTTTCTTTCTCTCTTCTGCACTGACCTTACTTAAATCAATTGATAGGGTTCCATCTTTTTTTATTTCAAGTGTATTTTCAGTATTTTTTGAAAAATCAAATAAAACAAATTTATTGTTATTTAAGATATTAGAAAATTTTGTATCAAATATATTTTTTAAAGCTTCTAAAATACCCATATTTCAATTTATACGCTTGGCAAGTTCTATTAAAGAAAAAGCATCTGATTTTACAAATGCTTCAGAACCTTGGACTACTCCAGCCCATTCATCAAAGTGTATTTCCTCCCCTCTTGCAGTTAAGACTCTCTGATTGGTGTTTTCTTCTTCTACTATGTAACCTTCATCATCAACAGCCTTACCAAACATTTTTAGAACTTCTTCTTTTGATGATTCATCAAAAACAAGATTGCCGAATTTCATTTTTTTTACCCCTTATCCTCTAAAAATTATTTAATGTATTGTTTTGGAATCGAATTTAATATTTAAAATGTTGGTAATTCTCTTTATATATTTTACTTAAAATTCGGCTTTGCCTGATAAGTAAACGAAAAGTAAGCCCTATCCGATAAGTGATTAATCTGCCCGAGAAGTGTTGTTCTGACTAGATTACTTTTAGCTTATCAATTATCCAAATCATTCCTTCGGTGTCAAGTTTGCAATATTCAAGTAAATCTTTCCTTATTTGCTCTTTGTTTTCGACTTCATTAAAAACACTCTCAAAATATGAAACAGATGCTAAACCGCCATTATTGATGTTAAGCTCTTTGTAGCTTTTTCCTGTTATTGCTGGAAGAACAGCTTTAATTGAGCAACTTCCTTTTTGTTCTGGGTTGTAATAATCAAAATTTCTGAATGGTGTGAGCAAATCAACAATTCGCTTTATAATAGAATCAACCCAATTTTTGTATTTTGGAAATGCTATTGCTAACTCTTTTAATCTTGTAATCTCAAAAGATTGGTTAAAAACAATGATACTTCCTTCTGTGCCTAAGACTTTAATCATTTCTTGTAAGAATTTTTCTCTTGGATCATCTTGAGAATCATGCAAATATTCAAAATGTTTTATTTGTTTTCCATCATCAACATGAAGACTAAATTGAAATGGAATTTGTTGATATGGTTTTGTGCCATCATACAAGGGTACAGCAGTTTGGAAAGTCTCAAAATCAAGATAGTAAAGAGGATACTTTAAGCCACTCAAGAATTTCTTAATCTCTTCTTTGTTAATGTGAACTTTTCCAGAGTTAGCATACTTTCTTTGAATTTCCTGTTTTCCATTTAATTTAAAGTCATTTGGTATATCTTTTATAGAAAAAATCTTTGCTTCCAATAATTCTAAAGACTTTTTACCTCCCCTGTATAATTCAAAAACATGACTTTCAGGCAGAAAATTCCAGCAATCTTCTGAAACACACTCAAAACCATTATTACAACCATTGCCAATACTTACATCTGGAGCTTCTTTATTATTAATAATCTCCATCATGTCGTCTATTCTTTCTTCTATCCCAATAATTGCTTCTTCAACTTCTGACGTAATCTCTTCTTGTGTTAAAAGTTTTTTTGGATTTATTTCTCCTTTCTTAATAAATTTATTATTAATGTGAAGTAAGAAACATTTCCGAATCTTTAATCCTGCTAATTGATAAACATGTCTTTGAAAAGAAACATCATGAATATGCTCCTCTTTAACTTTTGTTGAACCTTTAACCTCAATAATATCCCACTCATCCTTTCCAACAGGAACAAGAACGTCTGCTCTTGCATATAATGCTCCTGCAACAATCCCCGCTTCAAATATGATTTTTCTTTTCTTTAGAAGCTCTTGAGTTTTTTGAATATTAAGTTTGAAATCTTTCCCTTCTTCAGGAAGATCAACTCCTTTAGGAAAGAGCTTTTTTGCTAATTGACCTATAATATTACCTTGCTGAATTATATATTCCGTTGCCAAATCAAATTCTGGAATTTTATCTAAATCATGAAACATCATCCAGAGATACTTTGGGCATTGTAGCCCTATCATGTATTTGGATTTAGTTATGAGTGGCATTTTAATCAGCTATTGAACTTATCAATTCTTGCTCAAATTCATTCTCCCTATCTTGATTATAAAATGGCAAACCAATTATTCTATAATTTTTAGTTTCTACAAACTTATTTAATCCTTGCTTCCCGTACCTCTCTTTAATCTTAGCTAAGAATTTTTGTTTCCATATATCCTGATCTTCCCAAGGGGTTCCTTTTGGCTCTATAAATATTTGATAAGTTGAGGTTTCTCCTTTCTTTGTTTTCATAAATAATACAAAATCTGGTTTAAATGTTTGGCCGTCTATAAAATCATATATCCCAAAATGTAGTTCATTTCTTATTAAATAAACTTCTTTATATTTTTCTTTTGTATCCTTAGAATCTGCAAATTTTTGAAACCATTTTACAAAAAATCTTTCTTGATCCGTTCCATAATTAGCATTAAAAACATACCAAGCTTCATCTTTAACAAGTTCCTTTTGCCCCTTAAGTCTTTCTACCTCTTTTTTGTTTATTTTAAGAGTCTTATCATAAAATATTTTAGATATTTTCTCTTGTCTAACAAAATCTGACCCAACATAATTAACCCTAGTTCTTTCTAAACTTTCTTTTATTTTGTTTAATAGCTTCAAGACTGCTTCTAATTTATGCTTGTTTGAGATATTTTCTAAATCTTCTTTTGTTCCTTTGAAGTCTATGCTAATGCCTGCCAAAAATTCTTTTTTATCTATTAAGTCATTCATAGAATTAAGAGCATTTGGAAATATTTGTTTTAAATTCTCAAAATTAAAGAAGTCAATTTTTGATAAAGCATTTTTTGTAATGTGGTTATCAATATCCTTTAATGAGAATGTTTTAGGTTTCTTAATTATGTTCAAATTATCGTATTTTTCATCCTTAAATTCTAAAGCGTCTGAAACCTTTCCCTTTCCAGAATAAATCTCATAAGCTTCATTCTTTTGGGTAAAATCCATATCTGCAAAGGATTTAATTTTAGAATAATCTTTTCTTACTTTCTTATTTAAATGGATTATTCCTGTTTTGTAAAAAGAAGTTTTCTTAAAATCTTCTTTTAGGTTTAATTCTTTTTCTTCAACATCATCTAAATCAATACCTAACTCTTCCCTTATAGCATTTTTTAAATCTGCGACATATCTTGATTCATTCCAACTATGGAAGTATAATCCTTCTAAAACTCTTAGTTCTTTTTGAGTATCTTCATCAAATTTTCTTTTATATTTGTCTTGTGTTTCATCTAAAATAAATGGATAATATCTTGCACCTCTACCGATTAACTGAGCTTCAGATATGGTTGATTTAGCAATTCTTCCTTTTGTGCTTCCACCTGTCGCCTGTTTATCTGAAACTCTAACAATATCAAACAGATTTAATACATCCCATCCCTCATTTAATTTTTGAACTGCAAAAATTGCCCTTATATTGTTATTTGCAGATTCTAACGAATTTAGGATCTTTTCTTGAGAGATAACTTCTTCTTTATCTCTTTGAGAAATTGATTTTTTATCTAAGCTTTCTTCATTCACATTCAAACAATTTTTTTCAGAAAATCCTCTTTGTATCTTTTTAACAAGTTCTGAAATTGATATTTTTTCTTTATCATAGAATTCAAATACTTTTTTCATAATCCTTTCATTACTTTTCTTTTTAATTTCTTCAATGTCTTTATTTGAAAGATTATCAATCAGTTTTCTAAAGTCTAATTCATTTTGTTTAGATTCTACAATTTCTTTTTGAGCTTTAAACATGATTACTGGCTTAAAATTCTTTAATCCAAATGATTCTGGAAATTCTTTTGCGTATTTTAATGCAATATCTTGTCTGTATTGGTTTACTAAAATTGCTGTTAGCATCCTGTATCTTTTGTCTCCATCTACTCTGAATAATTCAATATCTTTAGAATATCCTGCTTGATGAAAGCTTGGCAAATCATATTTATACAATAATCTTTTTAGATATTTTTCTTTAATGCCAGGATATGTTTCAAAACCCATTGTTGCTGTAAATTCTAAAAGTAAGCTTAGTTTGTCTTTTTTTAGGATTTCTTCAATAGTATTTTCCCAATTTGGCTTATTAGTTAATGTTTTTTGTTTAGTCTTAACTTGTCCATGATGGGCTTCATCTGCTATTAAGACAATTCTTTTATCTTTAAAACTATCAAATGTAACTGCATTTTCTTTTTCGTTGTGCATATCTGAATGAAGTTTTTGTATTGTTGTAAAACAAATATTTATTTCATCTTTATTAGTAGAATCAAAATTATCTACTTCTCTTATTTGGATTGGTTTTCCATCAATTACAATTTTTTGATTAAATAGATATTTTATAGAAGATTGATCTAAGAAGTTTTCTTTGGTTTTTCCGATAATATTATTTGAATTAACGAAGAATAAGAAGTTATTATACCCTTTCTTGTAAAGATAATTTATCAATCCTGCCATAATTAGAGTTTTACCTGAACCTGTTGCCATGTTAAATAAAACTGCTCTTGGAATTGGCTTTTCTTGATATTGCTCAAAATAAGAAATAAACATCTGAAAAGCTTTTTCTTGATATTCTCTTAATGGAAAGTTTGGGTTTAGATTATCTTTTATTTCTTTAGGAATTTCAATCTGGCTTATTGTTGCTCTTCCTAATTCTTTTAGAATATCTTCACATAACCAGTCTTTATTTCCTGCGAGAGTATTTTGGCTCATTTGGCCACCTCTTTTATAAAATCATTAAAATTTTTTAATTTATCTATCGAAAGTCTATGCATTGGATTAGTGGCTTTATACCCTGGTCTAAATTCTTCTCCTTGATCAATAAATCTAGAATTTTTTTTATATTTTTCTTTATCTATAAAGCCTACAATTATTGCTTCTGTAAAATTCACATCAACAAAAATAAAGATATAATAATCTCCTTTCTTATCAATTTGTTGAGCTGCCACTGCAACTTCCCAATATTCTGCTATGCTTCCGTAATTGTAATTTTGAGTTTTAACCTCTAAAGAGATATTTTGTGTTACAATTTGAAAATCCCAAGGATCATACTTTACATCTAAATCTTTATTTTTTATATAATCTTTTGGGTGACTTAGATTATTTTCAACTAAGATGTTTTCTACTATGGCCTCACCAATTCCTCAAATAAAAGCATCGTTTGGAGAATCAAATTTACTATATCCCCCAACATGCTCTTTTTGATGAAGATTTTTTGCTTCCTCTCCTGCTTTTATAAAATCTTCATTTATCTTAACTTTAATAAATTCAGTTGACTTAGTCATTTTTAACATACCATTTTTTATTAAGTTCCTTATCTTCTTTGGAAACCTTAAACTGAGAATCTTCTATTTCAGAAAGATTAACATAAAGCTGGTTTTTATTAAGCATTTCTACTAAAATATCTTTTTGCTGTTTTAATTTCATATTTTCTAAATCTTTCTTGTTGTCATTAAATTTTTTGATCTCTACATCATAATTTAAGAAATAATGTTCGCACATTTCATCCCATATTTTTAGAAGAGTTTTTGTATCTTTAGCATCTTGAATCTTATCAATAGCATCTTCATTGTATTTTAGAAGTTCGCAATAGATAAACTCTCCTCCTCCTTTCCAATTTACTTCTTTTGAGATTCCTGAATTATCAAAATCTTCAATGCTTTCTTTTAATTTTCCTTCTGAATTATTTTTTCCAATTATGTTCTTTAATCTGATAACAGAATCATTTTTCCCGTAATCCAACTGTTCAATTCCTATGTATTGTCTTCCTATTTTATGAGAAACCGCACAAGTTGTTCCAGAACCTAAGTGATAATCTAAAATAATTTCTCCTTTATTAGTACTTAATTCAATTATTCTTTGCATTAAGGTTTCAGGTTTTTGACCAAGAAAATCCTTTATTTTCTCAGCAGCAGAAGTATTTAATTGTAATTTTTTTTCATCCCATAAGGTAGTTATAGGAGAGCCAGGATTTTCATCCAGATATTTAATCTTTGTAGTTTTACCCCCTCCTTGATAACCCCTACCCCTTAGTTTAGCATATTTCCTTCCACTTTCATCTTCATATTTATACTCATGTTTGACATATTCTTCAGAAAGTGGATTATACACCATATTAATTTCAAACTCAGCTGTTTTTGAGTAAAACAAGATTGTCTCTTGTTGTGTTGTAAGCTTTTTTGATGCCTGATTTTTCACACCACCATATTTTTTCCAAGTTATCTCATTGACAAATCTATCATCACTAAATACTTCATCCATTAGAATTTTTAGATGAGCATGTCCTTCGGAATTTGTTTGAACAAAAATAACTCCATCATCCCTTAACAAATCTCTAGCAACTTCTAACCTATTTTTCATAAATGTAAGCCATGTAGATAGTTTAAAGTTTGAATTATATGCAAAAGAATCGTCTGATTTTTTATCTTGAAAATAATACGGAGGATCAATATAAATCAACTTAACCTTCCCAGCAAACTCTTTCTTTAAAGAATGTAAAGCTAAAAGATTATTTCCTTTGATTATTAGATTGTCTTTAATTGTTCCTTTTTCATCTCTATTAAAGTCCTTAACTTTTTCTTCTCCTTTCGAAGTATATTTCTTAAAATTAGTCAATACTTTTGCATCAAATAATCTATCAATTTCATCTTTTGCTAAGATTTCATTAAAGAAAATCTCATTTCTCTTTTGGTCTTCCTTAGTCATTCCACCTTCTAAGACACAATCCTTAAACGGCCAGACAAGAGAAACTTCTCCTCTTTCATTAAGATATTTTCCATTAACATTTAATCCTACAATATTCTTAAATTTAGTATAAGAATTACTCAAAACTTTGATATTCTCAATATAATCTACAAACTTATTAACATTAAAAACCCAGTATTCCTTAATCTTATCAAAAAATGTTTCTCTAATATCTTTATCATCAATAAGTATTCCAATTAAATCCTTATCTACTTTGTAAGCCCTATCAATAATTTCATTTCTATTAATATCATCTATTTCCTCATCCCAAAACTCCATGTTTTGTTTCAGTTTTCCTTTTAGTTTTTGATCGAAATTTTTACTCATTTTTCTTACCTTTTTTATTGAACCTTACTTTTGGTCTGTCCCAATAAGGTGATTTGCATTTAGGGCATACTCTGGGCATTACATCTTTATCATAAGGAAGCCATTCATGCTCACAACGATAACATTTATTGCCAATCAAATCAACGTTAGCTCCATGTTCCTTTTTTTTAGCCATATTTTCTTTTGAATCGTTCATATTAATAAAGGTAATGTTAAGATTATATATAAATATTTGTATTATGTGGTTCTTAATATATTACTAATGATATGTTATCTATATGATACAGAACAACAATGTTTATATAGTAGATAGTATATACCTATTAGTATAATAATGAGTTGTACATGAGTTGATAAAAATGGAACAAATAACAGAACAAAACTTTAGGAATTTGACACGAGAACAGCGAGGGCAGTTAATAGCTCAGAAATACAGAATAAGGAGAACTGACAAAGGCTATGAAGTACCAAGCCAATTTAACAAAGGCAAGTATCTAGTAAAAGTAAGATACGATAAGAAAGAATGTAATTGTCCTGATTATGAATTAAGAAAATGCAAATGCAAACATATTCACGCGGTAGAATATACTCTAAAAAAAGAAATAGACAAGGAAGGCAATACTGTAATAACTCAAACAGTAAAGAAAACTTACCCTCAGAATTGGAAGTCTTACAATATTTCACAGCAAACAGAAAAAGAAAAGCTAATGGAATTATTGGCAGATATAACTTCAAGAATAAGACAACCTGCTTACACTTATGGCAGACCAAGATCTAATTTAGGAGATAATATTTTTGCTATGGTTTTCAAGACCTACTCAACTTTTTCAGGAAGAAGGTTTGCTACTGATATGAATTGGGCTTTAGAGAAAGGATATATTGACAGTAAAGTTCCTTACAATACTATGTTTGATTATTTCAAGAAGCCAGAATTAACGCCAATATTAGCTAAAATGGTAATGTTAACAAGCCTTCCATTAAGAACAGCAGAAAGCAAATTTAACATTGATAGCACAGGATTCGGAACTTCTAACTTTCAAAGATGGTATAGCTTCAAGCATGGAAAAGAGATTTGTTCAAGAAGGTGGGTTAAATGTCATTTTGTAAATGGAGCTAAAAGTAACATCATAACATCTGTAAAAATAACTACTGAGAATGATGCAGATTGCCCACAGCTTAAAGAAATGGCTCAAGACACAGCCAAATATTTTAATATGGAAGAACTAAGTGGAGATAAAGCATATTTGAGTAAAGATAACTTTGAGTTAGTAAATAGTCTAGGCGGGACTTTTTATGTGCCTTTCAAGAGCAACAGCAAAGGCTCAGGAAATGGGATGATATGGAAGAAAATGTATCATTTCTTCATGCTAAACAATGAAGAATATTTACAGCATTATCACGCAAGAAGCAACGCAGAAACCACAGTACACATGATTAAAAGTAAGTTTGGAGATAGAGTAAGAAGCAAATTATGGACAGCACAAGTTAATGAAGTATTGTGCAAGATCATTGCTCATAATATTTGCTGTGTTATAATGGAAATGAACGAATTAGGTTTAGAAAGTAACTTTTGCCCGAATAGTCAGATAGTTGCCCGAAATGTCTAACTTTTCATGGAGTTATCGGGCAAAGCCTTAAAATTCATCAATATACGTTTTAATATATGCATATACCTTTTCTAAACTCACCTCTTAAATATTTCCCCTGACCGACTATAATTATGTCTAAAAAAATATTTACAATAACACAAGCATTTATTGAGTGTGCAAGATTGCCTAGTAGGTCAAGAGATCATATGGAAAAGTGTATGATACAGTTGTTAAAAGACACGGGGACAACAAGAACAACTCATGGAACGAGAATAACACCTAAGTTAATTCAAAGAGCTGTAAATTCTTTTATCTATGGCATCAAACAGGGTAGTAAGGGTTGGTATTCTGACTATAGAGTAGTTGAGGATTATAACATATTCCAAATCATTTGGAAGCAATAAATACGTTAATAGCGAGTATTTCTTTTGATGACAATCATCTTATTCTTAGATTATGAAAATATAAGTATAACTTATAAGAAAAAAGGAACTCTTTTTGGGCTCAATAACACGTATTAAACCCAATTGGAGTAAATGCGGGGGAAGGGATTCGAACCCTCGAACACACTAAGTGACAGGATATCTTACAAAGGTACAATCCTTTGCTATCAATCTTGTGTCTTAAGTCCTGCGCATTTGACCAGGCTTTGCTACCCCCGCATTGAGAATAATGCCT
>JABHXU010000023.1 GCA_018657065.1 archaeon
ATTCGTCAAAACACCAATAACAAAAAATAACAACATTATTTTTTTCTTATCTTTATAATACTTCAGATAATAATACAACAGTAAAGGAACAAAAGCAGTTACAAAATCTCTTGTTGACACTTGCCCTAGTATAATTCCCCAATATGTTCCAAACAATGCTTTTGTTCCAAAAGCAGATAATAAAGCAAAAATAATTCCTGTTGTTTTACTCCTAAAAATGTATTTTGCCAATTGATAATTCCCTAACCAAAAAATAATAAAAAGTAAATAATTAACAAAAATATATGCCATATTCATATTTCCAAACAAATTAATCAAAAAAGCTAAAAAATAATTTACTGTGTTTGGATATGTTTTAAAAATTTCTGAAAAATAAACATCATTTTCAAACAATTCAGGTTCAAGAATTTTCATCTGTGCTGCTGTATATATATGCATATCACTACTTCCAAAAGTGTAAGTAAAAGAACCTGTTAGAATTTTTACTGTTGTTACAAATACAATTGAGAAAATCAAAAAAGAAATAATCAATAATAACTCTTTTTTTGTCTTCTTTGAAATCATACAATTCTTAAAATTTACTTAATTAAAAAAGGTTTCTTGAAGAAACCTTTAAGAAAACAAGATTTATCTTAATTAATAATGGATTATAAAGATCATTTAAGAGGAAATTTCGCAAATAATTTTTGGTTTAGAGGAAAATACGATTTAATGAAAGTACTTCTTTCAATGAATCTCAAAAAAAGAAAAAATAAAATTTTAGTCTTAAGTGCAGGAACAGGAGAAGATTTGAAAATCATAAGTAAATTTGGAGATATTTATGCAATCGATATTGATAAAAATGCTTTTGATTTAATTCCTAAAAATTTAGTATTTGAAAAAAAAATTGCAAATGCAACAAAACTCCCATATAAAAAGGAATTTTTTGATAGTGTAATCTCTTTTGATGTATTTGAACATATAAAAAACGACAAACTTGCTCTTTTAGAAGCTCATAGAGTACTAAAGAAAAAAGGAAAATTAATTTTTGGTGTTCCAGCATTCAATTTTATTTTTGGTAGTCATGATGAAGCATTAGGACATTTTCGAAGGTATAATAAAAAAACTTTCAAACCTCTTGTTAAAAAATTTAAAAAAGTGACATTAAGTTATTGGAATTTTATTTTCTTTATACCTATTACTTTATTTATCAGATTACCTGGAAAAATAATTAAAAAGAAAAAAACAGATAATTTTAATTTGCCAAAAATCTTGGATGATTTCGCTTTATTAATCTTAAAATTTGAAAATTATCTTATTTCAAAAAAAATAAGTTTGCCTTTTGGTCTTTCATTAATAGGTTATTGTGAAAAATAATTAATCATATTTTTTTTGTAAATCATTTAATCTAACTTTAACAAGATCTAAAATCGTAGGAATTGTGTGTTTAAATAAACTAAACTTACTATCAAGATCATTATACCAGTAAACTCCTTGTTCTTTTATTTTCAAATGATGTTTTTTAGCTATATACATTAATTCAACGTCAAATGCAAAACCTTCAATAGTTTGTTTTTTAAATAAGATTTTACATTTATTTGTATTGAACAATTTGAATCCGCATTGTGTGTCTTTTATACCTCTTAAAACAAAAATGTTTACTAATATTGGTAAAACATTTCCAGCTAAAACTCGATAAAATGGCTGCTTGACAACTAATTTAGATTCTTTTGTTTTTCTTGAACCTATAACTAAATCGTATTTAGGAATTAGTTCTAAAAATTTATCCAATTCTTCTATAGGTGTACTCAAATCTGCATCTGTTAACAATGCGTATTTTCCCGAAGCAGCAAGCATTCCTTTTTTTGTAGAATATCCTTTTCCTCTATTTCTGCTGTTTTGTTTAACAATAATTTTATTGTCTTTTAGTTTTTTAATTAATTGAATTGTTTTGTCTTTTGATCCATCATCAACAACAATAATTTCATAAGAAATCTTCTTTTTTAAAAGATATTTTTGAATTTTATTTAATGTTTTTATTATTCTCTTTTCTTCATTATATGCAGGAATAATTATAGATAATAATTTCATTAAAATAATTAAAATAAAAATAGGATTTTAAAGGTTTTGCAGATAAAACCATGACCTCATATAATATTTTATTGCTAAACTATATTTTTCTTTGTCAAACATTTTGTTACCAAAACTAAAATATTTTTGAGATAAATCAAATCTTTTTTTCCATTTTCTAGGTATTTTATCTGGATTAATGTCTTTTAATCTATATTCAACAATTAACTGGTCTGCTTTTGCCAATAATTTCTTTACTTCTTTTGTTGCTTTTTTTGAAGCTACTATTTCTAAAACAAAGACAACAGGTGTTTTAATTCTAAATTCATCCTTCCAAAATCTTTGTTTCAAACTGAATTTAATATGTTTTTTAACAAATGACTTTTGAGATTTTTCTTTTGCTAAAGATTTGTAGTACTGTGGATTATCACACACATCTCCTAAATTATTTTCATTAAAATCTTCCTGATTTGGGTTAAAAATTGTTGGGCAATTATCAATTTTATCACCTACAAAATCCAAATCTTGATCAGGAATTTCATAATCATAATCATTATGTAATAAAAATTCATTTGGGTAATAACATTTATCAAAAATTCCATCAGGTTCAAAATCTAAACAAAGTAAAAAATCACTTATATTTGACACATTAAGTACTCCTAATGTTGTTGCAGTGTTATTTATCTCATTATATTTTAAAATTATTCCGTCAATTCCATCAAAAAAGAAAACACTCAAATTAAACATTCCTTTGTTTGTTGCGTTTAATATCAATTTTGTAGGTGAGGAATTTGTAGTCAAAATTATTTCAGGTTCATACTCAGATCCTGTATAAAATAAAAAATCTTTTAGTTGATTATCTGAATCATACAAATAAATATCCAATGGACTATTAAGCATTACAGCCATAAAAGGCAATTCATATCCATATGTATATCTTCCAGGTATCATCCATTCTAACTCATATCGAGAATTAAATTTTGGTCCTCTTTGCCCACTTCTATGTGGATAAACATGTCTCTCTCCCCATAATCCTTCATAATTAATCCAACCTGTATTGTCATATATTTGCTCGATTTCGTATTCCGTTCCAGATATGTTGGAATCCTTTGGCACAAACTTTGGTCCCTCTTTTGAAATTTTATCTAATGGTTTTAATCCCCAAGAAAGTTCTGCCCAGAATCGTTGAGATTTGTTCAATTTATCTAAATAAGGATAAAAAACATCATCAGATCCATACATATTATGACTTCCTTTTGAAACATATGCTAAAGGATGACCTTCTATTCTATCAATAAAATCTAAATCATAGTAAGTTTCAGTAAATAAATAATTAAAAAAATAACTAATATCTTCAATTTCTCCAATATCATTTATTGTCATTTGAACTAATTGCCAGTCTCCTTCATGATGTGTTGTATACCAATCTTGAAATGGAAAAAATGTAAAATATTGTAAATAAGAATAATTATTCTGATCTTGAGTTATTCTACCATATACTTTTTTTTCAAAGGATGTAAAATCATCTGGATTTGGTAAATCTTTTATATTATTTACTTCAACATTATTTAAATCAAGGTTTAGGGTTCTATCGGATTTATTATTTATATCTTCTCTTATTAGTGGACTTTCTTTTATAACATCATTAAATAATCCTTTGCTTAAATTTGATTGATTTAGCATACTCTCTATTGAATTTAATGGAAATATTTCTTCTGGATGATGAACAAAAACAGGTGCAAATTTTTTCAATAAAGGATGAATTGATTTTTCTTCTTCTTTTTCATTCAAATTTACAACTAAGTTATCAATTATACTATATGTTTGTGTATTTGGTGCTTGATTGTTTACTAGTGTGAAGCCTATTGAATTTACTTCTTCACCTCCACTATTACAATCAAAAAATTCTCCTTCATATTTATTATCTATCCAAATTTTTGTTGCCTTTTGAAAAGTATCAAAGGCTAATGTATAATTATGTGTGATTCCACCATGTGATTGATTAACTTCAATTGGGTCATGAGCACAAACTGCAAAAATAGTGTTTGGTGTATACATGACATCATTTAAGATCTTCATATATTTTTTAGATTTTTTTGCTTTATCTAATCTAAAAATCCAATTATGTAATAATCCTGAGCAGCTAACTTCTTCAGTTTCGGATTTAGATAAATTTTCTCCAAAAATTATTTCAGCGTGCCAACGATTAGAATTCCCATTTGCACCTGCAGACCAAGAAAAAGTTATATTTCCATCTTCATATGATTTTAAATTCCCATATTCTGAAAAATCCGCAACGACTGCTGACAAAGAACAAAAATCACTACTTGATAATTCAATCTTATTTTTCCTTATATTTGAAGGCGGTGGATCAATTTGACTGATAAATATTTTCATTATAATCTTGGATAAACCACCTAAGTATTCCTTCATGCATTTCAAAATTTTTTGAAAAAGCACAAGTTTTTCTAACTAATCTTGCAAGCCTTTGTCTTAATATGG
>JABHXU010000015.1 GCA_018657065.1 archaeon
TACAGAAAGTCTACTTGAATATAGAGATGCGTGTATAAAAGAAGCGATTATTGATGCAATTACTTTGCATGGTTGTTCAGGAACAATTGGTCCAGATGCTTCGTGTGCTTCTAGCACTTGTGTAGGGTCAACATGCTCAGATAGTTGTGGTAACTCACATGCAGGAACCAAGCAACCAGATTGCAGCTGTGCAGCAAATACTTGTACAGATCAAACCTGTGGAGACGGGTGTGGCGGTAGTTGTCCAGGAACAAAGGATTGTTCAGGTTAAACATTTTTTCTTTTTTTTCTTACTTTATCTTTCACAAGCTTTTTAAATAAGATTTTTCTCTAGTATAGTCGGGGGAATTAATGACAGTAGGTATTATCAGTTGGGGTAGTTATATTCCTAGATTTAGGATTAAGGTAGAAGATATAGCAAAAGCTAACGGTTCTAATCCTGAACAAATTAAAAACGCATTAATGATATCTGAAAAAAGTCTTCCTGGAATTGATGAAGACACTATCACAATAAGTGTTGAAGCAGCTAGACAAGCAATAAAAAATATTGATTCTAAAAAAATTGGTGCAATTTATATTGGGTCTGAATCTCATCCTTATGCAGTTAAACCTACATCAACAGTTGTAGGAGAAGCTATTGAACTAGGAAATAATTATACTGCAGCAGATTTAGAATTTGCATGCAAAGCAGGAACAGCAGGAATTCAAATTTGTTTAGGTTTAGTTAAATCAGGAATGATGGATATGGCTCTAACAGGAGGAGCAGATACTGCGCAATCTAAACCAGGAGATCCATTAGAATATACAGCTGCAGCAGGCGGTGCAGTTTTTGTTATAGGTAAAGAAGATGTTGTTGCAGTAATTAATGAAACAGTTTCATTTACTTCTGATACTCCAGATTTTTGGAGAAGAGAAAAAGAAGAATATCCTTCACATGGTGGAGCTTTTACAGGTCAACCAGCATATTATAGGCATGTAATAAATGCAACAAAAAATTTAATGGAAAAAGCTAAAACTAGGCCAGAAAATTATGATTATGCAATTTTTCATCAACCTAATGGTAAATTTCCTAGACGTGTAGCAAAAATATTAGGATTTAATGAACAACAAATTTCACCAGGACTTCTTGTAGGTTATATTGGGAACACTTATTCGGGAGCGTCAATGTTAGGACTTGCAGCAGTATTAGATATTGCTAAACCTGGACAAAGAATTCTAGTTACATCATATGGGAGTGGTGCAGGGAGTGATAGTTTTGATATTACAGTAACAGATAAAATATTATTTAACCAAAAAAGAACTAAAAAAGTTTTGGATTTAATTAAAGATAAAATCTATGTTGATTATTCAAAATACTTACGAAATACACAATGAGAAAAGTAGCAGTTATTGGAATAGGAATGACTAAATTTGGTCAACTCTGGAAACGAGATTTAACTAGTTTATCAGTTGAAGCAGGTGTGAATGCTGTAAGAGATGCAGGAATTCATCAAAAAGATGTTGAAGTTCTTTACGGAGGAACAATGTCAGGTGGACTTTTTATCAACCAAGAACATTTAGGAAGCATGCTTCCAGATTATATGGGTTTTAAAAATATTCCTTCAGTTAGAGTTGAAGCTGCATGTGCATCAGGAGGTCTTGCATTAAGACAAGCGTATATTGATATTGCTTCAGGTATGCATGATATTGCAGTTGTTGGTGGAGTAGAAAAAATGACTGATATAGGAACCTATTCAATAACTAAAGCTTTAGCAACAGCAGCTGACACAGTTAATGAAAGTAATTTTGGAGCAACATTTCCAGGACTCTATGCATTGATGGCAAAACTTCATATGCACAAATACAAAACAACTGAAGAACAATTAGCTAGTGTTGCAGTTAAAAATCATCTTAATGCACTAGATAATCCTAATGCACAATTTCATAAAAAAATTTCAATTCAAGATGTGATGGATAGTGCTAAAATAGCAGACCCATTAAAATTACTTGATGCTTCACCAATAACTGATGGTGCAGCAGCAATAGTCTTAGCTAGTGAAAAAAAAGCAAAAAAGTTATCAGATACACCAGTTTGGATTAAAGGATCAGGTCATGCAACTGACACAATTAGTTTACATGATAGAGATGATTTGCTTACACTAAGTGCAACAGTAAGCGCAGCTAAACAAGCATATTTACAAGCAAGACTTCAACCTAAAAATATTGATATGGCAGAAGTTCACGATTGTTTTACAATTGCGGAACTATTAGCAATTGAAGATTTAGGATTTGTGAAAAAAGGAAAATCTGGTAAATTTACAGAGGAAGGATACACAAAAATTGGAGGAAAAATTCCTATTAATCCAAGTGGAGGATTAAAAGCTAAAGGTCATCCTATTGGTGCAAGTGGTGTTGCGCAAGCTATTGAAGCAGTGCTTCAATTAAGAGGAGATGCAGGTAAAAGAAGTACAAATTCGGAAAATGCATTAACACATAATGTAGGAGGAAGTGGTGGAACATCAGTTGTTCACATATTTGAAAGATAAAATGGAGGTAAGAGAAGGAATCAATAAATTAGTAGGCTTGACTGAATCTAGTGAAGGAAACCTACTCGTTTTGATCAAACCTTTCTTAAAAGTTTGATGGCAGTACCTAAAATCTGGAGAAAAATTCCTGAATACTATAATCTAATTGGAAAACTTTGTCCAGAATGTAATGCAAAGTTTTTTCCTAAAAGAACTGTCTGCAAAAATTGTGGATGTACTAGAATGCAAGATTATAAATTTGAAGGGAAGGGAAAAATTGTCACATATACAATTATTAGAACATCAATGTCAGATCCAGAACAAGAAATTAATGAACAAGCAGCTAGAAATATTCCTTATGCATTAGCGATAATAAAACTTAAAGAAGGACCTATGCTTACAGCTCAAATAATTGATTGTGGTGATAGTGAATTAAATATTGGAAAAAAAGTAAAAAAAGTTTTTAGAAAAATATTAGAAAACGGACCAAGTGGAGTTATTCAATATGGATATAAATTCAAAATTGACAAATGAAGAGATTATTACAAAAATCTTGAATAAGGAGATTAAACTTAGACATCTCTCTATACTAGGAGAAAAAAGAGCAACAGAAATTAGGTTAAAATTTCTTGAAAAAAAATTAAATAGTGAATTTACAAATATTAATTTATCAATTCTTAATCCTGAAAAATGTAAACCTAATATTGAAAATATGGTTGGTTCAACTCAAATTCCGTTAGGAATAGCTGGACCAATCTTAATTAATTTTGAAAATAAAAGTAAAGAATATTATTTACCTTTAGCTACTACAGAAGGAGCTTTAGTTGCATCAGTAAATAGAGGTTGTTCAGTAATAAATAAGTCTGGAGGATGTGAAACAATTCTTCTTAAGAATTTTCAAACAAGATCTATTTTATTTAAAGTTAAATCAATTAATAAAATAAAAAAATTTCTTTTTTTTGTAAATGAGAATCTTGATGAATTAAAAAAAATAGGAAATTCTACTGATAAATTTATTGAACTTTTAGATATTGAACCTTATGTCGTAGGTCTAAATATTTGGCTTAGAATAAAAGCAAATACAAATGATGCTATGGGTATGAATATGGTAACTATTGCTGGAAAAAAAATTGCAGATTATATATTAAATAATTTTTCAGATGTAAAATTTGTTTCAGAATCAGGTAATTTATGTGTTGATAAAAAACCTAGTTCAATGAATTTAATTAATTCAAGAGGAAAAAAAGTAATAGCAAGTGTGAATATATCTAATGGCGTTATAAATAAGATACTTAAAACAACTGCAAATGAATTAGTAGATTTAAATTATAGAAAAAATCTTTTAGGAAGTGCAGCTTCAGGATCAATTGGATATAATGCACATTTTGCAAATATTATCGCTGCAATTTATATTGCAACAGGCCAAGATCCGGCTCATACAGTTTCGGGATCGATTGGATTTACAACAGTAGAGAAAATAAGAAATGGTGTTAATTTTAGTGTTACTCTACCTTCAATTCAAGTAGCAACAATAGGTGGTGGAACAAGTCTTCCAACTCAAAAAGAAGCATTATCAATAATGAATGTAGAAACTTCAGTTGAATTAAGTAGAGTAGTAGCATCAGCAGTTTTAGCAGGAGAAATCTCTTTGCTAGGAGCACTTTGTTCAAAAGAATTGACAAGTGCACATGAAAAACATAATAGATAATATTAATTTTAAGAATGAAAATTTTCACACTTAATTCGTGGATGTTACCTTTTGGTTTAGCAAGGGATCATAAAATCCGTTTTAATAGACTTATTAATTTTATAAAAAATGAAGAGCCAGATGTTGTAGCTCTTCAAGAAATTTGGTTTTCAAAATATGTCAAAAACCTTAAGAAATTAAATTATTATATTTTTTCCCAATCAAAAGGAATTTTTAATAGATCAGGTTTAGTTATAATGACTAAAAAAAAACATAAATGCAAATTCATTATGTTTCCTAAATATAAAAATGCAATGAGTGATTATATAATAAAAAGGGGATTTCAAATTATTGAAATTGAAGATCTAAGAATATTTAATGCGCATTTATATGTAAAACCTGGAGTAGAAAATATTAAGTATGCGAAAAAAGAACTTGAATTAATAAAAAAACATATGAGAGGAAAATCAATACTTTGCGGAGACTTAAATATTGAAAAAAAAGAATTTGATAAATTAAATAATAATTTTTTTAAGTATGCAGAAGACACAAAGAATACATTTTCATGGGATAATAAATATGTAAAAAAATGGTGGGATCCTAAAATGATTGCAAATAAAAAAATTGATTACATTTTAGTAAAGAATCCCGCAAGAATTAAATTTAAGTCAAGAATAATTAAAAAACAAATGTCTGATCATGATGGAATATTAAGTGAGGTAAAATGGAAATTATAAATAGAATTTCCAAATATTTCAAATTTGTATTAAAAATAAATTTAAAATAAAATGGCAAAAGCATGTGGAAAAATAATTTTATTTGGTGAGCATGCTGTTGTTTATAATATGCCTGGAATAGCACTTCCAATATTAAATTATTTTACAAATGTTACTTCATATAAATCTGAATTATTCACTTGTTGTAATGATAGAGTTCTATATGATTTTGAGAAAGAAAAATTAAACAAATTAATTGAATTTATATTTAAAGAATTAAAATTAGATCAAAAAATTCATTTACATATTGAGTCTAGTTTACCAATTTCTTCTGGACTAGGTTCAAGCGCATCACTTTCAATTGCATTAATTAGAGAACTTCACAATTTTTATAATTTAAATTTAACAAAAAAACAAATTAATAAACTTGCATACAAATGTGAAAAAATATTTCATGGAACACCTTCAGGTATTGATAATACAGTAATAAATTATGAACAACCTGTTTTTTTTCAGGATAAAACAAATTTTATTAAATTAAATAAGCCTTTAGATTTTGTTATTGCTAGTACAGGAAATCGACCAGACACAAAAGAAATAGTGCAAGAAGTTAGAAAAAAGTATGAAGAAAATAAAAACAAATATCAAAATATTATTGAAGATATTGGTTTAATAGCTATGAAAGCAAAAAAATCATTAGAACTAGGAAATTTAGAAAAAATTGGTAGTCTAATGAATCAAAATCATGAATTATTAAAAGAACTAGGTGTGTCATCAGCAAAACTTAATTTGTTTTGTGAAATATGTAGACAAAATGGAGCATATGGAGCAAAATTAAGTGGAGCAGGGAAAGGTGGCAATATGATTGCATTAGTTGATGGAAAAACAAAAGAAAAAATCATAGAAGAATTAAGTATATTATCAAACAATGTGTTTTATACAAGGGTGATTTAAGTTGAAGGTTATTGTCGGAAGTAAAAATCCTGTAAAAGTGAATGCAACTAAAGCTGCATTTTCAAAATTTTTTAGTGATGTAGAAGTTAAAGGAGAGAGTGTAGATTCTGGAGTTAGCGATATGCCTCTAACTGCAAAAGAAACTAGACTTGGTGCAATTAATAGAGCTAAAAGATCTTTAGAACTTGGCGCAGATTATGGTGTAGGTTTAGAAGGCGGGGTCGAAGACACAGACTATGGAATGTTTTTATTTGGCAGAGTAGCAATTATTGATAAAAATAATAATGTTGGATTATCTGGTGCTGAAGGATTTTTACTTCCAGAAATTATTGCAAAAAGAATTAGACAAGGAGAAGAATTAGGTCCAGTTATGGATGATGTAACCGGACTTCCAGATGTTAAGAAAAATGCAGGCGCAGTAGGAATTTTTACAAAAAATGAAATATCACGAACCGATAGTTTTGAAAAAAGTATAATTTTAGCACTTGTGAAATTTATTAATAAGGAGATATATGGATTAGAATGAGTTTTGTTGAAATAACTAAAAATTACAAACCTAAGATTGATAAAGAACTTGATATGTTTTTTAAAAAATATCAAGATAGATTTAGTGATCCTTTTTTTAGGTTTTGCTATGGATTAATTAGAACTTATTCAAAGAACGGAAAAAGGTTAAGACCAATAGGAACAATGTTATCTTATTTTGCATCAGGTAAAATAGATAAAAAGATTATTCTTCCAGCACTTTCAATTGAACTTTTGCAATCACATTCATTAATTTTAGATGATATTATGGATGAAGATGAATTTAGAAGAGGGAAAAAGACAATTTATCAAAGTATGAAAGAATATTTTATAGAAAATTATGGCGAAGAAAGTTACGAAGGTTCTTTATTTTCAAAAAAATCTAACAAATATGCTACTTCATTTGGAATGATGCTCGGAAATATTGTTTTAATTTTATCTGAATTAGCTGTTATAGATTCAGAATTTCCTGATTCTTATAAGATAAAGGCTCTTAGAGCAATTAATTTAGCAGACGAAATAATTTATCATGGTCAAATGAAAGATATTGATATGGAAACTCATCAGAATATAACTGAAACAGATTATTTAATGATGATTGAAAGAAAAACATCAGTATTTTTTGGAATGGCTTTACAAATTGGGTCTATACTTGCTGGAGATGACGAATCTAAATCTAATTTATATTATGAATTTGGAAAAACAGCAGCTTTAAGTTTTCAAATACAAGATGATATTATTGATATTGTTGGGAAAAAAGGTCATCAAGTTGGATCAGACATTAGAAAAGGCAAAAGAACCTTACTTTATATTAAATCATTAGAACTATCAAATGAATATCAAAAAAAAGATTTAATTAAGTATTATGGAAAAAATCATGATGAAACAGTTAAAAGAATAATTCAGATAATGCAAGATACAGGATCAATAAATTATTGTAAGAAACTTGCTAATTTAAAAAATAATAAAGCAAAAAAAATTCTTGAAAAAATAAATATGTCAAATGAACATAAAATAATATTTAGAGATATGACTGATTTTATGTTAAATAGGTCTGCTTAAGTTTTATTTATTTGTTCAATAATTCTAGGTAAAGATAGAATTAACCAAGGAGTATATTTGCTTGGTTCTTTTTCAACATCTATTTTTAATTGATTTAAAGAAATCCATCTCCAATCAGAAACTTCATTAGGATCTGGACTAGGTGTGATATTACATTTTCCAAAAAACACGTGGTCATATTCATGTTCAATTAAGTTATTTCCTACGTCAGCTTTGTAGATAAAACTAAACACTTCTTCTAGATCACAAAGAAAACCCATTTCCTCTTGGAGTCTGTTTTTAGCTTCTTCAATTAAATTTTTAGTTATAGGATGACTACAACAAGTATTAGTCCAAAGTCCAGGAGAATGATATTTACCTAGAGCTCTTTTTTGAATAAGAAGTTCGTTTTTTTCATTGAAAACAAAAATAGAAAATGCTCTATGTAAAATGCCTTTTTTATGAGCTTTTAATTTTTCTTCTTTTCCAATTACCTTGTTATTTTCATTAACTAACAAAACATCCATGATAATTTAATAGAAAAGGGACTTTTTAATAATTTCTATAAAATAAAAGCTATAAAAATTGGAAGAAAGAGTTTTATACCAATTAACAAGATGATATTTGAAACAATTTCAACAATTAAAGAGAGTTTTTCTTTTTTTGTTATAAGATAAGTAATAGTTGGTATAAGAAGATAAAATAGTAGTATGAAAAACATTGCTACCCCAAAAATTAAATTTGTCGACAGGATTCTAAAATAATTAAAACCTAAACTCAATACAAGATTAAATAAAATAATAATAATGAATTTAATCAAATTCAATTGTTTCTTAAATAAATCAAGTCCGTAGGATATAGATGAAGCAATAAAAAACAAGATTAATGCAAGTTTAAAACCATATAGATATGAAATAAATAATGTTAAAATAAAAAAATAATCTCCTGATATATTGATGTTAAAATATTCAAAAATTACTTTAGGTACAATCATCAAATAAAATAATGGAAGAAAAACAGTTGTAATAACTAAATACCTTTTTGAAATAAATCCAAAAAATACAAGAAAAACTGGAACAATCCCCAAAGTAACTATTTTAAAGATTAATTTTTTTGTTCTTGATTCCATTTTATATGACTGGAACTTTACTTAACATTTCTTTTACAACATCATCAGAGTCAAGGTTTTCTGCTTGTCCTTCGTAAGTTAAAATTAATCTATGTCTAAATACATTTAGAGCAACAGATTTAACATCATTAGGCGTAACATAGACATTTCCATTTAATAGAGCATGTGCTTTTGATGCAATGAATAAAGAAATAGAAGCTCTAGGAGAACTACCAAATTCAACATATTTTCCTAGTTCTAAATTGTATTTTTTTGGATTTCTTGTAGCATCAACAAGTCTAACAATATATTTTTCAATTTTTGGATCTGAATAAATTTTCATTGTATCGCTTTGTAATTCTAAAAGATCTCCAGGTTTCATTACAGGTCTAATATTATAATCTTCAAACTTTTGTAAACTAATGTTTTGTCTTAGAATTTTCTCTTCATCTTCCATGTTAGGATATTTCATAATAATTTTATAGATAAATCTATCAATTTGAGCTTCTGGAAGAGGATAAGTTCCCATTTGTTCAATTGGGTTTTGTGTTGCCATAACAAAAAAAGGCTTAGGTAAATGAAAACTATTATGTCCAATTGTAACTTGTTTTTCCTGCATAGCTTCTAATAAAGCAGATTGTACTTTTGGTGGTGCTCTGTTGATTTCATCTCCTAAAACAAAGTTTGCAAAAATAGGACCTTTAACAGTATAAAAACCCTTTTTTTTGTCATAAGCAGTAACTCCTACAATATCTGTAGGAAGTAAATCTGGAGTAAACTGAATTCTTTTAAATTCACATCCAGTAACTATAGATAATGTTCTAAGAAGTAAAGTTTTAGCAATTCCAGGAATACCTTCAACTAAACAATGTCCATTTGATAAAATTGCTTCCATTAAAAAATCTAAAATATCGCTTTGACCTACAACAATTTTTGATACTTCATAACGTAGTTCATCAAATAATTTTTGATAGTGTTTTACTTCTTGTTGAAATTTTTTATTAACTACTGGAGCTTTTTGAATATTAGAACTTGACAAATCCTCTTTTATTATATCGCCTACCATAAGAAAATGTAGATATAGGGTGGTATAAAAACTTTATGGATAAAGAAATAAAAAAATTATTTTAAAAGTCTATTTGCTTCAGTAATTGGTAAAATACCATCCATTTGCATATATATAACATCTGCATCAGGGTTGATACTTTGAATTGCTAAATATTGTAGATATTCAGGTGTCAAAGTTTTATCAATTATATTTTGTGCTTCTGCAATACCTCTTGCTTCAGTAACTCGAATATCTGCTTCTTTTTTAGCAACTTGCAGTTGAAACTCTTTTTGTAATACTTCTTGTTCTTTTGTTAATTTAAGTTCAATTGCTCTAGTTAATTCATCTGGAATAGTAATGTCTCTAAGAAGAACATCTTCAATTTGTATTCCTCTAGGTCCTAGTTTACTTATTAAGTAATCTCTCATTTCAACAGAAACTAGTTTTCTTCCAGTTTCTGAATAAAAATCTTCGACTTTATATTTTGAAGAAACATCTCTTATAGAATTTCTTAAATAAGGTCTAAGTAAAGTTTCAATGTAATTTTTTGATGTTGCTTTTCGCAGTTCAGCTACTTTTTCAGGTGTTAAATGATAAATAACACTAACATCTAATGTTACAATTAAACCTTCATTAGATGGAACAGTCGCAGTTTCTTTAATCTCTTTAGTTTTTACATCATATTTTGTTATGGTTGAGACTGGTGGAAAAGCTAGATGAACACCACTATATAATTCTTGGTCTCGAATTTTACCTAGTGTTTTTCTAACACCAACTTCACCGTCATTAATAATAACTATTGCGCTAAATAAAATAAATAGTGCAGCAAAAATTGCAATATATAAAAAAAATACTTTAGGAAATTTTTTTGGAATATTAATATCCATCGTTTTCATTTTTTGTCCACCTTTGAATGTTTTTTTCTTGAATTATGATTTAAAAAATATGTAATTATAAAATTAGTTTTATGCCTATATAAATTTTATCTTCTTATTTAGACCTCAAACTATTTAAAACAAATATGATTTCTGTTGAGTATGTATTTATATTCAAACATTATTGGAACTTTTGTATTTAATCAAAATATGCAAATTAGAGAAAAAATTTTGTTTTCTAAATCAGATCTTAAAAATAATTATAAAAAATTTCAAGAAAATGAATTGCTTAATTCAGAAGAAAAACTTCTTAAAAAATTTAAAAAAATTAGAAATTTAAGAACTGATCCTGATGAGAAATTACTTAGCAAAGTTTTTTTGGTCATGTCTGAATATGATAAAGAATTTTATGAAAATAATTTGTATGTAACTAAACTACAAATAAAAGATTCTATTACTCAAGATCTATTAATTGTTCAAACAATTGGGTCAGTTAATGAATTAAAAAAATCAATTAATTTACTTAGTAAAAGACTTAGAGAATGGTATTCTTATGTATTACCTGAAGTTGAAGAAATATTATATGATCACTTTAGTTTTGCAGAAAGGATAGCTGTTGATTCTCCTGAAAAGTTAATGAAAGATTTTAAACTTAAAATTACTATGGGGAGAGAATTTTCTAAAGAAGATTTAGCAGCAATTAAAAATTTAGCATCAACTATTTTAGATTTATTTGATGAAAAACAAGAAAAAGAAGATTATCTTGAAAAATTAATGGAAAAAACATGTCCAAATTTAACTGAAGTTGCAGGGTTTTTAACGGGTGCTAAATTAATGGCAATTGCCGGATCATTAAGAAAAATGGTTATGATGCCCGCGTCAACAATTCAATTGCTTGGAGCTGAAAAAGCATTATTTATGCATATGATTAAAGGAACAAAAAGTCCTAAACATGGTATTATTATTGAACATCCTTTAATTCAAAGGGTTGATAGAAAAGATAAAGGAAAAGCAAGTAGAGCTTTAGCTGATAAAATTTCTATAGCAGTTAAAATTGATTTTTTTAAAGGTGAATTTTTAGGAGATAAATTAAGAAAACAAGTTGAGGATCGTTTTAGATGAATATTATAAAATTTTTACAGGAATCAGGAAAGCTTAAAACTCTTAAAAGAGCTGGATGGGTGAAAAAAGAAGTAAAAGAAGTAGAGAGTGTTGCAGATCATACTTTTCAAGTTACTTTGATGGCATATTTACTTTGTCCTGAAGATATGGATAAGGAAAAAATGATTAAAATGTCTTTAGTTAATGAATTGCCTGAAGTAGTTACTGGAGATATTATTACAAAACACACAGATAAACAAGATTTCAAAGATGCTAAATTTCAAAAAGAGCAAACAGTAATTAGGGAAATGGTTAGTGGTTTAGATAATAAGGAAGAAATTATTAAATTATATGATGAATCTGAAGCACTTCAAACTAACGAATCAATTTTTTTAAAACAATTGGATAAACTTGAAATGGCGTTTCAAGCATTAGAATATGAAAAACAATCTGATGATATGGAAAAATTTAATGAGTTTTGGGATACAGCAAGAAACACAATTAAACATCCTAATTTAGTTGAGATATTTAATGAACTGGAGAAAAAAAGATGAGATTATATAATCCTAAATTTCAAAATGTGTTTTCAGAAAAAGGTAAAAGAGGAATTAAATTATACACTGAAAATTTAACTCCAGGTATTCAATATTTTGATGAAGAAATTGTTAGAGAAAAAGGTAAAGAATACAGACAATGGGATGCTAGAAGAAGTAAACTTGCTGCAGGAATTTTAAAAGGTCTTTCTCAAACAGGAATAAAACCAGGACAAAAAGTATTATACTTAGGAGCAAGTCATGGTTATACACCAAGCTTTTTTTCAGATATTGTAGGAAGACAAGGGTTTATTTTTGCATTAGATTTTGCACCTCGAGTTGTTAGAGATTTAGTATTTTTATGTGAAAAAAGAAACAATATTACTCCGTTACTAGGAGACGCAAATCAACCAAAAACTTTTGCAAGTAGAATTCTTCCAGTAGATATTGTTTATATGGATGTTGCTCAAAAAAATCAAGCAGAGATATTCTTAAAAAATTGTAATATGTTTTTAAAAAGTGGAGGATTTGGCCTTTTAGCTGTAAAATCTAGATCTATAGATATAACAAAAAGACCTAAACAAATATTCCAACAAGTTAGAACAAAATTAGAAAAAGAAATAACAATAGTAGATTATAAAATTCTAGATCCTTTTGAAAGAGATCATTGTATGTATGTTGTTAAAAAGAATTAACTTCAATCTCAATTAAACTTTTCAACATATTTTTATATCTCATAGTTTCACTTTAATTTATGAAATCGAAAATTGTAGTGGTACTTACATTAATTATATTACTAGTTGGATGCACATCACCTAAACCTGTAACTGATGATACTGGAGTTACAAATGAAGATATTGAATCTGTTGTTAGAGCAAATAATAATTTTGCTTTTGATTTTTATAGAGCAATCAATAAACCTGAAGAAAACCTTTTTTTTTCACCTTATAGTTTGTCAACAGCTCTAGCTATGACATATGAAGGGGCAAAAGAACAAACAGCGCAGGAAATGCAAGCAGTATTTCATTATCCTTCAATTGATCAGTTACGAAAGGGTTCTGCATCAGTATATAATAAACTTAATTCAAAAGATAAAGAAGTAAAATTAAATACCGCTAATGCACTCTGGGCTCAGGAAAATTTCAAATTCTTAGATGAATATTTTACAAATATTGAAAAATATTATGGAGGTAAAGTAACTAATTTAGATTTTGCTCAGGACACAAAAGCCTCTAGAATAATAATTAATGATTGGGTTGAAGCTCAAACAATGAATAAAATAAAAAATATCATTCCCCCAGGGGTTCTTAACCAGGCAACAAGATTAGTTTTAACAAATGCAATTTATTTTAAAGGAAATTGGGTAAAAGAATTTGATAAAAAAGATACTCGTGAACAGGATTTTTGGCAAACCAAAGATTCTTCAATTAAATCTGAAATGATGAGACTTAAGGATGAAGAATTTAATTTTGCGGAAACAAAAGATGTTAAAATTCTGGAATTACCTTATGATGGGAATAAATATTCAATGCTTTTACTTTTACCAAAAGGGAAGACAGAAAAAGAAGATTATGAGAGAAATTATGGTTTAGAGCAAGCTGAAAAATATCTAACAAAGGAAGATTTATTAGAATTAAAAACCCAAATGACAAAACAAGAATTGTTAGTTATGATTCCTAAATTTAAGTTTGAGACAAAATATTTTTTAAAGGAAACTTTAAGTAGTATGGGAATGCCGACAGCGTTTAGTGATGTTGCAGATTTTTCAGGTATGACAGGATCTAAAGATTTAATGATAACAAGTGTGATTCATCAAGCATTTATTGAGGTTGATGAAAAAGGGACTGAAGCGGCAGCAGCAACTGTAGTAGCAGTAGGTTTAACTTCAGCAGGTCCAAGTGGACCAGTATTTGTAGCGGACCATCCTTTTATTTTTATGATCCAGGAAATAGAAACTGGAAACATATTATTTTTGGGAAAAGTTTATGATCCAACAAAATAATTTTTTTATTTTTCTTTTTTATCAACTAAACTCATAAAATATGCACTAATTACAACAATTAATCCACCAATAATTTCAGTTAATATTGGAATTTCTAAAAAAAATACAAATCCTATTACTAAAGCAAAAAAAGATTCTAATGAAATTAAGTTACTAGCTAAAACAACATGAACTCGTTTAAATCCATAATTGCTTAGATAGATAATTATTAAATTAAAAAAACCAGCAATAAAAATTACAGGTAAACTAGATGGAACAATTACAGGTAAGCCTTCTCCAATAATTAGTGAAGTTATAAAAATAAAAATGAATGCAAAAATAAAAATAATGATACTTAATTCTTTATCATTAAGTATATTTGAATGAAGTTTTCTAGTCACATGACCTAATGAGAAAAATACCACATGAATAAGTGCATAAATTTCTCCTAAACCAATAATTGACAAATTTGAAAAATCTTTTACAGTAAGTAAAATAACTCCAAGAAATGCTGCTGTTATCAAAAAAACTTTTTTGAATGTAAATTTTTCTTTAAACAATAAGAATCCCCAAAGGGCAGTAAGTGGGAGTGCACCAATAAATGATACATTAGCAATCTTAGTAATATTAACAGCTTTAACAAATAATGCAACTCCTATTAAATATATAAGAACTGCTCTAGCCATTAGTAAAAGCCATTCATTTAATGAAATTTTTTTTAATTTTTTAAAATTTAAATCTTTTTTAAAAATTATTAAACCTAAAAATATGGCTACAAAAAGTCTTAAGTAAATTTGTTGAAATATTTCATAACTATTATTTAGAAATCTAGCAAATAAACCCATAACAGCAAAGCAAAAAGCAACAATAATTATTGCTAAGAGACCTTTTTTATCTGTTTTCATTAAAAAATATGAATCAATGGAAATATATAAACCATTGCAACTAAAGTCTTATAAATTAATTTCAATTTATTCTTATTATGCAACCATGGACAACAAAATATCTTCCTAAAAATACGAATGGTATTCAAGGACAAAATAAAGCAGTTGAATCTTTAAAATTATTTTTAGATAATTTTCCTAAACAAAGAGCTGCGCTTTTATATGGTCCTCCTGGATGTGGGAAAACTTCTTTAGCACATGCTGTAGCAAAAGAAAGAGATCTGGAATTAATTGAAGTAAATGCTTCAGATGTAAGAAATGCTGAATCAATTAAACAAAAATTAGGTCCTGCAATGTTTCAAATGTCACTTTTTTCTAAAGGAAAAATAATTTTAGTTGACGAGATTGATGGAGTTTCAGGAAATAAAGATCGAGGAGGTCTTTCTGCATTAAGAAAACTCAATGAAAAAACTCAGTTTCCTGTTATTATGACTGCTAATAATCCTTTTGATAAAAAGTTTTCAGCTCTTAGAAAAAAATCTGAAATAATTCAGTTTCAAACTCTTAATTATTTGTCTGTTCAAAATGTTTTAAAGAGAATTGCGAAAAGTGAGGGAGTAGAATATGATGAGATTGCATTGTCTTCTCTAGCTAGAAGAGCTGGTGGGGATCTTAGGGGTGCAATAAATGATCTTCAAACATTAAGTGAATATAATAAAAAACTTTCAAAAGAAGATGTTGATGAATTATCAGGAAGAAGACAAAAAGATACTATGATTAATGCATTAATGAGAATATTTAAAACAACAAATCCAGATGTTGCTCTTCCAGCATTAGATGATGTTGATGAAGATATTAATGATGTATTTTTATGGATTGAAGAAAATTTACCTAAAGAATATAAAAAACCTAAAGACATTGCAAGAGCGTTTGATAATTTAAGTTTAGCAGATGTTTTTAGAGGAAGGATTAGAAAAAGACAACATTGGAGATTCTTAGTTTACATTAATAATTTACTTACAGCTGGAATTGCACTTTCAAAAGATGAAAAATATCCTGGATTTAACAAATACACAAGAACAACTAGAATTCTTAGAATGTGGCAATGGAATATGAAGACCGCAAAAAGAAAAGCAATTGTTTCAAAAATTGCAGCAAAAACTCACACAAGTTCAAAACGAGTACTTCAAGATACTTTTCCTTATGTTAAATCTATTTTTAAAAATAATAAAGAAGAAGCAGAAAAATTAGCTAATTATTTTGAATTAGATAAAGAAGAAGTTGCTTATTTGAGTGTTTGATTAATTTTATCTTGTAACCATACTTCCATCTTTTTCAAATTTGATGACATATTTTCTTATTAATTCATGGAATTTTATATATTCTAGAATTAATTTATCACCAAGTTCAACGCTATATTGTTTTAAAATATCTTTTTGTTTTTGGTCTTCTTTAACAGGATCAGGATCTTTACATTCTTTAACAATTTCAAAAGTTAATGTTATGAATAGTTTTTTTAAAAAATTACTATATTTGTCAAATTCTTTTACTTTGTTTATTCTAAAGAGTAAATCTTCTTCATAATATCTACTATATTTTTCATAATCCATTTTATGAATTGAAAGAGATACATCGTCTCCTGTGTCTAACTTTAATTCCCTTACTATTGAAAGAGGAATTCTAATACAAAGAGAATTTCCTTGTTTTACAACTTTATTTTTGAATTGAGGGAGGTTTGGTTCATTTTGCATGTAATTACATTGTAATTACATTTTATATTTAAATCTTTCTAAAAAACTATACTTTTAAATATAAATAGCTCGTACTCTTTTTCTATGTATTTAGACTGTTGTTGTTAATTTTTTGTCAGTGGTCTAGTTTATTCTCTAAATTTAAAATGAAAATAACTAATAACTTGAGGAACGTGTATGTTTTTTCTAGTTTTAAAATTCTATGTTGTTGTTGCTAATTTTTCATTGATCTTTTTTTAAAACTTTTTAGGAGGTTACTTAAAATGCTAATAAAAAATTTAATTGATAAAAATAAAAAAATACTCATAATTGGAGCGCATCCAGACGACGTGGAGTTTTCAACAGGAAGACTTATGTTAAAAAGAAAAGGAGAAAATACTCACGTAGTTATTTTAACAGATGGACGTAAAGGACAAGTAAATGATATTGAAATATCAGAAAAAAAATATGCAATAATTAGAATTAAAGAATCTATTAGAGCTTTACAAAAACTAGGAATAAAAAATGAAAATAGATATTTTTTAGGTTATAGAGATCAAGAACTTACGTTCCAATCCCTTGCAATTAATAAAATAAAAAAAATAATTCAAAAAATTCAACCAGACTATATTTTAGTACATCCATATGAAGGAGCTCATCCAGATCATGATGCAGCTCATGTATTTACTTATATAGCTGCAAAAAAAGCAAAATATTCATTAAACAATATTATTGAGTATTCATCTTATAATCATTTTGGTGGAAAATATAATTTACAAGAATTTATTCCTAAAGAAACAAGAGAAATTATATTAAATCCAACAAAAAAAGAACAAACAAAATGGAGTACTATTATGCGAGAGTTTAAATCTCAAAAAACTTTACAAAAAATAGAGATTCCAAAAAGTAAATTTGAAAAATATAGAAAATTACCAAATTATAATTATACAAAATTACCTTATTCAAGCACTTTTTGTTTGATAATTAGACATTTGATATCACCAATTTATTCAATTGCAAAGATTATTTTACCTAAAAAAGATAAATTGTTTTATGAAAGATGGTCTAAAATTGATCCTTTAATAATTCATCGAAGAATTAAATCAATAGTAGAGGTTGAAACAAATTGAAATTTATTAAAAAAGCAAAAAAGCATTATAAAAAACAAAAGAAGATTCTTAAAGTAACAAATACAAAGAATTTGCTTTTTGTTTTTTTAATATTGATCTTATTTATTTTTAAAAAAGATTATTTTTTGTTTATTGGATTAACTGCATTTTCAGCAATATTTTCATTTTATCATTCAAAATATAATAGAACACCTATTGATTTTAAGTTAGCATTGGTACTTGGAATATTTATTACTAGATATTATAACCTTTTATTCACATTTATATTTTTTATTGTTAGTGATCTTGTTCCAGCTTTACTTGGAGGAGATTCTCTTAGAGGAGCTGATTTAATATTTATTTCATGGTATTTTATAATAAACTCTCTTGTTTTATTATTTCCGAGTACTAGTTTAGCTATATTAGGACCTATACTAGTTATAGTTGAAGCTATAGGATCTTTTTTTATCAATAATTACTTTGGAATACCAGGTTTTATGTCAATTATAATTTCAGGCATTGTTAGTATAGTTAGAGTAACTTATTTTTTAACTCTAGGAAGATTGCTTGAGCTATTATTTCAAATAATATAAAAATAAAGAAAAATAACTAAACAAGGTGAAACAAAAATGGTACTAAAATTTTATAACACATTATCAAAGAAAAAAGAAGAATTCAATGAAATTAATAAAGGAAAAATTAAGATTTACACTTGTGGACCTACGGTTTATAATTATGCACATATAGGAAACTGGAGAAGTTTTGTTTTTTCAGATATTCTTCGAAGATACTTAAAATACAAGGGATATGATGTAATGCATGTAATGAACCTTACAGATGTAGATGATAAAACAATTAGAGATAGTCAAAAACAGAGTATGTCATTAAAAGAATTTACAGAAAAATATTCAAAAATCTTTTTTGAAGATATGGATATATTAAATATTGAAAGAGTGGAAGAATATCCTAAAGCAACTGAATCAATTAAAGAAATGCTTGATATCACAAAAAAATTAATTGAAAAAGGAATTGCTTACAAAAGTGAAGATGGATCTGTTTATTATTCAGTTACAAAATTTAAAGATTATGGAAAATTAGCTGGACTTAAACTTGGTAATCTAAAAGCTGGTGCTAGAGTTAAACATGACGAATATGAAAAAGAATCTGCAAATGATTTTGCACTTTGGAAAGCATATGAAGAAACTGACGGAGATGTTTTTTGGGAAACTGAGTTTGGTAAAGGAAGGCCAGGTTGGCATATTGAATGTAGTGCAATGTCAAGTAAATTTTTAGGAAATCATTTTGATATTCATACAGGAGGAATTGATTTAAAATTTCCTCATCATGAAAATGAAATTGCTCAAAGTGAAGGATGTTCTGGAGAAAAATTTGTTAATTATTGGCTTCATTCAGAACATTTACTTATAGAAGGAGAAAAAATGTCTAAATCCAAAGGTAATTTTTACATTATTAAGGACCTTTTAGATAAAGGACATTCACCTAAGGCACTTAGATATATGCTACTTAGTACACATTATAGACAAAAAGTAAATTTTACTTTTGAATCATTTGATGCAGCTGAAAATATTATTAAGAGATTTAAAGAATTCTTACTAAAATTAAAATCTGTTAAAGGAAGTGAAGATAATTCAGATGTTGATGAAATAATCATAAATTCAAAAAAACAATTTGAAAATTCAATGGATGATGATTTAAATATTTCAGGAGGATTAGCTGCTTTATTTGAATTTATGACATCAATTAATAAATTAATGTCTGAAGAAAAATTATCTAGAAATGATGCACTAAAAGCTTTTAATCTAATGATGGAATTTGATACAGTCATTGGATTATTTGAGTTCAAAGAAGAAGATATTCCTAAAGAAATTCTTGAAATAGTTAAAAAAAGAGAAGAAGCTAGAAAAAACAAAGATTGGGCACTTTCAGATAAACTTAGAGATGAAGTTAAAGATAAAGGATTCGAAATAGAAGACACTAAAGAAGGAAGTGTTGTTAAGAAAATTTAAGCTTAATCAAAACGTTTAAATAATCACAATTCATTTATTAACAGTATGAAATATGTGTTGTTTTTTAGTGAGTGTGGTGAACAAGATTCTTCTGTTATAGGGCGAAAAGGAGTTAATTTAGCACTTTTGTTTAAAAAAGGGTTTAAAGTTCCACCAGGTTTTATTTTATCAAGTAATGTTTTTGATATAATTAAAGACGATAAAAGAATAAAATCAGCAATTAATAATTTGTTTTCAGGAAAAAAAGATTCAAGTTCTGATTTACAAAAATTACTTAGGGCATATGAATTTTCTGAAGAAATTGAAGATGAAATAACAGAAGCATATCTAAGTTTGTCAGTTGATCTAAATATGACTGCATCGTCATTATTAGAAACTAAAGAAGTATTTGTTGCTGTTAGAAGTAGTGCAATTGATCCTAAGAATTATTATAAAGATTTAGCACATAAAACAATACTTAATTCAAAAGGCAAAAAAAGAATTTTGAAGATAATATTAGAAATTTATTATCATATGATTATACAAGTAAGTAAAAAACATATGGATATTGGTGGAGTAGATGAACTTTCATTAGCAATAATAGTTCAAAAAATGGTTAATTCTAAAAAATCAGGTATTGCCTGTTCAGTTGATGAAGAGAATGGACAAAAGAATTTAATCATAAAAGCGTGTTTTGGGCTTGGAGAAGGTATGAGTTCAGGAAGTGTTTTCCCTGATGTATATCAAGTAGATAAAAAATCACTTACAATAGATAATATGGAAATTGCAGAAAAACAATTTGAATTTGTTAGAGATATTGAAACAAATGAAACAATTAGACAAAGACTTGGAGAAAAATCTCATAAACAAGTTTTAAATGATAATGAAATAATAGAAATTGCTAGAATTGTTAAAAAAATTGTTCATTCTTTAGAAAAAGAGGTAAAAATTGAATGGGCTATAAGAGGAGAAGTAGTCTATATTTTACAATTAAAAGATGTTAATTATAATCAAAAGGAGACTGTTGAAATGGAAATTTTACCGCAAAAAGAAGATGATGTTACTCCAGAAATTATAGATGTGGAAGAAGCAGATTTAGATGATGATTTACAAATGCTTGATGAAATAGAAAAATATGAAAAACAAGAAGAATATGTTGAAATTCAAGAAAAAGAATCTGTTGAAGAAGAAGTTATCCCTATATCATTGGATGAATCTCCAGAAATAAAAGGAGAAGTAATTGAAGAAGATGAATCTCCAGAATATAATATTTTTCCAATGACTGAGGAAGTTGAAGAAAAGGATGATGCTGTTAAAGTTTCTGCAGAAGATTTAATTCAAGTACCTAAAGAAGAAGTTATACAATCTAATATTGAACCTGAAATTTATGATTCAAATGAAGTAATGTTTGATAAATCTGAAGAAGAAAAAATTGAAGAGGAAATTGGAGAAGAATCTAAAGATGAAGAAGTAAAAGAAGAATCAATTTTTGGAAATTTTGACACTTTTCAAGTTGAAGATGAACCTAAAGAATCATTAGTTCAAGCACCAGAAACATCAACTGAACAACCGGTAAATAAATATGTTGAGTTAGCAAAATTAAATGCTGCAAATACTTTAGTTTTTTGTCATATGGCTTTAAAAGATAAATTAAGGCAAAAATTAAGCAGGCATACATCAAACATTCCTGAAGAGTTTTTAGAAATAATAGATGGAATAAGAGAATTTGAATCAGTTCAAAATGAGGAAGAATTAAGAAGTTTAGATCAAGCTAGAAATGAATTTATATTTGAAAAAAAATATCCAAGTGCTGAATTAATTGCACTTGCTTTGAAGTTGGTTTGATTTAACCTTTATATTTTCCGTTTGGTTTTTTTATATTACCATAAGATTTTTTACAAACATTGTTCCAACTTGATTCAAGTCTTGATGCTCTTTGTGTTGGAAATAAATGAAGTGTGTTTGAATTTCTACAATGTGCCCAAATTTCCATATATTCATCTCGACAACTTTTACATGATTGTTGTAGGGCAGAATCATCATTAACTTGTCCGCCAGCAGTACTTTCTCCAGCTAGAGCTTTTTTGCTCCATGGTGCTAATCCGATAATATCACCTACTATATTTTATAATACAATAAAAGAATTCATAAGATATAAATCTTTACTTTAACGTAAAGATTTATCTTCTTCGTTTCATATTTTCCATATTGCCTGGACTTGTGATAAAGTCATGAATATCTATAACTAATCCTAAAATTACTCCTAAACTAATAAAAATTTTTCCTAGACCAATCCACGTAAAAAATACAGGAAATAAGAAGGTCATTGTGAATAATCTAAAAAAATCATCTACTACAAATAGAAATTTAAATAGTCCTTTTCCTCTTTTAAAAAGAGCAACTACCATTTTTCCTAATACTCTAAATATTTGAGTTAGTGCTTGTACCATTTTAATATTGGAGAAATTACCTATATTTAAAGGGATTTGTATAATATTAAATTCATACTGCAGAAATTTTGTTATAAAGCGTTATAATTCTACCAAAATATTTTGGTTTATCTGTTTTAGGAAGTGTTTCATATTTTACTTGGAGAGCATTATAGATATTACTTGAAGCTTGCATATTTCCTTGAACAATAGAATTTTCAAAATCTTGTATTAACATGTCAATATTTTTATTTCCATATCCACTTGTCACATTTGTTGTGATACCTGGTCTAGTTTTAAAGACTTCAGTTATTTGAGGATATAATTCTTCTCTATCAATTTCATTTAATTCATCAAATAATCTTTGAATTTCTAAATAACAGTCTCGGGACTGTTGTTTTTGATTTGCCTTGATAAAAAGTTTAGCTTTATTTATTAATCTTAAAATATCTAAGACATTAGGGTCACCAATTTCATTTTCAGGAAATTCATGAGTTATTGTTATTTCTTTAAGCATTAAATCATTTTCATTATTATATCCAGGTAAATCGAGTTGTCTAGCAGCTTTTAAAGATCCATCATAAACATCTTCAATTTTTTCAGTTTCTTTGATCTTATGATCAACATAATGGCCTTTACTTGTAAGTCTTTTACTAATTCTCTTAATAGCTTGTTTTTCCCTTGAAATACTTTTTTGAATTTCTTTTTTAATTCTTACATAAGAATTATTTCTTTTTTCAAACTGTTTTTGTTTAATATCTATTCTTATTTCTTGATTTTTAATATCAAATTTTAACCTTTCAATATCTCTTTCAAGGGATTTTATTTCTACTTCTTTAACATCAACATCATGTCTTCTTTTTCTAACAAGAGCATTTGATTCATCAATTGTTTTTTCAAACTCATTTAATTGTGACTCAAGTTTTGCTAACTTTTCTTCTCTATTTGAGATATCTTCTTCTAATGCTTCGAATTCATCATCCCTACTTCTAAAATCTTGTTCAGCTTTTGTAAAATATTCTTTTTTTTGTTTTAGATCACTTACAAGTTCTTGTTTTAAAGTTTCAATTTCTTCATATTTAGGTTCATACTCTGCAATTGTTTTGTCTGCTTTTTTGATTTCATCTTTTAAAGATTCAACTTTCATTGAAGTATGTTCTAAATCTTGTTTAGCTAATTCTAAATGTTTATTAACTAAATTTGAGACTGCTTTGCCATATCTTCTTTTTTCATTAAGTAAGTTTTCTTCTTCAACAGATAATTTATTTTCTCTCTTAATAAAAAATTGTTGTAAACCTAAGAATTGTTCTTCTTTTTCTTTTAAATCTACTCTCATAGCTTCAATTTCTTTTAAAGCCTTTTCGTAATTTTTTTCAATATCTTTTTTAATTTTTTTTATTATAGTTTCTTTAGATTTTACGTATTCTTTTTGTTTTTTAACAGATTTATCGTCTTGCTTTAGGTTTTTAGAAAATTGAGTTAATTGCTTTTCAATTTTTCGAAGTTCAATTAATTTGGAATCAATAAGTTCTTCTTTTTTTAGAAGAATTTGTTTTTTATGTTCAAGTTCTCTAATCTCATCTTCTTTTTGTTTATTAAATATTTTAAAACTAGGAAGAACTTTTGTTTTAGTTTTTGATTTAACTAATTTTTTTTCTTTTTCTAAGAGTTTTTGTTCTTTGTTAATTAGTAAAATTTCTTTTTGAATTTCTTTTTTATTTGTTTTTAAATCTTTAAGTATTTCTTCTAAGTCTTGTTTCAAAGGTTCTTTGTTAATATTAAAAGTCGGTAATGTTTCAAGTTTTTTTGGTTTAATTGTTTTTGTTTTTTTAATTTTAGGAATAATTTTTTTTAGAAGTTTGATTTTTTTAGATTTTTTTAGATTTCTTTCTTTTTCTATAGGTTTTTGTTTAATTTCTTTTACAAGTTTCTCTTCTTCTTCTTTTTGAGGTGGTGGAGGAATCGGTAGATCTGCATCAACAGCATCAAAAGAAAGAATTTCTTTATCTTTTTGTGTTATAGGCTCAGGGATATCAATTTTAAGAGGTTCAGGAATTTTTAATATATCTTCTTCTTTGATGTCAATTCTTTCAACTTCTTTTTCTTGTTTAATTACTGGTTTCTTAGATATAGTTTTAGGTTTTTCTTCAATAATTTTTTCTTTTTTAAATATCTCTTTGACGGGTTCAGGTTCCTTTACTTCTTCAATTTTTTGTTCGGGTTCAAAGTCTGGTGGAGCAAACATATCATCTGAAAAAGCGTTCATATCAATTTTCTTTTCTCCATTAGGAAGATATTCTTGGATTTTTACAATCGGAAGATGAGATACTTCTAAAAATTTGTCAGATAATTCCATCAAATTTTTTGAACTAATTTTTTCTTTATCAAATTCTAATTCATTTAAGCTATCACAAAAATTTGAAATAATTTCTTTTTGGTCTTCAGGTATTAATTCTAAAAGTTCGTATTTTAGATCTTCATATGTGAATTTATAATGAACATTGTATTTTTCTTCAAAAAATTTATTTATTATTTTTGTAAATACAGTATATTCTTTTTGAGAGTCTTTTGTTTTAATTATATGATGTTTAAGTTTCTCTATTTTTTTTACTATATCCCTACCATTATCTTTAGAATGTGAAAAAAGACCCATGACTAAGACTATAACCCCTAAGTTATTTAAATTTTACTGAATTTAACTGATAAATTTATATATTCTATATGATTCTATAGTCATTAAATATAATTTAAATATAGGTGTAAAAAAATATGAATGGAAATATGACTGCGCCAGTGAGTGAAGGCGAAGAGTTAGAAGTTACAATTGAAGCCATTGGAGACAAAGGCGATGGGATTGCTAAAAAAGACGGATTTGTCTTAGTTATTCCAGGAACTGAATTAAACCAAAAAGTTAGAATTAAGATAACTAAGGTTCTAAGAAAAGTTGGTTTTGCAGAAGTTGCTGGAGAAGCATCAGCATCAGAAGCTCCTGAAGAAGTACCAACAGATGAAGAATCAAATTCAGATGGATTAGATGATTTACCTGAACCAAATGATCCAACACCTGAATCAGATGATGCAGATCTTGAACCTGTTGAAGATTCTGAAGATTTTGGTGAAGAACTAGAAAAACAATAATTATATGTCGGGAATTTTCCACTAGTTTTAAATTTTATAGAAAACTAGGAATAAAAATTTTTTGGATATAAAATTCCTGATCATGATCAAGAACCATATTATAATACAAAGTACTTTTATTTTCTATCAGTTTTTAAATGATGGTTCTTGACAAAATTATTTATTCTTATTTTATTTCTACTTTCTTATGCGTTTATTTATTGCTATTGATATTCCTAAAAATATATTGAGCTATGTTAATGAAGTACAATCAAAACTAAAAGGAGTTAGATTAACAAAAAATTTTCATATAACATTGAATTTTATAGGTGAATTAGATAAGAAAAAATTACCTGATTTAATTTTTTTATTAAATAATATTACGTTTAATGAATTTGAATTAGAAACAACTAATCTTGGTGTTTTTCCGAGTACAGAAAATATTAAAGTTATTTGGATAGGATTAAAAAATAATAATAATACTTTAATGGAACTTCAAAAATCAATTGAAAAGACACTGATAGAATTTGATATTAAAAAAGATTTTGAGTTTCACCCACATATAACATTAGCAAGAGTTAGTCGATCAATAGAATTTCCTAATTTCAATTTAGAATCTAAATTATTTACAGTAAAGGAATTTGCTTTATATCAAAGTGTATTAACAAGTCAAGGACCTATATATAAAAAAATAAAAAAATGGAAAGCAAATTAACTACATAATTTTTAGTAGTTCAAATGTTAATCTTTCACTAGCTTTAATAGTGTCAAGAGGAGTAACTCCTTGAACAACAATACAGCCATTTTCACTGAAAATTTTTGTTTCATTTCCAAGTCTTAATTCAATAACTCTGATCATAGGGCCAATATCTTGACAAGTTCTAACTGGTGCATTTGTTCTATTATCTTCTTTTGTTAAAGCTGATTTGACATCTTTTTCGTAGACGTTTCCTAGAATTTTTGCAATTTCAACCCCACCTAAAACAACACTAGCAGGATATTTTGGATCAGTTGTTATATAGATTCTTTGAGCACTCATAATTAAATCAGGTGCACTTGATTCATTTCTTGAATTAACAATTGAAGGAATGTATTCTACTTCATAAGGTGTGTAATGAAATGAAATTTCATAAGGTTTATCCCATCCTTGTAGCCAGTCTTGTACTTGAAGTTGGGTTACCCAAGCATTACCATATTTTTCAAAAACAAACCCTTTATACGTAACAGTTTCAATTTCATCAGGATCATTATTATTAACAAACTTAGGCAATAAAATTAAAGCTAAGACACATGCAATAATAACTCCAATTGAAATTAATAAGAGTTTATCATTTTTTAAATTTGGTTTTTTTGTTGTTTTTTCTTCTTTTGTTATTTTTTTAGTTGTTTTTGAATTTGTTTTGTTTTTAGTTACCATAATCAACACCTGGTTTTATACCTTGCATCAAATAAATTAACATGTCTCTAGCTTGCATTGCCTGATGTGGCGCAAAATTCATTTCAAGACAATTATTTGATGAAGTGATATTTGTTACATTTGTATTTTTTAAAATTACAACTGGAATAGTTGTAGTAGCATTTTGACAATTAACTATTGGGAGTGTGTATCCTTCATATTCTGACGTCATCCCTTCAATAAAAAACTTACTTATAGGAAGGTTTTGTCTTATGTCCCATCTTAAATAATCAAGAAGATCCATATTTTCACTTTCTGGGTCAATTGAAAGATAAAAATAGGGTGAATTAATTAATGAGTCTTGCATATTTTCTTCTATATTCAAAAGTAAGTTTTGAGGAGGATAAAATGTAGTAAATTCTGAGTCTTTTGATTTAACAGAGTAGTATGCGTTTCCATTTTGGTCTGAAGTAACTTTAAACCTATATCTAGTCCCTTCTACATTAACTGTGAATGAACTTTGATCATCAGCTCCATAATAAACAACAACTCCACCAATACTGGATACTAAAAATAGGATTAGTACAATGACGATAAATGCTTTATTTCTTTTTTCTTTTTTTGCTCTTCTTGATTTTTTCATTTATGCGAAAAAAAGCATAAGAAATTTAAAAAGATTTGGAAAATTTTGAGGTTTTATTAAAAATCAAGATTTTTAAATTCATTAACTTTCCTTTTTTACATGGCAAAAGATTATATCTCAGTTCAAGAAGCAATTGACAAAGGACAAGGACAAGTTGATTTAAGGGGTTGGGTTTATAGAATTAGAAATTCTAATAAATTTGTTTTTATTGTTTTAAGGGATGAGTCTGAAATTATTCAGTGTATTATTAAAAAAGAAGAAAATCCAAAATTATACGAAGAAGCTATTAAATTAACTATGGAGTCTTCATTAAAATTATCAGGAGTTATTAAAAAAGATGAGAGAGCGCCTACAGGATTTGAAGTTTCTGTAAATGATTTAGAAATCGTGCAAATTTCTGAACCTTTTCCAATAACTAAAGATCAATCTACTGAATATTTACTTGATCAAAGACATTTATGGATAAGGAGTAGAAAAATGACCGCTATGCTTAAGATTAGACATACAGTTATAGGTGCAATTCACGAGTTTTTTAGAAAAAGAGGATTTTATGAATTTGAAGCGCCAATTTTTCAGCCTAATGCATGTGAAGGTGGATCAACATTATTTGACGTAAAATATTTTAATGATGTTGTATATTTAGCACAATCATGGCAATTATATGCAGAAGCAGCAGTATTTTCTTTAGGAAAAATTTACAATATGAGTCCAACATTTAGAAGTGAAAAATCTAAAACAAGTAGACATTTGGCAGAGTTTTGGATGGCTGAAATGGAAGCTGCTTGGATGGGTTTAGATGAAGTTACACAAGTGGCAAAAGATGAAATTAAATTTATTGTAAAAAGAGTTTTAGAAGATAATAAAAAAGATCTAGAAATTCTTGGGAGAGATATTGAAAAATTAAAACCTACTGTAGAGAAAGACATTCCTACAGTTTCATATACAGAGGTTCTTAAACTTCTTAAAGAAAAAAAAGGTATGGACATTGAGTGGGGAAAAGATCTAAGAACAATAGAAGAAGAAAAGGTAATGGAATTGTTTGATACACCTATTGTTGTTGTTGATTATCCTAAAGAAATAATGGCTTTTTACAAAGAACGAAAAAAGTTAAACTCTAAGGAAGAAAAGGAATTGCCTGGACCTGTTGCATTATGTTTTGATATGTTAGCTCCTGAAGCAATGGGTGAGATTATTGGTGGATCTCAAAGAGATACAGATATTAAAGAATTAGAAAAATATCTAAAAAAAGAAGGCGAAGATCCTAAAATGTATGACTGGTATTTAGATTTAAGAAAATATGGATCAGTTCCTCATTCTGGATATGGTGTAGGTGTTGAAAGAGTTGTTAGATGGATATGTGGATTAGAAAACATAAAAGATGCTATTCCGTTTCCAAGAACAATGATGAGAAAGAGGCCTTAATTCGAACTACTTTTTTAAAAAGTAGTTCTTAATTTGTTTTGATCAAACCTTATTAAAAGTTTGATGTTTATTCCGTTTCCAAGAACAATGATGAGAAAGAGACCGTAAACTATTTAATTTTACTTTTTAGATTTACTATTAATTATGAAAAAAGCACAAAGTACTTTATATATTATTCTTGCAATTTTATTAATCATTATGTTGGCGTTTCTTCTTATTAAGTGGAAAAAAGAAGATATTAAACTAATTGAACAAAAAGAAAAGGATTCAAAACAATTTTTAAATGAAATTGATACTTTTCAAAATTATTTTGATGAATGTGCAACTCTTACAATTAAGGAAGCAAATGTTAAATTTGGAATTTATTTAACAAGTCAAAAAGAATACGAATCATTTGTCAGTTATAAGATTAAACTTTGTATGTCAGATTTACTGATTTTACTTAAGGATCGAGGATACAAAATAGTGGAAGAGGAGACATCAACAAATGTGGAAATTAATGATAAAAATTTGTTAATAACAATTATATATCCAATACAATTGTCAAAAGAGGATCAAAAATTTACATTTGAAGATTATTCTATAAAGTTTGAAAAACATAATATTATAAAACTTAATAAAGTAGGAGATCAAGGATTAATTTCGTCTTCAGATAGAAATTTGAATATTGAATTACAAGATATTGAATTTGTTGATTATATGGGAAATGAAATTAATGAAATTAATTTATTAGTAGTTGATAGTAGATATTTTGAAAAAGAAGATTTAGAAAATTATCTAACTTATGGTATTCTTCCTTTAAATGTATATGCGAGTGATCCATTTGAATTAAGGTTTGATTTGAAATCAATGGGTTTTGATGAAGCTGAATATAATAATTTAGCAATTGCTTGGTGGGTGATAGGTACAAATCAATGGGGTACTTTGGAATCAAGAATCGAAGAAGGAGTTTTAGTTGCAAGTACAAGATATACTACTTTTTTTGGAATCGCAAAAAAGCAAGAGATTAACGGATTTAGCAATATAGAACCTCCAATAAATAATGGTATGCAAAGTGATCTTTTATTAAATTCAAATGCTTTAATACCAAAAATTAATTATGATATTTCTTCATTTTCAAAAAATACTAATGTTTATTCTGGTGAAGCAAATAAGATATTTAATACGATTAAACAAGAGATTTATGAAGAATACTCTATACCTGAAAAAGGATATGTATTAACGACAAATCAAGATTGCGTAAATAACTTCATAAGTTCAGGAGCATTGTGTGCAACAGGAAGTTCAACAGGGTGTGGAATATTAGGAGTACATTGTAAATCTTCAGTTTTAAGTTTATCAGAAGAAGATATTAATACACTGTTTAGACATGAAATTACACATTCAATTCAACAAATAAAAGAAGGTTGTCCTGTAGGAGATGTTGCAAGAAGGGAATGGGGTGCTGAATATATGTCAGACAGTGAGTATTATCAGTTTGTGTTGGATGGAGAAGGAGTTAAAGCAGCTCAAATATCTTCTGTAATGTTAGAATCCTGTTCAGAGTCTGAGCTTGTTCAAGTAGCAATATGTGAACCTAATGCAAATGATTTATGGCAAAAATGTTTATTATCAAAACATACTATAAGTTGGACTTAGAAAATTTAGTTTTTTTAATTTTAAAAAATATTTTTTAAAATTTATTTAACTAAACGTTTGATTAATTGAGGAACATATCCTCAGTTAATCTTTCATTAATTTCTCCACGAAGATTTTGTGAAATTAGTTTTTTAGTTTCCTCTTTAGAATAGTTTCCTAGAAGCCACGAAAGTTTTACAAATGCAGTATTTGCTAACATATCTTCTCCAGGTATAACTCCTAAACTAGTTAAATCAGTTCCTTTGTCATAAACATGCATATGAACCCGTCCAAAGATAGTTTGAGTGGTCATAATTACAACACAACCAGAATCAATTACTTTTTTTAGTGCAGGATAAATTTTTTTATGGATATTACTAATTTCATTAGGTGCTTGGCCAGGTGTGTGGCCTAAACCAGTTCCTTCAATAACTAGACCTTTATATCCTTTATAAAATTCAAATTGTTTAGGATCCATATGAACGTGAATTTTTAATAAACCAACTTTATTTTCCATATTTGATTTTAGATTTAATTTTCTTTTTAGATCTTTTTTCACATAATTTTTTTGTAAAAATTCAATTTTATTTGTATTAAAATTTATTTTTGCAATAGCAGTATCATTTACAGGCTGAAATGCGTCTCTTCTTGATGAATGCATTTTATAGGTTTTACATGCAGGTAAAATTGCGCAAGTATCATCACTTGAATGTTCATGCATACAAATGGCAACTCCAGAAAAATCAGTTTTAGTTATAAATTCAGCTGCACAAATTAAATTCATTGCAGCGTCACTACTTCCTCGATCTGAAGATCTTTGAGCACCTACAAATATTAAGGGAATTGGAATATCTTCCAAAATAAATGACATAGCAGCACTTGCAACAGCTAAATTATCTGTTCCCATTCCTAAAATTATTCCTTGACATCCTTTTTTAATTTCTTTTTGTACAGCTTTAGCTATAACTTCAAAATGTTTGAAACGTAAATCATCAGACCACATATTAGAAATTAAGTTTGATCTAAAATTAGCAATTTTAGAAAGTTCAGGAAACATTTTTAATAGATCTTCAGGGGAAAATGAACTGTAAACTGCACCAGTTCTATAATCAATTTTAGAAGCTATTGTTCCACCAGTATGAAGAATTGAAATTGTTGGTAGAGAATTGTCTTGCTCAATTTTATCTTTTTTGTTTTTAGCAGGAATGTATTCTTTTAATACAGTAGTTTTTTTTACTGTTTTTTTTTCTATACCTATATTGTATCCATTTTTTAATTTTAAAATATAAGTGTCTTTTCCTGTTTCTTGAAGTGAAGGCATTAAAGTTCCTTCATATTCTTTATCTTGTGTTAAGATTTTGACTTTATCTCCTGGTTTCATAATTATTATAGAATTATTTAAGTTTAATAAGTTTACGCTAGTAATTTTTTAATTTTTTCAATTCAATTTTTTGATAAATTAAAAAAATAATAACCATATAGACCAAATATGTAACAACTTCTAATAAATTTGGATTTCCATTATATCCAAATAGGCCTTTTGCTATTGATCCTATTGCTCCTTTTTCATGTAATGCTGGATATATTCCTTGATTTTCTAATGGGGTAGCAGGGTTGATGTCCCAAATATGTTCAACAAAAATAGGAAGAATTTTGGCTTCTTGAAATTCATGAACTCCATGTGCCATAAGTCCAGCTGCAAAAAAAATAAGCAATAAACTTGATGCATTGAAGAATTTTTTCACATTAACTTTAATTGAAGTTACAAAAATTAGATATCCTAAAAATGATGCAACAATTATTCCACTAAAAGCACCAACGATTCCATAATCTTGTGTGACTAGAGAAGCAGATCCTAAGAATATTACTGTTTCAATACCTTCTCGAAGAACTGATAAAAATACTAACATAAATAAACCAAATCTTTGGTTTTTGTCAATATTTACAGAAATTTTTTCTTGAAGTTCTTTAGTTACATGTTTTTGATTCATCATCCATAAAATCATTGAGCTTAAAAGTAGAGATCCAATTATCATTACAACCCCTTCAAAAATTTCTTCTGTTCTACCTGAAAACCCACCGGTTAGTGAATTAAATAATAATGCAGAAATAATACTTCCAATAATTCCAAATCCTAATCCAATATATACAATATTATTGTATTTCGTATTTTTAGTTTTAGATAAATATGCAAGAATAATTCCAATAATTATTGCGGCTTCAAGTGTTTCTCTAAATGTTATTAAAAAGTTTACAATCATATTATCACCAAAGTAAGGTTTACCTTATAAAAAGTTAGGATATCCTAACTATTTATAAATGTTTCTAGACGATATGTTTTGTTTAAAAATTAAATATTTTGTAATTTTTTTACAGTAGAATTTGAAAAAGCATGTTCTAAATTACATGCTTCAATATCCGCTTTATTTGGTTTTACACCCAATTTTTCAATTAGGAATTTTTTAATTATTCCAAATTTTTTACTAACACTTTTTGCTCGTTTAATACCTTTTTTTGTGAGAGTTATTTTTCCATAAGATTTATATGATAAGTATTTTTCATCTTCAAGTTTAGTTATCATTTCAGATACACTAGATTTAGATATATTAAGTATTTTGGAAAGGTGAACAGGTTTAGATTTTAAGTTATGATCTTTTTCATATTCATAGATTGTTTTTAGATACATATCAGTACTAATTAATTTTTTTTGATTTCCATGAATTTTTTGTTGAATCATGAAATTAAGTTAAGTGTTCAAGTATTTAAAATTAATTTTTAATGTATTCTAGATTATTATTTTAACATATGATTTTAATATCTGTTTATTTTTTTAATCTTTAAAATGGAAAATTTTCAATTTCAATGTGCAACAAAAATTATTTTTGGAAGAGACACTGAAAACTTAGTTGGTGAAGAGTTAAAAAATCACACAAAAAAAGTTTTACTACATTATGGATCTGGAAGTATTAAAAAAACAGGTCTTTATGATAAAATCATTAAATCACTAAATGATGCTGGAATTACATATGTTGAATTAAGTGGTGTTGTTCCTAATCCTCGCGCAGAATTAGTGTATGAAGGAATTGAACTTTGTAAAAAAGAAGGAATTAAATTTATTTTAGCAGTTGGTGGTGGTTCAGTAATTGATAGTGCAAAAGCTATTGCTGCAGGATATTATTATGAGGGAGATTTTTGGGATCAATTTGAGGGAAAATCTCAAGTTGAAAAAGCTTTACCTATAGCAACAATTTTAACTTTACCAGCCGCAGGAAGTGAAGCTAGCCCAGCATCTGTTGTTTCAAAGGGAAATAGAAAATTAGCAATAATGGCGGATTGTTTAAGACCTGTTTTTTCAATATTAAATCCAGAATTAACTTTTACATTACCTGCTTATCAAACAGCAGCTGGTGTAACAGATATGATGGCACATATTTTTGAAAGATATTTTACAAATACAAAAAATGTAGATGTAACCGATAAACTATGTGAAGCAGTTTTGCGATCAATAATTAAAAATGCAAAAATTGTATTAAAGGAAGAAAAAAATTATGATGCCAGAGCAGAAATAATGTGGGCTGGAACTTTAGCACATAATGGACTTCTTGGAACTGGAAGAGTTGAAGATTGGGCAACTCACAGAATTGAACATGAACTTTCAGCTTTTTATGATATAACTCACGGTGCTGGACTTGCTATTATATTTCCAGCATGGATGAAATATACATACAAACAAGATATGAATAAATTTATACAATTTGCAATTGAAGTTTGGGGAATACCTGGAAATGACGAAGAGACAGCTTTAGCAGGAATTGCAGCAACAAAAGAATTCTTTAGAAAAATTGGAATGCCTATAGCAATATCTGAATTAAATTTAGATGTAAAAGAAGAGGATATGCAAAAAATGGCAGAGTATGCAACTAAATTTGGAGAATTAGGTAGTTTTGTTAAGTTAGGAAGTAAAGAAGTGTTTGATATTTACAAATTAGCTGAGTAGAACATTCAAATAATGTTCGTCTGTGCCAATATTATTTTTATTGTGATTAAAAAATCACACATCTCAATAGAAAATTATATATAACTACTAACAATATTTTTCTATTATGAAAAAGAGGGGACAGGTTTCAGTAGAATTCATGGTAATAATTGCAATTTCTATGATGATTCTTCTTCCTAGTGTTTATATGTTTAGGAATTATGTTATGCAATCAAGTGATCAAATTTTAAAATCAAGATTAAATGAATTGTCTGACATGGTTTTATTAAAAGCAAAAAAAATGCATTATTATGGTCCTCCATCAAAATCTACAATTGAACTTGATATGCCTCCTCAAATTGATAATATGTATATAACAGCTGTTCCAGATAACAACGAATATTATTTAGGATTTACAATTTTAACTTCTCATGGAACTGAGGAAGTAACTTTTTATTCAGATATTCCAATTAGGGCTTTAGAAACTAAACCTTGTGATTTTTGTAATAGTTACAGTTTTTGTGAATGTATGATAGAAAGATATTATAATAAAGGACCAAAAAACATTCAAGTGACTTCAACAGTTGATTGTAATTATGGAGAAGATTTTTGTGTAAGTATTGGAGATTTTTCTCCAGATTTAAATTAGGTGTATATTATTGAGAAAGGCCCAGATAATTAGTATGGATTTTATTTTAACTTTTGTATTATATTTATTTGCACTTTCAGTTTTTTTCTTTGCAATTAATGATTCTTATTTTTCAACAAATAGAGAACTTGATGTAAATTCAGAAATTTTATTTTCTAAAATAAGTAATATCTATAATGAGTATTCTTTTTTAGATGATTCTAAAGTAATGAGTGTAAGTAAATTTGATATTTTTTTAGCTGGATATAATCCTTTGATTGCATATGAACATTATTTTCAATCATTTGAAAGTACAGCGTTTTCAGATATTGATTATTGTATATATTTGCAGAATGGATCTGATATTATTAGAAATTTTGAAGTATATAGTAAAAACTCTCAAGATTATTCTATTATAATTTTAAATGATGCAATTATTGGAGAAATTCCTTGTGGAACAAATAAAGTTTTAACTTATGAAGATGCTATCCCTTATTGCAAATCTGATGAATCAATTGTGGTTTCTAAACCTGTGTTATTTGAACAAGATATTGTACAATTAAAAGTTTTAATGTGTGGTGAAAGAGCGTGAATCGTCGAGCATATTTTTTTTTAATGGATGCAATATTTGCTCTAGTTATTTTAATGATTGGATTTATGATTATTTCTTCATCTAAACCTACAGAAACAGACGATATTCCTTTAGCATTAGCTGCAGAAAATTTTATGGATATAATGGCGTCAGTTAAATTAAATGAAATTTGTTATGGTTGTGAATGTTCAATTCAGGATGTACAACAACAGTGTAATAATGGAGATATCTTGAATATGGATCAAAGTATGCTTGATTATTTAGGTGAATTATATTATTTATATGATGAAGGTGATATTCTTAAAAGACAAGAACTTATTGATGTATTTACTGGAATTTCCGATGAAATATATAGAGAAGATTTGTATGGTGTAGAATTAATTATTGATAATCGTCAAATGTATATTGATGGTGATAAAATTAATACACCAAATTTAATAACATCAAAAAGAGTTTTGTTTGGATATATTGAAAATAGTGTTAATGGTCAAGTTACATATTGGGGACCTTATTCTTTAGAGGTGAACTTTTGGGAAAAATGAGAAAACATTTTTCTCAACTCCAACAAGATTTGGGAAAAATGAGAAGACAATTTTCTCAATCCTTACAAGGTTTGGGAAAAATAAAACTTAATCAAAAAGGAGTATTTTTTTCAATTGTTAGTGTTTTAATAATTGTATTATTTATGACTATGACTCAATTAGCTTCAGATATATCATCCAAAGAATCAGAAATTGAAGTTACACGAACTAGAATAAAAGTGTTAAATTCTTTAATTAAGGATATGGAAGAAAATTATTTTGAAAAAATGATTTATGTTTCAGGTAAGAATTCAATGAAAGGTTTATCAAAATATTATTATGATGAAAATTGGGATATTGATAAGACTTTATTTAAAGCAATGGAAGACACAATTGATGACGGAATTTTAATAGATAAATTTGGGTCACCAATTGATTTAATTGCAACAGGATATATGAAAAAAAAGTATACAAGCAATGAATTGATTCAAAATATTTCAGAACTTTTAGAAGACATGGGTATTGTTGTAAAAAAATTGGAAATTAATATTACAACAGGAAATATTAGTCAAGAAAATCCTTGGTTTATTGTTATTGAAGCAGATGCAATTTATGATTTAAGAGACAAAGATGGAATTGTTTCTTGGAGAGGAACATCAACAAAAAGTGTAAATATTAGTGTTATAGGGTTATACGCATATGATTATGAAGGACGATCAAGAGGAAATGATCAGAAAATTACAGCAGATTGGGTAGTTGATGAGCCTTCTTATTATACAGAAAACTCAATGTTAACAAAATTAGGTGAAGACAGACGACAGATTAATCCAGCAGGTGTTACAACAATTAAAGAACACGGACTTGGCTTATGTAGTCCTGATTATGAAGTTGGTTTAGAAGACCATACATGTAAAAATGATACACAAGGTGATCATGGATAATGCAAAATAAATCTCAAATTTCTTTTGAATTTATTATGATTTTTAGTTTAGTATTTTTTGCACTATCTGGTTTTATTTATGTAATAAATGACAGAATGAATGAAATTAGTGTTAAGCAAGAAGAGTTAATTATGAAAAGTTTAGCTGATAGTATAATTAATGAAATTGTTTTAGCATCATCATTTAATAATAATTATATGAGACGTTTTGATGTTCCAGTTAAGTTATTTGGTCAGGATTACAATATGTCTATTGAAGATAATTTTATACACATTGAAGTTATTGAAAATGGAAATGTAAGAATCGAACATTTTGCAGCATTTCCTATTCATGTAAAAGGAAGTTTTATTGATGAAATTAATTTAACAAACACAGAACATTGTGTTACAAAGAATGATTTTGATGGTGTTAGAATATCTAAAAATCAAGCAAGTTTAGATGTGCTTAGTTCTAGTGTTAGAGTTGGTGAGGAATTTGAATTATATGTAAGTCTACATTGTATTGAAGACGCAAAAAGTTTTACAGTTACTGTTGAATATGATCCAGATATGGTAGAATTTGTTGAAGCAAGACCAGTAATTAGAAGTATAGAATTTAAAGATAAAAATCCTCTTTTTGAAGATTACAAATTAATATTTAATTTTGAAAATTCTCCTGAACATATTGATGATAGTATAGGAAGATACAGTTATGGTTATTTAGGAAGTAATTGTGTGACTGGATCAGGAAATGTTGCAGTTTTAGTCTTTGAAGCAAAACAATCAGGAGACTCAAAAATTAAATTTGATGATAGAATAAATGAAAATTTAAAAATTTTAGATTGTAATACTAATAAATTTACAAAAGAAGGTTTGCCTGAAACAAGAAGTGATGCATTATTTTCAATAATGCTTGAAGGATGTGGTGATGGAATATTAGATTTTGGAGAGGAATGTGATGATGGTAACTGGGATAATACTGATTCATGTTTAAACACTTGTCAGGATGCAATTTGTGGTGACGGCTATTTATGGGATGGAGAAGAAATTTGTGATGATGGAAATGATAATGATAATGATGCTTGTAGAAATGATTGTACCATTGCTAATTGTGGTGACGGAGTTTTGGATTTTGGAGAAGAATGTGATGATGGTAATTTAGTAAACACTGATGCATGTTTAGATAATTGTCAGGATGCTGATTGTACAGATGGATATGTTTGGCAAGGAATTGAAACTTGTGATGATGGTAACACAGATCAAACAGATTTATGTAACAATATATGTGAATTAACATATTGTGGAGACACTATTACACAAAATCCAAATGGATTAGGTACAAATGGAGCAACAGGAATAGGTGATGAAATTTGTGATTCTGAAGTCGGAGCTGCTTGTACAACTGTTGATGGATACGTAGGAAATAATGATTGTTTGGCAGACTGTAGTACTTATACAACTTGTGTAACAACAGAATATTGTGGTGATGGAATTATAAATGGGAATGAAGATTGTGATGATGGAAATAATCTAAATGGAGATGGGTGTAGTGCAACATGTGAAAATCTGTGCATTAATCAAAATAGACAAATGATATTTTATGCACCTTTTGATGATGATCCACACGATCATTCTAGTTTAAACAATGGAGGAAATGCAGTAGGTGTTGATCCAACAAATAATGCAAAAATTGGTCAAGCTGTATTATTTGATGATATATTAGATGCAATTGTTTGGCCAGATTTACTAGAATATGACTTGAAAAATTGTTTTTCAGTGGAAACTTGGATTTATTTTGAGGATTTAGAAAATGCAAAAACAATCTTCTGTCAAAGATTTGGACCTCAAGATCATCAATCTTTTTGTTTAAGAAAACATACAAATGACTTAACGTCAAATAATAACACAATTATAATTGAAATTTGCGATGATGAAACTTGTTCAAATAGAAAACAATCAAAGAGTGTGACAATGATTGAAGAAGATACATGGTATTATTTAACTATAACTTACAATGGACATAGATTAAAAGTTTTTATAAATGGAATTCAAGAAGGTAATTCTCTTAGTTCTTTTGAATTATTTGATTCAGATGCAGCTTTATTTGTTGGAGATACAAAAGATATGGTAATTGATGAGTTAAAGATATACAATTATCCTTTATACGATGCAGAAATTTTATCTAATTTTAATTTACCTTAAATTTTTGACTTTATGTCTTGAAAAGTTAGATTTTTTCAAAACATTTATAAACCAGAATAAAACAAGTTTATGTATATAAAAATCGAATAATGAAAAGAGGGTTTATAAAATATGAAATTAAAAAATTTTTTGTCTTTAGGAATTATTTTAGCAATAATTTTTGTTTTTGGTGCAATGACAGCTGAAAATGTAAACGCAGATTGTTTGGATACTCATTCTTGTTGTTCAGGAGGTTGTACATCTGATGAAGTTCAAAGTAATAGTTATAATGTTCCAAGTTGGGGATCAAATGCACCTCAACCAGGATATTATTCATGGCCAGATGCAGAGGGGAAGGAGGTTTGGTACAATGTTTGTGTTAGTTGCAATAAAAACAAAAACAAAAACAAAAACAATCCTCCTCCTTGTAGACCTTCTTGTGGTGGAAAAGAATGTGGTGGTAATGGATGTGGAGGTTCATGTCCAGTAACTTGCGAAACACAATTTAAATCAGGATGTAGTGGGACAAGTTGTAGTTATTATGCAGCATCTATGACTAACGTTGCTTTAACAACACCATGTATAACTGAAGCAGATAGTTCAAGAACATTTACAGTTTCAGGACACAGTGGTTATTGCGGAGATGTTACTATTGATGTTGATTATGGTGGTGGTGTAACAGATACTTGGACTGATACATCAAACACACATGGAGATTATGATTTTACACATACTTTTTCAATTCCTCTTAGTGTTGATTTATCTCCTGAACCAACAATAACAATTGAAATTACAGGAAATAGAAATAGTATTAAAGCAGCTCAGGATGAAGGAGATTATTCAGCTGTTTGTTCAAAAACAAGAACTTTAAATTTAAAATATAAGAATTTATATTATTGTCCTAAAGAAAATTCTCAAGAAGGAATTGATGTTTCTGTTTATGATATTTATGATCAAGGAAAATATTTTGATTTCTATACTTACGATTATGAAACTTGGGATAGTTGTGTTTCATTAGATTCAGTTAATCATTGTTCAGATAATCCTACTGATTGTATTGATGAATCTGGAGATTCTTATGTAGAAGGAATTGCTATTGATTCTGATGGAGATAATGAATATGAGTATTGCTATACTGAAGATGGGATTCAAGGTGGATGGTTAGATCCTGATATTTTAGAAGAAGCATGTGAAGCAGTTGATGATGTTGTAGGAAGAACAGCATTATGGTTAGAATGCGCAGGAAATAAACAATGTGAAAACGCAATAGATGATGCTCCAAATGGAAAAAATGATGATCAAGTTTGTTGTGGAGATGATTATGGAGAATTAGCTCTAGGAACAAAATCAAGAGAAGAAGGTACAAGTAATTATTTAATTGTTAATGGTCAGGAAGTTGAATATAAAGCTTGTTGTGCAGGAAGTTCAAAATGTGTTGATGAATTAGGAATTTGTAGAGATGCAGGTTATGAATATTGTTTAGTTAGAGGCGGAGTAAAAGGTGTTTGTGAAAACAATGGTGGAGCCTATGAATGGACTTTGTATGCAGATAGTTCATGTACTTCTTTATGTGAAATTTGTGATGTAAATTCAGATGGACGAGTTGATTCAGAAGATATAACAGCTATTGATGTTGCAAGTTCAGCAGCTTATGATTCAGATTATGATATAAATTCAGATGGATACATTGATGACGCAGACATTGAGTTATGTAATTTATATTATGAAGAAGAATGTCTTTATTGTGGAGATAATATTTTTTCAACAGAAGAACCATATAATGAAGAATGTGAAGCAGTTAGTGGAACAACACAATATGTTTGTGATGACTTCACATGTTCAGGAGACGAAGGCAATAATACTAAATTTGTTAGGACAGGATGTAGTGGAATAATGTGTAATTGTCAATATGAAAATGGTGGTTGTGATGCAACTGCTTGTGGCGGTTGTGCAGTTGATGGAGATTGTTCAGCTGGAAATGAAGAATGTGATACAACTCTATGTTCATGTACAGATTATGTTATAGGTAAAGAATTATCCATGCATTTATTTGAGGTAAATTGTGGATATAAAATGTGTGTCAGTAGTGACGCAGATAATGGGAGAACTGATACTTTTAAAGGAACAATTACTTCAGTTACATCATTTAGTTCAATTAATTTAAATCTGCCTGGAAATGAGGCAATGGAATCAAGTGATTCAGTTATTGTTGATGATATTAATAATCCAACAGAAATAAATTTTGAATTAGATGTTACATCTGGTCAAGATTGTTTTACTTTTTATTCAGATGGAAATGTTGAATATGATTTTACAATTAATGATGTAGTACCAGATCCAGCAAAAGTTTATTTTGAATTAGAGACTGGAGATGAAAATCCAACGGTAGTTCCATTTTATTTTGCAACAAGTGATGAAAATGAATGTAGAGTATGTGTTCCTGATGAAATGCCAGAAACAAGTATTGATGGAAGAGATAATGATTGTGATGGATTAGTTGATGAACCTGATTTTACAGAAGAAGGTGTTTATATCTGGGATGCTAATTGTGAATATTTTTTATGTGTTTATGATGAAGACGGAGTTAGTGGGACAATTGTAACTGATGAATTCAAAGAATTAAGAGAAATTGATTGGGAATCTAATGATGGATTAACATTATCACCTGATCTAAAAACAATTGAATTTTCATCAAATATTGATGAGGATGATATGGATTGTTTTGCATTTAGATCAGAATATGTAATTAATTTTGATCTAGGAATTGATAAAGATGAAATATACATTGGATATGATTTTACAAATCCATATTTAAATCCATTTGACTATGCAAATCCTGTTTGTGCATTACAATGTGATGAACCAGGAAGTTGTGGTCAAGAAATATTTTTAATTGGACAAGCAAATTGTGATGCAGATATGTGTTTATTTGATTGTGGAGGATATTGGGTTGATACAGATTCTTCATATGATTTCCTTGGAAGTGCAATAAGTAATCCTGGAGATTATTGTGAAGATTGTGAAGACGATATGGAATGTTCAGAATATAATAATGATTATACTTGTTATTATGATCCTTGTGACGCAGCATCTTCAAGATTTGGGTGTGCATGGGATACAGATACTGAAACTTGTGGAGATCCATTTGAATTATGTGTTCCAGGAACTAGTTTATGTAGTGATGGAGTTTGTAGAGAATACTGTGAGGAACTTGCAACATGTATTGGAAATCCAGATGGTAAATGTGAACTAACCGAAGGATGTGGTTGTGAAGATTGTGATGATGAACAAGATAGTTGTACAAATGGAGCAGTGTGTGCAGAAGAAGTATGTGGTTGTCCAGATGGAACAACTCTTTGCACAGATGGAACTTGCGATTATACCTGTGAAAATAATGGTGGAAAAGCAGGGTGTAGTGGTCCAATTAATGGAGTTTGTGAACAAGGCGAAGGATGTGCATGTGAAGATTGTTCATACAATCAAGATAGTTGTGTTGCAGGAGCACTTTGTGATTACAATACTCAACTTTGTAGGGAATTAAGGGATTTTTCATGTCCCGAAGGAACAGCATTATGTGTAGATGGAACTTGTGATGATACTTGTGATGGTCACGGAGGAAAATCAGGTTGTATGGGAAATCCAGATGGTCTATGTACTAAACCAGAAGGATGTGCATGTGAAGACTGCTATGGAAAAAGAGATAGTTGTGATGTAGGATTAGTATGTGACGCAGATGATGAACTATGTGAAGATCCAGCAACAAGTGGTGGAGAAACAAGTGGTTGTGTTGACGCAGATGGTGATAGTTACTTTGAGATTGATAATGACTGTTATGGAAGTGAAGATTGTGATGATTCAGATTCAAATGTTAATCCAGGAGTATTGGAACAGTGTGACGGAATTGATAATGATTGTAATGGTTATATTGATGAAGTAGATTGTTCACAATTAGCACAGTTTGAAATTGAATCTCTAGATGTATTAAATGTTCTAGGAGAATTTGAATTTATTGTCCTTATATCAAATGGAAAATCTAATACTGAACAGTTATCAATTGAATTAGAAACTCCTGAAGGTATTGGTGCTATATCAAAAGATTATCATACTCTTGATTTAGAACCAGGAAAAGGAAGTGAAGTTAAATTTAATATGTTTGTAAAAGATTATCCTTATGAATCAGCAAACATCATATTAAAAGTTACAACAAGTGATGAAGAATTTATGGAAGAAATACCAGTTGAAATAAACTTCCCAGATTTTGCAATTGCTGCAGATCCATTGAGTAAAGGTAAGAGATGTAAAAATTTCTACTATGTATTAAATGATGAAAATTTAAACGACAAAGTAGATATTGAATTTAACATAGCAAAGAAAAATGGAGGAACTTTAATTGTTGATTATATGCCTGCATTAAGCACAAGTGGGATAAAGATTGGAGAACTTGTATCAAATCCTTATTGTATAAATTATAAAAGTGGATACAAAGCAAAAGGATTTGTCTATCAAATTGGTGGAAATGGACCTACCTTTGAACAAGATGTTGAAGGTAGCAAATCAAAATCAAAAATTAAAGTAAAGGTAAGGGTATAGAGGTGGAATAAATGATAGTATTTGGATTTTTAAATTTACCATTACCTGAAATATTTTTTTTACTAGTTATGCTTTTTTTAGTGTTACTAGTTTTAATTCTAAAGCAACTTCAAAAATTACAACAAATGACAGTTGAAGAGCAAAAAGAATTAGATGAATTAGAAAAATTGGCTCAAGTAACACAACATGATCTTGAAGATATTAAGAAGTTTGAAGAAATGGAAGCTTCAGATATTAAGAAATTTGAAAGAGATATTGTTGAGCTTGAACAAGATACAGATACAGTATATCTAAAAAGACTTGCACCAGATTTATACAAAGTTCAAAATTATACATTATGGGCAATTAAAAAAGGTATGAGTCCAGCACAAATTAGAGAAAATTTAGTTAGTAGAGGTTGGAAGGATCATAAATTAATTGAAAGTATAATTAATGATACATTAAAGTATACAACTTATTATAAATCTAAAAAAGGAAAAGTTGAAGTGCCTAGTGTTAAAATTCAAGAGACTACTAAAATAATTAAACCTGTAAAAGTGGTTAAAGTAGAAAAAACAAAAAAAGTTGTTACTAAAAAACCAGTAAAAAAAGTAACTAAAGCACCAGTAAAAAAACCAGCTAAGGTTACTAAGCCAGTAAAAAAACCAGTTAAAAAGGTTGAACCTAAAGTAGCAAAAAAACCTGGTAGAAAAGTTGATGATTTTGGTGACATTGAAAAGGAATTAGCTAAATTAGAAAAAGATTTAACTAAAGCCAATAAAAAGGTCAAAAAACCTGTTGTTAAAAAATCAACAAAAACAGCAGTTAAAAAGAAACCAACATCCAAAAAAGTGACTACAAAAACTGCTAAAACAAAAACAACAAAAAAAGTAATTGCTAAAAAACCAGCAACAAAAAAACCTGTTGCTAAGAAATCAACAAAAACAGCAGTTAAAAAGAAACCAGCAACAAAAAAGAAAGCACCTGCTAAAAAACCTACCAAAAAAAGTAAGGGAAAAAAGTCAAGTAAAAATGATGATGCAAGTGTAATTGTTGAAGCAAAAAAAGGTACTGATGTTACAATAAAATACAAATAATTTATTTCTTTTTTTTATATTAATTTTAATAGTTCTTTAGGAGAATCAAATATATAATCTGGAGTAGATTTTGCTAATCTTTCTTTATTATGGTAGCCCCATGAAGTTGCCACAGTTATAACATTCGCTTTTTTGCCTTCAAGAATATCACCAACAGTATCACCAATATAATAGTATTTTTCAGCATCATATTTTTCTTTTACATAAAGAATTTTTTTAACTTTACTAACATGATCTTCAGCTCCAAGTGTTTCACTAAACGCAGAAATTTTGTATTTTTTTAAAAAATATTCAACAATAGTTCTCATGTTTGAAGTAACTACAATAAGTGTGTATTTTTTTGATAATTCATCTAAAACTTCTTTAATATCTTCAAACAAAGGTATATGTTTTTGTTTATTTTTTAATTCTTGTTTGAATTCATCTATAATTTTAGTTATGTCAGTTTTTTTAACTCCTCTTTGAATTATTCCATCATAAAAATTATTATCAAAAATATCTTGAAGATCTTCTTTTGTTTTTACATTTTTTAATCCATACTTTGGACCAACTTTAACAAGAATTTCTAATACAACAGGTAGTGAGTTAATAATAACTCCATCATAATCAAAAATTAATACTTTTTTCATTATATAATTTGAATTTCTTTTAAGATTTAAATCTTGTTAGATCATAGATAAGCTTAAGATAGGTGCAAAACTAAAAATCATAATCATATTTGAAATAAAATGTGAAATTAAAAATATAATAATTTGATTTACTGGACTTCCCATTATTGAATAAACAACACTTGCATAGATTTCATATAATATTACTAAAATTACCATTGCAATTGTTAGTGGTAAAAATGATAAAAATGTAGAAACAAACACAACAAAAGTCATACCTAATAATGAAACAAGAGAATGGTGGTTTAATTTTGAAGCTAAATAATCTGAAATAATAACTGAACTATATCCTACAACATAACCAAGTAATTTATTATCATAAACTAGACTAGTTAACAGTGTTACAAATAAAACAAAATCAATAACAACAGTACTTTTGATGATTTTATGATATAATTTTGATATACTAGCAACAGCAATAAATACAACCATGAAAATAATTTTTTTTAATTGTTCAAAAAACATTATAGAAATAAAAAGTACAATTAGAGAAATAAGAACAATTCTCTTATGTTTTTTTAAAAAACTAAATGCTTTTTTCCACATAGTCATTAATTTCATTGAAGATTAGGTAACTTATTTGTTTTATAAAATTTGTCTAGAATTATGCAGGCATAGCATTTGTAACTAAATTATCTAAATTTGGAGTTGTAGATTTTTTGTTAATTTCTTTTTTTATGGCAGTAATACTTTTATTGTATAAATCAACTAATTTGTTTGCATAAGAACTTGTTTTAGGTATGAGGTTTGGATTTTGTCTAAAATAATCTCTAAATTCTCCAGGTAATTGTTTAAAAAATTCAGAGTTTCCAAAACTTTGAGCACTCCAAGAACTAGTTCTAGCTTGAATTGGACTATATATGCTTAACCTATATACGGCTCCATTTCCATCAAGAGTATTTAATCTATAGCTCATGGTGAGACAAAAATGTCAATTTGTATTTAAATGTTTCTTTTTTACTACTAAAAAGAAGTAAGAAAAAATAATTAAATCATTAATAAATCGTATTTTCTAGCCCAATAATCTACATTGTATCCATTAACAAAATATCTAGGGCCACAATATCCTTCAGCATCGTTATTATTATTACTATAATGAACACCAACAACACAAAGTTGATTTACACCTCTAGCAGGGTCAGGTATTTCAAGGATGTCACTACCTGATATTCTTTGGAATGAGCAATAATCTCCTTTTGGATAAACTGCTTCGACATCATATTGAATAGCACAACCATTTCCATTACCTTCTACTTCAACGCAGTGAATTGCGACAGGTGAAGAATATGTGCCTCCCATTCTTTGACCACTTACACAGGATTTTTTACAATATCCAAAAGATTTAGTTTCTCCTTCTGTTTTTGCTTTACATTCACAGACTCTTTTTGAGACAGTAATTGTTTTTTCATCTAGAGTTCCTTCATTTTCAATTATTTCAAAATCTTTTAATCCAAGAGACTGCCAATGAGAATTAGATGTTCCACAGGGATTATGTGTAACTGTTTCAATATTTGTTGGACAATCACTATCACCACAGATATCACATTTTTCAACAAGAGTTCCATCAACAGGTATTGTAAAATGAGTACCATCATTACATTTTTCTTCCATCATACAATCTTCAAAAGTTAAACTATATTGTCCTTCTTCAAAATTTACAGTATTGTGTCCCCATCTGATAGTTGAGCCAGGAAACCTTGAAAGATAATCATAATAATTTCCATTTTCAAATGGTTCAATAGCACCCATAGTTTCTGATTCGTCACTTATTAAAAACATATGGTTAGCAGTAAAGATATTGTTTGTATCAGCATATCTATGCATAAAAACCATATCAAGAGTGTTTAAACCAGGAGGTAAATCATATCCAATATCACAAATACCTGCGCCTTTTGGTGGAGAAAAATGTTTAATCATTCCTATCATCCTATTATCTTCAATTCTAGTAGGAACTCCTCTCCACATAAAGTGTTCAGGATCATATTCAACAAAAGCTAAATCTTCTAAATTAATTCCCTCAGGAATGTCTTGAGGTCTAAATTCAACTGCCATTTCAACAGGTTGAGAAAATTGAAGTCCATCAGGTAATCCTTCAAAAACTAAATTTCCAATAACAACACCATTTTCGAGTCCGTCAAAGTGTTTATCTCTAACCTTAATTCCCATTTTTTCAATAGGTTGACCATTTTGATCTTTCATTTTAACTCCTGCTGGTAGAACAATATATGCTCTTTTATCAGAGGAAAAAACTACAGTATCTTCCTCAATAGCTCCTCCTGGAAATTCAACCCAAGCAGTTTTTTTGAAAGTTTCTAAAAAAGAATCATACTCAACTTTACTATTGTCTTTTTTAAGAGTAATAGGGTAATTAATTTCAACAATTATTGTTTCTTCGTTTAGCTCAATTCTTGCCTTAATTTCTCCTGTAGAAACTTCGTATGTTTGATCTCTTAGTTTTGAAAACAATCCATCAATACATTCAACAACACCATCTTCAACATAAATTTCATACTCTTCTTTGGTAGAATCAGATAATCCAGTATCAGCCATATGTTTTTGAAGAGTTAAATCAATACAATTTCGAATATATGATTTTGTATCAACATTCATTTGGGAAGTTTGCATTGTTTCTTGAGCGACATCAAGACTTCCATCTTGAATATCTTTTTGTGTTAGAAAATAAAATGCCAGTAAAAAAACAAAAACCAAACTAATTATAATATAGATTGTAACCTGTGCTCTTTTTTTCATATTAAATATTTGAGATATACTACTTAATAATATTTTTGATTTGTCAAGAAGCTTTTTGCAGAAATTTTGATTATTGAAATACTAAGCTTATGAAAAAGTTTAAATAGATATTTCTCTAGGTTATTCTCTATATATAATGGGGATGGAAAAAACCATAAAAAAGGGGATTTTAGTAGTGATAATTTTATCATTAGTAGTTCCACTTACTTTTTCTGAAGAATATGATTACATATCAAGAAAAATATTTAATTCAAATGATTGTTTTGTCAGTAGTGATAATGGAGACACTTGGTCTCCTGCGATAAATCCTTGTAAAACCTGTATTGGTAATCCTAGTTATGATATAGGAATGTTTGATGGAGATGGAAGTGAAGCAGATCAATTAAGAAAAGCGTGTGAGCTTCCAGTCGTAAGCCCACCATTAATAACCGTAGATCCTGAAGTTTCTCCTGGTGATGAGAGCGTAGATCTTTGTCCAGATTCTGAAGGAATTTATGAAGGTTGTCCTTGTATTATGAATCAAAATTGTTTTTCTGATGCAAAATATGAAAAGTTTTGTAGTAATGGAATATGTGAACAAACTTTAAAGTCAGAATATTTGGAAGGAGAAGGTTCATCATTTGCAGACTGTTTAACTGATGAATTTATTACAGACAAATGTACTTGTTATGATTCTGGAAATATCAATTGTTTAGATTTTGATCAAAAAGCTTGTTTTTCTGAAACTTGTGATACAGAGTATGGAATTGTTGAATGTCCCCCAGATTTAGATTGTTCAGAATGGGGTGATTGTGTAGAGCTTTGGTCTTGCACTCCAACTTCAATATGTGTGGATGGTTTTCAATCACAAGAATGTGTTGATAAAGCAGGATGTGAAGAACCTCAAAATGTACCTAAAGAAATTATTCCTTGTAGTGGTCAAGAACCTCCAATAGAAGAACCAGATTGCGTTGAAGAAACAAAATTTGGAACAGATGGAAAAACATGTTATCATATTAAACCTCCTGAATGTGTAAAAAATCCAATAGGTGTTTGTGCTTGTGTTGATTCTAGTTACCCTAGTCAAGATTGTGATGATCTTACATGGAGAACTTGTGGAGGAGCATGTGTTGTTACAGAATGTGATGATACGGGATTTCATAGAGAAGGACATAATTCAGATTCTTGCTATACTTTTGAATTAAATATACAAACAAGTATATGTGAAAAGAAAAAAGTAGATAGGAGTAATTGTAGAGGAGTAGAAGGATCTGGTGAATGTCCTGGAGATGCAATAGAAGTTGGACTAGGTTTTTGTCCTGATATCCCTGAAGAATGTGATAAATCTGGCCCATATAGAAGTGGAAATAATGAGTATAATTGTTATGTTCAAGAAGTTGAAGATTTATGTGAACCTAAAAGTGTTAGTGTGTCGGATTGTTTAGGAACAATGGGTAGTGGAGATTGTGAAGATCCGATATTTTTAAACCAACCAGATAGTGGATGTGAAAAAACAGATACAGATGGTGATGGAATTGATGATTCAATTGATAAATGTCCTAGTGAAGGAAGTATTGGTGAAGTTGATGATTATGGATGTCCTTGTTCTGTAGAAAAATGTGATGATGGAAATTCATGTACAAAAGCAAGATGTGAAGCAGGAAAATGTGTATATGATAATATTGCTGGAAGTTGTGGAGAACATGTTGAATGTCCTGCTGACACATGTTCAACGAGCGCACCATATGAATTTTTAGATTATCCAGAAAGTGGTCAAGGTCAATGTCAAGCAGGAGTTTGTGTTGAAGTAAATTGCGAAGTTTTAAGTTCAAAAATTACTGAAGAATGTGAAACTTGTCAAGAAGAATCTGAAGTATGTGATGGAAAAGATAACAATTGTAATGGAGAAACAGACGAAGACTTAAGTAGACAATGTGGATCTTCGAGTTTAGGTATATGTTCATTTGGATCTGAAACATGTAATGATGGAAAATGGGTTGGTTGTAGTGCATCATTTCCAACACAAGAAGTATGTGATGGAGTAGATAATGATTGTGATGGGGCGGAAGACAATGGTGCAGGATGTGTTTGTAGAGATGGAGATAAAAAAGAATGTGGAATTAGTGAAGGGGCATGTGAACAAGGAGAACAAACATGTATAAATGGAGAAGATTGGTCTGGATGTAGAGGAGGAATTGGACCTGAGTTAGAAATATGTGATGGAATAGATAATGACTGTGACGGGTTGTTAGATGAAAATACAGATGAAGAAGGTTCAAATTCTATAATTGAACAATGTTCAATTAATTCTTGTGATGGTGAAAAATTTTGTGGATTAGAAACATGTACTTTATTTGATGATGAAGACAGTGATAATTTATGTTCTGAAATAGATAATTGTCCAATTGATTATAATCCTAATCAAGAAGACTCAGATTTAGATGGACTTGGAAATGCTTGTGATTTTTGTAAAAATGATCCAGATAATGATCTTGATAATGATGGAGTATGTGGAGATCAAGATAATTGTGTAAATATAGCAAATTCAATTCAAGAAGACTCTGATTTTGATGGACTAGGAGATATATGTGATTCATGTGTAAATGACCCACATAATGATGTTGATGCAGATAGTATTTGTGGAAACCTTGATAATTGTCCTGATAAAAATAATCCAAGTCAGGGAGATTGTGATTTTGATGGACTTGGAGATGCATGCGATATTGAATCTAGTTGTTCAACTGATAGTGATGATGACGGAATAATGGATTATTATGACAATTGCCCCGAAAGTTATAATTTTAACCAAGATGATTCAGATGGAGATTTAATTGGGGATAGATGTGATCCTTTTGTAAATGATAAGTATAACGATGTTGATAAAGATGGGGTTAGTGGAGAAATTGATAATTGTCCATTAATTTTTAATGAAAATCAACAAGACACAGATATTGATGGAATAGGAGATATTTGTGACACTTGTGATAGAGATAAAGAAAACGATAGAGATGCTGATAATTTTTGTAGTAATGTTGATAATTGTCCTGATCATCATAATCCAAGTCAAGGAGATTGTGATAAAGACAATATTGGAGATGCATGTGATTTTGATTCTATTTGTTCACTTGATTCTGATAAAGATGGAATAAATGATGCAAATGATAATTGTCCATCAATATCCAATTCAGGGCAAATTGACAGTGATAAAGATAATATTGGAGATGTATGTGATTTATGTCCAAAGGATTCATTTAATGATCAAGACAATGATGGGATTTGTGGAAATAATGATAATTGTCCAGGAGTTTTAAATTCAAATCAAGAGGATAAAGATGGTGATTCAATTGGTGACAGTTGTGACTTTTGTATAAATGACAAACAAAATGATATAGATCAAGATCATATATGTGCAGATCAAGATAATTGTGTTTTTAAAGCAAATCCTTCCCAAAGTGATTGTGATGAAGATGGACTTGGAGATGCATGTGATTTTGATTCAAAATGTGCAACAGATAAAGATGCTGATAATATTGATGATCTTTTTGATAACTGTCCTGAAAATTATAATCCTGGGCAATTAGATAAAGATGGTGATTCAATTGGTGACAGTTGTGATGTTTGTCCAAATGATCCTTCAAATGATCTTGACAATGATGGTTCTTGTGGGGATATTGACAATTGTCCAACTGTAGGAAATCTTAATCAGTTGAATTCAGATAATGATGGGTTTGGAGATGCATGTGATAAATGTCCTTTTGACACAGAAAATGATCTAGATAAAGACAATATTTGTGGAAATAATGATAATTGTAGATATAAACATAATCCTAATCAAAAAGATTGTGATTCAAATGAAATAGGAGATGCATGTGATTTTGATTCTGCTTGTGTTGAAGATAGTGATGGGGACGGAATAATTGATTATGAAGATAATTGTGCAACAATTTCAAATCAAGATCAAAAAGACGATGATATGGATAAAATTGGAAATGCATGTGATATTTGCCCAATTGACATATTAAATGATTTAGATTTAGATAGTGTTTGTGGAAACAATGACAATTGTCCAACATTGTTTAATCCAACTCAAAGTAATTATGATTTTGATAGATTTGGAGATAAGTGTGATTTATGTCCAAATGATGAAAATAATGATATAGATGAAGATGGAATTTGTGGTGATGTTGATACATGTCCAGAAATAAAAAATCCTAACCAAGAAGAAGATTGTAAAAAAATTGAAATTAAAGAAGAAAAATATGATGAAGAAATAACAGTTACTTCAAATTTGGAAGATATTGAATCTTTGGTTGAAGATTCCTATGGATCTTTAAATGTAAGTGAAGAAGAAATAGGTGAGTATGAAGACATTAAAGAATCTATTAAAATTGAAAAAAAAGAGTTTTATATTGATGGAGAATTATATACACGATACAAAATTACAATAGAAACAGATAATCCAATGCATGATTTTTCTTATTATCAAAATATTCCAAAATGTTTAGCTGAAAAAACAGATAATATATTTTTTAATGGTAAAAATTATCAAATTATAGAAGCAGATCCAATCATTGCTTGGCATTTTACAGATATTGAAGATAAAGTAGAAATGACTTATGATGTTAAAGGATCAATTAGTGAAAGTTGTTTAGAAGATTTGAAAGATTTTGCATATTCTACTTCGTTTGAAAAAAGTAAGAAACCTTTTGGCTTAATTTTACCAATAGCAGTTATTATAATTGTTGTCTTTGTATTTTTATTATTTGAGCACCATATAAGTGTTAGTGATAGTTATGAAGAGATGCTTCAAAGTAAGGTTAATGATATTAAAAAAAACTATGATATTTCTAACAAAGACAATTTAAGAACACAACTAAGAAACGAAGGAATGAATGAAAAATATATTCATGAAATAATGAAAAGAATATAATATGAAAATAAAAAAATTATTTTTTGATTTCAACTTCTAAATTATCAGATTTCCCAAATTCAATATCTTTTGATTTTGTTACAGATTTTAAATCTAAAATAACTGTTTCAAGAAGTTTTCTTTCATCGTCATTACATTTAATGATTAGTAAAGATAATTCTTCTTTTAGTGAAAGACTATTTTCAGATTTGAATTTTCTAACATGTGAAAGTATTTGAACTAATAAATCTCCAGTTTTTTCAGAATCTTCATTTACATAATTTTTATTATATGATGGCCAATTAGAAATATGGATACTTCTTGATTTATCTTTTTTTGCAAAATATAATTGATATATTTCTTCAGTTATATAAGGCATAATTGGAGCAAAGAGTTTTAAGATGTTTAAAACAATTTCATATAAACCAAATTGTGCAGATTCTCTAGCTCCTTTGTGATAATTCTCAGGATTATATAATCTATCTTTTACAATTTCTAAATAATTATCACAAAATATTTGCCAAAAAAAGATATCAGTTTCATGTTTTGCTTTTGAATATTCATATTTTTCAAAAGATTCTGTTGCAGATTTAATGAGTTTTTGTAATTTTGTTAAAGCCCATTTGTCCATAACTTCTAATTCATGTTTATCAAAATTATAATCTTTTAAATGCATTAAAGCAAATTTACTTGCATTCCAAAGTTTTGTAACTGTTTTGTTTCCAGTTAGTAAATCTTTTTCTTGGAAAGGCATATCATCTCCTAGTTTACTTCCTGATGACCAGTATCTTAGAGCATCAGCACTAAATTTTTCAATCATAACTTGAGGTGAAATTACATTTCCTTTTGATTTTGACATTTTTCTTCCATGTGGATCAAGAGCCCAACCTGAAATTGTTACATTTTCCCAAGGGTTAGTTTTGTGAAGTAATTGTGTTTTTGCTAAAGTGTAAAATAACCAAAAGTTGATAATATCATGAGATTGAGGTCTTAGACTCATTGGAAATAACCTTTTTTGTACATCTTTAGGCATAAGCCCTGTTGAGATAAAAGGGGTACTTCCAGAAGTAAACCAAGTATCAAAAACATCGTGTTCAGGAATTAATTCTAAATCTTTAGAAACACCTTTAGGTCTATCTTTTGTTGGGTCTACAGGTAATTGAGATTCATCAGCAAAATACATTTTTCCAGATTTATCATACCATACTGGAATGGGAACACCATAATGTCTTTGTCTAGATATGGACCAATCCCAATTTAAACCTTTAATCCAATTTTCAAGTCTATGCTTCATGTGAACTGGGTGCCATTTTAATTTGGAACCAGCAACTAAGAATTCTTCTTTTTGATCTAGGTATTTAATATACCATTGTTTTGAAACAATGTATTCAACTTCAGCACCTGATCTTTCACCAACATTAACAATATGTTCAATTTTTTCTTTTTTAATAACATGTCCTTGTTTTTCTAAATCTTCAGTTATTTTTTTTCTAGCTTCAGTTGTTAATAATCCCTCATAACTTTTGTTTTTTTCATTTAAAGTTCCATTTTTGTTTAATATGTTTATAGGTTCACATTTTGGTCTTCTAGTCATCCATTCAACGCATTCAATTCCACCATATGTGCAAAAATAAACTACGCCAGTTCCATAATCTGCAGCTACAGAAATATCATGATCAATTTCAACTAAATTATTTGAAATAGGGATTATAACTTTTTTTCCAATTAAGTCCTTACCTTTAAGTTCTCCTTCTAATTCATAATTAAGATCTTTAAATTTTTCTTCATATGTTTTTTTCCCAGTAACATAATATTCATTATCAATTTTAAGAGTAACATAATCTCCTTTTTCTTCAACACTCATTCCAACACAACCAAAAAGCATTTCAGGCCTAGTTGTAGCATATAACAAATATGTGTCTTTTGAATCTTCAAATCTTGCTTTAATATATACTAAATTTGATGAAAGTTTTTTATCTTCAAGTTCTGCTTGAGCAATTGCAGATTGAAAAACTCTATCCCACATAATAGGACCTTCTTTTCTATATGCCAGTCCTTTTTTAATAAGTTCTAAAAATGTTTTTTGAGATGTTTTTCTTGAATGATCATCGATTGTTGAGTATTTTAAATTAAAGTCACAACTCATACCAATATTTTTCCAATCTTGAATAAATTTAGGACGTTCTTCCTCTAAATATTCTAAACAAATTCTAATTGCTTCATCTCTAGGAATCTTTCTTAAATTTACTTTTTTATGTTTTTGAACAAGTTTTTCTGTTGGAAGTCCATTATCATCAGTTCCAAAAGGATAAAAAACATTTTTTCCTTTCATTCTTTGATATCTTATAACAAAATCTTGTTGAGAATATGAAAACGCATGACCAATATGCATTTTTCCTGAAATTGTAGGTGGAGGCGTATCTACAGAAAAAACTTCCTTTTTTTTATCATTAATGTCAAATTCATAAATCTTATTGTCTTCCCAGTATTTTTGCCATTTAGGTTCTGATATTTTTGAATCATATTTGCTTGGTAATTCCATTTTAATTATCTCCTTTTATTTTTGGTTTGTTTTTATTCATAAAAAGTTTTCTAAAGTCTTCTTTCTAAAAATAATCTTCAAAATTTTAGAAGAAAAAGACAATGAAATCTAATTAACCACTACTACAAAAACAGATTTCAAAATAATATTCATAAAAATAGTTAATGGATTTTTATATTTAAATTTTGCTCAAATTTAAGTCCAATAACCAACAAGCAATACTGAGAATAGACCAATAATTAAAATTAAAAGCATTGCAAGAACTTTAGGATGGAATAATGTTGCTCCAAAATTTGCAGCAAAACTATCTGTGGCAACATCACCTTGACCATTAGCAATAACATTATCTGGATCAATTATTGTTCCATTGACTCCGCCACCTACATAAGGGCCTGCAGTATCTCCAAATTTCATAGAAATATTAATTACAAATATGACTAATAAACTAACTAAAAGCCAAGTACCTAAATTTTTAGTTAGGCCTGTAGGAAGATCTAGACCAATAGATCTAGTTGCAAGAAAAACAGACATTATTATAACCATCATAACAACAGCCCAAGGAACAGTATCACTAATTATTCCAAGCATTTTTGGTTGAAATGCCATAATCATAGAGATTCCAAAAGCTAGTAATGCATTAAGACCTTTGTTTCCACCAAAAGGATTTTTGAATAATAAAATTGCATACACTGCAGTAAAGACAAATAAAATTACAAAGACGTCTGAAAAATGTCCAAGTAATGAAATGTCTAAAAGTGTAGCCATTTTACTTCATAGCACCTCCAAATACTTCTTTTACAGTTTCATTTAGAGTTCTTCGTTTTTCTTCAGGTTTTTCATCTTTAGTGATGAACCATACAATTATACCAAATACTAGGATTGATACTAAAAGTGATCTAGTATGTGGATCAACTATCCAACTTAACCAACCTGGAGGTCTTGCAAGTAATCCTGACGAAACTAAAAAAGTGTATGCTACAGCAATAATTGAAAATATAACAACCCAACCTTCAAGTCCAGATCCTGCAATGTTAACATCTTTTCCAAAGACTCCAATTAATAATAATACCATCATACTTGCTACCATTAATACTGAAACATTAGGTAATGCTTTATTTATAACAATAACAACATCGGGACCTCTACCTATAATATGAGGAATGATTGAAGACATGGCGAGGACAAACGCAATAATAATATTAAACCTTCGACCTCCATCACCAAGAATTTTAGATTTTTGCAAAACAGCAAAAGTTATTGTAAATATCAGTAAAAAAGGTAATAATACATCTAGTAAGCCCAAGCTTTCAAGACCCATAACCCATTGTTGAAATACACCCATTATAATCTCACCTAATCTTCATCTTTTGACTCTTTTTTTTCAGTACCTAAAAACCCATCTCCAGGTTTTCCAGTGATAAATCCCATCATACCTACGATAAACAATGTTAATACTAAAGCACCCATTGCACCTGTATTTAAATTATTGACTAAATAGCCCCACCCGAAATATAACCATGGTGTGCCACTTTCAGTTTTGATTGCATGTAAAAATATACCTAATATCCCTACAAAAATTATACCCATAAATACGTTTTTATATCCTTTAGTTATTTTTAGCTCATCTTTTCCAGTATGAAATACTCCAACTAAAAGTAAAAAGCAAAAACCAAGTAATAATAAAATAACCATATTACCAATAGCTTCATTTACTGTAGCAACTAATCTTGAACTAGCAACAACTATAAATGAAGTAACAAAAGCAAACATACTATTGAGGTTTTTTTTAGCCATTTCATGGCCATTTACTTCTTCAGTTCCAAACGCTCTTGTTTTCTCTAAAATAGCAAAAACTAAAGTGAAAATTAAAAGAAAAGGTAACAAAACTTCATAAACTCCTAATCTATCAAGAAATTGTATTCCTGTTGTAAACGGTGAAGTATAGTCTGCCATCTGTATTAAAACTAGATGATTCTTCCTATATAAATGTTTCTAAATGTTTATAAATTGTCCTCTATTACTTCAACATATGGAAAAAATATTTTTAAGACTTCGAAAAGATCTAAAAAAAAAAGATGAACTAAGAGAAAAGTCAATTATTAATTCTAGGCCTATTACAAAACATTCTAAGCAAGCAATTTATGCCATTCATAGAAATGATTTGGGTCAAGCAGAAATTTTAATTAAAGAAGCAAAAAAAGGTATTAGGGAATTAGAAAAATTAAATTATTTTACTGGAGCATACAATGCAGCTCTTCAAGAATATGCTGAAGCAATTACTTATTTTGATTATGTGAAAACTGGAAAATTAACATCAGATGAAACATTGAATATGGATGCTGAAAATTATTTGCTTGGTATATGTGATTTAACTGGAGAGTTAGGAAGAAGAGCTGTTTTTAGTGTTGTTAATGAAAAATATGAAGAAGTAGAAAAAATTTGGAAATTTTGTTCAAAAATATATGAGGAATTTTTAAAGTTTGAATTTAGAAATTCTGAACTTAGAAAAAAATCAGATTCAATAAAATGGAATTTAAAAAAAATAGAAGAAATATTGTATGAATTAAAATTAAGGGGAAAACTATGAAATTTTTAGAAGCATTAGAAAAACTAAAAGAGTCAGAAATATTCAAAAATTGGAATAAAGATCACAAAGATTCCTTTTTAGCTCATGGTTTTATTATGAGCTCAGAAAAAAGTGAAGGTGAATGGCAAATTGGATTTTTTAATCCTAAATCTTTGAAAGTTTTAACTTTTGTTATTTTGAATGAAATTACTATGAATCCAGAATCTGAAGTGATGAATAAGGAGATAATAGCTTTAGATATTAATTTAATTAAATCAACAGTAGATGAAGCATTTGAAAAAGCAGATGAAGTTCAAAAAGAAAAATATTCAACACATTTACCACTTAAGAAGATGGCCATACTTCAAAATTCACCAGAAGGTCAAGTTTGGAATATAACACTTATTACAAGAACATTTAAAACATTAAATATTCATGTTTCAACATTGAATGGAGAGGTTGTTAAGGATCAATTAGTTGAGATTTTTAGTTTTGATAAATAAACTTTTTTGTTTATTACCCCTTATCAATAATATCGATTTGAAATATATATATTTGAAATTGTTAATCTTTATAAAAGGTAAAATTAATTATAATTTTGTTCTAAGTTTATATGAAATTGGGGTTAAAAATGGTAGATGTACGAATATTAAAAATTGATAGCGAGATGACAACACCTCATTATGCACATGAAGGTGATGCAGCATTTGATTTAAGATCAGCTGAGGAAATTATTATTCCTGCAAAAGGTCGTTATACTGTGAAATCTGGAATTAAAATGGCAATTCCAGAAGGTTATTTTGGTCTTATAAAAGACAGATCTGGATATGCACATAAAAAAGGAATTCATTGTCTTGCAGGAGTTATTGATTCAGGATATAGGGGCGAGGTTGGAGTTGTTATGGTTAATTTAGGAGACGAGGATTTTGATATTACAAAGGATATGAGAATAGCTCAAATGTTAATTTTACCGGTTCCTAAAACAAATTTAATTTTATCAGAAGATTTAGATGATTCAGTTAGAAATGAAGGTGGGTTTGGTAGTACAGGCACACACTAAAAAGAGGTAATGAAGATGGAAAAACAAACAGTGAACAAAACAACAATAAGTTATAAAGCAATGCAGTCATGTAAGAAATTAGACTCTTTTTTTGAAGAGGAAGAAGACACTGAATAAATTTAAATAACAATTTTTTTTCTTTTGTAATTATAGTGATTGTTTTATGAGTATAGTAAATGAAATGGATAATACAGAGATCCCGCTCAAAGTGTTTTTTGCAGCTAGTCAAAAGTCAGGCGGTTGTAGTCATCTAGTTACATTTATGGGACAAAAAACTTGTAAACTTTATAATTATAAATTAGATTCAAATATGGACACATTATCATATTGTGCAAATTGTGTGGCTAATAAAAAAAAACCTACAAATAAATTAAATGTTAGAGGTCCTTAACAGCATTTTTTATTCTATCAAAAACATCATCTTGACTACCTTTTGCATCAATCATTTTCCAAATATCAAGGTACATTTTAGAAAGTTCAATATATCCTTGTTCAATTTTTTCAAAAAACTCAACACTTTCTTTTTCATGTTTGTCTCCACCTTGGTCAAATGTTCTAGATAATCCAATTTTAGGATCGAGTTTTAAAAATAATATAATGTCAGGTTCAAAACCTTTTGTAGCAGTTTTATTTATTTCAAACACTTTGTCCATACCTAAATTTTTAGCATAACCTTGATAAGCAATGCTACTAAGAAAACTTCTGTCAGCAATTACAATACCTCCTTTATCTAAAACAGGTTTAACAATTTTCCTTAATGATTGGGCTCTAGCGCTAGCATAAAGATATGCTTCACAAGTAGGTACCATTTCTTCTTCAAAATCTGTACCTTGAACAAGCTTTCTAATAGCTTCAGCAATTTCAGTGCCTCCAGGTTCTCTAGTCAGAATGACTTCTTTATTTGGATATTTTTTTTTTAAATGTTCAAAAAGTCTATCTGCTTGTGTTGTTTTTCCAGTACCAACAACCCCTTCAAGTATGATGTATGTCATCTAAAAAAGCAAATATGTAATGAGTATAAAAAAATTATGGGAAAAATTATAATAAGCTATTTAAATGAGAAATAACTTCTTTTGAGTACAATTATCATGGCGATAGTCGTATAACGGTTAGTATCTAGGCCTGTGGAGCCTGGGGAGGGAGTTCGACTCTCCCCTATCGCCCTTCTTTTTTATTGTGTGTTTGAGTGTTTTTTTAACAAACAAATTTATTTTAGACAAGACGTGTTAAAAGTTTGTGCATTACATTTGTTTATTATCTAGTAAATTATATATATCTTATAAATAAAACAGATTTTGGTGATGAATTATGTTAGCAGACACACAAATAATGTTATCAATAATTATAGGTTTACTAATGGCTGTAATTTATACTTTAAGAATAACAGTTATGATGGATAAAAAACTTAATAAAATTATAAAGCATATGGGAATTCGTGGTTTTGAGTAAAATTTTAATTATTTTTATTAGTTATTATATTTATATTTACTAAGTTTAGCAAAGATTAATAAATAAAAAAATCCTATATATTTTGGAAGATTTTTATGCAAGCTAGATTAAAGAATGAAAAACAAATGATTATTGATGCTGCAAAGCAAATGATTAAGATAGTTTTACCTTTAATTATACTTTTTATCTTGTTTAGATATAAACCCTTAATTTTATTAATTATATTTGAGATATTAGATTTATCAAAATTAATGATTTTAAGAAAACGATTTTTACAGTTTCCTTTAGATTTAGTGTTTGTGTTTGGAGTGACTGCAGCGTATTACTATTCTTTTTTAATTTCAGTAATAGTTTTTATTCTAGGAATAATTAATAGGATTGAAGTAGCTCATATTAAAGATAGACATGTAACAAAATGTATTAGGCATTTTACTTTGTTTTTTTTAACAACAATTTTGACAAATTATCCATTTTTTACTCTTGCAACATTTATTCTTCTTTTGAATTATGTAATTAAGTATTATGTTTCATTTATGTGGTTTGATGGAAAAATGTATTTGAAAAGCTTTTTTCATATTTTTAATTTTATTGTTTCATTAGTTCTTTTTTTTTAAATTGAAAAATTATTTTTGAGCTCTTTTCTTTTACTTTAATTAACAGTAACTTTTATAAATGACTCCTATTTCCTTTGGAAGTATTGCCCGAGTGGAGAGCGTTAGGGTTCGTATATTCTCGGTGCGTTTATGAAAAATGGCAGATGAAAAAATTAAACATATCATAAGGGTTGCAAATACAGATCTAAAAGGTCATAAGGCAGTAATTATAGCTATGACAAAGATTAAAGGAATCGGAATCATGTTTGCAAATGTTGTTTGTAAAAAAGCAAATGTTAGTATCACAAAAAAAGCAGGACTTCTAAATGAAAATGAAGTTAAAAATCTAACAGATGTAATTGAAAATCCTTCTAAATATAAAATTCCAATTTGGATGTATAATAGAAGAAGAGATTATGATACTGGTGAAGATACACACCTTATTACAAGTGATTTACACTTTACTCAACAGCAAGATGTAAGAAGACTTCAAAAAATTAAATCTAATAGAGGTTTAAGACATGCAGCAGGTCTTCCATTAAGAGGTCAAAGAACTAGATCTAACTTTAGAAGAAATAAAGGAAAAGCAGTTGGTGTTAAAAGAAAAAAAGGTAAGGGCGGTAGAGTATAAAAATGGGAGATCCAAGAAAACTTAGAAAAAAATATTCAACTCCAAGTCATCCTTGGCAAAAGGAGCGAATTGAAGAAGAAAAACTCCTAATGAGAGAATATGGTTTTAAGAATAAAAAAGAACTTTGGAAATTAAATTCTAAGCTTAAAGACTATAAATCTCAAGTTAAAGCACTTATTTCAAAACATGATGAAGTATCAGAAAAGAAAAAAGCAGATTTAATTAAAAGATTACAAGGATTTAATTTATTGTCTGAAAACGCTATTTTAGAAGATATTTTAAGTTTAGGTTTAAAAGATTTATGCGATAGAAGAATTCAAACAGTTGTTGTTAAGAAAAATTTAGCAAGATCAATTAGTCAAGCTAGACAATTTATCACACATGAACATGTGACTGTTGGAAATAGAAAAATAACTTCACCATCTTATTTAGTTAGTCATAGTGAAGAATTAATGATTAAATTATCAGATGATTCGCCTTTTAATTCAGAAGATCATCCAGAAAGATTTCCAGAAGAAAATCAGATTAAAAAAGAAATGAAAGAAGTAGGTTTAGTTCCAGCTGAAGAAAAAACAGAAAAAAAAGTAAAAGTGGAAAAACCAATTATTCCAGATGATGATACTGGAGATGATATAGTATTAGAGAAAAAAGAAGAACCTGTTGAAGTAAAAGAAGAAGTAAAAGAAAAATCTCCAAAGGATGAGGTGAAAAAAGAATGAGTGAAGAAAAAAAAGAACAACCTCCAAAAAGACCTATGAGACCAAGAAGAGAAATGAGATGGGGAGTATGTCATATTTATTCATCTTATAATAACACTATCATTCATATAACAGATGTTACAGGTAGCGAAACAATTGCAATATCTTCAGGTGGACAAGTTGTCAAAGCAGATAGACTTGAAAGTTCACCAACAGCAGCAATGGCTGCTTCAAAAAAAGCAGGAGAAGTAGCATTAGAAAAAGGACTTACTGGTTTACATGTGAAAATTAAAGCTCCTGGTGGACATAATGGTCCAAACAATCCAGGTCCTGGAGCACAAGCAGCAGTTAGGACATTATCAAGAATGGGTATAAGAATCGGAATAATTGAAGACGTAACACCAATTCCTCATGATGGATGTAGGAAAAAAGGTGGAAAAAGAGGAAGGAGAGTCTAGAAATGGTATCTTTTGAAAAATTATCTCTTAAAGGCAACAAAATGACTTTTTTATTAAAAAAAACAAGTCCTGCTTATAGCAATGCATTAAGAAGAATAATGTTAACTGAAGTTCCAGTTATGGCAATTGAAGATGTTGAAATTAAAAAGAATAGTTCAGCTCTTTATGATGAAGTGCTATCACATAGATTAGGATTAATTCCTTTAACTACAGATTTAAAATCATATGAACTTCCAAAATCACCAGAAGATATTGAAGAAAGAAAAGCAAAATGTACATTAACATTAACTTTGAAAGAAAAAGGACCAAAAACAGTTTATGCATCTGATCTAAAAACATCAGACCCAAAAGTTAAACCAGTTTTTCCTAAAACTCCAATTGTTATTTTACTAAAAAATCAAGAAGTTGAACTTTTAGCAGTAGCAGTAATGGGGAAAGGAAAAGATCATGCAAAATGGTCACCTGGACATATCTGGTATACATATAAACCAACTTTGAAGATTTCAAAGAATAAAGAATTATTGGAAAAAAATAGAGAAAATTATCCTCCTGAAATATATAATAAAAAAGGAGAAATTGATGAAAAAGCAATTTTGGAAAAAAACTTGGTTGATGCAGTTTCACACGTTTGTGAAGATTTAATCAAGGTAGAACATGATGATACTGAATTTGTTTTCCAGGTAGAAAGCTGGGGACAGTTGTCATGTAGTGAAATAGTATTAAAATCATTTGAAGTATTCAATGAAAAATTAGATGAATTGAATGCTTTAGTTAAATAAAGTTAAGTAAGCTCCCACTCCACGCGGGGGTGGCAGAGCCTGGTCAAATGCGCAAGGTTGAGGGCCTTGTCCCATAGAGGGTGCGCGTGTTCAAATCACGTCCCCCGCATCATAAATTAAAATGAAAAACCAACAACTAACATCACTGGTCATGGAATTAAAAGAAGTGTCCAGAAAAAACAATGTAAACATCTGGAAAAGAGTAGCATCAGATCTAGAAAGACCAAGTAGATTACTTAGAGAAGTCAATCTTACAAGGTTAAATAGATACTGTAAAGCTAACGATGTAGTTGTAGTTCCTGGAAAAGTATTATCCATGGGATTACTTGACAAGAAGATTACAATAGCAGCTTATAAATTTTCAAAATCAGCATTAATTAAGATTAAAGAATCTGGAAGTAGTGCAATTTCAATTTATGATTTAGCAAAAAAGAACCCAAAAGGGTCAAAAGTTAGAATTATAGGTTAAAAAAACAATGAAAATCAAAAATAATTTTCAAGCTTCAAATTTCGGAGAAATTTAAAATGATAATAATAGATGCAACCGATTTAATTGCTGGAAGACTTGCAACATTTGCAGCTAAAAAAGCAATCCTAGGTAACCAAGTAAGAATTATTAATAGTGAAAAAGCTGTTATTTCAGGTAAAAAAGAAAATACACTTCAAGATTATTTAGATAGAATGGCAAGGGGTATTCCAAGAAAAGGACCTTTTGTTCATAGAAGTCCTGAAAGAATTTTAAGAAGAGTAGTTAGAGGTATGATTGATTATAAAAAACCAAGAGGTAAAGACGCTTATCAAAGAGTTTTATGCTATGTTGGTGTTCCTAGAGAATTTGAAGGGAAAAAAACAGCAATTATTGAAGGAGCAAGTAAATCAAAATTACCAAATTTAAAATATATTACAATTTACGATATTTCAAAAAGACTAGGTGCTAAACTTGAGTAAAACTAAAGATAAATCAATAAATGCAACAGGAAAAAGAAAAACTGCTATTGCAAGAGCAACACTAAAAGCAGGAAAAGGAAGAGTTAAGATTAATAATGTTCCTTTAGCTTTATTAAAACCTAAGATGTATAGAATGAGAATCGAAGAACCTTTAGTTCTAGCAGAAGAAGTTGTAAATAAAGTTGATATATCTGTTAATATTAATGGTGGTGGAGTAATGAGCCAAAGTGATGCAGCAAGAACTGCAATTGCAAAAGCATTATCTATTCACGATCCTAAATTAAGACAAGTTTTCTTAGATTATGATAGAAACTTAATAGTTGCTGATGCTAGATTTAAAGAAGCTAGTAAACCAAACAAACATGGTTCAGCTAGAAGTAAAAAGCAAAAATCTTACAGATAGAAATTTTATTTTTTTTCTTAACTAATTTTTTTCCAAATTTTTTTATTGTATCTTATAGTTAGTAAAATTAATCCTGCTATAAATGAAGTTATAAAAATCAATAAAACAGTGGTTGACAATGAAATTACATCAATAAACTTACCGATTAGAATCATGGAAATTATAGTAAAAAAGGAAGCAGTCATTGAAAAAATACTTAAAACAGTAGCTCTAATTTTTTTTCTTAGATGATGATTAATATAGTTGCTTACGAGCAGTCCATTTAAACTAGTAAATCCACTAAATATTGCAGCAACAAATACAAATAAATACAGCCTCGTAAAATACATTAGAAATAAGGAAACTAAAATTGTACTAAATGTAATTAGTATTGACAATTTTTCTTTTAATCTTTTTTCAAAAATGTGAGAAAAATTCATTATTATTAACATGATGATAATAGAAAAAAATCCAACAATACCATACTGTGGAATTGTAAATCCTTTTGATAATGTATAAGGTGCATCGATTAATTCTCTAAATACCATAAGAAGTGTCATACCTAATGTTCCATACATAATTAACCATTTTATTTTGTTATGATTTTTAATGTATGTGAATCCATTCTTCATTTGCTTTAAATGTTTTTGAATTAAATTTTTAGTGTTCTTCTTTTTAGGTTTTTTCTCATACAAAGTATATGTAAATAACCATAAAAAAATTGAAAAAAAAGCACCTATATAAAAAGGATATTTAACATTTAGTGAGAACAAGTATGGACTAGCTAAAGAAGATATCATTAAAACAACCATAAACACCATTTGCTGTTTAGAGATATATTTCATGTATTGTTTCTCCAGATTATTATATTTTAAACTGTCAAATAGTATTGCTTCCCATGCACCTGATAAAAAAGCACCTCCAAGACCAATAATGGTACTTGCAATTAAAAATGGGACAAAACTCGAAAAAAATGTAAATATGAAAATGGAAATAGCATGACCCAGTAATCCTAAAACTATTGATTGTTTTCTACCGTACAAATCTGCAAATGCACCAGTAGGAACTTCAAACAGTAATGTTGTAAATGCTGACACAGCACTAAGAATTCCAATTTGAAAAAAAGTGAGATTATAGTGTTGATAATAAAATATCATCACAGGAATAAAAAACATTGCAAATCCAGCAAGACCATATAGGACAAATATTTTTAAAATATTTTTTTTGTATTTTTCCTTTATACTTCTAACCATTTTTTGTAATATATTTTTTTAATATTTTAGGATGATCAAAAGCCATTTTTTCTGGAATTTTATTTACATCAAACCATTTAACTTCAGATACTTCATTATCATGCACAGCAATTTTTTCTTTTAATTCTGCTGTAAAAAAGATTGTGACATTTTGTCTATTATCATCTCTTTTAGGGTCAGAACTTATTGTGAAAAATTCAACTTCACAGTCATATCCTGTTTCTTCTTTAACTTCTCTTCTAGCACATTCTTCAAGGGTTTCATCCCAATCTAAATAACCACCTGGAAAAGCCCAATATCCTTTTAATGGATGACCTGCTCTTTTAATTAATAATACTTTATTATTTTTGACAATTAAAACATCGCACGTAACATGTCTAGAATTATATCTTTTACATTCATTACAAAAACTATTTTTTGGGATATCTCCTTGAGGATAATTTAAAAATTCTAAAGCCATTTTCTTTTTTTAATAAGAAACAAGTTTATTATTTTATCTAATAATTTATAGATTTCTTTGAACTTTTAATTATCATAACTAAAACAAGACCCATAAAAAATGCAGAAGTCAATGGTAAAATTCCAGGAGCAAAATAACTTAAAACAAATCCTCCAATTAAAGGACCAATCATTTGAGCTAAACTCCCTAGTGAATTTGTTATACCTAGAATTGCACCTTGTTCTTTACCAGATACTTTTTTAGATACACCTCCAACTAAAAGAGGTCTTATAACTCCTGCACCTGTTGAAAAAAAAGTTATTGCAAAAACAAGCATCCATCCCTTATTAATTATAGAAGAAATAATTAGACCAATTATAACAGAAAATATTCCAAGATTCAAAAGTTTTTTTTCTCCAAAATAGTCAATTAATTTAGGTAGTACTACACCTCTTTGAATTATACTATTTAAACCTACATAAGCAAGAAGAAATCCAACTTCTTTAGATTTAAATCCAAATTGTTTGTTTGTAAATAATGCCATTTGACTTGTGAAGGTTATATGGCATATTAGATAGAAAAAAAATTGCCAAAGTAGTGATGAAACATCTTTATTTGAAAAATATTTTTTAAAATTATTAAAATGAAATAAATTTCTAAATATCATCTTCTTTTTTTTCTTTTTAACAGTTTCTTTGAGAAAAAAAGCAGTTAAAAATATTGTTAGCAGACTAATTCCTGCACTTATAAAACAAGGTAAACCAAATCCTAAGCTAGATATTTCTGCTAAATAACCTCCAATAGCTGGACCTACTAAAAATCCAAATCCAAAAGCAACACCACTTAATCCAAATACTTTGCTTCGATCCTTTTTTGATGATATATCACTTAAATATGCTTGAGCGATACTAAAATTGCTTCCTAGTAATCCATCAATTATTCGGGATAAAATAATTAGACCAATTGTATTTGCAAATCCTAAGACAATAAAACTAATAAAAGTTGAAAATTGAGAAATAATTAAAAGAGGTTTTCTTCCATAATGATCTGATAATTTCCCCATTATGGGAGATGTCCAAAATTGAAAAAATGAAAAAGAGAACAGTATGAATCCAATTAACATAGGTGTGGCTCCTAGAGATTCAGCGTATAAAGGTAAAAAAGGTAAAATTAGAGAAAACCCTAGTACTTCACTAACTTGAATTAAGAATATAATTAAATATTCTTTTTTAAATTTCATTAAGATTTGGATTCGGATTTTGTTTATATCTCTTGTGTAAGATTTTTATATAAGATATTCTGATAGATTTATAGTGGGGTGTTAAACTATAATTAACTTAGAGGATATAGCAACATGGACTATGCCAAATACCATGCATCCACATCCAGATAATTTAGTACTTGGACGAATAGTTCTCGAACCTAAGTACCTATTACCTATGCAATTACATTTTAAGCTTGGATTAATTGAACCCGAAATTGCTTATCCTCTTTCATATAATTCTAAAAATTATATCGTAGTAGAAAGAAGATCACTAAATGGATTTATTTTATATATTATAGGAGAAAAATCACCTCCTTTAGGTGCTTTTGAACAAATAGTATTTAATTCACCGATTCTTAATGGATTTTCTCAATCTTATAAAAATCCTTTACAAATTTTTAGTTCAGAAGGTCTTATAAATTTGACCAGAAAATATTATCCCTTACTTTCCCAATAGTTTTATATATTTTCTAAGAAATTAAAAATATTATATAAGACACATTCTAGTCTTGATTGTTTCTTGTATATGTGAGGTAAACAATATGGCAAAAAAAATTAAATTCAATTACACTGGAAAATTAGATGGTGGAGAAATTTTTGATACTTCTATGCATGAAGAACATGGTCATCCAATAGAATTTGAAGTAGGAAAAGGAACAATTATTCCAGGACTTGAAAAAGAATTAATTAGTATGAAAAAAGGTGACAAAAAAGAAATTTTAGTAAAAGCTGATGAAGCTTATGGACAACCTCAAGAAAATTTGGTTAGAGAACTTCCTAAAGGTCCTGTTCCAGAAGGTATGAAATTAGAAAAAGGAGCAGTTATTTATCTTAAAACACCAGAAGGACATCCATTTCCAGCTAAAGTTGTTGAAGTAAAAGAAGAAACAGTTCTTTTAGACTTAAATCATCCATTAGCAGGAAAAGACTTGACTTTTGAAGTTGAGGTTGTTGACATTAGTGAAGAAAAATAATTTTTTTTCTAAAGTTTTTTAAATAATTGTATATTACCTTTTTTTATGATTACTAAATGTAATAATGACGGTAATTGCTCTGTAATTGATTGTGATAACAATTAATTCATTGTTTTTTCTCCTAATTTTGTTAAAATACTTCAAAATCTTAAGGTGATAAAAATTAATATACCAAGGTCAATGTCAACACAACATCCGGATAATGTATCTCAACCCTTTTTTGTAGATAATTCTATTATTGCTGGAGATGATGAAATAAAAGAAGCATTTTATGCTTTTTCTCACCTTAAAATTACAGAACAATTGTGGGATTGTGAAGGAAAAGAAGTTGATAATTTTGTTATTGAAAAATTACTTACAAAATATCCAGACTTTTTTTCTAAAAAAACATTAGGTAAAGATGTTTTTATTACTTTACGAACACCTAATCCTAGAATAGAAAAAGATAAAGGAAAATTATTATTAGAAACATTAGAAAGTATTCCAAGAAACTTTGATATTTCTCGTGAGTTTTATAAAAATGGAAAAGCTCCAATTTTTGAAGTTACAGTACCAATGGTTAGTTCTGCTCAAGAAATTTTAATGGTAAAAAATTATTATGATCAACATGTTATTGGAAAAGCGCATACAAAATTAAGTGGAATGAAAATTAAAGATTGGGTAGGAGATTTTATGCCTAAAGAAATTAATGTAATTCCATTAATTGAAGATAAAAATAGTATGTTGAAAGCTGACAAAATTGTTAGAGAGTATGTTCAAAAAGCAAAAATAAAAAATTATCAAAGAGTATGGTTAGCTAGAAGTGATCCTGCATTAAATTATGGAAATATTTCTGCAGTTTTAATTAATAGAATCGCATTTCAAAAACTTTACAATCTTCAAAAAGAATTAGGAATTGATATATACCCAATTATAGGATGTGGTGGAGTTCCATTTAGAGGGAATTTTACTCCAAATACTGCGCAAAGAATTGTAAATGTTTATCCTTCGGTGCAAACATTTACTATGCAGTCAGCATTCAAATATGATTATCCCGAAGATAAAGTAAGAAAAGCTGTAAGATTAATAGAAAAAACAAAAAGAACACATCCTAATTATGTTGATGAGAAAAAAAGTTTAGAAATAATTGAAAAAGTCTCGAAAAATTATCAATCTCAAATTAAAGAACTTGCACCAATAGTTAATAAAATGTCTACACATATTCCACAAAGAAGAAAAAGAAAGCTTCATGTAGGATTGTTTGGATATTCTCGGGATGGATCAGGAGTTAAATTACCTAGAGCAATTAAATTTTGTGCATCACTATATTCATTAGGTTTACCTCCAGAAATACTCGGTATGAATGATTTAAATAAAGAAGATTGGAGATTTTTAAGAGAGAATTCAGGTTTAATTGAAGATATGAAAGATGCTATTCAATATTTTAACAAGGATTGTTTAACTTTACTTTCAGATCAATTAAAAGAACAAATAATTAAGTCATTAAAACCTTTTGAAATTGAAATAAATGAAGCTCATAAAAAAATTACATCAATAATAATTGAAGATTTTAAAAATAATAATCTAATATCCCTTTCAGAAAATATTGAAAGAGCAGCATCTATAAGGAGGTTTTTAGGGTAATAATGAATTCAGTTTTATGGAAAAAAGTTAAATTATAATTTTCTCACAAGACATTTTCTTGTGAGGTATTTAAACAAATTAAACAAAATTAATTACAATGATGGAATGAAAATAAGATAAAATGAATTCAATAAAATTTACCCAAAAAACACTTCGAAAGTTTCATTTAGATCAATTTCCAAAAAAAGAATTGTACTTAGTCATTAATAAATCTTTCAGAGATAGTTTTTTTGATGTGCTTTCCAACAAAATTGGAGGAACTACAATTCTTAGTAGGAAGTTAGGCGTTGGTTCAGAAACAGTAAGAAGATGGAAAGTTGGAGATAGAACTTTTCCAAATTGGGCATTGTTACAATTGAACAATCTACTTAGGAAAGAGAAATTTTCAGTTGAAGTAATTGAAAAGAACATTGAGATTTTCAGAGGCGAATCTTCAAGCTACAGAATTATTGATCTAGTTTTTCCGTTAGTTGAAGATGAAAGACTAATTAGAATTCTAACACATTTGATGTGTGATGGTTATAGTGGAGGTTCAAAACATCTTCCTACTTACGTAAACACTGAAAAGGAATTAATAAAATTATTTGTAAATGACTTGTCTGTTTTTGGTAATGTTTCTGTTAGTATAAGAAAAAGAAAAACACCAAAGGGAAATAAACATTATTACTCAGTTGAGTTTCCAAGAATCTTTAAACATATTCTTAAAGAAATTTATCAATCAGAATTTTATGCAAAAACAGCAAGACTCCCTAAACACTTTTTTAATTTAAATGAGAAATTATCTTCAGAAATAATAAAATGTTTTGGAGATGATGAAGGATCTGTTAGAGAAAGTTCAATTACGTTTGGATTATCTAATCGATATTTGTTGGAAGACTTTAGAAATATTTTAGTTAAAAACCTAAGAATGAATGATAAATTAATTTCGGAAGTAAAAAAGGTGCCAGAGAAAACTTTTTATAATTTTCAAGTTAACAGGAATTTATTAAAAAAATATTATGACTTGATAGGTTTTAACCACCCAGATAAAAGAAAGCGTCTTGAATTTATATTATCAAGAGAATCAAGATCTGGAAACAAGTATCCAAAAGGTGTTGCAAAGCAAAAAATTGTAGATCTTTTGGCTGAAAAACCGAGTTCAGCAATTAGTTTGGGTATGAAGGTTGGTATAAAACCAAAGAATATAAGATTTCATTTAAATAATCTTAAAAAAGAGAACAAGATTCATGTTTCTAGTTTAGGAGAAAATAATACAAAAATATGGAGTGTTACAAAATGATGAGAACAAATACATGTGGTGAATTAAGATCAAAAGATGTTGGAAATAAAGTAGAATTATGTGGGTGGACAAATAGTTATCGTGATCACGGTGGAGTTATATTCATAGATTTAAGAGATAAATATGGGTTAACACAAATTGTATTTGATCCAAGTCACGATAAAAAATCATACAAACTTGCAGATTCATTAAGGAGAGAATGGGTTATTAGAGTTGTAGGAAAAGTTAGATCAAGAGGAGATTTAGTTAATCCGAAATTAAAAACAGGCGAAATTGAAGTTTTAGCTGATAATCTTGAGATTTTAGGAAAAGCAAATACACCACCTTTAGAAATTGATGATGAAAAAGTAGCTGGTGAAGATGTTAGACTAAAATATAGATATTTAGATCTAAGAAGACCTGTTATGCAAAAAAATTTAGTTAATAGACATAAAGCTATGAAAGCTGCAATGAACTTTTTAGATAAAGAAGGATTTATTCATGTTGAAACTCCTGTTCTTATGAAATCTACTCCAGAAGGAGCTAGAGATTATGTTGTGCCTAGTAGAGTAAATATGGGTAAATTTTATGCTTTACCTCAAAGTCCGCAATTATATAAACAACTTTTAATGGTTAGTGGAGTGGACAAATATTTTCAGTTTGCGAAATGTTTACGAGATGAAGATTTAAGATCTGATAGACAACCTGAACACACTCAAATTGATCTTGAAATGAGTTTTGTAAAAAGAGAAGATGTTTTTGAAGTTGTTGAGGGACTTATGGCATCTATGTGGAAGGAAGTTTTAGGTGTTAAAATTAAAACTCCATTCCCAAAATTAAGTTGGCATGATGCTATGAATAAATATGGATCAGATAAACCAGATTTAAGATTTGGTCTAGAATTTATGGATGTATCTGAATTAATGAAAGAATCAGATTTTAATGTTTATAAAGAAGTTATAAAAAGCAACGGTGTTGTTAAATGCTTAAAAGTTCCTAAAGGATCAGACGTTTATTCAAGAAAAGAAATTGATAAGTTAATTGAATTAGCAAAAACACATCATGCAAAAGGTCTTTCATGGATGAAAATTAAGAATGGAAAACCTGAAAGTTCTGTTACAAAATTCTTTAGTGATAAATTACTTGAAAAACTTGTAAAGCAAGTTGATGCTAAAGAAAATGATATATTATTATTTGTAGCTGATAAATTTGAAATTGCATGTAATGCTTTAGGTCAAGTTAGACTTGAAGTTGGTAAAAAAATGGATCTAATTAAAGATACATGGCAATTTGCTTGGATTATTGATTTTCCATTATTTGAATGGAATGAAGATGAACAAAAGTGGGATCCTATGCATCATATGTTTTGTAGTCCTAGGGATGAATGGGTGGATAAATTAGAAAAAGATCCAGGTGCAGTTATTTGTAATCAGTATGATTTAACTCTTAATGGACTTGAACTTTGTTCAGGAAGTATAAGGATTACAGATACAGAACTTCAAAAAACAGTTATGAAAGTTGTTGGATTTCCTGAAGCTGAAGCAAAAAAAAGATTTGGATTTTTACTTGAAGCTTTTAAATATGGGGCACCTCCTCATGGTGGAGTTGGACTAGGATTTGATAGAATTGTTGCTTTAATGAATGGATATACAGATATTAGAGAAGTTATAGCATTTCCAAAAAACAAACAAGCACAATGTCCTATGGATGGTTCTCCAAGTGATATTACAGAGAGACAAATGAAAGAATTACATATTAAACTTGATTTTGTAAAAAAGAAAGAGGTAAAAAAACAATGAAAGCGAGATTTATACCCAACTTATTTGGTGGATTATTACTGACTGCAGGTTTTATTTTTGTAGGCGCAGTTCTTTACGCACTTCCTGTTTGGTTAATTTGGAATTATTTAATGCCTAGATTATTTAATCTTCCAGTATTGTCTTTACTAGATGCATTCTTACTAAATCTTTTGACAGGGATATTATTTAGAGGGAAAGAGAAGAAGGATTAAATAATTTTATTGGGCAGTTGCTACTGTTTTCAATTCATCAGGAATCAATATAACGTAGTTCATCTGTTGTCCGTTTTCTAGGACTTTATTTATTGTCATAGATTCTTCTGTAAAAATAATTTGAACATTTGAATAAGGATTTCCATCAAATTTTGCACTGAGTGTGTCAATAAATCTTTCATCAGCTGGGCTTGGAGCAGGTTTAACTACATCAGTTAAAGATGGATGAGTGTGAGCAGTAGAATAATATGGATGTTGGTAGTCTCTACCTCCTAACATTGCACAACTAGTTTCACTGCAATATGAAAATTTCGCAGATTCATCTCTTAAGCTTTGTTCTATCCATCCAAAAGGATCTTCTTCCATTCCTGCAGCTTTTGCACCGTCCATAATTTCATCATAAGAATCTGGGTGAAAAAAATCTTCAGGAGTTTTTCCCATTCTAGCAAGTCTATCCGCTATTGGATCGCTTTTATCAAAAAGCATAGTATTGAATGCATTAAAATCATCCCATCCAGAGTCTGCTATTCTTATATGAACGTCCGCTGGAGTTCCGGATTCTAAGAGAGAGAAAACATGATCTCCCTCAAGGTTAAAATTTCTAGTTAATATTTGAGACCTAACTTCAGCACTTAAAGTGTTTTGTTTTGCAATTGTATTAGCGAAATGCTCCATCATTTCATCTGTAATAACTACAAAAGAACCATCGGGAAATTTCAAAACTGTTGCAGTATCACTAATTTTATCAAGCATGCTTGCAGGTAATCCTGTAGGAAGATCATCCATTTTTGTACCTAATTCAAATATGGCATCAATTCCATGTCCATCTGCATAATTTAGAATATCAATATTTCTTCCACCATGACTTACACTAATAATTCTATAATTATCATCATTGAGCATGTTTGATGCTATTTCATCCATACTTAATCTTGTTACATCATCTATTAAATTATCAGCCATGCCAAAACCAAATAATTGAAACATATCTTTTCCCACACCAACAAATGTTTGAGAAGCAATATCAGCAAAATTAAGAGCAGTTTTACCAAATCTAACTGCACCAGTTGAAGTTTTTGCAATAATCGCTTCGCCAGCAAGAGCATAACCTCCTAAAGTCATGGCAAGTGCTGCAGCAACTTCCATTGTTGTATCAGGTATCATTTCAGCAACAAATGACGCAGCTTTCATTTTATCAAGCTCTGCTCTTCCTTCAATTGAAGCTGTAAACAAATTGATTAGTGTTTCATCATCAAATTTACCTAATAGTGGTGCTAGAGATCTAGGTACATTAAATATTTCATTTCCAATTTCAATATATTTATGTGTATATGTTGTTGAGCTAAAAACTCCACCATTGGTTCGACCAATAGTAGCTAAACTTCCTATTAACTCTTCATAGTTTTGTGCTGTGGCATCAACCATGTCAAGATGTATCATAAAACCTAATTTTTGTAATTCTAATTCCATAGATTTATCATATAAACCTGAGTCTAAATAACTCTGAGCAGCATTTCCAAGAAGATCCAATTTTGCATTATTTACAGCGGATTCATCTAATGTACGATCAAAGTTAGAATCTTTTACAAGAGGATAATAAATTTCACCAATTGTTACTCCTGTCATACCTTTTTCAATTGCATCATCAATTAAATCAAGTCCTAAAGTATACTTAACTTCAGGAAGTTGTAAAGCTGCTGCTATATTTGGATCTTCACCAAATTCTTTGTTTATTTCAATTAAAGATACGCCATTCATTCTTAAGGCATCAATAGTATCAAGACCCCTTAATGATTCTTGATAATCTCTTATTTCATCAAACATATCTTCTTCGTTTCCAAAACCCCATCTCTTGATGTCATCTGAGACAAGTCCACCAAAAAACATATCCAAATCTGATGCTTTATATGTACCACCTTCCATATCTACTCTATATGGACTATAAATATATTCAATTATTCCATTGAGTTCATGAATTTGACTTTCAACAAAAAGTTCAGAACTCATAAGTTTTTGTTTATCTAAAAAGAAATCTTGCATGTCTTCTAAAGAGCAATCAGCAGTACTACAATAAGTATATGTGTCTCTCCAAGCGTTTTTTTGAAATTTTGTGTTTAAGTAACTATCAAAAATACCACTAACTGCAACTTCTCTTTGTTCAAGAAGAACAGATGTTCCAGTACTAAAATATAAATTTTCTACATCAAGATCTTCGTCATTAAATTGATCATATCTAAATGATTCATGATGCATCCAAACATTTTCTTCTGGGGTTTCTGGGACCTCTTCAAGGTGGTCTAACCATCTTAAAAGGTATTTTTCATAATCTTCTATTGAAATCATATTTCCACTATTTGGAGGCATTTCTAGAATTCCATCTTCATCATACTGTTTTAATGTATTTATTTGAAGATTAACTGCATTGATATCCATATTATGAACATTTAATCCTCCATTTCTATGTATTTCAAACATTTTATCTTCGAGTTGAAGAAATGGATTAAATTCATTGAATATTCTATCTGTAGATGAGAAGGGAGCATCAGGTGTTCCAAATACATGAATACCGTCGTATCTTCCTTCTCTATATATAGAATCAAGATACATCTCTGTGTTTCCATTAGACATAGATCCTAAATATCCTTCAGGAGGGTTATCTCCATAAAATTCAAATTCAATATCATGGAGGTTTTCATCAAGGTTAAGCATTAAATAATCGTATTCTAAATCATAATGATTACCTTCAGTAATAGGTCCATTTTTTCCATATGTTGCAGTAACATATCCTCTTGAAACTGCAGCGTCAGTTAGACTTCCATCATAATTAATATCTTCTCCCCAAAAGACAAAACCATGAATCTGTCTAGCATCTAACTCTGAGTGAAGTGTTTCAAGGATGTCAGTTTCGCATTCCAAACAAAATTTAATTGGACCATCTGTAGATGGAGATGCACAATGTTCTTTTTCATCAACACAAACATAGCTTTTTTCACCTCGAAGTTCAATAGGTTTTGAGAAATCAATTTCACCAGCAGAGGTGAAAAAACTACCATGACCATATATTTCATCATCATCAATAGTTAGATATGCATCATTAAATTGAATTTCACTATCTGCAAATTTAATATTTCCTTCACCTAAAACTTCAATTTCAACATTTCCAGTTTGAAGGTTTCCATCATTATTAACAATTAAATTATCAAAATTACCTGTAATTTCAACAGAATTTTCGCCTTTAAAAAATGAAAAACCATAATATGTTTCTTCTTCAAATTCATATTGTAAAAATCCAATTCCTTCGAATTCAGTTAATAAAGAGGCATCAACCGTTTTTCCATTATTTTCAATTATACCTTCTTCTGAAATTGTAATACCTGAGGCTAAATCATCTGAAAAAGCAATAGTAAATCCTTCTTGAAGCCCAAACTTAGAGGTTAAAGCACTAGCTAATCTATCTGGTTTTTCAGAAAACATTGTAAGATCATTAAATCCATGTAAATTTTCACCTAATAATTCATCAGATAATTGATCTAGATTTTTCATAACAATACTATCAGGGACTTGGCTTAAATCCTTGAGTGCTTCATTCCAACTAAAATAGCACTCAAAATCACATTCTCCTAGAGTACATGCTTCATAAGACTCACAACTACATATTGGAGGATCACAAGAATCTTCTTCTTCTCCAGGAGGTAAATAAGCAATAATTGTTAAGTTGCATAGCAAAAAATAAATTAGAATTAAGAAAATACTCTTTTTCATTTTTGCACCGCAAACATTAAAGCATATTGTCTAAACTCAATTTTTTCAGATTCAGGATCTGTTATTACATAAATGTCTAATTTATTAGGTAGAGGTATTATTGAAATCAACACATCTTGATTTAAAATAAAGGTATAATCATATCTATCAGGATATTCTTCAACTAAATCTATTGCTTTTTTTGTAACATTCATCATATGACCTAGTCTAACATTATTTACAATTGTAAAATTATTTATTTCACTTTTAAAATTACTAACTTCAATTTGAAAAGGCATATCTAAGTGAAGTTGAACTTTATTTTCATTAATTTCTGCATCTGAATCAATTAATTCATATGTATATCTATCACCAAATTTTGTTGCGTCATTAATACATTTTTCAATATGATCTTCAAAATACAATTCAATTTGTCTTTCTAAAAGACTATTTTGTGGAACCTTACTATGGTCATTGTAGTAATAGGGTAAAGAATAGTTAGCTTCCTCAAAAATATCACTTGGTAAATTATAATATCCTCCTTGCCTTCCTAAAAAAAAAAGACCTTCTTTTAATATTGTCTCTCCACAAGCTTTAACTAATGATTTAATTCTTAGTCTATCACTATGGATTGATGCATATCCAGAAGGAAGTGTTATATCAATATTGCTTCTCCTTAAAACCGAAACAGCACCAATGATTGTGATTATCACCAAACCAATGATAATAAAAATAGTAATTTGCCCTTTTGATTTCATATATTACTCTTTATTATATTTCATATAAATATTTTTCTTAACAAACCAAATAATTTTTATACTTTATTTCTTTATTTTTATTTATGATAGAAGTTTACTACTTTGATAAAGCTAAAGATCAAATTAAAAAGTCATCAATTGATAATTTATCTAAAGAAATAAATTGGATTAGAGTTGTTGATTTAAATGAAGAAAAAATAAACATTTTATCTAAATATTTGGATATACCTAATGAAGAACTTAGAGAAACACTTGAAGAAGAAGAACGTCCTAAAATATCAGTAAAAAAATATTTAGAAATTATTTATAGAGCACCATATTATATTGATGATGAACTTGAAACACTTCCTATTTACTTTTATTTATTTCATGATAAAATTGTTACAATAGAAAAAAAACCATTGAAGATTATTGATTTAATTTCACAAAAAATGGAATTAAATAAAACAAAATTTCTGTTTAAAAAAGGTCTTCCTTATTTTATTTATTATATAATTGATAAAATAAATGATGATTTTTTATCAAGGATAGATAAAATTGGCGCTAAAATGGATATTTATGAAAATTTTTCTAAAAAAGAAATGACTGTTAAAGATGTTGAGAAAATTTATGATCAAAGTGTTGCCTTAAGTTTTTTTAATCAGGCGTTACTTGCTAATTTAGAAGTATTAAACACTTTGAAAAAAGGATATTTTAGAGCAATTCCTAAAAAAGATAATTCACTTTTTGAAGAAGCATATTATGATGTTCTACAAATTATTGATACTGAGAAAATTCAAAGAGAATCTGTTGCAAATTTAATTAATGTTCATTCAATTATTACATCAACTAGGCTAAATGAATTTATGAAACGATTGACAGTAATTGCACTAATTATGGCTGTCCCTACAATGCTCTCAGGATTATATGGTATGAATTTTATTCATATTCCTTTTAGAGATCATCCTTACGGGTTTTATATAACAACTGTAATGATTTTTATTTTTACATATAGTGTTTATTATTTTTTAACTAAAAGAGAATTACTATGATAACTACATATTTGTTTGATTTAGATGACACAATTGTTGATTCAACAATTTATACAAGAATGTATCATAAATTAATTGATGAATTACTTAATAGTTTAAAAATATCAAAGATTGAACTCCAACAAGCAATTACAAAACTAAAAAATGAAACAGGAGAACAAAAAATTGATACCTTTGATTTATGTAAAAGTTTAGGTGCAACAGATATTTATTACAAAGTTTTAGAACGACATATAAAACATACTTATACTTTAAAATATAAAGAAATACCTTCTATTTTTAAAAAAATTAAAGAATCAAATAAAATAATAGGAATCGTTACACAATCACAGGTTAAAACAGCAGAACTTTTTTTAAAAAGATTTAGACTTTTTTCATATATTGATTTTATTCAGTCAGGAAAAAAAGAAAATTTAGTTTTTTGGATGAATTTAGAAAAAAAACATGATTTAAAAAAAGAAAATTGTTTGATGATTGATGATAGTGATGATGTTTTAGAAATTGCTAAGCGTGTAGGTTACAACATTTTAAATGTTAAAAATTTAGATGATTTAAGTAAGTTTGATTATTAAAAATTATTCCCTATTTTATTATTTTTTCTCAGTAAGATTAAATTATTTTGCTAGCTTACTGAGGATTTTAAACTTAAATGTGGACTTTTCTAAGTAAATTATTTAAGCGAAAGATTAATACAATATTACAATGAAAATAGACAAAGAATTAATTACTCACGTTGCAAAAGTTTCTAGACTTAATTTAACAAAAAAAGAAACAGATGAATTTTTGCCACAATTAAAAGAAATATTAAATGCTTTTAGTGAAATCCAAGAAGTTGAGACTAAAAACACTAAACCAAGTTATCATAGTGTTGAATTAAAAAATGCACTCAGAGAGGACATTCCTGGAAAATGCTTAGATGTTAAAACTGCTTTAAAAAATACTAAAAATAAAAAAGATAATTATTTTGTTGGACCCAGAGTGATATGATTAGGATGGTAAAAAAAATCAAATATGATTACATAAGTTTCTCAGTTAGAATTATTGTTATGTTGTTTGTTTTTGGAATGCTTTATAATGCTTATCAAGATCATTTAGATTTTAACGATAGATTAAAAAAAATCAATCCAGAATTTGAACCCAAAGGACTTGATTGGTTTTCAGTTTTTATTTTTGGAATTATGGGATTTCCAGCATTAGTTTTTATTATTGTAGATTTAAAAGATAGAAATTCAATTAAGAAAACAAATAGTTATTTGGATAAATTTTCTAAATCGCTTGGTTTTAGAAAGGAATTAAATACATTTCAACAAATACTTAAACCTAAAAAATACATGTTAAAAGGTCATTATAAAAGTTATGAAGTAACCTTGTCAGCTTTTGAAGGAAATGCAACTTACTTACCTGTTAAATTTTCAAAGTTTTATTTTATGATTATGATGAAGTCAGGTCAAGGATTTATTGAAACTATATCTTTATGGCAAGATGAAAAAGGAATTAATACAAAAAGAATTTATCAATTAAAATCAGGTCAACAACCTTCTAAAGATAATGAAAAGGTATATGATTTTTCTGGTTTAAATCAATTACCAAAAAATTGCTCATTGCAATTTGCAAGAGATGGTTATATTATTTATACAGATGAGCTTGATATTTTTAAATTAAAAAATATATTGGAATTATCTACTGAATATGCTAAGAGGATAAAATGAAAAAAAAGAAAATAGATAAAGGAAAAATAATCGCTATAGGAATATTGACTATTGCATTTATATATTTTTTAGTATCATTTTTAAATAATGTTATGGGTGATAAAATGAAAACAGTTGTTATGCAAACAAATAAAGGAGAAATTGAAATAGAACTATATGAGGATAAAGCACCAATCTCAGTTGAGAATTTTTTATTGTACGTTGAATCTGGATTTTTTGAAGGAACAATTTTTCATCGAGTAATACCTGGATTTATGGTTCAATGTGGTGGATTTACTGAAGGTTTAGATAAAAAAGAAACTAGAGAACCAATAAAAAATGAAGCAGATAATGGTTTAAAAAATGAAAAATATACTTTAGCTATGGCTAGAACAAGTGAAGTTGATAGTGCAACATCTCAATTTTTTATTAACACAGCAAATAATGATTTTTTGGATAATGGAATTAGAGATTTTGGATACGCAGTATTTGGAAAAGTAGTATCTGGACAAGGAATTGTTGATGAAATAGAAAACGTGAAAACTACAACAAAAGGACCATATCAAAATGTTCCAGTAGAACCTATATTAATTACAAAAGTGTTTGTTAAATGAATAGCATAGATTATATTAAACTCGCAAAAAAAGGAGAGATTGATGTAATTAAGAATACAAAAGAAACAATAAATGAAATTAAAAAAATTGACAAAGACTATAATTATTTTTTAATCTTAGATGATAAATTAGATAAAAAAACTACAAAATTGAAAAAAGGAAAGTTATATGGTTTACCAATTTCAATTAAAGATTGTCTATGTGTTAAAGACATGGAAAGTAAAGCAGGTTCTAAAATATTAGAAGGATATGATCCTGTATTTGATTCTACTGTTGTAAAAAAAATTAGAGATGAAGGTGGACTAATTGCAGGTAAAACCTCTCAAGATGTGTTTGGTTTTGGTTCATTTAATACTAATGTAGGAATTGGATACAAAATTCCAAAAAATCCTTTTGATAAAAATAGAGCTACAGGAGGTAGTAGTGGTGGGGCTGCAGGAATAACTCAAAAATTAAGTAAACCTCATATTGCGATTTCTGAAAGTACAGGAGGAAGTATTGCTTGTCCTGCATCATATTGTGGTGTGTATGGTTTTACACCAACATATGGATTAGTTTCAAGATACGGACTTTTAGATTATGCAAACAGTATGGATAAGATTGGAATTATGGCAAAAGATATTGAAGATGTTGCTTTGATGCTTCAAGTTATTGCAGGTCATGATGATAAAGATTCTACTTCCTCTAATGTAAAAATTCATAATTATACAAAACAAGAAAAAAGTAAATTTAAAGTTGCAGTAATTAAAGAATCAATTGGAAAGGGAGTAGAAAAAGAAGTTATTGATAATCTTAAAGAGAAATTAGGAGATATAAAATATGATCTTGTATCACTTCCTCTTACTTTTAAATATAGTATTCAAACATATTATCTAATTTCAATGTCAGAAGCATCAACTAATTTAGCAAAATTATGTGGTATGAGATATGGGCAACATGGTAAGTTAGAGGAAGAGTTTAATGAATATTTTTCAAAAGTTAGAAGTAAGTATTTTTCCAAAGAAGCTAAAAGAAGGATAATTCTAGGAACCTTTGCAAGAATGTCAGGATATAGAGATGCATTTTATATAAAAGCGTTGAAAGTTAGAACAAAAATTATTGAAGAGTATAAAAAATTATTTTCAAAATATGATTTACTTGTCACACCAACAATGCCTAACATAGCTCCTAAATTTTCTGAAATAAATAAAATGACTCCACTTCAAAATTATATGATGGATATAATGACTGCAGGACCAAATTTAGCAGGCTTTCCACATTTATCAATACCTTCTGGTTTTTCTAATGAAATGCCAACAGGATTAATGATTGTTGCGAATCATTTTAATGAAAAAAATATGATTGATTTTGCGAGAGAAATAAAATGAAACATGTTGGACTAGCACTAGGAAGTGGAGGAGCAAGAGGTTATGCACATATAGGTGTAATAAAAATTTTACAAAAAAATAAAATTCCTATTGACTATGTGTCTGGAACAAGTATGGGCGCTGTTATTGGTGCATTTTATGCTTTAAATTTGGATGTAGAAAAAATTGAAAAAGTAAGTCTTGAATTTCGAAAACTAGATATTTTAAAAAATCTAGTTGATATAAATAAACCTCACGAGTCTTTGTTAAAAGGGAAAAGAATTAGAAAATTTCTTGAAAAATATTTTGGTGATAAAACTTTTGATGATACAAAAATACCTTTATTAATCGGTGCTACAAATTTAGCAGATGGTTCACAAGTTATTTTTAATAAGGGAAAAATTGTAGATGCAGTCATAGCTTCAGCATCAATTCCTGGAATACTTCCTCCATTTGAATACAAGAATAATCTTCTGATTGATGGAGGAGTTGCAGAAGGCTTGCCTGTTAGACTTGTTAAAAAAATGGGAGCAAAAATTGTAATTGGTGTTGATTTATATTCAGTTCCAGATTCAAAAGTAAAAAATAATCAAGCCTTTCATGTTTTAGAAAGAACTTATAATTTGCTTTTGTCAAAGCTTTCAGTTTATCAAGAATCTGAGTATAATGGTAAGATTGTAGTTTTAAGGCCAGATACAGGTAAAGGATTTCAAATGTTTTCATTTGATAAAGCAGAACAAAATATAAAAATTGGCGAAGAAGAAGCAAAGAAACATCTAAAGGAAATTAAGGCGATGTTAAAATGAGTTTTAAGAGTGAAGTGGTAATTGGACTCGAAATTCATGTTGAGTTAAATACAAAAACAAAATTGTTTTGTTCTTGTCCTACTCAAGGTAAAGAAGAGCCAAATACAAGAACGTGTGAAATTTGTTTAGGACATCCTGGAAGTAAACCTAGAGTTAACAAAAAGGCAATTCTTTTTTCAGTAAAGTTAGCAAAAGCTTTGAATTGTAAATTAGCAAATCAAATTATTTTTTCTAGAAAAAATTATTTTTATCCAGATATGTCAAAAAATTATCAAATAACTCAATATGAAACACCTTTAGGTGAAAATGGATTTATTTTACTTTCTGATAAAAAAGTAGGAATAACAAGAGTTCATATTGAAGAAGATCCTGCAGCACTTGTTCATCCAGGGGGTATAGGGAAAGCTAAACAAGTATTTGTTGATTATAATCGATCTGGGAACCCTCTTTGTGAAGTTGTAACTGAACCAGAAATTAATAATCCTAAAGAAGCAAGAGATTTTATGAAATCTCTTATAACAATTTTACAGTATCTAAATATTTTTGATCCAGATATTAATTTAATTAAGGCTGACGCAAATGTTTCAATTAAAGAATCAGGTTATAAAAGAGCTGAAATAAAAAATATTTCAGGATTTAAAGAAATACAAAGAGCTCTTGAATATGAAATATTAAGACAAAAACAAGCTGTTCAAGATGGAGTTTTATTAAAACAAGAAACTAGAGCTTGGGATGCTAAAAAAGGAGTAACTCAATTGCTTAGAACAAAAGAAACAGAAGATGATTATGGTTATATTTTTGATCCAGATTTGGTTCCTATTGATGTAGATTTATTTAAAGTTAAGGTTCCTGAATTACCTGTTGATAAACAAAAAAGATACATTAAGGAATATAAAATAAGTAAAGAAGATGCATTTGTTTTAACAAATGAATTTAATTTAACAAATATTTTTGAAAAAGCTATAAAAAAAGTAGATTCAATTCTTGCTTCAAAATGGATTAGAAGAGAACTGGTCAGGGTATTAAATTATAACAATATAGAAGTAACTGAAATGAAATTAGATATTGAAGAATTTATTTCACTATTAGATTTACTTCAAAATAAAAAAATTACAGATAAAGTAGCTCAAAAAATTCTAGAAGAATTAGCTGTGAAAAAAATTAGTGTTAAAAAATATATTAAAGAAAATAAACTTGAAGCAGTATCTGATTCAGGATTAATTGAAAAATTATGTAAAGAAGCAATTAATGAAAACTCTAAAGCAGTAGAAGATTATAAATCAGGAAATGAAAATTCATTAAATTTTTTACTTGGACAAGTTATGAGAAAATCTAAAGGAAAAGCTAATCCTAAAGAAATAAAAGAAAAATTAAAAAAATTATTGGATTAACGATTTTTGTATCTTCTAATGTTTCCAATATTCTCTCCATTATCATTTTTAAGATGTGTGGGTCCATGTTCTAAAGCGTGGCAACTCATTTTTTCTAGAACTTCTAGAGCTTTTGGAGAAACATATTTTCCAGATGTTGAGATTCTATAGTTTTCATGTTTAAAGACTAGACCAATATTTCCCTTAAGGTTACCTCCATTTTGCCATGCACCTGGAAATGTTACAAGTTCAGTTTGGTCAATCATATCTTCTAATTCAAGAATCATTTTACTTGGATCCTTAGAGAATTTTTTAGTTGTCCAGTATAAATCAACATCATTAACTCCAGTTTTATTTGATCTGTGTAAAATTCTTTCTTTTGGTACGCTCACCATGCTTTTTAAATCTGTAAATTCTGAAATTGGATCCCATGAGTTATTATACCAAGTTAATTCATCATTCCATGGAGAAGCAACATAAATATCTCCTTGATGCAATCTCATAACTAAATCAAAATCAACTTCAGAAGGTTTTGTAGCGACAGGTGATAGGGTTGGAAAAGCAATGGTAGTATAAGGTCCAGGAAGTTTTAATTCAGGATCGTAAGCTAAACCTAATTCATTCACTTTTACAATGTCTGTTTTATTTACTGAATCACCAATTAGTAAAGTTAGACTTTCTTTTGATAATCCCTTTGGAATGGGAATTCTTCGTCTTATAATTCTATCTTTGTCCGTCTTTTTTTTTGTCAAATAGTCCGCATATATTTCTAGATATTCCATTTTACTACACCTTTTTGTATAGCCCAGACTCTACTTGTTTATTCTGAAAAGACAACTTAAAATTGAAGTCTTTTCAATCAAATAATAAAAAGCAGAATTAAGGCTAGATAGCTAAAGCTAATAACAAAACTTATTGAGTTATTAGTTTTTAGCATCTGATGAGTTATGTTTTCTTAATATTTAAAAGTTTGCATTATGTTTTTATATTAGAGAATCATCCACTTTCAAATGAAATATCATAAACAGATTTATGAAGATAAACAAAGGATTACTAGTTTAGAAAAAAAAGATTCATTTTTGTTTATTGAAGTTGAAGATACCATTTTTTACCCAGGAGGAGGAGGTCAGCCTCATGATACTGGAGTAATTGAGAATAATAATTTTCAAGGAAAGGTAGTTGAAGTTTTTAAAAAAGAAGATAAAATAATTCATAAAGTAAAATCAGTAAAAGGAAGCTTGAAAGTTGGTGATAGTGTTATATTAAAAATTGATAAAGAAAAAAGAGAAAAAATAGTACGAATGCATACTGGAGAACATATATTTTACAAATGTTTGGAAAAAGAAATTAAAGGTTTAAAATTAAAAAAAATTGATCTTGATTCTAGTGAAAGTTCTTTTTTTGTTGAAGCATTAAATTTAACTTGGGAAGACGTTTTTAAAGCTGAAAAATTAGCAAATGAATTAATTGAAAAAGATTTACCAATAATCAAACATCATTATACTAAAGAAGAAGCAATTAAACTAGGAAAATTAAGAATTAAGCCTGAAAGAATTAAGTCAAATAATATTAGAGTTATTGAAGTTAAAGATTTTGATTGGTCTGCTTGCGCAGGATGTCATTCTAAATCTACGGGATTTATTGGAAATATTTTAATTACAAAGTTTGGTAAAGCAAAAGGAGGATATGAAATTAGGTTTAAAGTGAATGTAAAATCTGAATTATATGATTTAGCTAAAACAAGTAGAATAGTAGCATCATTTTTGGAAACAGATCATAATAACATTTTAGATAAAATAAAAAAAATAATTGATGATTCTGAAAACTATAAAAATAAATTTAGAGAATTATCCGCAAAATTATTAAGTAATTTTAGTGAAGAAATAATTAAAGATATTAATTTTATTTATGCACTAGTAGAAGAAGTTGAAAAAAAGCAATTAACAGATAAATCTAATGAATTGTTAAAAGAAAAAACAATAGTGTGTCTTATTTCAACAAATAACGATAGATCAACAGTGTTACTTAATTCTTCAAAAGACTTAAAATTAGATGCACCAACTCTTTTAAACACAATTCTTTCAAATTTTGATGGAAGAGGAGGAGGAAGAGATAATTTTGCAATGGGTAGTGTTGAATCTAAGTTCAAAGATAATGTTATAGTGGAATTCAAAAAAGAGCTTTCAAAATAATTATATATTACTTTTTCTTTATATATTAAATGAAGGTTAGAAAGTTTAGAAAAGAAGATACATCTAAAGTTTGTTATTTTGTTAGAAGAAATATGAAAGAAATTCTTCCTGATTTTTATCCTAAAGATGTGGTTGAATTTTTATATAAGCATGAAACACCTAAAAAATTTCTAAAAAGAGGAAAAAATAGAATTTATATTGTAGTAACAAAGAAAAAAAGAATTTTAGGAATAGCAGGGTTAGAAGAAAATGATGTTAAATCTTTTTTTGTGAATCCTAGTTACCATAAAAAAGGAATTGGAAATTTATTAATTAGTGAAATTGAAAAAATTGCAAAATTAAGAAAGTTAAAAACATTAACTGTTCATAGTTCTTTTAATGCTGAAGGTTTTTATGCTAAATGTGGTTTTAAGAAAATTAGAAAATTTGCAAATAAAGTAGGACCTATTATTCTTGAAGGTATATTTATGGAAAAAAAATTAAATTATGAATAAACCAATTGACATTTGTTTTCAACACATTTTGATCCTATTGGTTCTGATGGACCACAAGGTTCGCAAACAACATCATCACACATTAAAGTTGGTTGGTTGATGTTCCATTCATCTACATATGCTTTGTTCATTGGCATAGGACACGAACAACAACTATGCTCATATACAATTGAACAATCGTCATCTGTTTGACATGATGTTAAATCTTGTTCTTGATCAAAAGTTGCTTCACATTTATTATCAATACAATCTACACCTGTTGAAGGTCTACATTTATACATACAATTAGTTTCATAAGACTCAATTAGATCTTTTATTTTTGAACTTTGATCTTTATTAACAAAAATATTACATCCAAAAGGACATTTGCTTTCAACATCTATACAATCATCTTTTGTATCACAAAAATTTGCATTGTCAATTTCAACTTGAATGGAGCCTCCATCTATATTTTGGCTTATATTTCTAGAACATGCAGAAATAAGAAAAACAAGCACAATAAACAATACTGTTATTTTTTTCATTTTGATTATAAATTGTTTTTGAGAGTTAAATATTTTATTGTTTTTTCACTTGACACACACTCGTTTATTTCATTCATTCGTAATATCCAGGTCTTGTTCATTTTACTCACAAGACACTGGACATTTCCGTGTGAGATATATAAATAACATTTATCATTATATTGATTAGGTGATTTTAAATGAGAAGACCAACAGATGTTATATACCAAATTGAAATGGATTTAAATGAAGAAATAGTAGGAATCTTAAAAGACATTCGTGGATAGGTAGGATTTAAATATAAGATTTTTTTAAATTAGTTTTTAGGGGGTATTATTGAGTTTTTTAAGTATAGGTATAACTGGAATTAGTGGAGGAGGAAAAAGCACAATTGCCAGAACTATTTCTTTAGTTTTTGATGAAATTTTTGGGTCAGAAATTGGTTATATTGAACATGATGATTTATATCATGATAGATCTGTAGTTTTTGAGCTTCAAGGAATAAAACATGATGAAAACTTAGATCCTGGCGCAAAAGAAGCATTAAAACAAGTTACATGGGATAGGCTTGATAATTTAAATTATCCAGGAACAATTGATGCTATTGTGGCTGCACAAAGGGGTTCTGTTGAAGTTCCTAAATATATTAAAAAAACAGGGATTCATGAACCTAGAGAAGCTCCAATTCAAACAAGAGATGGGCTTGTTATGGAAGGATTGTTTTTATTATCTCCTGGTTATTCAGAATTCCCTCTTTATAATTCTAAAACTCAAGCAAAGGTTTCTCAGAAAGATATGCAAGAAGCAATTAATGCACAATTTGATTATAGAATTTTAATATGTTGCGAGGATAGAAAAGTTGCCAATCAAAGGAGAATTGATAGGGATGCTCATATGCAAAGATCTGATGAATTAACTGAAAGATTAATTGCTCAAGCAGATGAATTTTATACAAATTGTGTTTTACAATTACAAGTTGATGATCCTAAGTATTTTCAAGCCGAAATTGATTGTGTAGATACTGAATCATGTATAAAAGGAATTTATGAATTTTTTAAATTAGTTTCTCAAGATAGAGGAGAACAAGATGAAAGATATAAAATATCAAATCCTAAAGCATTGAAATCATCAATAGAAAAACATTACAAAGCAATTGTAGAAGAAAAATAATCATACTCTTAATAATTCTTTAAGTTCTAGCATTATTCTATTTTCAAACTCGTAAACTTTTTCACCGTCTTTTTTATCAGCACTTAATACAGTCATTAATTGTCTGATCATAGATTTTTCAATATCTTTATCCCAATTAGTTACATTAATTTGCCCAACATGTTCGTTTATAAGTTCAGTTTCAATATCTTTTCCAGTTTCAATTTTTATTTCTTCATATTCTCTAGTTTCCAATTTTGTTGTATTACGCATAACAAAATATGCACCTTTATCATAAGCAACATCATAAGCTTTTTTATAATCAATTTCAGATATTTTTCCTGATTCTAAGGTTCCTTTTATTCTTACTAAAACTAAAGCATCTTTAACATTAATATTATCAAATTGTTCAATTAATTCACTAGTTATATTTTCAGGAATTTTATGATTTGAATTTATTTTTATTGTAATCACAGGTTTGACAATAATATCTTTTCTAATAATTTGCCCATTATTATAAATGTAAAATCCACCACCTTTTAATTCTTCAAGTTCAAAAAAAGTGTTTGGAAATAAGGGTCCAGGATAAATAACATTTTTATATCCTGGTAAATCTTTTTTTTCAACAATATGTACATGTCCTCCAGCATAATAGTCAAAATTTTTAGGCAATAAAGAAATAGGTGCAGAGTCCATTCTTTCTAAGTGTTTAGGTTTTAATTCTGTGAGTGCTGTATGAAACATGAAAATTTTAAACCCAGGTTCTTTTTCTAAACTATCTCTATCAAGTTCTTCATAAAAACTTCTTTCAAGCATTCCTCTTTTTCCTAGCATTCCAGTAATCTTTGCATTGGTTTTTTTGTCAATAGTAAATTTTAATCTTAATTTTGAATTTTCTACAGTTCCTTTTACTACATTAATACAAAGTCCTGCTTGTTCAAGTACATCTAACATTGTTCTTCCACTTGGTGAAAAATCATGACTACCTGGAATTAAATAAACTGATATTTCTTTATCACTTAAATTTTTTAAAACTTTTACAACATCTTTTAATTTATCAATTCCTGGAAGTGCAGTGTTAAATAAATCTCCAGATATTAAAATAAAATCTACATTTTCTTTAATTGAAATGTCAATAGCTTCAAAGAATGCTTGAATATTAAGTTCTTTTAATTTAGGATCTCTCCATGCTCCAATGTGACAATCAGCTATATGTGAGAATTTCATCTTTATTAAATAGATTTTACGTATATTTAAAGGTTATCTAGAAGATACTAAAACTAAACTCGTTCTTCAAATTCATTTACAAATTTAATTACAGACATTCCAGGTTTAGGAACTTTTTTAGGAAATCCAAATCTAGAGATACCGTAATCTGTTTTTAAACGTGATACTGATCCAGGAGATACATATGAAAAAGTATCACCTAATTGTTTCGCACCACGAATATGATTGTTTATATTGTGATAAGCATCTGTAAACATTAATTTGAATATGGCATTAATTCCTAAAAAGTTGAATTCACCTGCATGAGTATGTCCTGAAAAGATGGCAAGAGGATTTTTAGTTATTTTGCCATTAAATCCATCTAGATTGTGAGCCATAACAAGAACATTATTTTCATCAGGAATAGCATCATTATAATCTTGAGATGAAGCATCATATATACTTTGCCACCAGTTAATTCTATTTTTATGTTCTTTTGGTTGTTGAGTTTTATAAAAATATAAATCTCTTAAACCAACAATATGAATAGGATTTTTTTGATAGTTTAATTTTGTAGATATATTATCTAAATAAGTTAGCCCATAACTTTCAAGTTCTTCTGCTAAACGTATCCATCTACCATTAAAATAATCATGATTTCCACAAATGAAATAGGTTGCAGGTCTTCCATTTACATCTGAAAGATTAGGAACATCAACAAGTTCTTCAAAAAAATGTTTATGTTCTTTGATATTTGATATTTTACCTTCTTTTGATAAATCTCCTCCTACTAAAACAACGTCAATTTTACCTTTTGTTCTTTCAAAATAAGCTCTGTACTGATCTATAAAATCTGGAACTGTATCATCAGGTTTTCTAATAAAAGGAAATATTTTTCTAAGTAAACTTGTGTGTCTTTCACCAAGATGTAAATCTGAGATTAAAGCAATAGTTAGACCTTCTAGATCTTGGGCATTTGGATGTTTTACTTGAATTTCATGAACACAATCACCGTTAGGAAACATACCTACCTGAGTTTTCCATTCGATATCAACAGAACTAGTTCCATTGTAGGGTTCAATTCCAATTCTTTCACGTAAATACCATTTTCTAAATGGAGAATTTAAAACAATTGTTCTTAATTTATTTCTTAAAGTTTCATTTTCTAATGTATGTTTAAAATTCATTAGCGAGTTTTACAATTTTTCTTATATTTAAAGGTTCAGTAAATAATTAAAGTCATAGAAATGTTTTTAAAGTTCATTTTATAAAAGAATAGTATAAATGGTTTTTTTAATTAAAAAGGAGTTGGTTTAAGTATGAAGAAAATTCTATTAGCTATTATTTTACTTGTGATAATGATTTTAAATGTTGGTGCTAATCAACCAGAATATGAGTTTAGTTATTGCAATTCACAATATAATTGTCCAACAGATTATGAATGTTATCAACCTCCTATGCCTCTTTGCCCTGAAGGAATGGGTTGTCCTCAAGTAATGCCACAAAAATATTGTAGGCCAATAGATTGTAGTAGTACAATTAGAACATTATGGTTACAGCATGATCAGCCTCTTACTTTTGAAGATCATACAATTGAAATTATTGGTTCGAATCCTGATGAAACTCAATGTGGTGTTATTGTTGACGGTGTTGCAAAATGGGTTAATGTTGATGAAAAAAAAGAATTTTCTGATTTAAGTATAAGGATTCTAGACACTATTTCTGTTCACACAGATCAAGATGTTGTAAATGATCCAGGTTATTGGATGTGTATTATTAACATTGCAAATCAAATTAATTTTACCTTTGAAAAAACAGATAATGAAGCAAAATTTCATTTTGGAGGTCATGATATTTCTGCTGTTGATGTAGGTAATGATTATACAAAATGTGGTATTGAAGTTGATGGTGTTGTTCAATGGATTGATCAAGGAGATAATGAATATTTTGGAGATCTTAAAATTGAAATTATGCATATTGAAGGGTATCCAGCGGATATAACTCCTTCTTATGACGCAGATGTATGTGAAATTGAAATAATTCCATGTAGATGTGATAAAGAAAATGATTGTTCGTTTTCTTGTAGTGATAGTGATGGTGGAAAAGACTATAATGAAAAAGGAACAACAACAGGATGGAATTCATATGGAGGAAATATTAACCAAATTGCAACTCACGTAGACAGATGTGATGGAAGTAATAGAGTTTTAGAATTTTATTGTAATTATATTAATGATCCTCGTGGTGGAGAAGGATATATTTCTATGCATAATTCTCCTTGTTCAAATGGATGTCAAGATGGAAAATGTGTTGATTCAATTAATACTTGTTCAGACACAGATGGAGGAATAAATTATTATGTGAAAGGACACGCACAATCATCAAATTCAAATGTAGAAGGAAGAATTGATTGTTGTAAAAATGAATTTTCAACAAATATGGGAAGTACAGTGGATCATATTGGTCCTGGTGGAGGACCTTGTGTAACAAGTGGAAAATATTTACATGAAGGTTATTGTGGTTCAGATAATAATCCAACATCTAAAATGTATGAATGTCCAGATGGATGTACTAATGGTGCATGTGTATCAGAGGGATACACTTGCGAACAAATTCAAGATTCATCTTTAGATTATTTTGAAACATGTAAAAAATCAGGTTATCAAGGTGTTTGTTTTGATAAGCTTACAAAAGAATATCAAGGATGTACAAATGATAATGGAAAAGGTTGTACATCAAGTAATTCTAATGCACAAAGAAATATCTTTTGTGAAGTTCCTAGTTCAATGTGTACAGAAACAGATGGCGGAATTAATCTAAATGTAAGAGGAGTTAATAGAAAAGGAAGTGAAATAAAAGAAGATCATTGTACTTATTGTACTGGTGCTTGTGTACCTGGAGAGATATGCGATTCTACATGTGGTGCAGTTGTAGAATATTATTGTAATTCAGCAGGAAATATTATTGAAAAATCACCTCAAACATGTAAGTATGGTTGTGAGTATGGTGAATGTAGGCATAGTTCAGATTATAGATGGAAATTAGTTCCAGATGTTTATTATGATAAATCAACATATGTTGAAACAGACAGTGGAAGAATTCAAGCAACTTATTTAGGAACCTGTGATAAATTTTGTGGTTCATTAGGATTAGATGCTAATCCAAAATGTATTGGTTGGCATGATAAAGCAACATATTGTAGAAAAACAGTTAGTTCAGATGGTCAACTAGCAAGTGCAGGTTCATCTTGTACAGAATCAGGATTAACAAGTCAAATAGGAGGAGATTATTGTTGTTGTGGTGAATCACAAAATATTAGAGACCCATATATTGCAGATATTTCAGGAGAAAAATCAAAATACTATGCAAAAGAACCAATTTCTTTAATTATTAAAGCAGTTGAGGGGGATGGAACACCTGCAGAATATAGTGAGGGATTTCATATACAATATTATTCTTATTCAACATTAAAAAAAGAAGATTATTTGCAAGAATATGTTCCAACAGGAAATTATAATGCAAGATATTCAAATGGTTATTGGTATATTGATTTTTGGGCACCTTCAATTCCTGGAAAATATTATACTGATATTGTCTTATATTGTTCTAGAGATAATACAAAATGTTCAAGAGAATATCCAAATTTACAAGTAGAAGAAAAATTGTATTATGAAGTGAATGAAAAAACTAATGAATGTTCAGTATCTGGTGAATGTGAAGCAGTATTTTCTCATTGTAGTTGTAGTTATTCATGTATGCCTAAAACAGATGAACCTAGAGTTGATTGTGCTAGAGCATGCCCTGAGATATATGTTAAACCACCAACTTGTGAATGTAAAAATGGTGAATGCGTAGAAAAATACGAAATTCTACCAGAAAAATGTTCATTTGGACCACAAATTTCTTGTGTAGATAAAGCTAAACTTTGTAGTGGAAATGACTTATCTTTAATTGCATTAAGAAATAATGTTGGTTTTCCAATTCAAATAAAAAATATTGAAATTACAAATTATAATCAAGAAGCAGTGATTTTCCCAGATAAAGTTCAACCAAATGAAATTTTCAAAGTAAAATTTCAAGATTTAAATTTAGCTTCAGGACAATATGCTCACTTTGAAGTAAAGATGGATTATGTAAATTTAGAAACTGGTTTACAACATTCATTAAATGGAGAAATTCAAGGAAAAGCAGTAAACTGTGGTGAAGATCTTTGTGAAATAGGAACAAGATGTGATAGTAATTATATTCAAAAATGCTATCCTGAAGAAGGATGGAGAAATGTTGAATATTGTTCTTATGGATGTGATGACGGAAAATGTAAAGGAGATTGTGGAGATGATAAATGCTATGCAGAAGAAATTTATTCATGTGCTGAAGATTGTAATATCTACGAAAATTTACTCATATTAAAAGATATTTGGCCATATCAATTCAAATATGCAAGTCATCAAATTGAAGATAATAATGATTATGGGAAACTCTTACTATATGAAGCCACATATATGCAAGGAAGTCATGATTTAGAAGTAGCTGTTGTTCAACTTGAAAATGAAGAAATTGCAAATGACGCATTTAAAAAAGAACTTCTAAGAGAAGGTAAATATACTATACAAAAAATTAATGGCTATTTAGTGTATTTAGTTGAAGATAGATATGTATGGGTAAATGATAATTATATTATCATGGTTGAAAAGGATGTTAGAAATGCTTATCCTGTGATTGTTGATGAGAAAATTGAAGTTGAAGTAAGCAAACCAAGTATGATTACTGGAAATGTTGTAAAAGGGGCAGTTTTAACAAAAGAGGCAATTGGAACTGCAGTTCAAAGACTTGAATCTCTAAAAAATAAATTAGTTGAACAATCAACTGAGAAAATGAGAAATATTAAAGCTGTTTCAAAGCCAATGCCAGGTAGACCTACATCAGTAGTTGAAGCTTATCTAATTAAATATCCTTCAACATATGCACATAGTAGTGTTTGTGGGGATGGTATTTGTGATTACTCTGAATTCCAAACATGCATAAAAGATTGTGTAACTCATACTTGTCCAAATTATATGCCTGTTAGCCCTGAAATAAAAAATAGGTGTATTGAGCTTGGAGGAACATGGGTTACAGGTGAAACTGTCAACGATTGTCCAGTCCCACCTTATTGTGTAAATGAAGAAAGAGACGATGAACTAACAGAAGTTGATAAATTAACAATAATTATGAAACTTGAAAGTTTAAATATTCGAATTTTGGAACTAAAAAATAAGGCTTTAGGTTTAGCCAATTATTATAATGATCTAGGAGAAACTAAAAGAGCAGAAGTTTGGGTACAAGCTGCATCAGATTTTGAGGAATTAGCAAACAAAATCACAGCAGTTCAAAAAGAAATTCAAAATTCTAATTTAGATAATACAAAAAAACTAATGAAAGAATTTGTTAAAGATGTCAAAGAAAGTCTCAAAGAGATTATTGGAACAATAATGATTGGTCTAACAGAGGAGGTTGGAAAATGAAACTAAAAACAATTTTATTTTTAACATTATTTTTAATAATAATAGGATGTTCTAGAGTTGAAGATCAAGTAGATCAACCTGTTGATATTGATAATTCTAAAGATGCAGTTGAAAATAGTGAAGATGTTGTTGATGGGCTTGATGAAGTAACAGATAGTTTAAATGACATTGAAAATTTAGTTAGTTAAGGTTTATACCTTCATAACTTAATTCTTTTTTTTTTACATTCATATCTTTTTTTGCATAAGTTTCAAATAATGGTATTTTAACAGGTAAAGCAAATCTTGTAAAATTACTTGTAATAATTGCTTCACCTTTATCTAGAGCAGCAATACTTCTTGAATCAGAACTTAAATCTTGAGATGCTGATTCAATTATTGCTTGACGTTCAGGTTGCATTTCAATACCTAAAATGATTTTAGTATTCATATTTGCTAATATTTGTCTAGGAATTAAACTAGGTAATTGAGTTATTGCAGTTAAACCAATTTTAAATTTTCTTCCTTCTCTAGCAATAGTTGAAAAAATGTTAGGTCCTTTTTCTAAAACTTCTTTACCTAAAACTCTAGGTGCTTCTTCCAATAAAATTGAAATAACTGGTTTATATTCCAATTCTCCTTTTGTTTTATATCTTTTATATCTAGAAAAGATTTCACTAGCAATTAAAGATCCAACAAGAATTTCAATACTTCCTGAAAAATTTGAGGTGTCAATTACAACAATTTTTCCTTGTTCTAAATTATTACATATATCTGCAATTGTTGTTTCACCTGCAGCTGTATCAAATATTCCTCTACAATAAATTTTATTATCAAAGAATTCTAAATTAAGAAGAGAAATTAATCTTCTTTTAAGAACTGAGATTGTTCCTTCATTAAATTTCATTCCAGTATCTTCTTCTCTAACAACAGCCTCAATCCATTTTTCTTTGAATCTTCTGTGATATGCTGTAAGCGCTTCTCTTTGAGCTGGGCTCCATTCAGTTGCTCCGTGAAAATGACTTGGTTTAATTTGTTTTAAGTTAATTTTTAAAGATCTTTGACCTGCAGGTGGATTTTTAGGTGTGTAATAAATTAAATTTTCTTTTTTTGGATGGTCTTTTAATCCTAATTTATTATGTCCATAATATTCATCATGTGGATCTAAAACTAATATTCCAGCATAATCTTGTTTCATCATAGACCATAGTATTACAGACGCTAAATTTGATTTTCCTCTACCTGTTGTAGCAGGAATTAAAATATGATGGCTAAAAACTTTTTTTCCAGGAAGAAAAATATCTACGTCAAGAGTTTTTGATCCAGATCTTAAATTTCCTACATATAAAGGGTTTTTTGGTGTGGTTAAAAAATTTAAATCTTCTTTATTTACTTCTCTAACATTTGAAAAAAATTTGGGAAGAGATTTTGAAGAAATTGTTTTAGTTTTATTTATTGTAATTAAATTTTTTAAAAGAGCTAAATTATAATGTCTAATTTTTTCATCCATTAAATTATATGAACTATCTTCTTCTAATTTCATTCCAGAAACTAGTTCTAGATTAGAGTCTGAAAGTTGAGAACCAAAAACTAAATCATATACTTGCATTAGATGTTTAGATTCTTTACTCTCAGAAATCATTAGTTCACCTAATTCAATATCTATTCCGTGTTTTTGTCTAACAACTATTTCAGAGAACTTTCCAGAGATAATAATACCTTTTTCTCCCATAAAAAGTAAAAAAGGAAAGTTATTTATATTGTTTGTTGAATAGTACTAATATGGGTAAAGGGCAAATCACAATGTATGTGATTTTTGGAATAGTGACTATTTTTATTTTGGGAATAAGTTTACATTTTATTAACAATCATAAGAAAAACGAAGTTTTAATTGATGTTGGTGATGAAACTCTAAATTCAGTTTTAGCTCAAGTAAAAAATTATGTTGAAGAGTGTGTATTAGTTTCTTTAGAATTAGGGATAGCGAATTTTACGAGTCCAAATGGGGGGTATATAGATCCAAAATATAATGAATACTATGGAGATGTAGATGTAGTCAATTATATTGAATACCAAGGACATAAAGTTCCTTTTTGGAATGAAGATGCAAAGGATATTAGTCTTAGTTTTGAATCAATAGAACAAAAGCTTTCAAATTTTGTTTATGTAGAAACAATGAATTGTATTAATAATATAGATAACGAAATTGAACAAGTGGAGATAAATTTTGCAAAGATTGGATTGATTGACCTTAATGATTTTCAAGACATAAACTTAAATGTGCAACTTAACGAAGATGATGTAGATGTTTTTTTTAATCTCCCAATTATTATAATCTCAGGCGAATCAGAAACTTTGATTAATGAATTTAGCGCAACATTACCATATAATATCAAACGAAATTTTGAACTAGCCAAGAGGATTTTAAATGAGATAATTGCATCTCAACCAAATTACTACGATATTCGAGAAAATTGTATTAATTATCCAGTAACAGGAATGCAAAAGATAATTACTCAGGATTATACTATGACACCTGAAGAACATATAACTATTGTGAAAATATATGATTATGAGACAATTAATTATTTGGAAAGAAAAGCGATTTCTTTAATATTTGCTGTGAAAAATTTCAATGTAAGAGGAATGTGTGTATGAAGAAAATATTAATTACTTTGTTTTTTTTGACTTTGATAAGTTTTTCTATAGCTGAAGAATGTCCGCCTGGACAAGAAAAAATTATTAGTTACAGTGCTGATAAAAGTGAAATCTTTGAAGGTTGTTGTGAAGATCTAGATAAACCAACATGCGTGTGGGGAGAAGGAACTTGTTATTATGGTTCTTTTTCAGCAGGGCCTTGGTATTTATGTTTTGAAAACAATTGGTATGATTGTAATAGGGAGAGATTAGTAGGAGACTATTATTGTGATTATGAACAAAGAGATGAAAATGGTTATCCTATATGGATACCTTTCGAGGATTATGAATCTGGTTGTTTTGGGGAAAATAGCTATTGTGGAATTTGTTTAGGAAAAAATGAATATTGTGGTTTACCATGTACGCCCAAGTGTGTTGATAACCCAATTTCAAACCCTGACTATGAAGGCACTCCATATAATCAAATTCAAGCAACGAGACAATATACTGGAAAATGTTCTGAAGGAATATGTGTCGAGAGAGATTGTAATTATAATAAATATAGCTATTCTAGTGATTGTTTCACAACAATTCAAGATACGGATTTAGATGGTGTGCCTGATGAATACGATAGATGTAAAACCCCGTTTGAACTAAGAAATTTTGAAGTGGATGAATATGGTTGTGCTCCATCAGATTATATTGTGGAAACTGAATGTTCTCATTTGTTTGGAACAGGGTCTAATATTAATTTTGTTGTGTTTCCTTGTGGTTTTGATGTTCATGAAAAAGTTGTTTTCGAATACTGGTCAAAAAAAATTTCTGATATTATTCAGCGAGCAGAGCCTTATAATTCTTATCCTAATGAATATTCAGTGTATTATGTTTGGTCAACAGAAAAAGAAGGTTTTAAAGGTTATTCAGGTTCATTAGGAAATCAGGTAGAAGATAGTTCTAAAAAATGTCATTCTGGAAAAGAAGCATCAAAATCAATGATTGACCAGGTATGTGGAAACCTAGAAAACCAAATAATTATTGATGTTGCTCATAATAGTGCAGAAGCAGGGGCAGATTATGAGTTTAGTTTTGCTATAGTAAGTGAAGGAACTCCATGGTGTTGTGGAATTTTAGAAAATTGTTGCTCTATATATGAGAAGAATGAATTACTTGGATATGGTGAAGGATCAGTTAGTGAAGATATGCCCTATATGGTTTTGCATGAAATAGGACACTTATTTAAACTGGGACACTCAACTGGGTTTGTTTCCGGAGAAAGTTTGATAGAAGGACAATTTAAAGATTATACAGAAGACTTATACTCTCCAATAGTATATCCAATTTCCGAAGATAATTATGTGAATGAACCTTGTCCGATTTGGGATTTTCCAGAGGTTCATTATTGGGCAGATTTATTTGGTCAGAGTGTAGGCTGTTATCAAGGATATTGGGATTATAAACATAGTTATTCAATATTAAATTATGAAATGGAATGGACAACAATGACTACTCCAAGAGAGCCACCTTTTATATATAGTCCGATTTCCGCTAGATTAATAGAAATAGCACTAACAGAAGGATATGAAAATTTCATTTCAATGGACTTTCCAAACAAGTGTGAGGATTTTGAAGATCAAACAATTCGAGAAGAATGTTTGGTTAAAGCATGTAAGTATGTTGAAGAAGATAGAAAAGAGGAATGTTGTAAAGGAACTCCAATTGAATTAGGAATTGATCCTGAAATAGATGAATCTGGAGAAGCCACAAACCCCTTATTTATTGACTGTATGAACTTATATAGTTAATAGCTAATATTTGAAATATCCATTTTCCAAAGACCATGGTTCATTAAACTTAAAACTAAATATTTGTTATCTGCAGTAATGCCTAAAACATTTGCAACATTATATCTAACTTGATTGTTTGTAGTAGGAAGTCCAGTGTTTAGTGGTTTCCAAAGTTCTCCAGAATTATAACTAATGTAATTACCTTTGTTGCTGCTTAAGAATAAAATATTTTCATTTTTTGGATGAATTATAATATTATAGAATTCACTTTTATTGTCAAGCCCATTCATAATGTATTCCCAACTATTACTACTGTTTATCGATTTCATAACAACTCCACAAAAATCATTTTTATTACAATGAGCTTTGTTTTGACCATTTTTAGTTGCAGTGTATAAAATATTTGTATTATTCTTATCAATAGCAATTGAAAAAGGCCATTGTTCAGAGGGCATACCTAAACTTTTATGTTCCCAAGTTTTTCCATAATTTACAGACTTAAATATGCTATTATAAGTTCCTGCATATAATATTGAAGAATTATTTTGATCTTGTGCTATACTCATAGGTCCATCATTTCCAAGTCCTAAACTACTATCTTCCCATGATTTTGCTCCATTTGTTGAAACATATAATCCACTTGGAAAATTTGCAAAAAATATTTTATTTGGATCTATTTGATCATACAATAATGAAATGGTTGAGTAAGTTCTTCTGTCCCAATGAGTCCAATATTCGTAACCAATTGGATATCCCAAGTTTTTCCAATATTTTGTTTTTTTATTTAGTTTAAAAACACCATAACCATTTGAACCTGCAAGGATATCTTCTCCAATAAATTCTAATGTTAGTATATCCTTTGAATCAAATCCTTTATTTAATTCAGACCAAGTTTTACCTTGGTTTTTTGAAAAATAGATTCCTGAATTTGATATTAAATATATATGGTCTGAATTATTAGGATCAACTCGAACTTCTCTAATTCCTAATTTCATTATTTTTTTATTTTGTCCAAATTTACCATAAAGACCTTGCCAGGTATTTCCACCATCAATAGATTTAAACACTCCTTTTTTGTATATTCCTAAGTATAAAATTTTGGAATTGTTGGGATCAATTTCTAAACTATAATATCCTTGTTTTAATGGATAATCAACTTCAAAAGAAGGAAGAGCAAAATTAATTTCAGACCAAGTTTCACCATTGTTTATTGATTTAAATACACCTCCAGGATATGATGAAGTGTATAAAATATCTGAGTCTTTTGGATCTGTTTTTATTATAATGTTATGAATTTTTGGTCTTGGTCCAGATGAATTATTCCAGGTAATTGAAAAATTATTATTTATTTTTCCAGAATATACTCCACCACCTAATGTTCCAACATAAACATAATTATTTGTAATAACCATATCCCCAATATTTAAAAAATTTAAATTTTTATTTTGTGAATTCCAAGTTTTTGTTTTATCAGTGCTAAGATAGATTCCTGTTTTAGTAGCAACATAAAATACACTAGAATTTTTAGGGTGCTGTTTTATTTTTTTAACTGATGAATTAAAGGGATTATTTTTTAAAGTAACATACCAGTTTTGTCCATCATTGTTTGAAACATATACTTCATTTATTATATTATCATCTTTAACTCTATTTTTAAGTTTAAAATCTAAATCACTTGCACCAGCAGCATATATATAATCATTTGTTATTAAAAGGTTATTAAAACCAATATCTGGCAATTTTTTTGAAATATCTATAAATTTTCCTTGTTTTAATTTATACATTCCTTTAATATGTGGGACAGCATATATATCATTATTAAAAGATTCAAAAGAAATGATAGTTCTTTTTTTGTCTCCTTTTATTTGATTTATAATCTTTCCATTTGATTTGAATGTTGTTCCAGAAATAGGACCTCTAAATATTACATCAAAAAACCCTCTTATTTTATTCATAACAGAAAAATACAACTCACCTTTGTGTAAAGTCATTGACATAATTCTATAGTATTTTTTATTATCAAGATTAATAATTTTGTTCCATGTTATTCCTTTGTCAATAGTTTCATAAATTACAGGTGTTGTTCTATCACTAATCAATATTCTATTTGAATTTGTTTTATCAATAATTATGTCACCGACAGAATAAATTGGAGAATTTATTTGAGTCCAAGTTTGTCCTGAATTAATAGATCTAAATAATCCACCACCCCAAGGAGCTGCATAAATAATTTTCTCATTTGAATGATCAACAGAAATTTTATGAATATTTGAAAAAGTTAAAAAAGGATTTAGATTTTTCCATGTTTTACCTAAATTATCACTGTAGATAATTTTAGAATTATTTCCAGTAATTCCTGCATATATTCTATTATTTATATCAAACTCAAGAGCAGTAATGCCTGTGGATTCTTCCTTAAAAACTAATGACCAATTAGCATCAATATTATTGTCATTAGTAAATTTGTAAATAGATGAATGATTTTCAAAGAATTTTGGTGAATTAGAAGCAAATAATATTGAATTGTTAGTTGGGTGAAATTCAAAATCATAGGAGTAATCAGGGGAACCTGAAAGCTGGTAAAAATGCTCAAAATCATAATAATCTTTAAATTTTATATTTGTAGAAGTTGATAATCCATATCCAAGAATTGATGAAAAAAATAAATCATTTTTGTAATGTTCAATATCATTTACTTTTGCAGCATTAAATAAAGGATTCATAAACGTGAGATTATGTCCAAAATTGTCTGATTTATGAATTTCACTTGATTCTGCAGCAAATAAAACTTCAGAAGGATTATGAGGATTGAATTTAATATCTTCAATAAATAATAATTTAAAATGTGTTGAAATCATTTCACTTGTATTTCCAAAGTTTTTTGTTAGGTAAGGGATTTGTCCAAAATTTGAAGCAGCAATAATTATATTAGGATCTGTTGGATGAAGTTCAATATGATTCATGAAGGGACTAATGATACCATTATCCTTTTTTTCCCATGTCTTCATATTGTCATTTGATTTCAAAAATTGATGATATTTAGATAAGCCATAAACCAAGTTGTTATCTTCAGTATCAGGTAGTAATTTATTCATTGCAAAGAATAAATTTTCATTACCTTTCATAATAGGATCAACACCATTAATGACTTTGGTAGTTAGATTGAATTCTTGTAAAGGTATTTCAATATAAGCAATAGTTAATAAATCATCTTTGAGAAATAAATTTGAAATTCCATTAGGAGATTCAACATTTATTTGTGAAATTGGTAACCATGTTAGTCCATTATCAAAAGATTCAAATAAAGAATCTTGAAAAGATACCATTTGACTAGTCCCATGTAATTTGTGCATAAATGATATAATTAAATGACCTGGTTTTTTTTCATCCTTAATTATATCAGATAAAATTAAATGTTTTTTTACAGGTAAATTAACCTTTGTCCAAGATTCACCTAAATCATGTGATACATAAAGAATTCCATTACTATATTGTCCACTCCCACCTAAATCTGTTTGTTTACCTGTAGGTCCTCCATTACCATGTTCTCCAGCTTCAATCATTACATAGGCAAAGATCTTATCATCTAAAACTAAAAACTTTGAAAGTTTAACAAAATGAGCAAAATCAAAATTATTAGGAGGGAGCACTAAATCTGAAAGTTCTTTTTCATTTGGTGAAATGTCAATTACTTTTTGATTGTTAAGATTAATTACAATAAATTTATTGTCTTCCTTTTTTGTATTTGAGTTAAAACTAACATAGATGAGGTTATCTTTAATACTAATTTCTTGACAACCTCTAGATTTATTCACAGAAAAAATTTGTTTAAAAATATTATTTTCATATTGAAAAACACCTAATCGACTGCATAAAAATAATTGATTATTTTGCATATCTAGTTGTGTGTATTCATAAGAATTATTAATTAAAGACCAAGATTCAGCCTTATTGTCTGATTTATAAACTCCTCTGTATGTTGTTAAGTATAGTTCATTTGGATTATTTTCATTTTGTACGAAATCAATTACATGTCCTCCTGGAGGCCAATCCATAGATTCCCATACTAATTCGTTACTATATACAATATTTATTAAGAAAAATAATAATAGAATGATGAGCATAGATTTTCTCATTACAAATAAGATATGTGTTTTATTTAAATACGTTTTGATAGATTTGTAAAGAAAAAGTAAAATAATAAAAAAATTTTAAATTTATTTTCTGCCTCTTGCCATTTTAGCTCTTGAGACATCTCCGTTTTTGTCAACAAAGTATAGGTAACCTGATTCTTTTTTGACTCCAACTTTTGAAACTTTTTCAGCTGAAGCTTTACCTTTTTTTCTTCCGCCTCTGCTCATTTTAGCTCTTGAGACATCTCCGTCTTTATCAACAAAGTATAGGTATCCTGCTTCTTTTTTAACTCCTGCACTAGCAACTTTTTCAGCCATTTTTTATTAACCTCCGTTATGGTTTAAAGGGGACTAATTATGATTAAATTGATTATCTTCCCCCTCTCCGTCTATAATTAGAGGGATCTTACTTTATAAATTTTTCGCGTTTTCTTTATAAAGAAAGCTAAAACTGCCGTCTATAACTTATAATATGAAAAATCACACATTCATGATTTTTAGAACTTTTTTTATCTCTTCTTCAGTTGAAGAGCAACCATTTAACTTAATAGCCCATAGAATTGCTTCAAGTAATGTTTTCTTTGGTTTTTGAATATTTAGATAATACTCTTCAAACAATCCCATTTCATAAGCAATTGAGACTAATTCTAAAGATCTAATAACTTTTACATTTTTTACTACGTCCTTAAAAATATCAACATTTTCTTTATCTACAAAAACTCTTTCATGTAGTTTTCTTTCCATTCTATCTTTTACTAAAAGAGTATTCTCAATAATCATTCTTGTCACAAATTCATCAATTACAACAGCATTAGCATTTAACAGTTGATATGCAACAATAACTTCAACTTCAGCATATTGAACATTTTTAATATAGTTATCATGGACTTTAAAAAGATTATTAGACATTTTTAGAAGATGTAATGTTCTAGGTTTAAGCTGAGGGTCATCATAAATTTTTATAACTCCTTCTTGCAATAATTTTAAAATTTGTAATGCTTCAAATTTGAATTTTTTGCTAGTTAGTGGTCTATCAATACATTCTCTTTTAACTGAATTAGTTATATAAAACTCTCCTTTAAATTTTTCTTTAAGAGGTTTTAAAATATGCAAGAGATTATTTAATGATAAATTAATAAGAGGTCCTGTATCAAAAACAAGAGCTTTCATAAATTCAACCTCTCTTTTTTGAAAACTCGTTTTACTCCGTTATCAAAAACAAGTGCTTTATTCATTTGAATAAACCTCTTGTAAATTCTAATCGTTTTTTCATATTTAGATTATGACCAAAATCATCAACAATTCTTGTTTTTCCAATATAATCCATTAGATCCCAAATAGATATTCCAATAGAATCAGCAACTTGACCCATTGAAATTCCATGTTCAAACATTCTTGATGCTTTTTTTATTTGAGCACGTTCAAGTACTTCTTGAATATAATATTTTGTTTTGTTATTAGTTTTAGATATATCTTTTATTATATGTTTTATCTCAGATTCATATAGATTGATCTTCCCTTCTTCAATATATTTAATAGCATCATCCAAGTGTGGGAGTAAAAATAAATCTACGTCTTTTTTAGATTGATAAATTTTTGACATAGAATAAATTGTAACAGCAATTGTTATTGAATATTTGTCTTGAAAGATTGTAGCATTATGAACAACATGATCACTTAATTCTCTAAGTTTGAAAAGTTCACCTTTTTTAATAATTGTAACAGCTTGTCTTAAAACATTTAAAATATCTTTTTTGACAATTGGATTCATAGTTTTTTTAAATGCTTAATTTTATATAAATATTCCTCTTCATGAATTTTATGAAAAGAGACTACCTTTTTCTTTTTTTAATCATTCTTTTTCAGTCTACACTTTTAATTAATTATACAATTAAAGATGATTCTGCTTATGGTTGGGATCAATCTTGGCATTTAATGATTACTGAACATAAATTAAATCAAATTAAGGGAGTTGATATTTCTACATATGAGGTAGAACAAAAATATCCAATCTTTGAATTCATAAATAATTATTATCCTCCTTTTTTTCATGTTGCAAGTTTGCCATTTTATGCTGTTTCAAAGTCACTAGATTCAGCTTTATTAGTTAATATCTTTTTTATGGCAATATTAGTTGTTAGTTGTTACTTTATCTCTAAGAAAAAAATTTATTTAAGCATTGCAGTGGCTTTTTTCCCCTTATATAATGTTTTAATGAGGCAATTTTTAATTGATTATGCATTAGTGTCTCTTATTGCTTTAGCATATTGGTTCTTATTGTATTCCAAGAATTTTAAAGATACTAAATATTCAATTTTATTTGCATTTGCATTTGCCATTGGTATGTTAACTAAATGGAGTTTTTTTGTATATTTATTGATTCCAACAAGTATTAGTATTCTTAAATCAAAAAAAATTAAGAATTTAATTTTATCTGGTTCAATTATTTTGCTTTTGATCTCACCATGGTACATTTCAAAATGGAATATTGGATTATTATTTAGAAATGTTATGATTTCAATGAATTCTCCTTTATTTTATTTTGGAGAATTATTAACAAATCTGAATATTGTTTTGTTTTTACTTTTAATTCCTGCTATTTTTGAAATTAAAAAGAGTTACAATTTGATTTTTTTGATAACAATTTTTTCAATAATTCCAAACAAAGATTCTAGATATATAGCACCACTTTATTTATTTGCTTTAAGTTTAATATTAAATAAATTTAAGAGATATCAAAAACATATTCTTATTTTTTTAATTGTTTTTAGTTTTGCGTTTAATTCATCTTGTATTAATTTAGATTTAGGATCTAAGAATGTTAAAATGATTAATACTAAAGGATATTATCCAAAGTATAATACTATGGATTTTACAATATTAAATGATGTGATTAGAGAAAATAATACTATTTGTATAATTGCAGAACATGATTCCATCAATGATGCATTTTTACCTTATTATGTTTATTCAAATAATTTACCAGTAAAAAAAATAATTGGGAATGGATGTAATCCTTTAAGTTATGATTTATCTATTGTAGGTCCAATCAAAGATACTTGGAGAAAAAAGCAATTTATGAGTTCATATAATTTTTTACAAGAAAATATGGATTCATTTGAAATACTTTTTGAAGGTAACTTTTCTATATATAAAAGGCGATAAATTTAATAATCACATATATCTAAATATTAAATATGTATGAAAAATTTAGAAATGCACTAAAAGATTCAACCAAAGAGGATTCATTTAAAACTAATTTTGGAGAAATTAAAAATTTAAAAGAACTTCGAACTCTTCTTTTTGCTAAAGGCAAAAAATTATTTAATCAATATGTTGATCATAATGAAAATCATTTTGCTAATTGGATTGAACATGCTTTTAGTGATGATGAACTAGCATCTTCTTTAAGATTAACAAATTCTTTTCATACAACTCTTAAAATTCTTGATAGTAGAATTAAATATTTAGAACTTTGGGTTGAACATAATAAAGATAAAGAGGAAATGTCTCAATTTTTGCTTAAAAATAAAGATTATCACATAAATTTTGAGCCTGAGTTTCATAAATTTGAGACTCTTCAAAACCATAATTTGAATTGGGTCAATGAATTCTTTCCAGAAAAAAATAATGAACCAACAAAGACTAATGAAACAAATGATTTTGAACAAAAATTAGGTAGAGAGGTTCAAATGCTTAAAGATCTTCAAACAAAATACCAATTTGAAACAAAACCTAGTTTATTCCAAAGAATATTTAAAAAAAAATAAACTTCTTTAGTTTATATGATACTTAAACAAATACCTGAAGATTTCATTGTTGAAGAAATTCCTAAAATTTCTAAATCAAAATTAGGAAGCTATTTTTATTATAAACTTAAAAAAACAAATTACAATACTGAAAAAATTATTCAGTTACTTTGTAAAAAACATAATTTACCTAGAAAATACTTTTCTTATGCAGGAAATAAAGATAAAATTGCAATAACAACCCAATATATATCAGTTAAACAAGAGATACCTGAATTGAAAACAGAAGGTTTTGAAATTAAAAAAATTGGAAGAGGTAAGAATCCAATATCACTTGGAGATTTAAATGGAAATAGATTTATAATTACTGTTAGAGATATAACTAAAAAGCCATTTGAAAAATCAGAATTTATTAATTATTTTGGAGAACAAAGGTTTGGTAAACATAATGTGGAAATTGGAATTGCTATTTTAAAAAAAGATTTTAAAAAAGCATCATCATTAATTGATTATTTTTTTGTTCAAGAACATTTAAAACAAAAACCTAATGACTATGTAGGTGCAATACAAAAGGTTCCATTTAAAATTTTAAAAATATATATTCATGCAGTTCAAAGTTATTTTTGGAATAAAGTTGCAAAACAAATTGTTGTAGATGAGATTCCTCTTATTGCTTTTGATACTGATTTTGAAAATAGTGAGATTGAAAAAGCTTATGACAAGATACTTTTAGAGGAAAAATTATTATTAAGAGATTTTGTTATTAGACAATTTCACAATTTAACTCCACACGGTACAATTAGAAAAAGAATAACTAAAGTTAAAGATTTAAAAATAGGAAATTTAGAAAACGATGAATTAAATAAAAAAAATAAAAAAATAAAAGTGGAGTTTGTCCTAAACAAAGGGAGCTATGCTACTGTTTTTATTAAATTTTTATTTAGCCAAATATAGCAGACAACCAGCTAAATATTTGTTTTATTAGTGAATTTGTTTCAGCTAAGTCTTCACTTAAATCAGCACATTTCCCACTCATACAAGTGTTACTTTGACACTCATAATTGTTTTGACATACTGAGTTTTTTCTTAGTTGAGATTCAAATTCTTTGCTAATTCCACAATATGAAGGTTCAGAGTTTTTAACTAATCTAGTTCCATATGGCAGGCAAGCTCCTTGATAAGTGCAGCCATCGCAATTAGGATCTACAGTTTGAGTGTTACATTTACCTTCATCACATCCAAATTCACAATCATAATATTTACTGGATGTTGAATCACCATTACAACTATATTCAAGTAATTTATAAGAATTGATACAGTAATCTGTTGCGCCATTTGGTGTTTCTTTAGATATAACAGTTCCTTTGTTCCAAGTATTAAATCCTCCATCTGAATCACTACAAACATTAGGAACAACACCTAAAGCTTCATCAATTTCTTTTTTGAAATTTTGATAAGGTTGAGCTCCTGAAACTAATTTTCCATTAATAAAAAATGCAGGAGTACCTTTAGCACCTTGTTGTTGTCCTTCGTTGAAATCATCGTTAACTTCTTTTTTGTATCTTTCTTCATCCATACAATTATTGAATCTACTTGATGATAATCCTAAATCTTTAGCCCATTTTTTGAAATTTTCATAACTTAAATCTGCTTGATTTTTAAACAATAAATCATGATAATCCCAAAACTCGCCTTGTTCATGTGCACACTCGGCTGCTTGCGCAGCCTTGTATGCATTTTGATGAAAACTGAGTGGGAAATTACTAAAAACAAATTTAACTTTTCCAGTATTTATGTATTCTTTTTTTATTTGATCAAAAGTATCATCATGGAACCTTTTACAAAATGGACATTCATAGTCAGCGTATTCAATAATGGTTACAGGAGCATTACTTTTTCCAAGGTATGGTTCTTCTAAATTATTACTAAGCGTACATTTACCCTCATAATCTTTAGAAACACTTGCACCTTTTCTAAAACAATCATTACTATATGTTTCTCCATTACATCCGCACACAGGATCATATTGTTCTGTGCAAACTTCGGGTTTGACTTCACAACTTCCAGACCTTGATCCGCAAGTGTTTAATTCACAAAATTCATTACTTTTACAATCACTGTTACTATAACATAAATCCTCATTTTTGTAAGAGTAAAAATTAGCAAAATCTGCTTTTGAATGACCACTGACTGTAGCAATTGATACCAAGTAATATTTTTCAATTGCATTTGCGTCTTCATTACCTGCGACAGCTACAGCTACAGCATCTGATTCTTCTTTTGCATCTTCAATAAAAACCTCTTCTGTATCACTATATAAATATCTGGAATAAGAATTTCCAACAACATATTTACCTTCATAAATACAAGTTTGCCATGTAACTCCAGGTCCTACAGCTGTTCCTACAGCAGTGTCACATGTTTGTTTATACATGTAAACTTTGTGAGCTTCGCCACTTGGAGAAATGACAATTGTTTTTACAGATCCTACAGCATTTTGACCTGAAATTTCACCAGTTACTTTTACTGTTTCACCTAAATTATAAATTGATTTATCGGTTTTAACATTGTAAGTGAAGTCATTGTTTTGTATACATTCGCCATTTAAGCAACCATTTGGACAAGTAACATAATCTCCATTCACATGAACATTATCTTCATGACAATAGTACTCTCTTAAATGATTGGTGTCTTCGCATTTATCATACCAATATCTAGGATTCTGGCTTGCATCAAGAGCATAGGTTTTACCTTTTTCATAGATTTCTCGCCCACCATCAGAATCTGTGCATGTTATAGTTGGTTGAAGTTTACATGCACCATTACTACATCCATAAGGACATTTGTAATATGTATTATCACCTTGATTATTTGAACAATAAGTTTCAATTAAATAACAATTATTTCCTGTACATTCTCTTGCATAATAGTTTCTTGAAGGATCATTAGGATTACCTCCTAATTGGCAGTAATCTTCATCATATCTAGTTACACCATTTCCAGTATAACCTTTTTCATAATAGTTTTTACCATTATCTGAATCAATACAAATATTGTTTCCTAGGTATCTATCAATAATTTTAATGAAATTTTCTAACGGCTGTGCACCTACAATTATTTCACTATTTATTAAAAATGTTGGAGTTCCTGAAACATCATCATCATTAGACATTTCAATATCATCTTCTAATTCTTGTTCAAAGATACCATTTTCAACACATTCTTCCATTTCATCGTCATTAGCACCAACATCTTCGGCATAATTATACGCGTCATTCATTGAGCTTGGAGGATTTTGCATCATTAAATCAACGAATTTAAAAAAATCATCTTCTCCTTCTTCATCTAAGATACATTCACCAAGCATTGCAAATTCATCACCATTTGAGTGAAAAGGCATTGGTTTATTTCTAAATTCAAAACTAATACTATCTCCATATTTATCAAATAATGAACTTATAGTTGTCCAAGATCTTTGTGAGAATGGACATTGAAATCCTAAATAACCAATTATTTTGACAGGAGCATTTTTAGATCCTTTAACTGGTTCAGGTTGCATTTTTTGAGTTGGTTCATCAGTGCATCTTCCGTCATTACATCCACTTGGACAAGCTCTATCAACATAAGTTGTTGTTACATAAGGATTTGTACAATAGTATTCTCTAATACCACATAAACTACCTTCACAATTGTTCCATGGTTGTTTTGTGTTCATGTTTTGACAGTAGTCTGTGTGCTGAGGACCTTCTTCAAATCTAGGTTCAGTAATTGTTCCTCTTTCATAAATATCAATTCCATCATCTGTTTCGTAACACATTCCTTTTTCATTTGTACATTTTCCTCGATTACAATAAGGGGCATTAGTTGGACAGTATACAGGTTTATGAACATTTTTACCATTTTCACAAACAGCTTCATAGAGTTTTCCATATGGTCTATTTGTTGAAAATGAACAATAATCTACTGATCCGGAGTTTCCTGATTGAGCTTTACCAACTTGATAATAATTGATTCCACCATCAGAATCTGTGCATGTTTCAGATACACAATCATCAGATAGTACAATACCATCATAATTCCAGTCTAAAGAATATACAAAAATTTGGTTATTATTAGCATCTTTAAATCTAATTGAATCATCACCAAAATAGATCCAAGTTCCAGTATTTGTTTGTGGAGTTTGTCCACCTTTATATTTATCAAAACCATAATTTACCTTATTTGGATTAATTGCTAATCTAATTTCACCTAAGGAACCTAATGAATATACATCAGATTGATATTCACAATTGTTATCAACTGTGTCTTCATAACTTTTTCCATATGTTAAATCCTTTATAGTAATTTCAGTTTCACCATTAACACATTTGTAATCATCAATTTCTAACATGTGTGTTACTCCATCGTATGTTGTGTATAAAAGTTTAACACCTTCAGGATCCATATAACCATTATGTCCTGATAAAAGAAGTGGTTCATCATAATCATCTCCAATTTGGATCTGACCATTGTAATAATAATAAGGAAAATTTACTTCATATCCTTGTTTATTTCTAAAATCTATTTGAAATTTATTTCCAAAATAATCGAATTCTAATTCTTCTTTAATATTTTCACAAGTAATAGCATTTGCACTTAATGCTAATAATATAAGTAATGCTGTAAATATAATATATTTTAATTTTAATTTCATTTTTTCGTTCACCTTTTAAATTATTAGTTTCATCATGATTTGTTAGCTGTTATGCTAACTATTTACATTATTGTTAAACCAGACCACCTTTTAAATCTTGGGCGGTCCAATAAGGTGTAATAAGAAGAAATAAGTCTTTATTTGATCTAAAAATAATAATAATTGGTCCAATTATATAGATTTACCTAAAAATCAGTTGGTTAGCTCTAATTTTTTGAATTTGCCTATTTTTTCAACATCTATGATATGTTTCTTCTCAAGGTTTTCAATAACTCTTATTAGCGAAGTTTTAGGAATTCCTACTTCCCTAGAAATCTCGTTTTGGGTTATTCTACAATTTTTTTCCATTAAATATTTGACAACATTTTGTTCTTTAAAATCAAGAGTTCTCATAATATCATTTGTTCTGTTTCCTGGTTGTGATAAATGAGGTTTTGTTTCAATTTTATTTTTTTCAAATTTTGCTTCTTTTTTGTTTGTAATTAAAAATATTGAAGCTCCAGCGATTAAAATAAAAACAATGAGAGGCCATAGACTTATTTTTCTTTTATAATTAATAATAGATTTATCTAATTTAACTTCAATTTGAGAAATTTGACCATGTCCAACAATAACATCTAAGAATCCTGCTCCATCATTAAAATTTGCAAAAACTCTACAATTTCCAATTGGTGAATATTCATAATTAAATGACCCAAATTTATCAGTTGTTCTTGGATAGTTTTCACCTAAATTATTTGTGCAATCAAATTTCATTTCAGCATTGTTAACTAAATTATCAAGATTATCAAGAACCAAACCTTTAATTGATCCAACTTTGAATAATTCAATCTCAACATCATTTATTAGACCATTTTCAAAAACATAGTCACCGTAATAATCTTTTCCAGGTGTTTCAAGTAAATCAGTTTTTAATGTCATAAAAATCTGATCTTCACCAAATGAATTTATAACAAATTCTCCTTGATTATTTGTAATTACTTCAAATGAATGCTCTTTTTGTTTAATTATAATGCTTAGTATGACAATAGCATTTGCAATTGGTTTTTTTGTTTCTTTTTCGAGCAGTGATATTTTTATAGTGTTTTTATCAGGAGGTAAATTTATTGTTGCTTCACTATCTTGAGAATAAGATGTGCTTAGTGAGATTAGAAATAAAAATAGGACAACAAGCACTCTTTTTTTCATAATAATTATTATTAATTCAACTTGTTCCTTTTATATTTTATTCTTTATCTTGTTATAATTCTAAAACTTCTTTTACTTTGCTGGCAATTTCATCAATGCTAGATAAAGCACTAACATTTAGAATTTTACCTTGATCTTTATAAAATTCAATCAAAGGTTCTGTTTGTTTTTTGTAAACCTCAAGTCTAACTTTTACAGATTCAGGTGCATCATCCGGTCTTTGTATTAGTCCGTTTGAACATTTATCACAAATTCCTTCTTTTTGAGGTTTTTTAAACATTAAATGAAACATTTCTCCACAAGTTTTACATGTTCTTCTTCCTGAAATTCTCTTTACAACTTCTTCTTCATTTAATTCAAAATTAACAACCTTGTCAATATTTTGAACTGTATCTAAAAACTTTGCTTGTGGAATTGTTCTAGGATAACCATCAAGAATGTAACCTGATTCACAATCATTTCTTTCAAGTCTTTCTTTTGCCATTCCATTAGTTACTTCGTCTGGAACTAGATAACCTTGATCCATAAAACTTTGAGCTTTTATTCCTAGTTCAGTTTTATTTTTTATATTTTCTCTAAATAAATCTCCAGTTGAAATTTGAGGAATATTTACGTTATTAGATAATATTTTTGCTTGTGTTCCTTTTCCTGATCCTGGTGGACCTAAAAATATTAATTTCATTTATTTATCACCCAAAATAGCTTAAATCATTTTTAATGTCAGTGTCTTTTTCCCATGCTGTTTTTAATTTCGCAACATGTGTTTTAATACTCGGTTTTAATTTCACATATGAGTTATAAGAATCAATAATGAATTTAGCATTTTCTTCTTCACCATTATTTATTGATACTAAATTAGAATTTCGTATAATGAGCATTAATTCCTTAAACAAAGTGTAAGCTGTCTCTTTTGTATTATCATTTACATATTTTGCTTCGTACAAATCTCTTAGATTAGTTTCAGGTTGAACTATAGTACTCATAATCTCTTTATAAAAATCAATCTTTTCAGTTATTTTAATTCTAATTTTTTGAAGAAAGATATAGGATAGTTCTTCAATATCGTCGATGTGAAAATCAATATTTAAATTTTCAAAATCAGGTAGATTATATGTTTTTTTTAATTTATTATATTCTTCTTTTGTTTTCATAACACGATTAGATAAGTGTAAGATATTAAAAGTTTTTGAAAAAGTTTATATAGAAATTATATAATTGAAATATTATGTGTTTTGCACCGTATGTTTCTTTATCAACATCTATGATTGAATTTTTATTATCAATATATTTTTTAACAAAAAATCCTAGGGATAAGTTAAATAGAATGATTGCTCTTATTTCATTTTTACTTGGGCTATATCAATTAAATGAATTTTTGATTTGCACAACAAGAGCACCAATTTTTACAATACTTGCTATGAGTGTAACAGCTATTTTACCAGCACTAGCAGTATCTTATGCATTAATTATGTGGAGAAAAAA
>JABHXU010000010.1 GCA_018657065.1 archaeon
AACACCTATTTAACGAACTCATTTCGTTAAATAGATAGATTTGTTGTGAAAAAAGAAAAATATTTAACCCAAATTAAATTTATTTATTTTCTATGAAGAGTGAAGAAGATTCTAAATTAAATGCATTAAATGATGAACTTGTTCTTAGAGGATATAGCAAAAATACTATTAATGCTTACAAACGAATTATCTTAAAATATTTTGAATCAAAAAAAACACCAAAAATCTTTCTTCTTTCTATTTCAAATAATCAAAGATCTACTGTAAGAACTAATTATTTTGCACTTAAATTTTATTTTGAAAATGTTCTTAATCAAAAATTTTCTGAAAAGATCCCATTAATAAAACATAAAATAAAACTGCCTATTGTATTAAGCAAAAAAGATATATTAAATATGATAGAAAATACCTCAAACATAAATCACAAACTTGTGATAACTCTTCTTTATTATTCTGGATTAAGGCTTGAAGAAGCTCTTAATTTAAAATATTCAGATCTTGATTTTGAACGAAAAATAATTCATGTAAAATCTGGAAAAGGAAATAAAGATAGAATTATTTTTTTGCATGAAAATATATCTAAAATACTAAAAAAACATGGAGACGGATTTATCCTGATGAGTGAAAGAGGATCAAAATACACAAAAAGAAGTATTCAATTAATTGTAAAAAATGCTGCCAACAAAACTAAAATAAATAAAAAAGTTAGTCCTCACACTCTTCGTCATTCCTTTGCTACTCATCTTCTTGAGGCTGGTGCAGATATTAGATATATTCAAAAACTTCTTGGACATAAGGATCTTAAAACAACACAAATATACACACATGTTGCAAATAAAGATATATCAAAACTCGCTTCATTAATTTAAAAACAGTTTTTCAATACATTTTTATATTAAAATATCATACCTATTATAATGAAAAGAGTTGATGATGCTCGTTTACCCCGATAATTCTTCTTAATTATATTTACATTTACAAAAATATTTTAATCAAACAGTATTTAAAAAATCTATAAAGGTGATATTCATGTCTAAAAATAATAAAAATCAAAATAAAAGAGAAAATATGGGACTTACAGCTTCAAAAGAAAAAGACCATTCTGAATGGTATACCCAAGTAATTTTAAAATCTGATATGGCTGATTATTCAGCTGTTAGTGGATGTATTGTCTATAAACCATATTCCTATGAAGTATGGGAAAAAATTCAAGAATTTTTTAATGAAAAAATTAAAAAATCTGGAGTTAAAAATGCTTATTTTCCAGTTTTAATTCCTGAAAGTCTATTAACAAAAGAAGCAACACATGTTGAAGGTTTTGCTCCTGAAGTTGCTTGGGTAACACATGGAGGAAATACTAAACTCGGCGAAAGACTTGCTGTTAGACCTACTTCTGAAACTATTATGTATGATTCATATAGTAAATGGATTAGAAGTTATAATGATCTTCCATTAAGAATTAATCAATGGAACTCAGTAGTGAGATGGGAGTTTAAACACGCTACTCCATTTCTACGAGGGAGAGAATTTTTATGGCAAGAAGGACATACTGTTTTTGCAACAAAAAAGGAAGCAGAAGCAGAAGTATTTGAAATGTCAGGTTATTATAAACAAATATATCAAGAATTACTTGCTGTTCCTGTAATTGAAGGAAGAAAAACTGAACCAGAAAAATTTGCAGGTGCTGACTATTCAATTTCATGTGAAACTTTTTTGCCTGTAAAAAAAGCTATTCAAGGATGTACATCTCATCATTTAGGTCAAACTTTTGCTAAAGCTTTTGATATTTCTTTTATTGATGATAAAGGAGAGAAAAAATATGGTTGGCAAAATTCTTGGGGATTTACAACTAGATCTATAGGTGTAATGATTATGATGCATGGGGATGATAAAGGTTTAGTTATGCCTCCTTATGTTGCTCCAACTCAAATTGTCATTGTTCCAATTATTTTTGAAAAAACAAAAAAAGAAGTTTTAAAAAAATCTAATGAACTAAAAAAAACACTATCCAAATTCAAAGTCCATTTAGATGATAGAGAATCATATAGTGCTGGATGGAAATTTAATGAATGGGAACTTAAAGGAGTTCCAATAAGAATTGAACTCGGTCCTAAAGATATTGAAAAAAAACATGTTGTTGTTTCTAGAAGAGACACAGGTGAAAAAGAATTTGTTAAATGGGAAAATCTAAAATCTTATATTGAAACTTTAATATCAGAAATTCATAACAACATGTTTAATAAAGCAAAAAAACATATTAAGGACAGTTTAATAACTGTCAAAAACTGGGATGAATTCTTAAAAGCTGTAAAAGATAAAAAATGGATTAAAGCAAATCATTGTGCAAATCCTAAGTGTGAAGAAGAAATCAAAGAAAAAACTAACGGTGTTAAAACAAATTGTATTCCTTTTGATCAACCTAAAACACTAGGTAGTTGTGTTTATTGTAACAAACCTAGTAAATATGAAGTTCTTTTTGCAAAAAGTTATTAATTTTTTTAAAAAAGGGGCGTAGGAAACTGTGCTCAAAAAATTTTCTATTTATCTCTATAGTTGTGCAAAAATATATAAAGGAGAATATCTCTTTTTTTTGTATTAAGTAGAGTTTATATTATTTATAATTTCAAAAAAGAGGGGAAAATTTATGAAGGATAATAAGAAAATTCCTGAACCGCCTAAGTTCAGTCTTGATGATTTACCAGAACCACCTAAACTAGATGAGAGTTCTAATGATAACAATTCACAAAAAAATAATAAAATTGTAGATGAACCTACATCACCTGAGAGTGTTATTCCTGCTCCTCCAAATTTAAAAGAAACCTCAGAAACTAAATTTTCGAATGATAATAAAAAAACTATTGAAGCAAAAGAAGATTCTATAAAAAAAGTTGAAGATATACCTTCTCCACCTATGCTTGAAGAAAATAACCAAGAAAAAAAAGAAGAAATTAAATTCGATGATATTCCTTCTATGCCTATTGATAATAATAATTCAAATGAAAATTTAGATGGTTTACCTGAACCTCCAAGTTTAGAATTTAAACAAAAACCAAAGAAAAAAAGTATATTTGGTGGATTATTTTCAAAAAAGAAAAAAAAGATTGAATCTGTTGAACCTACTCTTCAACCAATTTCTAACATCAAATCAAATGATGAAATTCCTAGTATTCCTGAATTTGATTCTTCTAAACCAATTAAAGAAGAAATACCTGTAATTCCAGCAATGGAAAAACCTGAAGACTTTACACCTCCTGCATTTAAACCAACTATGGAAGATTTCAAAGATCCAGATTGGTTAATTGAAGGAGAACATTTTAAAGAAAAAGAAATGGAAGTAGAGGCTACCAAATTTCGAGAAGATGAAATGCTTAATGAAGCAAATGCATTTTTAGAAACTGAAGCTAAAACACCATTAGAAGATGTTAAAGGAGTAGGCCCTGCTAGAGTGAAAAAATTAAAAAAAGCAGGCATTAAAAGTGCTGAGCATTTAGCGTTATCCCATCATAAACATGTGGCTAAAAAAATTAAAATACCTGAACTTCAAGCAAAAAAAATTGTCACACATGCTAAAAAAATTACAAAAATTAAATCAAGGTTAAAAAAATCAAAAAAATCAGAAAGTATTTCTGATGTTATAAAAAAACTTGAACAAGAAAGAAAATCAATTGAAAAACTTCAAAAATCCAAAGATTTTGATGAAGATAAATTAATGAGAATTGAAGGTCATAAAGAAATAATTGAAGTTTTAGAAAAATTAGAAAACAAAAGAACCGAATTAATCTCAATGCAATCTGAAATTGAAGAAAAACAAAAATCTGTTAAAGATCACGACCATAATTACAGAAGAGATTTAGAGTATATTGATAATCTAAAAAGACGGCTTGATCATGATATTCGTGAAAGAACTCAATACTTAATTACTTTAGAAAAAGAATATTTTGAAAGAGCACAAAAATTAGCAAAACAACAATCAGATATTGAAGCTAAAGAAAAATCATTAAGTGAAAAAGAAATATTCTTAAAAGAAAATGAATCAAGTTCAAAAGGCAAGCTTAATGATCTTGAAGATAGAGAATTAACTATAGAAACAAAAGAAAATAAATTAAATGCATTAATGGAAGATCTTGAAAAACAAGACACTATACTAAATGAAAAAGAAGAAGATTTAGTAAAAAGAGAGTCTGAATACTTAACAAAATTAGATATTCTTGAAAATCATGAAAAAGCTATTCTAAAAAATCTTGAAGAAAAAAGAAAAAGTTTAGTTAGTAAAGAAAAAGAGATTGAATTAAGAGAAAAACAACTTCATAAAAAACAAAGAAATATTGATAAAAAACAAGTTGCTGTTCAATATGCAAAAAATGTTATTGAAGAGGAAAAAGGAAAATTAATTGATGACGAATTTGAACAATATCTCCATGATGAACTTAGAAAAATGAATCAAGGTGTATCAAGAAGTGATATTGATTTAGTTAGCAATATGAAAATTCCTGGACTTGAAAGTCAAAATAGAACAATCTATCAATTAATTAATCAATGTAAAGATCTTCTAAAACATAATAAAGTTAGTGAAGCAAAAGTGTATTATAATCAAATTAGAGACAGATATTATCAAGGTGGATTTACTGGTAGAGAAGAAAAAGAAGCTATCCATAATATGATTAGATCACTTTATGATGAGATTAACTTGTCTGATATTGGTAGAAACCGTTAGTTTCTACCAAAAAGTCCAAATTCAAAAGAATTTTAACATATAGGAAGAAATAGATAACTAAAATTCTATAATATTTTTTTTAATTTTTATATTTGAATTTACAAATTTTTTAATTACGTATCTATTACTTTTTAGATGATTTGTTACTTTACTAACTTTAAACTTTCCACCAAACAATGCTAAATAAGGAAGTAATTGGTCTCCTAAATATTTGTCAACTGGGGCATTTGACTCAATTTCATTAACTAATTTTAAAGCTGCTTCTTTTCCTACTTTTTCTGCTGATTTACCTCTCTTTCCTAAAGCATCTGCACCTATAACAATCGGATTATCATTACTAAACTCTAAACCTTTAGAATACATTGCGTAAAGAGTTATTCCACTACCTGTTGATAAACTTTCAACATGTTCAATTTGGATATCCTTAGGACAATCAAATTTATTTAAAAGATAAGATGCTGTTTTAGCTTGTCTTTCAGCAACATTTGATTTCATTAAATTTTTAGATGCATGACTAACACCTTTAATTGCTAATATATTACCTTGTCCTAATAAATTAATTTTATTATTTTCATTTAATAGAAATTTGTGAAGCTTATTGAATGTTTTATGATTTTTAATAAAATATTTAGGAATTATAATTATTTCTAACTTTCCTTGACCTTTTGGATAGTATCCTCTTTTTACAAGCTTAGTTTTTATTTTTGCATATTTTTGTAAATGAAGTAAAAAAACGTTTGTTAAATAATCTACAGGCATACTTCCAAGTGTATCTGTTCCTCCAATTATTTCTATTTTAAGTTTTTTATCTGAAAATATTAAAACAGGTAAAAGTGATTGTAAAAGTAAAGTAATAGATCCTGCAGTTTTTATATCAATTTTTAAATTTTTAAATTTAATTTTGCCTGGTTTAAATATTAATTTTTCACTCCCTAATTCATCTCCTTTTACTTTTGCATTACAAAGTTCTTTTAGTGTTTTAACAGCTGTTAGATGCTGTTGTTTTAAACCGGGTTTACCTCTTCCTTTTCTAATATTTTTTATCTCAAAACTTTGATTTGTAAGAGTAGACAACGCTAAAGCTGTACGAATTATTTGACCTCCTCCTTCAATATAATTACCATTAATTTTTATCATTAAAAATTAGAAATGTTTTGAATTATATTAAGATTTAGAAAAAACACATAAATCAAAATTGTAAAAATTAATTTAAAAAATAAGTTATTTATAATCTTCAATAAATTTTTTCATTCTTTGAATATAGGCATCTGCTTCTTTATAGTATTTATCATAATCACTTCCTTTTATTTCTTTGATTTCTCTATATTCAATTTTTTTACTTAAATCAAAAAATCTTTTTGCAGTATTTGAATATTTTTTCTCAATTAAATTAGTTTTAATTAATTTTTCAGCAATCATTTCGTGAACATGATTTGGAGATGGAGGTATTTCATTTAACCTCATTAAAGCTGAGTGAGATGCATCAATAACTGCCCAATACAAATCCATAACTGCAGAAATCATTTTATATTTACTACCTTGCATATTTTGATTACTTTTATAATAATAATTCCAAACTGCTTCTTTACTTGGTCTTATTCTACCTTGGTACAATAAAAGTTGAAGTGGTCTAAAAAATTCTCTATCTACTATAGGAACACCATCTCTTAAAATATTAATTGCGAGGGGATCTCCATTTCTAACATATTCCCAAAAAGAAGAATATTTAAAAGTAGTTATATGAAGTCTTTTTGAAACTTTAGCAATCAAATTATCAACTATAATTCTATACGTCTGAACAAATTCTTTTGACATATAAATAGAAATATCATCTAAAACAATCAACATATCTATATCATGAGCAGGTTTTCCTTTTTTTCTAGCATTGCTTCCAAATAAAATTACTCCTTTGACAAATTTTCCTACTTCTTTAGTTAATTCTGCTGAAAATCTGTATGCATAATCTAGATCATCTTCTGGATATTTTTGAGTGTTTTCAATTTTTTTAGGTTTTATTTCTGATTGCATTATTATCAACTCTTAATTTTAAACTATATTAAATTTTTCATTTTTTGAAACATTTACTGCTTGAAAATCTATTTTTTAAATTTTCATTGAATTAAAGTTTTCATTTTTTTTCTATTCTAAACTTACTCCAGTATAAAATGGAGCACCTTTAAAGTCATCACTTGGTGCCATGTCACCAACTAAATAACGTGGACCTTCTGTTTTTCCAAAATAAGATCTATGGAAATTATTCCATCTTGGAGCTGAATTTGGATCTGTCCAAGTATCATTAGTAAATCCAGCTACATGCATCCCATAAACTGGACTATCAAAATGCATCCAAGTGTCAGGTAATGATGTTAAAGGATTAAATGACCCTGATTCAACTATAAATTCGTTAAGTCCTGCTTTTTTTGCTTGTTCTACAAAATCTCTAATTGGTGCATTACCGTCTCCTGCAGCTAAATGTTCATCATGAAAACCAAAATTATCACTTATATGAATATGACCTACAATTCCTTCGTCAACCAATTCTTTTGTTTTTCCTAGAAGCCATTTATTGAATCTTTTATCTCTAGAATCAAGAGATTCTCCTTCTTTGCTTTTAAAATATTTTCTCCAAACATTCGCATGACCAATATCAAATGTTGCTTTTATATGTTTTTTAGATAAAGTTTGTGCTTTTTCTTTATTCATACCATATGTTGACATTAATTGTTTTTGCATAGCTTTTCTACCTTTAATAACTAAATTTTTTAATTCATCTGGATGAGCACCATACATTTCGGGGAATAAATTTTCAGGAGCTAAATATAGATCATTTTTAAGTTTGTAATTTGTTTTTCCGTCTTTATAATCTTTTTTTGTTTTTTCATTCATCTGCCAAGTATAAACCCCAAGTTCACCCATAGATTGGGAAGATTGCTCTACTGCATAATCATCTGCTAATTTACTTCTTTTTACTGTATCTAATTGCTCAGTTGCTGTTCTTCTACCATGAAGTGCTAGTTCTTTTGTATGAGCAATACTTCTTTCATTATCTTTAATTTGTTTGTCAAGCCATTCAATTGGATCAACTTCTTTAGGAGTTACTAATCCATGCTGGTCTGCTCTATGTCCTGGATATTTTTTTGTATTTTCAATAAAAGAATCCCATTCATCTCCAATTTTTTCTTTAACTCCTTGATAATATTTTTTTGCTTTGATTAATTTCTCTCTTTGTTCTAATAATTCATTATATTCTCTCTCATTTCCAATTCCAAAATATAAACTATACATTACATCAACGAATTTTTGTTGGTAAAAAAAATCTTTAGCTATTTCTTCTTCAGTTGGGCTTCGATTATATTCACTCTGATATTCTTTTTCTCTTGATTTTCTAAAATCTTCAAAAGTTATTAAATTTGTTCTAATATTACCATCTTCATCAGTTTCATATAAGGGGATTTTTCCATGATGAAGCCTATCATATTCTGATAATTGTGCATCAACTACATCTTCGCCATTTTCGTCTTTTAAATACTCCACACCGCCCTTTTTATCTCGCTTTAGAATTGGTGCTGCAATTTTATCAACATTACTTATTTGCCCAACTAATCTTTTTGTTACTGGATCTGCTAAATATGTAACTTTTCTTTTTTCTTCTTCAGGATACATTTCAAACAAAGTTTTTCCGTCACCATTAGACCATCTTCCATGCATATATCTAGGTGCTTCACCTGTATGAAATACTATTGCACCTCCGGTTGTTGCTTCTGAAGCAAAATGAATAGCTCTCTTGATCTCATCCATTGCTTGTTTTCTTTGATCATCGGAAAACATTCCTTGTTGCATGTTTAATCCAGATAACCCTTGAATCCCTACAGTTGCATGTGTTGTAGTCTCAACTTTGTTAAATTCTGCAAGTTCTCTCATATCCTGTCTTTCTCTTTTACCAAATGTACCTGGTGTTGATTGTTCTTTACGACCTTTTCCAGATCCAAAAAAACTAAATTCAACTCTACTTGCACCATGAAAAATTCTAGCTTTTAACGCATTTGTTTGATGTTCAAAAGGATTAGTTGATGCTCCAAAATCCTCTATAGGAATTCCCATAGCTGTACTCTTATCCATTTGTTTCATCTCATCACTTTGAGCACCTAATTCTCTATCCATAGAAGTATAATATTCACTCATTCTTCCATCCAAAACAAGCAGTGGTCATGCATTTTAAATTTTTGATATGTTTGCCATACTGCTGAAACTGCAAAATCTCTTGGTCTTTGTTTTGCAGCCCATTTTTTAAAATAAAATTTTTCATCAAGCTTTTTTGCTTTTTTCTTTTTAGGCGGCTTTCCAGATTTACTTGGACCTGGAGACGAAGTTTTAGGACTAGATGACCCAGTAAAACTTGAAATAATTTCTCCAAACCCTTTAAAAATTGATACAAAAGGATCTAAAACATCTGGAATTGAACCTTGTACATTTCCACTTGGAGTTATTTTTTGTTGTTGTTTTTTTGGTATGTCTCCAGCAAACACCATATCTGGATCTGCTTCACTTAAATATCGTTTTAAATCATCGCCTAATGCATCCATTGCAGCTGCAATTGATTTATCAACTGAACTAATCAAATCTAATTCATCATCATGCCTATATTTTTTGTAATTAGCAACTTCTTCAGGAGTCCATGCATAAGCTCTAAGAGTATAATATGCTTTTCCAGAATGAATAGGTCCTTTATTTTGATATTCATATGAATGAAATGATAATTCTGGTTTAACTCTATAAAAAATATGAAGAGACACTGCTGCCATTGCTGCTCCTGGTGCACCTTCTTTTCCAAAATCATCTCTAGTAAATAACGTCTCAAATTCTATAATTTGAGATTCAAAAGCTTGAATAATATTAGCATTACTCATATTCTTTTCATACATTTGAAGTCGCCTAATATTTCTTAAATAAGGTTTTGCCCAAGAAATATACAATTTTATTGTATCATAATGTTGTCTCATATATTTTATTTCAAAATTTCTTCTAGTTTCTAATTCTTTTTTTGTTCTCCACTTCCATTCATAATATTGTCTTAATTTTCGTTTTAATACTTCTTTTACTTTTTCATTAAATTTCAGAGCATTTACTTCTTTTTCCAAATTATGTCTATTTCTTATCCTAACTCTAAAAAATAAATCTGGTAAAATCGTAAAACCTATTGTTTGTGACAATCCATATACACTTCCAGGATTTTTAGCTCCTCCTTCAACTTGATCTACCCAAAGACCTTTCAAAACAATTTCGGAACTAAGTGCCTGAGCAGAATTTCCTTTTTTATCTCCATCACTATCGTAATAATATTGTAAACGTTCATCAATTACCCTAATTTCTCTAACAATTTGAAATAAACCTTTAACCATCTCACTAATTCCTTTTAAATATTGAGATGCCATATTTTGTTGTGCACTTAATCTAGACTGAAAATTTCCAAATGTGCTAGAAGCAACGCTACTTGCATTAGTATCAATAATTTTGTCCATATGGTCAAAACCCCAAGTCTCATTTAGAACTTTCATTAAATAATAATAATCTTGTTCAATATTTTTATTTGCGTCTTCAATTACCCAATAAAAACGCCTATCAGGTGTAGGAAATTCTGACGCATATAGTTTATGTTGGTATTTCTCAAATTTTTCTTGATCAAATCCAAAAAATTTTAATCTTCCAGCTACGGCACTTCCTCCAGATTCTTTTTTTGTAGTATCTTTAAGCTGAGAAGTTAATCCCTTTATTTCAGCCTTTATCTCTCTAGAAGACTTGGGTTTTTCTTGTTTTTTACCTAGAACACTTTTTAACATTTTACACGCTAGCTTGCTTGATATACTAATATCTATACTAACATAGTTTTGAGACTATAAATAGTTTTCGATTATTCTGTATATATTTAGTTTATTTCAATATTGAAAATAATTACATATACAAAACTATAAAAATAATCAAAGTTTAACATTTGAAATATGTCTTTAAAAGAATTATCTCAAAAACTGCATTCTTTAGAAAGAACTGTTCTTCCTAAATTAAAAAAAAATATAGGTTTTCAAGAGTTAGTTTCAACTGTTGATTTAAAAGAAATTGAGGTTATGAGAGCAATTCAATGGATGGAAAACAAAAGTATTGTTAAAATTGATTCAATTGAAAAAGAAGTCATTGATTTAGATAAAAATGGTATTTTGTATAAAAAAAAAGGTTTACCTGAAAAACAATTTTTAGAACTTATTAAAAATGAAAGTAAAAAAATTTCAGAAATGTCAAAAAAACTTGACAAAAATGAAATTAATATTTGCATTGGTTTACTTAAAAAAAATAATGCTATTGTGGTTAAAAAAGATAGAGAATTAATTTTTTCAATTACTTCAAAAGGCATAGATTTTCTTAATAAAAAAAGTACCGAAGAAAAATTTTTAGAACTAAATTTTCCAATTTCATTTGAAGAATTGGAAAAAAATATGAAAAACACTTTATCAGAATTATTAAAAAGAAAACAATTTATAAAAAAAGATAAAAAAATAATTCGAACTATTAGTTTAACAAAAATAGGAGAAGATTTACAAAAACTTAAAATTAGTTCTGATGTTGTTGATAAACTTTCTTCAAAAGATCTAAAAAGTGGTAGTTGGAAGAAAAAAGATTTCAGAAGATATGATGTTGAGATTAACGTGCCTTTAGTTTCAGGAGGAAAAAGGCATTTCACACTTCAAGCTGTTGAATATATTAAGAGTATTTGGTTAGAACTTGGATTTAAAGAAATGACTGGAAATATTGTACATACAAGTTTTTGGGACTTAGATACTTTATTTGTTCCTCAAGATCATCCTGCTAGAGAAATGCAAGACACATTTTATTTAAAAAACGCTAAATCTGGAAAAATAGAAAATAAAGAATTAGTTAAAAGAATTAAAAACACCCATGAAAATGGATGGACAACTGGAAGCAAAGGATGGCAAAGTTCATGGAGTGAAGAAAAAGCTAAAGAAAATTTACTTAGAACTCATACAACTGTTTTAAGTGCAGAAACTATTTCAAAATTAAAAAAAGGTGATCTTCCTGCTAAATTCTTTTCTGTTGGAAAAGTATTTAGAAATGAAGCATTAGATTGGAAACATTTATTTGAATTTTATCAAGTTGAAGGAATTGTTGTTGATCCAGATGCAAATTTTGCAAATTTACTTGGATATTTAAAGAATTTTTTTAAAAAAATGGGTTTTCCTGATGTCAGAATTAGGCCAGGGCATTTCCCTTATACTGAACCTAGTGCAGAAGTTGATGTTTGGCATCCAATAAAAAAACAATGGGTGGAAATAGGTGGAAGTGGAATATTTAGACCTGAAGTAACGATCCCATTAATGGGATTTGAAGTTCCAGTTCTAGCTTGGGGTCTAGGAATGGGAAGAATTATTACGGAATATTGGGAAATAAACGATCTTAGAGAATTATATAAAAATGATCTTAAGCAACTTAGAGAGCTTAAGAAATGGTTGAAATAAAACAATCTTTTAAAAATAAAACATTGATGAAAACATATTAAGGAAGACATAAAGTCCTCCGAAAAAAAGAACAAAAAAATGCCAACAATAACACTCAATAGAAAAGTTGTAGAATCTTTAGTAGGAAAAAAACTACCTCTTGAAGAACTTAAAGATAGAATTTCTATGCTAGGAACTGATCTAGAGCATGTCGATGATGATGAAATAATTGTTGAAATTTTTCCAAATAGACCTGACATGCTTTCTGAACAGGGTTTTAGTAGAGCTTTTAGTTCATTTATAGGTGTAAATAAAGGTCTGCGAAAATACAATGTTAAAAAATCTGGAGAAAAAGTTATTGTTAATAAATCTCTAAAAGACGTTAGACCTTATACTGTTTGTGCTATTGTTAAAAATTTAAACTTAAATGATGAAAGAATTCGAGAAATTATTCAAATTCAAGAAAAACTTCATGTGACTTATTGTAGAAAAAGAAAAAAAGCCGCTATAGGAATATATCCTATGGAAAAAATCAAATATCCAATTTATTTTACAGCCAAAAAACCTGAGGAGATTGTGTTTAGACCTCTTGAATGGAACAAAGTTATTAATGCTAAACAAATAATGGAACAACATCCTACAGGTATTGAATATAAACATCTGCTTAAAGATTTAAAAAAATATTCAGTATTTTACGATGCCAACAATGAAGTTCTAAGTGTTCCACCAATTATTAATTCTCATAAAACTGGGAAAATAACTGATACTACTAAAGAAGTATTTATTGAAGTAAGTGGTTTTGACCTTCATACACTTAATTATGTTTTAAATATTTTAGTTACTGCTCTTGCTGAAATGGGTGCAGACATTTATTCAATGAAAGTAGAATATCCTGACAAAACAATTGTAACTCCAAATTTAAATCCAACAAAAATGAAGTTTGATTTATCATATTTAAATAAATGGTTAGGTCTAAAATTAAATGAAAAACAAGCAAAAGATTTACTTGAAAAAATGGGATTTGGATATGAAAAAGGAACTGCATTAATTCCAGCATATAGGCCTGACATATTACATCCAACTGATTTATCTGAAGATATCGCTATTGCATATGGTTATGAAAATTTCACTCCAGAAATACCTTCTAAAGCTACTGTTGGACAAGAAGACCTATATGAAAAATTTAGAAAAAATATAGCCAACATTTTAATTGGCTTAAATTTACTTGAGGTAAGTTCATATCACTTAGCAAATGAACAAAAACAATTTTCATATATGAATATTAAATCAAATAATTATGTCAAACTTGCAAATTCTCTATCTGAGGAATACCAAATCATGAGAGAATGGATTTTGCCTAATTTAATGAAAATTTTAGGAGATAATACACATAATGAATATCCTCAAAAAATATTTGAATCTGGAAAAGTGTTTAAACTTGGAGAATCAAATACTGGTGTAATTGAAGATGATAACTTAGCTTGTGCGCTATCAAACAATGATATTGATTACACAAAAATTAGGCAAGTTTTAGATTATTTGTTCACTCAGCTTGGAATTAAATATGAAATAAAAGAAACTGTTCATGAAACATTTATTCCTGGAAGAGTTGGAAAAATTATTATGGATAAAAAGGAAATAGGATTTATAGGTGAAATTCATCCTAAAGTTATTTCTAGTTTTGGCATTGAAATGCCGGTAAGTGGATTTGAAATTAATTTGAAAAAAGTATTTAAAAAAATAGAGAAATAAAAAAAAATTAAGCAAAATAATCCATCTTTTCTAGCCCTTTAACATCTGGTTAATGTAATTGATCTATAGTTAATCCTATAGCATTTGAAATTAAGTCTTTAGAACTAACTTCAATTGGTTTTTCAAATGAAATCTTATAAATCCCATCTGTCTGTTTAAAATATGCTGCATTTACAACTCCTCTATTCTCTTCACTATTTACTTCATAAACTACAAATTTATCCGGATCAAAATTAAATGTTTCCCAAGTATTTCCAGGCATATGTTCAACAATTGCTGAATTTCCTCCAACATGTTTTGCTTGCAATGGAACCAATCCTTCTGTTATGTCTTGTGCACCCTTAGAAACTTCTACTTTAGGATCTTGAGCAGCTGCTAAAACCATTGGACCTCTATATCCCTCACCATTATCATACACTACATTCATTTTTTCTGAAAACTGCATTAATGTATAAATATTAACATCCGGATATTCTTTTTTAATTTCATCCAATGCAATAGCATTAATATCTGACATTAAAACAATATCTGTAACATTTGCTCCAGCTAATTTACATAAATATACTGATGCTAGAATAGATCCACCGGTTGCTGAAACATCATCAGCTAAAATAACATCTGTTCCAACAAGATCTTCATTTAGTTGGATTTCTAAATCTCTTACAGCATATTCTATTTCAGCTTTTGTTCCTTCTACTTCACCAGGTAATTTACCTGCTTTTCTAATAGGAATTTGACCTATCTCATACGCATCTGCTATTAAAGTTGAGGGGATAAAACCCCTAGCATCAAGTCCAACTACTTTTTTACCTTCTAAATCTAAACCTGCAGTATCAAGCATAAATTTTAATGCGTTTTTTATGCTTCTTGTACCCCAATCCTTCCTAGTCAAATCAAAAATATCGTAAAATTGTACTCCAGGTCCATGAAAATGAGGAGTTATTCCAATTGTGTCTTGAAAAACATTTGTTACATAGGCAAGAGAAAAAGCATCTTGGACTGTTCTAATCTCTTTTTTTTTCTCATCATCATGTAATAATCTATCAAATTCTCCAGTTATATGATATGTTTTTAAATTATCAATTTGAGAAACCATTAGTTCTCTAACATATTCATCTTCTCTGCCAGATGTTTGCTGTGATAAAAAAGTCGAAACTTCGTCTCTAACAACATCAATATCAAATTTTCTTTCTAAAGAATTTAATCTATCTATTAAGTTCATTATTTAATCTCCCCCATAAAAAATCATTCATGTTATCCTCAATAAAATTAATATTTAAATGTTCTGACACCACAAATTGAGTACGAAACATATAAATTTTAAGAGAATTAAATTAAATCAAATCAGCTTTTTTCCACTGTTCTTCTTTTGCTTGTCTTCTATAACTAGCGTATTTATCTTCAGGAGAATATTTGGGAGGCTTAACCATAATAGATTTACATCCACATTTACATTTATCTTTTAAAGAATAACCGCCACATTTTTGGCATTTAAGAATATGTCTCATTTTACTTTCTATTAAACTTAATAGTACCTTTGTTCTTATCCATGAAATCAGTTGCACTATCAATTGCTTCTTTAAGTAATTTTTCAGCTTCTTTATATTCTGGAGCTTCAATTGTTACTTTATATTTTCCGCCACCTAGATATTTAATATCAACTCTATCCGATACTACTTTATCAAGACATTTTTGAACAATTTCAAGTCCATTACCTTCATAACTTGAAAGTTCAAGAACTCCTGTTACTTCAACAATTCTTGGTTTAAATCTTTGATCAACAAGCTCTTTAATTTGAGAAGCATACTTTTTATCAAAAATATTATTTAGATCTAATAAATCTGCAACAGCATCTTCAAATGCATGATGAAAATATTTGTAATCTGCAAAAATTTTAGGAGCTGCCTCATCATAAACCACTTTTGGATCTATTTTATTTTGTTTAGCTACATAGCTAATAATTGCTTCAGCTTTTTGTTCAAGTTTTAATGCATTAACTGTTTTTCTTCTTTGACCATCTGATACCCTTCTTAAAGATAAATCTATATGACCTTTAACTTGATCAATTCTAAGAACTTTGCATACAACTTTTTTATTTTCTTTAACATAATCTCTAATGTTTCTTATACGTCCAGCTGCTATTTCAGAAATATGAATCATTCCAGACTTGTTGTAATCGTCTAATGTAGCAAAAACAGTAGAATAATGAATCTTTGTTATAGTACACATAACTAATTCAGATTCTTCAGGTAATCCTGTTTTTTTATAAAACATTTATTCCAAAACCTCAAGGATTCTAGCTTTAACTTTAATTTTTCCACCAGAAGATTCTGCTATTTCTTTTCCACAAACAAGACATTTAATTGTCATTGCTGCTTTTCCAAAAATGACTTGCTCATTTTTACATTTAGGACATCGAACTTTAATAAATTTTGAACTTGGTTGATCTACCATTTGTACTTCACCTTATGCAGAGAAAAAGAGAGTGATTTATAAATTTTAGCTATTATTTATAGAGAATACTACTCAAGATTCTTATAAGCTAATTTAATATCTTTATCAAGAATTGTTGTTCTTTTTGCATGTTTAGCATATTTTGCAGCTAAAGCACCTAATTTTAATGCGTATTCTTCTAAATGATTAGCAAGAATCACTTTTGCTTCATTTGACACTCTAATAGCTCCAGATTCTTCCATAATTTGCCCAACAGGTTCATATGGAATAATATTTTTTCTCTTCATTCTAGTTAGTATATGATATAAAGATATTAATAATTTTCGATAAAATTTAGAAATAAAATGTTGAATGGAACTTAAACGAATGTTCCACCCAAGATTAAAAAACCCCTAGTCTTTGTGCTTAATATAATAATTGAAGATGTCCTTTATATATTTTTTGGTGTAATAGACTATAAATCACACAGTATTTATATCATGAGGATGACTTTCTCTAAGGCCGCCTGCCGTAATTTGTACAAACTCACATTTGCCTCTAATTTCATTAATATTTTTAGCTCCTACATAACTCATTCCAGATCTAAGTCCACCAACTAATTGATGAATTATTTCTTCAACATTCCCTTTGTAAGGAACTGTAGCTTCAACTCCTTCAGGTACATATTCAGAAATATTATCTTCTACTGAATTTTTTGAATCTTTTCCTAATTTTGCTCCAAATGATGCCATTCCCCTATAAATTTTAATCTTTTTCCCATTTTTAATTAATGTTTTTCCTGGTGCTTCTTCTGTTCCTGCAAGCATACTTCCAAGCATTACTGTTGAAGCTCCTGCTGCAATTGCTTTTGTTATATCTCCCGAAAGTTTAATTCCTCCATCAGCAATTATTGGTACATTTAATTTGTCCGCAACTTTTGCACAATTAATAATGGCTGAAATTTGTGGATAACCTGCACCTGAAACTAGTCTTGTTACACAAGTAGATCCAGGTCCCACTCCCACTTTTACACAATCTGCTCCTGCTTTAATTAAATCTCTTGTACCTTCAGGAGTGCACACATTACCTGCAATAACTTCAATTTTTGGAAATTCTTTTTTAATTTTTTTTAATAATTCTATTTCATGATCTGAATGACCATGAGCAATATCAATAACCAAAAAATCAACACCTGCATCAATTAATTCTTTTGCTCTTTTAATTTCAGTTAACTTAACTCCAATAGCTGCCCCAACCATTAATCTTTCTTTAGAATCTAAAGTTGAAAATGGATGCAAAGCTTTTTTAAAAATATCTTTACTTGTAATTAAACCTGCTACAGTCCAATCATCATTAATTATAGGAAGTTTCTCAATCTTATGATTAACCATTACTTTTTTAGCTTTGTTTACACTAACACTAGACATACCAACTATTAATTTATCCTTAGGTGTCATAACATCTCTAACAATTAAAGAACCTGGTTGTTTAAATCTAACATCTCTAGAAGTGACTATACCAACTAATTTTTTATTGAAATCAACAACTAAAAAACTTGAAAATTTATGTTTTGCTCCTAAATGAATCAAATCAGTTATAGGCAAATCAATAGGAACTGTTAATGGATTTTCAATAATTGCATTTCTATATCTTTTAACTTTTTTTACTTCATCTACTTGTTCTTCAATTGTATTAAACCTATGAATAATTCCTACTCCTCCAAGTTCAGCCATGCTTATTGCCATTTCTGACTCTGTTACTGTATCCATATTAGCACTAATTATAGGAACATGTATCTTAATTTTTTTAGTTAGGTTAGAAGTTGTTGAAACATCTTTTCTAGATTTTATAGAGGAACGTTTAGGAACAAGAAGAACATCATCATAACTAAGCCCTAAATCCATATCTCTTCATAGTTAACAAATAAATCTTAATTATAAAGTTTCCGGAAGAGAATAAGGCATCCTAAAAAAAACGTAGGTAATTTTTTATTTAAAAATAACCAAATACAGTTCCACAACTAATACAAGTGTAACAGTAAAACTCATTATGCATTTGACATTGAGCACATTTACAATTTGGACAGTGTGGTTTTCTCATTTTAGCAGCCTTCATTATTTTTCACTATTTATTTTTTTGAAAACATATCAAAAAAATCATCATCATCATCGTCAGACCTAATTGAATACATGTTTCCGTTTACATAGCCTTTGGATATCATTTTTCTTGTTTTTTTTCAGATTTTATTCTATTTAATTATAATAAAATAGATGTAATTAGTATTATATAAAACTTGTTTTGTTTTTTTTTACATTATATAACATATAATTACCACAATGTTATTTTTTATAAAAAAAATAATTAATAATAAGACTTTTTAAACTAAAAATGACATTATCCCTAATAGAATTTTACAAAAAAGGCAAAATTTAAATATAATTAACTTCTTTCATAAAAATATGAATATACCTTCTTTGGATATCAAGGATAAAAAGATACTTTATCAGTTAGAATCTAATTCCAGACAACCTTTATCATCACTTGCAAAAAAAGTAGGTTTATCTCGAGAAGTAGTTGCTTATAGAATTAAACAATTAGAACAAAAAGGAATTATCCATCATTATGTCACTGTAATTGATTTTGTGAGACTTGGTTATATGTTTTTAAGAATTTTTTTTAGATATAACAATGTTAGTGAAGAAATTCAAAAACAAATGGTCGACACACTTCGAAAAGATAAAAATGTTGCATGGATGGGTATAGGTGTTGGCGATTTTGATTTAGGATTTGTTTATATTACAAAAAACATCAATATTCTTGAAACTTCATATTATGATTTTTTAATAAAATACTCAAATTATTTTAAAGAACACGACGTAAGTTTTGCTTTAAAAATATTTCATTTTAATCATACATATTTACATGATGTAAATGATAGAAATCCTCTTATAGTAGGTAAAAACAAAGAAGTTATCGAGTTAGATGAAAGTGAAAAAGCAGTACTATATGAACTAATGAAAAACCCTAAAATATCTCTAATTAATTTAAGTACTAAACTAAAAATGGCAATAAAAACAATTTCAAATAAAATTCAAAAATTAGAAGATGAAAAAGTTATTTTAAATTATGGAATCAATATTAACACTTCAGTTTTAAATCTAGAACATCATAAAATTTATCTTTATTTACAAAACATTACTCAAGAAAAAATAAACATGTTAATTACTTTTATTTCTCAACTTAAAGAGGTAATTTATGTCACAATTCCTCTTGGAAGAGCTTATTTAGAATTTGAATTAGTTGTTAGTGGAAGTGTTGAACTCTATAAATTTATGAGAACCCTAAGTATCACTTTTCCTCAATTAATTAGAGATTATGATGATGTATTTATCTATAGTCAACCTTTTACCAATTATATTCCTGAATAAAAAAAATTATAACATTGTAATAAAATCTGGATATTCTACTATCTGAGTTCCTTTTGGGATAGTTAATCCTTTATAATTAGGTATAGATGAAATCGTTACTTTTGAATCTTCCCATTTAGGTGTTTCATGAATAGAATTTTCCTCTGAAACATCTAAACCATAATAAACAAGAACTTCAGTTAAAGTTTTTGGAGTAAATCTTAATGATCTAATATTACCTAACTCTATTTGTTGACCTTCAACTTGTGGCATTAATTTAGGTTCACCTAGTAACGATGCAATATGCTGAGCCATCCCTTCACCTAAACCATTTAATGGATACATTGATTCAATTGAAGGAATATAAGATCCAACTACAGTTTCAGATTCATATAATTGAACACCAAAATCTGGTTCAGACCCAATTAAAGGTGATTCAATTGCTGCTTTTCCATTTACATAAGCTGTTGCTAACATATAACGAGCCAAATGATCTACATCTTCACAAGCATATTCATTACTTACTTCTTTCATTAAACTAGTCATAACTGGATTCTGATCCATTAAACTTTGATAATCAGAATCTGGCAACATAAAAGATGTTAAAATTAATAGACCTTCTGGCGCAGTTCTTAAAAAATATGTTGGATCATATCCTACATTCCATGCTTGATTTCCATCTAAAAATACAACGGTTTTTTCAGGTGCTATATCTTCTTCAAACAATATATTTCTACTGCTTTTTCTTACATGTTCAAAAGTTTTTGGTATTCCCTTTACCCTAATCTTTTTAATTTTATTATTATAAGTAGATTCAACAAATCCAATTATTTCATTCAATGCTGGAATACTTTTTTCTAAAAATGTCAAATGAGTTGGTAATTCACCATACGCACTTCTAAATGATTCAATTTGAGTTTGAACTTTCTGTTTATTTGCACCTGGACCCATAATTACCATAGCTTTAGGTGTTCCATCTAAAGACTCTTTTGTATTTGTAAGAAGATCATGTAAACCTCCATCATCATAATCCATCAATATTTGTTCAGTTTCATGATACCCAATTTTTGCCATAATATTCGTAGTTGCACCAAGTAAATCAATATCCTTTTTTATTGCCCTCATCCTAGCTTGTGATTCTTTTACTTTTTGTCGCTGTTGAAAATCTGCAATTATTCTCTCAATTCCATTTTTTTCTGGTCTAATTAAATGAGTAGATGAATAAAGTGTGTGTGTAGGAGGTGTAAGAATTAAAGACTTATTACCAATCCAAGGATTATATACTACTGCTGCATTTAAAACAGCAAATGCAAAATTTTGTAAATAGCCTTTAAATATATCATCGAGAACTAATTCAGGTTTATCTTTATAATGTTCTGCCATATTATTAAGCATAGATAACGCTGCTTCTGCTCTTGGTGAAACCATATCAGGTCTTTCAGGTAAATGTTCAAGTGCCTCATCTCCCAAATTAGGTGGGACTTTGTTTGCCTCATCAGATAATCTTGAAATAACTTCAGAAAAAATATTGGAAATTGTAACATGTTTAAAGGAATCTGTTTCATAATGTTGGAATAACTTTTCAAAAATATTTATTTGTTCTCTTCCTAATTTTTCAGCATATATTACGGGCGTTCTCATCTTAAATTAAATAGCTAAAGCTATACCTTTTACTCTGTAAAAACCTTTATTATTTAAATATAACTACTTAAAAGTAGTCTATAATATCTAGAATTAACTTCCCATATGTTTTTTTACTATCGCTTCCACTTCTTTTCCAGCATTGTTTCTAAGATAGCCTACTGGATTATATTCTTTAAACCCTTTACCTACTGCTTTGTCTTCATCTGACATAGAAGAATGTAAATCATCAACTTCTTCCCCCTCTAATTTTAAATTTACACTACGAATTCCATTTAATCTTGGATCCAACATATATGTTCGAAATGGTGTTAATATTTTTTCATGATTGCAGTTCCTTTCATCAATCATTCCATTCTCATAAAAGAGTTTTAAAGTTGCTTCGATATATTTTTTTCTTTTTTTCTCATCAAAAACTCCTGATTGAACATTGTAACCTTGTTCAGTAAGTGCTCGAAAAATATCTAGTGAACGATCATAAATACGATCTATTTTTAATCCATTTCCACTCTCAGCTATTTGTCCAAGCATACAAGCAACTACATGATCAACAGTAATTGTTGTTAATTTACCTAGAATCCCGTACAAATCTTGAGCAACTTCATTTTGATCTACTCTCCCTCTCTTTTCTCTGTTTGGCTCATAAACTTCACCAATATTAACATATGCTCTTTTTCTTTGCCAATTTAATCTTCTAATTTTTAATATTTGTTGTTTTGAAAGTGAATAATTGATATTTACTGGAATTACTTTTTTTGCATCTGAATTTAAAAGTAACCCAACACCTGCTGGCTCAAAATCAAGTAATGCTCCACTATAAGATCTTGTACCTTCCGGTGCAATAGCAATCCAAGCAGGTACAGGAGAAATTTCAGGAGTTGGAGGCTCTACTTTAGGTTTTGCAGCTTCACCTTGCAAAAGTTTTTTAACTCGTTTTAAAGTTTTTAAAGGCTCATTCCGATTAATAGGAATTGAAGGACCTAAATCAAGTCCCAATCTATTAATTTTGCCCATAATTCCTTCTTCCTCCCAAGCTTCTTGTTTTGCTATAGGATGGATTTCTTGACCTGTTGCTTTAAGAATATAAGATAATCCAATAAAAGGGTCAATTATAGATAAATGATTCCAAGCTATTACTTGTGCATCGTCTTTTGAAACACCATCTAAATTTTCTAAACCATTCACACTAATATTATAAAATAATTTTAGCCCTAATGATACAGCTCCCGCTGCTAATTTTTTTCTCAAACTAACTTTTTGATCTGGATTCTCTCTTATTCTTTGAATGGATTCCTCAAGATAACTTAATTCTTCAATAGGTTCTTGATTTAACATTTTTTTGAGAAACCCTACCTTATATTTAAATGATAATACTATTTAAAAAATATTTATTCTATCAATATCAACTTCATATGCTCCTTTGATATGTGTTGTAAATCTATTTGATCTTTGTCTAATTTTATTTTCAGTTTCATAAGATCGTCCTCTTTCTGGTTTCGTTCTAAGTCTATCACCTACACTATACCTATTTTCACCATCTCTTTCTAAATATTCCTTTTTCTCCATATATGCCAATGCCCCAACCATTCGTTTTTCAATATCCCCTATTTCCAAATCTCCAATTAATTGCTTAAATGCACTAAACTCAAAGTCTTCCCAATTTAAAGGATCTTTAATTCCATCAACAACTTGATTAATTGTTTCTCCAACTACATTTGAATCAATATCTACTTCTTGTATTGATTTTTCTACACCTACACCTGTTTGAGGATCACGTAAATAAATAACTGCATCATAAAATGATTCTGCAATTTCTGTTGCTGAATAACTTTTTCTTCGCTGTCCATATGAATCTGCCCAATTAATCATCATTCTTCCAAATATATCATCAAATCCCGCCACATATGCTCCTTGCATCGCAGCCAAAGTATCTTTTTCTAGAAAAAATTTTGATTTTGATCTATCCCTATAATATGAATCTCCTGCATTAATTATTACTTTCTTTTTTTGTCCAATGTAATTTAATCCAATATCATCAAAAGCAACAAATAAGGGTACTAATTGAGGTGTAACTCCTTCAATTGAAGTTATTTGGTCTAAACCTCCCATGTCTATTTGATCTAATCCTAAACCCCTATCTCTTCCTCCCTGAGGAAAAATTAAAACCGCTTCATTTCTTTTTAAAGAATCAACCATTGGTTGCATCTGATGACTTTTATTTCTTGAATGCCATGATTGTAATCGTTCAACAACATTCAAAATAGGTGCAACTAATTTTCCTCCTTTTTCTTGAACAACTTGTTCTTTAAGTTTAATAACATCTACTAATGATATTTCCCTTGTTTTTGGTTCATCACCAAAAACAACACCGCTTAAGGCATTTCTAATTTCCACTTCATCAACTAAGTCATCTATTCTTCTTTCCTTAGCCCTAGTTATTGGAACTGCTCCGCAAGATCTAAATAACCAATTAAAAGGTATTGCATATCTTTTAGC
>JABHXU010000024.1 GCA_018657065.1 archaeon
AGTTTGTTCATCTTTTTCTTCGTCTAAAACTTCAAGTCTATCATCACTATCTCTTAGCGCAAAAAAACCTACAGCTAAGGCAATTACAATCAAACCAACAATTATGTATATAGAAAGTTGTCCTTTTTTCATACCAATTTTTAAATTCTTAGAGTATAAAAATGTTTTTATATAATGAGTTATAACTTAAAAAAATGTCTGTTGATGAATTAGTTAAAAAACTTCAAGCTGAACAAGAATATCGCCCAACTGCTGTTGCAGTAATCTATAGAGGAGAAGGTGATTCAAGAGAATATCTAATTTTGAAAACTTCAAATAGTGAAATAGATCCCGATGATCCTTTTCCAGATACTTGGCTTTTGCTTCAAGGAGGTATAAAACCTGGTGAGACTTATCAAGAAGGATTATATAGAGAAATTTTTGAGGAATCTGGAATTGACGAAAAAGAATTAAAACTTGAAAAAATAATGGAACCTTCTGAAGTTATATACAAAGATTTTTCAGAAGAAAAATTACCAATCAGTGGAATATATACAAAGGGAAAAGCATACATTGTTAGTTATTTAGAATATATTGGAGAAGGAAATTTAAAATTAAATGGTGAGAATTCTGAAGCAGTCTGGGTTTCAAAAGATAAAGCAATAGAATTATTTAGATTAGGAGAACCAAAAAAAGCAGAAGAGTTAGTTGGATATATTTCTATGGAAGCTTAATTTCAATTAAATGTAAATTTTTATAGATAACTAAAATTGATAAAAAAATTTAGATTTTTTCAATACTACCATATTTTCCTACACTGAGTTGTTTTTCTCCTTGCCATTCTTTTACATAACCATTTGTAATTTTTATTTTATCATTCACAAAATATTCATCAATTTGATCATCCCAAAGTGTTAATTGAATTTTTCCTGAACTATCTTTAATCATTGCATTACAAACTTTGCCTTTTTTTCCAAATTTATTGAATTCTCTAATATTATTCATTTCAATAATTTCAGCAACAATCATTATTCTTCCTTGATTTACTTCTAGATCTTTTATATGCATTTGATTAAAACCCTTCTTTACCAAGTTTTTTCAAAACTTCTTTAATTTCTTCAATTACTTTTTGTTGGTTATTTTTGTCAGACATTCTAACAAATTTAATAATTAAATCATTTAATTCATTAGTCTTTAGAAATTTAACTTTATATCCATCAGTAATGAAGTATAATCTATATTTTTGATATTTTATTTCTTTAATTACAATTGACCCAATAGTTCCAATTAGTTTTCCTTTTTTTGGATTGTTTTCTAAATTTAACATTAATTGGAAAATTAGTATAGATTCTTTTTTGAAAATTTTATGTATTTCTTTTTCAAGTTTTTTTGTGATTACTATTTTTGCCATTTCTTTTTAGCATTATGCAGTGCTTTTTTGACATCTACTGTATTTGTGTCGTCCATTAGAATTCTTTGCAATTGTGTTTCTTTTGCACTTTGTACTAACCTATAGATGATATCTGAATAAGTTTCACCTTTCATGCCATACTCTTTAAGTGATTCGCGTAGTGTTTTTGGTATTGATATTGTTGTATTCATTTGTTTCACCTTAGTTATAATAGTTATATTTAATTATAATTATATATAAAGGTTATGTTTTATTATATTTCTTAGTAGTGATTTGAGCACATATGTAGTTATTACTGTATAATTACAAAAATCAAAAGATTTAAATATCATAAATACATTACTATTTGATATGAAAATCAGTAACCAGCCTGAAGATTGTATTCATTGTTAGTAGTTTTATTTCTATAAAATTTTTTTTAATTCATCATCATTTCTAGATATTTCAATGTTATTTTTTCAAGATTTAAATTAAAATTATATAAATATAAGGAGGATTAAAAAATGAAACAAAATGAGGAGAAAAGCATAGTAAGTGCTGGTAGTATTCACAAATATAGATATAGTTACAGGACCATGTAATAATATAAATTTAGATGAAGAAGGAAATTTAGAAACAAAATGTAAATCTTGTTTTCTTGGAGATAAAGCACTTGTTGTATCAGATTTTATTGAGCAACAAAATTTAACAAAGAGAATACAACAAAATTTTCCAAATGCTTCCTATTTTTTTTATCCAGCAGAAACAGCTGCTGCACAAAAGTTAATGCCAGCAATGCTAGAGACAGGTCAAAAAGTTATGACTAATGGAAAAGTGCCAGAAATTGCTCAAATATTGGCAAAAGAGGGTTTTGCTCAAATAAGTTTTTCTTTGTATTCAGATTGGCAAGAGATGAATAAATTCTATGGATATTCAAAAAAAGAATATAATCTTTTGTTGGAGAATATAGGGATTGCTGTTGAGAATAATATGGAAGTTGAAATATTTTCAATAGTGACTCCTTTAAACATTGAAAAACTTTCAGATCTTTATTCTTTGACTAAGGGACTAGGTGTATCCAAACTAACCTTACTACCTTTAGAATCATTAGGTAAAGCAAAAGATCTTGCAGATGAAAATTATTTGGATCAAGAAAGTTTTGAAAGGGTTTTGCAGGAAGTTGAAGATCTTAAAACAAATGAAGGTCCATATATTTCAATGGGTTTTGGTTTTGGTCCAAGTAAAAAAGCAATTGAAAAATTTACCTCAAGAGATACAAAATCTTGGGTAAAAACAAAAACATTTTGCCCAGCAATAAATGGGGAATATGCAGTTATTTTGGGCAATGATGTTTATTTTTGTTTTAAAACTTTAGATGAGCCTTTTGGAAGAATTGGTTTTGTTTCTGAAAGTGGAGAAATTGTTATAGAAAATGAATATGACTTTCTTCCAGAAACAATTGTAGAAAATATTGATGGAATTTGTTACGATTGTGATGTTTTACCTGAATGTTTAGGCGGTTGTAGATCAAAAGCGATATCTGATGCACTTAGAGAAAATCCAGATATAAAATTTCAAGATATTATGTATAAAGGTCAGAAATTTTGTAGATATAATTCTCAAAAAAATATGAGATGATTAACATAAAAGCCATCAGGGCTAAAAACTGGGAGAAAGAAAAAAATGAAACAAGCAGAGGAAAAACAAACAACGAAAAATAGAATTGCTCAAGGTATTCATTGCTAAAGATGATTTAAGATTTCTTGAATTAGATTTAATGTTTCAAGGAGTTAATACAAATATTAATTTAGATACCTATCAGAGACTTACGTCATGCAATGGACTGTTTTTGGAACTTGAGAAATCTGGAAATGAGACACGAGTTAAAGTAAATGTTAATCCAAATTCTTCTTATTTTCTTTGGCAAGAAAATAATTCATTATTTTTAATGGATGAGCAAGGTCAAGAACTAGTTGATGAAGTAAGACGAAAAGGCAGCAAAATCAAAAGCGACATTTTTGCACCACAACTTGAAGGAATTGTAGCAATTGGATTATATAATTGTGCTATTCCTGATCTTGAGAAATGTGGTTTTTGTGCGTCACTTGATTATTCTGGATTAAAATACTCAACTGATGAATTCGAAGCAGAGTTTGATAGAGTAAATGAAGTTGAAGCAATTAAAGCAATTACAGTTAACGCAGGAAGTTTAATTGAAAGATCAGATAGAGGTTATGGGGCTATGGCACCTTATGTTAGAATTCTTCGGGATAAAGGAGTGCAAGAAATTAATCTAGAATTAATGCCTCCAGACATGGATCAAGAAAACTTGCAAAATCTACTCTACGAAATTAGAGATGATGGCGTAACATCAATCCAGTTTAATCTAGAAGTATGGGATCCTGAATTAAGAGTGGAAGTAATGCCTTACAAAGGAGCAATACCAACGTCAGTTTATTTGGACACTATAACTGAGGCATCTGAGGTATTTGGCCCAGGAAAAGTTTCTTCAGTTTTAATGGCTGGATTAAATGATTCAGAATCACTTCGAGAAGGTGCGTTTGCAGTAATAGATGCGGGTGGTGTTCCTAGTATTGAACCATTTAGACCATTAAAAGGAACTCCAATGGAAAACTGGTCACCTGATATAAATTATAAGGAAGTTATTGAATTAACTAGGGATATTGTAGGTGAATTGCAGCAGAGATATGGATCAAACATAATGGGAGATCTTGAAGGATGTCTTAAATGTGGAGGTTGTAATATCTATTAATTAATTTTTTTTATTTTTTTTATTCCAAATACAAAAGGTGATAGCAATGCAAAAACTATATAAGAAAACAAATCTTAAAGAATCTAAAATGATAACAATTTCAGAACTTAGAGTGATCGAGGATACTTTTTTTAAATCAAATTTAGTGTATTATAAACCTAGTATCTATAAATTGCTTGATAAATATTTTAAAGAAGAAAATGAATATTCGGAAGCTACAGATGTAAAGCTAAAAAATCTAATTAAAACTGATAATATTATGGCTTATAATAATATTTTAAAGGGTGATGTTAAAAAACTTAGAAAAGAACTAAAAACAACTCCTAAACAATTTGATGAAAATCTTTGGAGGGGTATGTTGCCTAAAATTAGAGATTTGGTTGTAAAAAACTTGGGAATGGATTTTAAACCTAGATCAGTTTTTTTTGAAGATAGTTTTCCTGAGGGTCTAGGAGGATTTGAAGCAAAAGGTGCATCATCTATAACTATTTTTGAAGGAAATAAGGATGCAGGTATTTATTTTTTAAATAAACGAATAAGTAGTTTTTTTTCACCGATTCTTTTAATTCATGAACAATTACATTCGTGTCTTTCTCAAAATAAAGATAAGAATCAAATGTATATTGAATGGTTTGAAGAGGGACTATGTCAATGGTATTCATTAAAAATATATTTTGAATTAACAAAGAACAAAAATGTATTAGAATATTATAAACACAGATGTTATATTTTTAGTAAAGCAAAAGATGAACATAATTTCACAAAAAGGTATTATGAATATATGAAGATTTTTTCAAAGCTTTATTTACATGGTGGACAAAAATTAATTGGAAAAATGTTACTTGATTATTTAGCAAATAAGAGGAATAATGTGAATTCATATTTAACAAAAAAACTTCCAGTTAAAGAAATCCCAAAATCAGATATTGAACAATATTTAGTTTCGTTTGCAGTTGAAGTAGAACCTGAAAAAATTCCACCAGTAGAATATTTAGTATTAAAAGAGATAACAATACCTAAAACAATTGAAGAAATATCAAAAAAAATCAAAGTACCTGTGGATTTTTTACAAAAAGTTGTTTTTGCGCTTCATTTGAAAGGAATGGTTGTTATGAAAGATGAGAAAAAAATTGAAATGAATTGGAGAAAAAAAGATTTGTTTGAAAAAGATTTAATAAAGCCGTTTTGGCCGCTTAAAAGGTGAATGATTAATGGTTGAATTAGCAAAAGGAACAAGGGATTTTAGTCCTAAAGAAAAAATACTCAGAGATCAAGTGCTTAATACTTTAAAAGAGGTTTGTGAAAATTATGGGTTTAGTCCTATTGAAACACCTATTTTAGAAAGATATGAAACTTTAGCAGCAAAATTTGCAGCTGGTGAAGAATCTGATGCATTAGAAGAAATATTTGTGTCAATTGATAATGGAAAAAGAAAATTAGGATTAAGGTTTGATATGACAGTTCCATTCTCAAGATTTTTCGCATTAAACAGAAATCTAAAAATGCCTTTTAAAAAATATTTAACTGGTGAAGTGTTTAGAGATGGTCCAATAAAAAAAGGAAGATATAGACAATTCACTCAGTTTGATCCAGATATTGTTGGAGTCAAAGGAATGATTGCTGACGCAGAAATTTTATCTGTTGTTGATTCTATTTTCAGTAAATTAAATTTAGGATTTTTCATTGAATTAAATAATAGAAAAATTATTGAAGGTGCTTTAGAAAGTGCAAAAATTTCTAAATCTAAATGGGAAAGTGCAACTATATCGATAGATAAATTAAAAAAAATTGGTAAAAAAGGAGTATTAAAGGAACTTGAAAAAAAAGAAGTTCAAGGAATGGAGCCAGTTTTAGATGCACTAACAAAAGAAAAAACAAATAAAGAAACTCTTGAAAAATTAAGAGGAATTTTAACATCAAAAATTGGTAAAGAAGGAGTAAAAGAGATGCAAGAACTTCTAGATTATTTAGATATTTATAATGTGAAATCTGCTGTGTTTGAACCTTCACTTGCTAGAGGATTAGCGTATTATACAGGACCAATATATGAAGTATTTTTATCAGATTCATCAATTAAAAGTTCAGCAGCTGGTGGTGGTAGGTATGATGAATTAATTGGGAAATATTTAGGAAGTAATGAGATTATTCCAGCAACAGGTATTTCTTTTGGAATTGAAGTTATTATTGAAGCATTAAAGGAAAAAGGTAAAGCTGAAAAGTTGTCAGTTACAAAAGTTTTTGTTATTCCAATTAAAACGCAAAAAGAATCTTTAAAAATTGTTCAACAATTAAGAACTGCAGGAATTAATGCAGATATTGATCTTTTAGAAAGAGGTATAAGTAAAAATTTGCAGTATGCTAATACTTATGAAATTCCTTATGTGTTATTTGTTGGTCAAAGAGAGTTAGAAGAAGGAAAATTAAAACTTAGAGATATGAAATCTGGAAAAGAAGAAGGGTTTAGTGTTAAGGAAGTTAT
>JABHXU010000025.1 GCA_018657065.1 archaeon
GATAAAAGTCTTTGTGAAAGAGCAGGAGACATGGAGGATATTTGCAATGAGGAATGGGATGAATACAATTAATTTTTTTTATTTTTTTTATACTATAAAATAACTAATTCTTGAAATAATTAATAAAAACTTAAAAACCAAATAACGAAGCTCCCCAAATATTAAGAGCAATGACAAATAACATTACAAATATTGCTAAAAATACTATGTGGCCAGGTTTAAATTCAATTTTAGATTTATAGTCATCAAAATACCTTGTAATTCCAGCGGAACTAGTTGGCATATTGATTTTGTTTTTCGCCATAGAGCCAAGGAACAAAGGTGAATTTAAAAAGATTGCGTAATTTACTATTTGATATGAAGAAATATGCGGCAAATATTGTTACATCTTCTAGATTTGTTTTTGGTTTAATTATGGTTTATTTATCTATAAAAAATAAATTAATCTTGTTTTTGATATTTTATATTCTTGCATTAGTTAGTGATATTTTAGATGGATTTTTTGCAAGAAAATTTTATCAACAAACTAAATTTGGAGGTAAATTTGATATAATTGCAGATAATTTTATTGTTTTATGTTTACTTATTGGTTTATATTATCTAAAATCTGAATCATTAAAATATTGGGTTTATTTTGCTTATATTTTTGTGTATTATATTTTCGTTCAAATAATTAGTTTAGTAAAAGTTCGAAAATTAATTTTTATGAGGACTTATGTAGCAAATTTCACAGCAATTTTTTTTCCTTTTGTAATTCTTTCTTTAATATTTTCAAACACAATAGTTTTTGTATATGTATATTGTTTTTTAATGATTTATAGTTTAACAGAAAAATTATTTTTACAAATTAAAAACAAAAAATATTCTATATTTAGACTAAAAATAAAACAAATCTTGTTTTTTTTCCTAATTGTAATAATTCTCAGTAGTGGAATTTTTTTAATAAAAACACAAACACATGTTTGCTTTGAAAAAAAATGTATAGAAGTTGAAATTATGGATACGGCAGAAAAAAGAGCTTTAGGATTAATGTATAGACAAAAAATAAATGAATCTGAAGGGATGTTATTTATTTTAGATCGTGTTCAAATTCCTAAATTTTGGATGAAAAATGTGCAATTTTCAATTGATATGATTTTTATTGATGAAAATTTAACAATAGTTGATATTGAAAAAGGTGTTCCACCTTGTTACTACGAACCTTGTTTAAGATACTCACCAGGTAGTGAAGTTTTGTATGTTGTTGAAGTGATTAGTGGATTTTCTGACACATATAATATAACAAAAAATAAAATAATAAAAATAAAATAACACTGGACATTCTAACGTGAGATTTTTAAATTGAATTTATCTTTTTTTATTAGGTGATTTAAATGGAATATCAAATAGTAAAAAAACCAAAATTTAGAGTAGTGGGAATGGAAATTAATACAACAATGATAGATGGAAAACATGCTAAAGATTGTCCTATGGTTTGGGAAAAATTTATGCCTCGAGAAAAAGAAATAAAAAATCTTAATCCAGGAATTTGTTATGGTTTATGTATAATGAAAAATGAAAATGAATTTAGATATATTGCTGCTGTTGAGTCAGATGGAGAAATTCCTAAAGGTATGATTGAATTAGAAATTCCAGAGTCTGAGTATATAAAAACGACGCATAAAGGACATATAAGTAAAGTAGGTCAGACGTGGAACTTATTAATGCTTGAATTGCTTCCTACGAGCGGAAAAATAGGAGATATGAATGGAATATCATTTGAATATTATGATGCGCGTTATAAGAATGATGAAACAAATGAAACAGATATTTATTTGCCTGTCAAATGATTCAAAATTCTTTTATTTTTCTTCCAAGAATAAAACAAAAAAAAGAACAAAATATTTGGGATCAAGGTGTAAATAATTGGAATGATTTTTTAACATGTGATATTAAAGGTATATCTAAACCCACAAAGGCAAATTATAATAGAATAATTGAAAAATCTAAGCAAGCATTAAGAGAAAATAATTCTAATTACTTTGTTGGAAAACTTTCAAGTATTGAAACTTGGAGACTATATGATTATTTTAAAGATGAAGCAATTTTTTTAGATATTGAGGCGAGTTCTTCAACAAGTAAAAATGCATATCTTACAGTTATAGGAATTTATGATGGTATGAATACGAAAATTATGGTAAAAAATTATAATTTAGATTTAAATAAATTGAAAAATGAATTGCATAAATATAAATTAATTATAACATTTAATGGTTCATCTTTTGATATTCCTTTTTTAAATAAAAAGCATCCAGGTGTTTTACCTAGAATCCCACATATTGATTTAAGACATATTTGTGCAAAGATTGGATTAACTGGAGGTCTTAAACAAATTGAGAAAAAATTGAAAATAAAAAGATCAAATATAATAATTGAAAAATTATATGGTGGAGATCCAATAAAACTGTATAGAATGTTTCTAGGAAGTGGAGACCCATATTATTTAAAATTATTAGTTGAGTATAATGAAGAAGATGTAATAAATTTAAAAAAGATAGCAGATTACTCAATTAATAAATTAAAAAATGAAATTCTCACAAATAGAAAAACAACACTTGCTTAAATCTTGGGTAGGTGTAAGTATAGCTTTTACAATTCTTAATACAAATGTATTTAATCCGAGTTTAGTAATTTTTTTTATAATTTCACTTTTAACAGTAGGTTTAGGTTTTTTAGTGCATGAATTAGCTCATAAATTTGTAGCACAAAAATATGGTTGTAATGCAGAATACAGATCTGATGATAAAATGTTATTGTTTGGAATCTTAACAGCTTTTTTTGGGTTTTTATTTATTGCACCTGGAGCAGTAATAATAAATGGAATTATAACAAAAAAAAGATCTGGGATAATCTCTTTAGCAGGTCCAGTTTCAAATATTATTTTAGGAGCAGTTTTTTTAGTCTTGACTTTAATTGTTCAAAACAATTTTTTATTTCAAGTAATGAGTTATGGTTTAAGAATAAATTATTTTTTAGCAATATTTAATTTAATTCCAATTTTAAATTTTGATGGTAGAAAAATAATAAAATATAATAAAATAATATATGGTTTAACTGTTTTTTTTGCACTATTATTATTACCAATTCAACAAGTCTTGCTCAAGATCATTTAGTTCTGTATCAACCTCGTCTTGATTTAAATCTTGATCAATGGTTTCTACTTCAGTGATACTTCCTGTCACATCATTATTTGAATCTTCAATTTTTGGTTCTGTTGGTGTTTCAAAAACATCATCATCATCAGAAACTTGATTTTTCGAACAACCAGTAATAGTAATTAATATTACAAGTAAAACAGCAATTAAGGAAAACAATTTTTTCATTTTACACCTCTAAAAATAAATTAAATTAAAAAAGTATAAAAATTATTCGGTTGTTTCCTCTTCATTTTCTTCGCATTCAGAATTAATACATATTTCTCCTTCTGAACAATCGCTATCTTCGGTGCAAATTTCTTCATCACTTTTATCATCGTCTAAGCATTTAGGTTCATCATATTTTGCACAAGCCATTTTTGTGCAACCAGCTTGATCTGAGCCTTCTATTTTGAAACAAGTGTTGCAGCCATCAAAGAAGTTTACACAAGAATCTGGAATTATTGTGTTCCAGCTTTCAGAATTATATTCCTCTTCATTATTTTCTTCATTGTTTTCTTCATCTTCTTCGTCATCATTGTCTTCAATATCTTCATTTGATTCATCCTCACTATCTTCTTCATCCTCTTCTTCTACAACATAGTAATCCTCTTCTTCATCTTCAAGTAATTCTTCAACTTTGTCATATCCAGTTTCTCTGATTTCTTTTATGATTTCTTTTGAGGTTTCATGTGCGTCTTTTAAAGATTCATGAGCAAGTTTTAATAACTCTTTTCCATCTTCTACTAAAGCTTTAGCGTCTTCTCTATTATATTCATCTGAATTAATTAATTCTTTTGCTTCCTCAAATTTATCTTTAGCATCTTTGAAATATTCTTTAGCTGTTTCAAGTGATTCACTATATTCATCTAATAATTCATCAGCGATAGATACATCATATCCTAATTCTTCAAGCTTATTTAGTGCTCTTTCAAATTTGTTTTCAAGAAATTCAGCTCTTGAAGTTACATCATGAACTTTCGATTTAATTAATTGTCCAGAGTAAAATCTAACTTTTTCTTTCATTTTGTTCCAGTTTTTAACAATAACAGCACCAGCTTCTTTGACTTCTTCTTTAGTTGTTGCTACATCAACTTCTTCTTTAGCATCTTGAATTAATTCAATATTTTCATCAATTTTTGTTAAAATTTCAATAGCCTCTTCTTCAGTTAAATCATCATTTTCTTCAACTTTTGCTCTAACTGTTTCTAAGCTATTTAGAACTAAATCTGCAACACTGGTTAAATAATCTTTAGCTGCATTAATTTGCGCTTCATCGTCTCCTAATTCAACAGCATCTTTAAACGCAGCTTTTTCATCAGCAAGTTCATCTTTAATTTCTTTATGTTTATCTTTTAACCATTCATATCTTTCTCTAGCTTCTTTATAATTATCAACTGTTCTTTTTCTAAACATATCAGCTTTATTTGTGAATTTTTTTATATTGTAATTTTGAAGTTTTTGTTTTAGAACTTCTGGTTTTTCAACAGCTAATTTTGCTACTTTTGATCTACCCATTGCTTTAATTTTTGCTTTTTGTTCATCTGTTAATTGATCAACATTTGGAAAATTATCTCGAACTTGTTTTCTAATTGTTCTAGCAATGGCTTCTTTGTTTTTTTCGATTTGTCCACAGATATTATTTAATCTTCTGACATCTTGTCTAGGATATTTATTTTTTAGATATCTTACACAAAGTGATACAGAACCTTGAGCTTTTGCTTCATCAACATCACTTTCTAAGATGTCATCAGAATCTTCCGGTGCAATAGTGTTTCCAGCTCCATTACCTTGAGCAAAAACACTGCTTATAAGTATTATTGTTAGTATTAATAAACTAAATATTTTTTTCATTTTCTTAACCTCTGCGAGTTTTAATAACTCTAAATTAATGACCTAAGAATTTAATTCATTCCTAATTCATAATAATTGAACTTGTGTTTTACTTTATAAACATACTTTATAAACATCAAAAAATAAAACTTTATATTACCTTAAAATCAAAAAATAGGTTTTATTTATCCTTTTTAACCTTTATAGTAAGGTTTATATCTTGTATACTTCTTCTTTATTTTTGGTGATTTTGTGAAGATTGGTTTTATTGGTTTAGGAACTATGGGTAAAGGAATGGTTCAAAATTTATTAAAAAATAATTTTGAAGTTGTTGCTTATAATAGAACAAGATCAAAAGGGGAAGATATTAAATCTGAAAATTTTTCAATGGTAGATTTTCCTAAAAATCTTGTAGATTGTGATATGATTTTTATTTGTGTGTCTAATGATAATTCACTTCAAGAAGTTCTTTTTAATGAAAAAGGGTTATTTGAATCATTGACAAGTAAATCTGTACTCGTAGATTCTTCAACAACATCTATTGATATGACACAAAAGATATTAGATCAATGTAATAAATTAGGTGTGAAATTTATTGATGCACCTGTAACTGGTGGGAGAATTGGAGCAGAAACTGGTAATCTATTTTTCATGTATGGTGATTCAAACAATATTTTTGAAAAATATAAATTAGTGTTTGAGGCAATGGGTAATAGATTTAAAAAGTGTGGAGATGCAACATATGGTCAAAGAGCAAAGTTGGCGCTAAATGTTACACAATCCATGCTACTTGAAAGTTATTTGGAAGGAGTTACTTTAGCTGTAAAAAATGGAGTTCCGATTGAAACAATTATGTATATTTTTGAAAATTCATTTGCACAAACAAAAATGTCTGGGACAATGCCAAAAATTAGAGATAAAAATTTCAAACAGAATTTCAAACTTGGTTTAATGAGAAAAGATATTGGTTTAGCTCAGAGAGAAATTGAAAAATTAAATTTGAACCTTCCGTTCGCAAAAAAAATATCTGAGATCTATGATGAAGCAATTAATCAAGGCTATATTGAAAAAGACTTTACTGTTATTTCTAGAATAATTGAGAGAAATAATAATTTTATTATTAATTAAGGTGAAAAAATGGGAAAAGAGAGATTTAAAGAAATATTAAATAGTGAATTACAAAGACTTGATGAAAGTAATGTTAGCAAAAGAAAGGAAAATATTATTGAAAAATTTGTTTCTATTGATGGAAGAGCAAAAAAAGCAGTAGTAGACAATAAAGAATATATCTTATTTAATTCAAATGATTATTTAGGTTTTAGATTTAATGAGGATATTAAAAAAGCAGAAGAAAAAGCTATTAAAAAATTTGGTAGTGGACCTGGAGCTGTTAGATTTATTTCAGGCAGTTTAAAAATATATAAAGAATTGGAAGAGGAACTAGCAAAATTTCACAACGCCGAATCAGCAATTACTTTTTCTTCTTCGTTTGCAGCAAATTTAGCAGTTATTCATTGTTTTATTAAAGGTCAAACCAAATCATCTCTTGTAGGACGAGAGGTATTAGTTATTTCAGATGAATTGAATCATAGGAGTATTATTGATGGAATAAGAGTTTCTGGTCTTTCAAAAGAAAATAAAGTGATTTTTAAACATCTTGATTATGATCATCTAAATCAAATTTTGGAAAAAAATAAAGGAAAATTTTCTCGTGTATTAATTATCTCAGATGGTATTTTTTCAATGCTTGGTGAATATGCAGATTTAAAAAAAATACAAGAATTAGCAAAAAAATATGATCAATATTATGAAGAAGGAATTTTAACAATTATAGATGACGCACATGGAGTTGGAGCATTTGGTGAAACTGGAAAAGGATGTCAGGAAGTGTGTAATACTAAACCTGATTTAATTGTTGCAACAATGGGAAAAGCATTTGGATCTGATGGAGGCTATGTTGTAGGTGACAAAATTTATATTGATTATTTAAGAGAAAGTGCAGCTACATATATATACAGTAATCCAACTTCACCAGGAACAGCAGCAGCAGCACTTAAGGCTCTTAAAATTCTCCAATCAGAAGAAGGAAAAAGGTTATTAGAAAAATTAAAACAAAATCAAAAGTATTTCAAAGAGAAAATGAAATATAATGGTTTTAGATTTGCAGCAGATTCAACCCATCCAATTCAACCAATTTTAATTGGAGATTCTAAAAAAACAAGAGAATTAACAAATAAATTGTTTGAAGAAGGAATAATAGTTACACAAATTTCATATCCCGTTGTTCCGCTAGGAAAAGATGAAATAAGAATTCAAATATCAGCTGCTCATGCAAAGGAAGATATAGATGAATTAATTGAAAAAATTGTTCCAATTGCAAAAAAACTTGAGATTATATAATCTTAATTTTATTTTCAAAAGTTTTATAACAAAACTATTTATTCTTTTAACGTATGTTTGTTGGATTAGTAGGAAAACCTTCGGCAGGTAAATCTACCATGTTTAAGGCAATTACACTTATGAATGTTGATATTGCTAATTATCCTTTTACAACAATTAAACCAAATTCTGGAATTGGTTTTGTAAAAATTAAATCTGCTGCTGTTGAATTTGGAAAAATACCAAATCCACGGGAAGGATATTTTAAAGATGGATGGAGATTTTCACCTGTTCAAGTAGTTGATGTAGCTGGACTTGTACCTGGAGCACACGAAGGAAAAGGATTAGGATTAGAATTTTTAAATGATTTAAGTCAGGCTGATGCATTAATACATGTTGTAGATGTTTCAGGTAGTTTAAATGAAAAAGGTGAGCCAGTTGAAAAAGGTACATATGATCCAAGTAAAGATGTAAGATTTTTAGAACATGAACTAGATATGTGGTATTTTCAAATTTTTCAAAGAGCATGGAGAAAATTTTCATATTCAATTAATCAAACAAAAGAAAATGTTGTTAAAGCAATTTCAAACCAGTTTTCAGGAATAAAGGTAACTGAAGAAATGGTAAAAGAAAAATTAAAAAAACTAAATTTGCTTGATAAATTAATTATTAAATGGACAGAAGAAGATTTAAAATTATTAACTCAAGAATTAAGAAAAGAAACAAAACCAATTATTATTGCAGCTAATAAAGTTGATGTTCCTGGAGCTAAAGAAAATTATGATAAACTAAAAAAAGATTTTCCAGATTACATTATTGTACCTTGTTCAGCAGAAGCAGAATTAGCTTTAAAAGAAGCAGATAAGCATGGAATTATAAAATATATTCCTGGAGAAAATAAATTTGAAATTTTGCAACCTGAAAAATTAAATGAAAAACAAACAAAAGCACTTGAATTTGTTAAAGAAAATTTGCTTGATATTTATAGTAGTACAGGTGTTCAAGAGGTTATGAATAAAGCAGTGTTTAATTTACTTAGATATATTGCACTTTTTCCAGCAGGAGATAAATTAGCTGATGCTAATGGAAATGTTTTACCAGATTGTTTTTTAATGCCTCCAGGAACAACTGCTGTAGATTTTGCATTTCATTTACATACAGATTTAGGAAATAATTTTGTTAGGGCAGTAGATATTAGAACAAAACAATCTATGAAAAAAGATGCACCATTGAAACATAGGGATATGATTGAAATTTTACATAGTAAATAAGTTCAACAACTATTTTTTCTTCTGTTTTTTTCTAAACATATTTTTAAAAATTATAAAGTATATTACTACCAAAATAACTATAAATAATGCTGCTAAAAGTATAATTTCAATCCAAGATTTTTCTTGAGCAAAAATTCCTATAACATTGGCAGTAGCAACAGAATTTTTAATCCTTATTTTTTTATTTGAAACATCAATTTTATAACTTTTGATCGGATTTCTGTTTAAATAATATAATTTAACTGATAGATAATATTTGCCAGGCTCAATATTCTTTGTGTCCCAATATGTGTTAATAATATTATTCTCATACTTTTTAACATTAAAGTAATCAGATCTGAATGTATTTACAACATTATTGTTTGAATCAAAGACTTCGGTTACTAAATAAGCTCTTGAAATATCTTCTCCCCAATAATTTTTTACATTAATATCGAATTTTGCTATTGTTCCAAGTTTAAAAGTCTCAATATAAACTTTATCTATGTCTAGAATAGGTTCACCAATTTCAAAATTTTTCTCTTTTTCAATTTTTTCTTCATCAAAATACACATTTAAAATTGCCTTATATTTTCCAGGAAGAGTAGTAGCTATCCATTTGCTAACTATTTTTGATTTATCTTTTGATTTCAGTGAAATTGCATTTGTTTTTAATGTTGAAATTTTGCTGTTTTCTATATTATATATTTCTATCTCTGCATTAAGGTTTTCAATGTCTTTAGATCCAACATTTTTTACACTGATTGTAAAAGTTACTTCTTCATTTTGTTTATTTTTTGAAATAGTTGTTTTTGGAATCACATATTTTTTTGGATAAGGAACAATTACATTTATGGATTGCATAATTCCTAAGTTTGCACTCAATATATTTTCAGCTGAACTTTTTGAAGAATCCATGACAAGAATTTTCAAATCATGGTTACCCGGATTTAAATTATTTGGTAAGTCTAAACTGTAAGAAATAGTTTTTTCATAAGTATTTTTTCCAATAAAAATTTCTTGTTCCTTAAAATTAACATAATTGCTTAATTCTCCTTTTGGAATCAAAGATAATTTTAATTCTTTATTTTCATTATTTATTATCTTTAGATTAATAGTAGACTCTGAATATTTTTGGTGAAATATATCTACTTTTGAAGGAGATATACCTAGAGCACCAGCAAAACTAACTAAAACCAACCCCAATAACAAATAATTAATAATTTTTAATTTCATGATTCCTCACCAATTATGTATAATGTAACTTTTCTATTTCCTGGTGGTTCTTCAATAGGCACAGTTACATTTATGTCAATTTCTGCTTCATCATTTGAATCTGAATAATTAAGGAAACCTATTGCAGTTCTATTTTCTTCACTAATCAAAGTTAAGTTTGTCCACGTGTTTGTTGAGTTAGATAAATTAAACGAATTAGGTTCAGATGCAGTTTCATCTATTTTATACATGAAATATTCAGTGTTTCCGTCAACAGTTGTAAATATGGATTCATTTATGCTAATCCAAGTAATATTTGCAAATACATTTCCATCATTTCTAACAACAAATGGACCTCCAATCGTATCAGTGTCTAAACTTTGTCCTGTAGCCATTTCCCCAAAATTAATTGTATTATTAACTAAAGTTAATATTAAAGTTGGAGGGATAGTAAATGACCAAACATCTGACCAAGGTCCATAATCAATTCCATCATATGCTCTTACACTCCAATTATAAGTGCAATCTAATTCAAGTTCTGACGTTGGAGTATAATTCAGATTAGTTAAACTTGTTATGTGTCCGTAGTCTGGACAAGTGTCAGAAGTTAGATTTAAACTAAATTCAAGTGGATCTCCTTCTGCGTTTGTTATATTATCCCAAATAAGTGTTGTAGGATTTGTTATAAGTGAACTGTTGGTATCACTAGGGTCAAGTAATATGACTTTTTCTGGTGCAGCATTTCCAATAATTACACTAGATGAATTTAAGTTCGATCCATCTTGGTAACCATCATTAACTGTAACAGAACAATGCCATTCGTCACCATAAGTTGTTTCATTGTAAATTAAAACTTGAGAGTTCCTTCCTTGTGATCCTGCTAAAAAGTTTTGATATATTTGATCTGAAGATAATATAATATCATATACTTTAAATTCATCTAAATATCCTGCTATGTTTCTATCTAATCCACCTCTATTTCCAATTAATAAATTGTACCCAGTATTAAATGTTCTACCATTTGTTTGTTCACCTTGACTATTACCATCAATATAAAGGAAGTAACTATCTAAATTTGTTTCCCAAGTTACAGAAATATGGTGCCATGATCCATCAAACACACTTGGAACACCAGACCATTCTGAAGCAGCACTGTTATCAAGTTGGAAATTTATTACATCATCAGCATTATCTCTTGATAAATCAAAATAATAATTTCCTTGTGAGGAACCAAAGAAATGTGCAGTAGCTGTTTCTGATCCTGTTTCTCTATACCAAAATTCAATGGTTCCTATTGTTCCATTGATTGCAGACATAGGTACTTCTATTCTGTCAGTTGTTGAATCAAACTCATAAGCACCACCAATTTTTCCACCTGTTCTATTAAATATTGCACCTAAGACCGTTCCATTGTTACCATATCCACTATAATCTGAGGCATTATTTGCTTCATTCTCATTTCCTTCAAAAGGCATATAAAGTACAGTTGTTGAAACATTATTTTTGTACCAATTAGTTATATTTCTAACTGAATGAGAGTCACTATCAGAAACACTAATCCAATTACATGTTAAATTTGATGCTTGATTAGGACTGCCAGGAGAGATTGTTGGAGTTGCATGAGTTGGAATATTATTATATTTTAATCTGTTTGAGCTTGTGTAGTTTATATCATTCATTACATTATCATAATTTTCATATCTGTATTTGTAACATTTACCTGCAGTTAAACTGTCGGTGTAAGGACTTGAAGGATTCAATCCATTCTCTTGCCACCAAGAACTATATGAACCACAAGTATTATCATCTTGTATAGTTGCAGATTGAGCAAGTAATCTACTGGCTGAGATATTTAATCCTGCACCAGAATCTGTTCCATCACTAAAAGTAATTGATACAGTATCATTATATGAATCTGGGTAAACAATTGATCCACCACTTGGTGCAGTAATATCTCGAGTTATATCAAAAGTATCATCTGCACTATTTCCTGAGTTAGCATAACAAGTAACTGTTGCTGTTGTTGAATATGTATCGTCAGTAGCCCAAGTGTATTGATGTTTATATTCACTACTTGTATCAGCTACACCAGCACTTACAGTTGTAGGGAAAGTTACATTATTAATTCCAGTTAAAGAAGCGTTAGCACTAACATTAACTGAAAATTGTCCTGTTGTTTCTGTGTTATAAAATATTTCATTTCCACTAATATATTGGTATCCTAAATTTGTGTCTTCAAATAATACATCAATACTACAATTAGGAACTTCTGTTGTAACTTTTGCAGTATTTGCACTTGTGAAATTAACACCATTTAACACATTGTCAAATATTTCATATCTATACTGATAACAGTTCCCAGTTGCAACTGTTGTATCAGCATAGGATCCGTCTGATTCAGTAATAATTGTTCCCCAAGATCCATAACTTCCGCAAGATCCTGCATCAAGTGTTGCACTTCTTCTTAATATATTTCCAGTACTTGTATTTAGACCAGACTGAGAATCTGAACCAATTGAATAAGTAATAGGAACATTTTCACTTACATAGTATCCATCTGTGTATGAAATTGAGCCTGATGTTGGTGAAGTTGTATCTAATGTAATATTTAGAGTATCAATAGCACTATTTCCTATAACATCGTAACATGTTATTGTTGCATTTGTTGAATAAGTGTCATCAGTGGCCCACGTATATTGTTGAGTATATGCACTTGTTGTATCTGCTGAACCAGAGCTAACTGTTGTAGGGAATGTAACATTATGTACTCCACTTCCATCATCAGTAGAATCAACAGTTACTGTGAATTGTCCAGTTCCTAGAGTATTATAAAAAATTGTTGTGGAACTAACATATTGATAACCTGAATTTGTGTCTTCTGAAAGACCTGAAATTGTACATGTAGGTGCAATAGTATCTTCGCAATCATTTGATTCACAAGTATAGCCTGCAGCACATTGTCCATCATTAGAACAATCAAACCAAGTTCCACTTTCACAATAATCATTATCTCCATCTCCATCAATGTCTCCAGAAACGTATCCTGTTGCATAACAAGTATTACTATATACACAATCAGTGCTAGCGTCACAACAAGCATCAGTTATACTTGGTGTTATATCTATTGTTTCATTAAAGTCTGAATCAAAATCATATTCACCAGCATCGTCTCCACAACAATTTGAAAAGTCTCCGCCAATATCCCATTCTTTTCCTGCGTCTCCACCTGTTTGATCAACAACACAACCACAAACAGTAGAGTTATAATCTCCGTCACTAATAAATCCACAAGTGGCGTTAATATATCCAGATGTGCCATCACATGCACTTATTGTTTTTTCATCAGTTCCTACGTCAGCACCACATGCTTCTTCACATGTACCATCCTCACCTACTTCACTTGTACAATCATCACATACATTATCATCTGGATCATATCTTTTTGCTCCAGCACTAAAGTCTCCATCAGTAAAGGATTCATCACAAGTATCACCTTCTGAACAACTTGCTCTATTTGCGTATGAATAATATGTTGAACTTGCAAAGCAAACAAAATTACTTGTTTCACAAGTACTTGAAGCGCAAATTCCATCTTGACTAATTCCATTTCCATCTAATGAAGAATCACAACTATCCCCAGAACTTGCGTCACAAGTTGTAACAATATTTGCATCAGATAAATCTGCATTTGTACATCCATCTGTTCCGCAATTAATTCTAACAATACCTGAAGTTACACAACTGTTTTCAATACATGCTCCGTTTCCAGAAGGACCTGTTTCTGGACTAGTGTCACAAATTTGAGCTTCATTTGTTGTAGTACATGAATTTGTTTCATCTCCATCTCCCCAACCAGGAGCACTACATCCAGTAGTTCCTGTACCACATTCTGCGTCAGAAGTTGCAGTTGCACTACTTACAACAATTAATGTTTCCTCACAACTTGAACCAACACAATAACCAGATCTTATGTAACTGCCTGTTCCATGATTGGTTGAACATTCTAAACCATCTGCACAATCATCTAAATATTTTGAATTTGAAGAATTATATGCAGTAATTCCATCTTCATCACAACTATTAATGTCACTTATACACATTCCAGCAGGATCAAAACCATTACTACCAGGAGCACCATCAATACATGCCCATCCATCTTGAGTTGAGCCGCTACAACTTGCTAACATTTTTGCATCAGTTAAATCTGTTGAATCACAAGTATCACCACAATTAACAGCAACTCTATCAGTATCACATAAATTTTCAACACAAACCCCATCAAGAGTTGGAGGATTACCACTTGTAGGGTCACTTGCACAAACAACACCTTCATTAGTTGTATCACATTGGAAATCTTCGTCTCCATCAATAATACTAGGACTACTACATCCTGACAAAGCACCACATTCTGTTCCATCAGTGTCTGCAGCTAATTCAGTAGTTGCACAACTAGTTCCCGCACAAAAACCATCTCTAGTATAATTTCCACCACTAGTTGCATCAGAATCGCATTCATAATCTGCTGCACAGGTTTGGTAGTAAATAGAACTATTCTTAGCTACTTCACCGCTAGTATCACAATTATTAGCTGCACCTGAAGCACAAGTTCCTGTTTGTGAGTAATCTCCTCCAATTGTATCACAAGCATGACCACTTGTAGTATCACATGTATTGTATGAGGAGTCTGAACTAAATGGAACAGCTTCACAAGATCCATCGCCACAGTCTACTCTTATTGCTCCTGATTCATCACATCCATAAACTCCACCAGATCCACCAGGACTACTATCATAACAAGTTCCTGAACTACTATATGCAGTTCCACCAGTACTACAACCATACCCTGCTAAAGAACCATATGAAGCATCATAATCACAACTTGCTCTACATAGTGCATTTACACAAACTTCTGAACCAGAACAATCATCTCCAGTTGAACATACACAATCTGAATCAACTGCATCAATATCTCCATCACAATCATTATCATATCCATCAATGCAATTAGTTTCTGTTGTTTCAGCACTTGCAGCCCAGTTCCAAGCACCAGCATTAGTATAATAACAAGTAGCATTAGAAGTTTCATCTTCATTATCAATTAAATCATGGAATCCTAGACATTCATAAGTTCCACTACAAGTAACTGTTTGAATTTCACAACAGTTTGCACCAGTACATGCAGAAGTACAACTGGTAGCATTAATTTCTGCTTCTGTTAATATTGTATCTCCTAAACTTGTATCATCACTACTTTCACAATCATAAGAATTATGATCCCATCCATCAGCATCTGCTGCGCATGCATCAGTTGCGTGATAATAACAAACATCACTCGAGTAAACACCGCAAGCCATAGCACCATCAGCAAAACTTCCTGAGTCGCAGCTAGAAGGAGATGCTTCTCCAGTTTCACAACCAGCATTGGCTCCAGATGCAGAACATCCTTCATTATAATAACAAGTTGTTCCACTTACTGTTCCTGAATCATAACAAGTATCTGTTGAAGCAGTAAAACCTGTAGTGGCACAAGCAATATCATAATAACATTTGTCACCAGCATCATAATACTGGTAATCTTCAGCAAACCCAGTTATTGTTTGACCATCGTAATCTGTATCTGTACTATAATCCCATCCATCAAAGTCAACAGCACAAGCATCAGTTGCACTATATAAACACCTATCATTGCTTGCTGAATAATCATATTGACCACAGTTGGCATTACTTCCACTCATATCTCCTTCATCACATGTTGGATGAGTTTCTGATGAAATTCCTGAACAACCTGTTCCACTACAAGAATCTGCTTCGTCAACAGATCCACCATTATCATAATAACAATCATTTCCTGATTCGTATCCGGGATCATAACATGCAACACTAGTTGCACTCCATCCTGTTGTTTCACAACTAAATGAATAATAACATTTGTCACCAGCATCATTATATTGGTAATCTGTTCCACTATTTGCACCTATTACAGTGACGCCATCATAATCAGTATCTAGTGTCCAATCCCATCCATCAAAGTCTGCGTCACATGGATCAGTTGTGTCATGATAACAAGCATCAGTTGTTGAACTATAATCCCAGTCACCACAATTTGCATCTGTATCTGAATAAGAGCCTTCATCACATGTTGGAGCACTATCTGAAGAAATTCCTGTGCAACCTGTATTTGAACATGAATTAGATTCATCAACAGATCCTCCGTTATCATAATAACAAGATGCTCCACTTCTATACCCAGGATCATAGCAATTTGCAGTGCTATAATCCCATCCATCATCATCTGCTGCACATAAATCAGTGTTGTCATAATAACAAGCATTGTTAGCGTCATTGTAACAATAACCTGCTCCATCAGCGAAATCTCCAAAATCACAAGAATAAGGTGCAGATGCTCCACTAGTACAACCTGCATTAGCTCCACTACCACTACACCCTTCATCATAATAACATTTACTTGCACTAACAACACCTTCATCTAAACAAGTGTCTGAGGTTGAATCAATCCAAGAATTATCACATGTGATAGAATAATAGCAAAGATCTTCTGAATCAGCCATTTGATATCCAGATGAACAAGTTGTACAACTAGTTGAACCTACAGTAGTATCTGTGTTATCAGAACAAACCCCATCACACCAATGACATGTTTCACTTGATACCCAATCTTCATTAATATCTCTTTCATCACATCCACTATTTGCACCACAACCACTTTCACAAACAACACCAGTTTTACTAGCTTCTGTTAAATCAAAACCTGCAGTAGCTTGTTGTCCTGTTGTTGGATCACATTCAACACAATCTCCTTCTGATTCATCCCATTTAAAAAATTCATCAGTCCAAGTATCAGAATCTTTATCAGTAGCACTTGCACAATCAGCGTAGGTAGTATAAGCCCATCCACCACTAGCAACATCTTGATCAGCACAAAAAGTAGGTATGTCTATACCAGTTACAGGATAACCTGTACAAAATTGTCCATCTTGATCACTAGCAGGATTGGATGTGTATGCAACACTACTTGAATCCCATATAGTCCCGTCATAAGTAGATTCATCATCAATTACAAAGTAAGAGTTTCCATCATAGCAAGTACCTAAAGTTCCTCCCGCAGCGCAAAATCCTCTTGCACCAGACCAACCAACTTCTTCACATAAGTCTCCATAATCTCCTATTCCACCATCATTACAAATTGCATCTGCGTCTGCAGCCCAATAATCCCATCCAGTGTCCCTTGTTGTATCAACTCCAGCATTGTCATCATCAACAACATAATCACAATCATCATCAGCAGTATCAGTAAGTCCATCACAATCATTATCATATCCATCACTGCATGCAGAACCTGATTCAGCACTTTCAGCACTTGCTCCCCATTCCCAAGCAGCAGCGTTAGTATAATAACAAGTTGCGTTAGAAGTTTCATCTTCGTTATCAATTAAATCATGGAATCCTAGACATTCATATCCCGCTCCACAAGTTATAGTTTGAATTTCACAACAATCTGCACCAGTACATGCAGAAGTACAACTAGTTGTATTAAGTTCTGCTTCAGTTAAAAGAGAATCTCCTAAACTAGTATCGTCACTAGATTCACAATCATAAGAGTTGTGATCCCATCCATCAGCATCAGCTGCACAAGCATCAGTTGCATGATAGTAACAAACATCACTTGAATAAACACCACAGGCCATAGCACCATCTGCAAAACTTCCTGAGTCACAACTTGCAGGAGCAGAGTCACCTGTTTCGCAACCAGCACCAGCACCAGCAGCAGTACATGCTTCAGTATAATAACAAGTTGTACCTACAACAGTGCCTGAATCATAACATGTATCTTCTGAAGCAGTAAATCCACTTGTTCCACAAGCAATATTATAATAACATTTGTCAGTAGCATCGTCATATTGGTAATCTTCAGCAAATCCAGTAACAGTAACACTATCTAATGTTGTGTCAGTTGCATAATCCCAACCATCATCATCTGCTAAACAAGCGTCACTAGCACTATAATAACATCTATCATTACTTGCTGAATAATCATATTGGCCGCAGTTAGCATTACTATCAGTCATATCACCCTCATCACAACTTGGATGAGTTTCACCAGTATTACATCCTGTATTCGCACCAGTGTCTGAACATCCTTCATCGTAATAACAGACGTTTCCACTAACAACACCTTCATCTTCACATGATTCTGAGGCTCCGTCACTAGCACTTCCATCTCCACAAGTAATGTCTCCATAATAACACGTATCTGGTGCGTCTAATAAGATTCCATTTCCATATAATAAAGCAGATACAAGACTATTTGATGCACTTTCATCAGCACAAGTAATATCTGCATAATAACAATATCCCGAAGTGTCAACAGTTTTTGAAGCAGCAGTACATAGAGTATTTGAACTACTAAAAAATCCATTTCCGCAGTAAGTTCCACTTGCACTATTACTTCGTGCTGTTGAACTACAAGTAATTGTACTATAATAACAAGTTAAACTTGTGTCACCAGTTCTAGATCCAGATGTATAACCATTACCATAAAGTGTTGTTGCACCTTGGTCAGCTCCATTAAAACAACTATCACAAGTTACAGATGTTGATGTTGTTAAAGATCCTGAATAAGTGGAATAATCATCACTTGTGGAATCATCACCACAACAATAATAATTGCTTCCAGTAACAGATCCTTGTGAAGCAATCCAGCTATCACCTAAACAAGCACATACAGTTGAACTTGTGTCTCCATCAGTATCATAAACACAAGCAGTTGAACAATATCCAGCACTAGCTGCGCAACCATTAGGTGAATAATCATCACATCCAGTATCGCTTCCTGCACCAATTTGACAATCACTATCATGGCTTCCACAAGCATTTGTTCCCCAACCACAATTAGTAGCAGAGTAACATACGAGATTATCTCCACCAGCTCCACCAGCTTCATTGTCACATAGATTTGAGGTACAATCTCCATCTACAGCACAAGTACATCCATTTGCTTTTGTTGATGCCCAAGAAGTCGTTTGACAATATTTGCCCTCGTATGCAGTGCAACTTCCTGCAGTTACGTGTGTTCCTAGACCACCGTCATCAGTTTCAGCTCCACCACAATCAAATAATAATCCATTTGAACATAGCATATTACTTACAACAGCACCATCTGCCATTGCCGCATTGTTGTAACAACAACTATTTCCTGATCCACTTCCTTCCCAATCTTCACCATTGTCGTCTCCGCAACACTTACTAGTTCCACCACTTCCTGTACTTATCCAAGTACCTCCGCCCGTACTACATTCACCACATGTTGCGTCATTTCCATAAGTATCGCAATTACCTGAATAGGCACAACCAGCACCATAAGTACATGAATAAGCAGCATTAGCTTGTTGTGATAAGAAATTCAAAAACATAAAACTAATTAACACTAGGAAGCTGAAATATATTAAAGTGTTTTTAACTTTAGCTTTTCTTCCAAATATTAAAAATGAAGAATTTAGATAATCATCTAATTCTTTTAATGAAGGAAGTGATAAAATAAATTCTTTAATTTTATTTACAAGATAAATTGAGAAAAACCAAAATATAATTGACATTAAATCTGAGTCTTTTATTTTGTGTTTTGAAACATCATTAAAACTAGGTGGAAGAGCTATTAATTTTGTTTTTTTCATTTTCCTAGTTTTATTTTTTTCTTTCATTTATAGTCAATTTTTAAATATGGTCTACAATCTTTAGCACCACTTGGGTTTTCTCCTCCACAATTTTCTAAGTTATCTTCACCACTAAAACAAGTAATGTCACCATTACTACCTTTAGCATCATCACCAATCCAATCTAAAAATATATTGCTGTAACCTTCATTGATATTGTAATTTACAATTGAAGTAACATCTACACAATTCCAATCATTAGGATTATTAATTATTCCTGTGGAAATAAGTAAAGATTCAGTAGAATGTATACGAATATCATTACAATAACTATAATCACTATTTCTAATAAAATTTGTTTGCTTATTATTTGATAAATAATTATTGTATGCACAAATTTCAACACTTTTAATTGAAGAATCTTCTAAATAATAAATATCAAAATCAAATTGTCCAACAAAATTGAAATTTCTATTTAATCTATTTTGGATAGCACAAAAATCTTTGGCATTACATTCAGAATATGTTACACAACTGTCACAATCATTGTTATAATATACTGCTTTTGTAGGAATAAATTTTGGTGTTTTTGTTTTTTCTTCTGATAATGCGTATATTCCATCATCATAAACTACAAAATTTTTCTTACCACTTAATGTTGTGATTGCAGTTGATGTTCTTTGCCATCTTTTACAACTTTCATTTTCTTGTTGTGTGCATTTTAACACAACATCATCTTCATCAATATTAAGTTCAAATTGAACAGCTTGAGTATTGTTAATTAAGAATACAAAATTTGAAAGTCTATTGTCATTTGTTTCAATAGCTTTGATACTAGATTTAGATAAATTATTTGATAAAAGTCTAATAATATTATTTGAGTAGTTTAATACAACAGTATTATCAAATGAATCAATCAACTTAAAACCAACAAGTGAATTATTAAATCTTTGAAGATCAGTTAACATTATATTAATAGGAATAATTTGTTCAGTCACATTTGTTTCATTAACTAGTGTTTCATTGAACTTTAATGTCTCGTTAATAGATATATTTAAAATTGAATTATTTAGATCTGAAATATTTGTTAAATTACTAATTGTTTGATTTAAAATTGTAATGTTTGTTAGGTTTCCTAAAGACATATTTATTGAAATATTTGTATTATTAATTGTTGTATTTAATTCAATAGAAACATTTGTTTCATTTGTTAGAACAGGGATTATAGGAATTTGAATTTCTTCACTATTTTCGCTAATATTGGTATATGTATAACTTATACTTTTTATAAATAATTCAGTATCATCTAATAAGATTGTAAGTGTAATGTCATTTCCAGAGTTTACAATACAAGTATCTTTACAATAATTATTAAATGTTTTTACAAAACTATTTTCATTAGATGTTTCAGAATCAACTGAAGTATTAGTATTGGAATCATTTGATTCATTTTGTTCTGTGATGTTTGATTCAATCGTAGTATTTTCTTGAATTATTGTTTCATTGATTTCAATATTAATGTCAATTTCTTCTTCAATTATTTCTTCACCAAATGATTCATTTATTTCAGAGAGAATTTCAGATGAATTATCTTCAAAAGTAGTTGAATTAATTTGTTCAATTATTTCTTGAATGCTTTCATTATTATTTTCAAAAGTTTCATTAGATATTTTTTCTTCAATAAAGCTTTCATTATTTTCTAATGGAATATTTACAATTGTTTCATTATTATTTTCAGTAGAGGTATTGTCAATTACTAGTCCAGTCAGTAAATTTTGGTTTTTGTTTTCAAGATCTTGAATTTTGATTAAATTTAAATCATTGAATATTACTCTCCCAGTTCCATTTCCAGTAAATTCACCACTTATTCTTATTGAAGTTATTTCACCTTTAGCAGTGTATGTTAATCTACTTGTGGAATTAAAGAATTCTTGAATTTGGATAACTTCAACTTGTGATTCTCCAACAACAAAACCTGTGTGAGCTGGTTCAATCATCAAGAGTCCTATACTAAATGTTAAAATTATAGCATAAAAGAAAGTTGATTCAAGATTATTCATCTTTTCTCACCCCTTTTTTAATAGCTCTATTGTATGTTGTCCAAATTGTTCTATCATCTCTATTTAAAATTACAGCAATCTCATGATAATTCATAGATTCTTTAAAAAATAAACATACACTTTCAAAACAAGTATAATTTTTAGAAAAACTGCCAATAGGAATTTTATGTATATAATCAGAATTTAGTTTTGGAAAATACTTCTTCTTGGCTTTTTTATAAGTAACTGCGCAATTATTTGGAGATCTATATGTTAATTTAGAAATTTCTTTAAAAGAAAGGTTTCTATTTTCATGTAAAAATTTTACAATGCTTTCAAAAATTCCTAACTCTTTATTGAAAATAGATCCAGGTAAATACTTTTCATATTCTTTTTTATCATTTAATGAAGCTTTGATTTCTTTATCTAAATGGTATTTTTCTTTTAATGAGGCAAGAAAAGAAGTTAAGAGTTTTTTATCTTGATTTGAGAGAACTGATTCTAGATCAATATCTACATTCAAGTCATCTCTTTTTACTTTCATAATTACTAATTATAAATTATTTAAGTAATAGTATTTATATTTTGTCATTATATTCAAATTAATTAAGTAATTATTAAATTAAATAAGTTAATTTTTTAGTATTTCTGCTATATAAATGTAAACTAAATGAGTTTTTTTTAAACTAAATGAGAAAAGAATATGTGTTTGATCATTAATTAAATAAGTATTTTTATAAATTATTTAAGTAATTAAGTCTTTTGTTTTTTATATATTAGAATAAATGGAAAAGAATTAGAGGAAAGGTCTAGGAAAAGGCGGGCCTTTTCCTAGGAATAGACAGAGGGTGAGTCCTTTAATTGAGCGTGAATCTTTCATGGGTTACACCATCGTGGAGATGTTAGTATAAATGAATTGTTCAAATGTTGGAAAATCAAATAATTGGTGCCAAAAATTTATTTTATCTTTTTTAGTCATATTTAACCACCTCACAATTTGTTATATGAAAATTAATGATCAAAATCATATATAAACAGTCGTAAGCAAAAATCTGATTATAAATTCACAAAATTTAAAAACCCCAAAAACAAAAAACAGTTAATGAATACATTATATTTAGTAGAGTTTAGATTTTTTCTTTTACCTGTTTTAATGCAGGTATTTTTTGCAATAATTACTTTGTTTATATCATATCAAGCATTTAAAGTTTTTAGAATAACAAAACATCCACAGTCAAAATCTATGAGTGCTGCTTTTTTTTTAATTTTTATTTCTTACGTCGTTCAAGCAACAATTAATTTTTTGAATGTTATGAAAATTAATCCAGATATTTATGTTGTTTTTGGTATTCATCCATTAAGCGTATTTCATAATCAAGGTCTTTATTTTCATATTTTGTTTATGACTTTTGGACTTGCTTTTTTAATGTTTACAGTATTTAAATCAAAAGAATCTAGTTTACTTTGGTATTTTGTGTTAACTTCTGTACTAGTATTTTTTCTTTCAAGTAATAAACTAATTGGATTTTTTATGTTAACTGTTCTTTATTTAGCATTTTTATCTTACCATTATATGCTTAATTACAAAAAAAGAAAAAAAATTGGTCCTTTACTTGTAGCACTTGCTTTTGTTTCAATGCTTATAGGACATTTAGGATTTTTGTTTTTAACGAAATCAACATTGTTCTATGCAATTGGGCATAGTTTTAGTTTTGTTGGATATCTATTGTTATTAGTTAATTATCATATTATAAAAAAATGAGAAAAAGAGACCGCTTGGAAATAATTAAAGATATTCTTCAAGCAATTTCAGATAAGAGAGGAAATATCAAACCTACGCACATTATGTATAAAGCAAATCTTTCTCATCAAATGCTGACTGAATATATGAATGAAATTCTCGAAAAAGAATTAGCAGATGAAACAATTATTAAGAAAAAAAAGAAATATGAAATTACAACTAAAGGGCTAAGTTATCTTAAAGATTATAATATGATCCGAGGATTTGTTGATTCTTACGGACTTGAGTAATTATTAAACATTAATTTTTTAATTGAATTATTTTATCATTACTATTATGAAATTAATTTCTTGGAATGTGAATGGAATTCGAGCTGTAATAAAAAAAGGTTTTTTAGATTTTTTAAAAAAAGAAGATCCAGATATTTTGTGTATTCAAGAAACAAAAGCTCATAGAGAACAAGTAGATCTTAATCTACCTCAATATAATATGTTTTGGAATTCAGCAGAAAAAAAAGGATATAGTGGTACATTGATTTTAAGTAAAATTAAACCATTATTTGTCCAAAAGGGAATAGGTTTAGAAGAGCACGATAATGAAGGAAGAGTATTAACTGCAGAATATAATTCTTTTTACTTAGTTAATGTATATACTCCTAATTCTAAAAGAGGATTAGAAAGAATTGAATATCGGCAAAAATGGGATCACGATTTTTTATTATTTTTAAAAAGATTAGAAGAAAAAAAACCAGTTATTGTATGCGGCGATTTAAATGTTGCACATAAAGAAATTGATTTAAAAAATCCTAAATCAAATATGACAACAAAAACTAGGCCAGGTAATGCCGGTTTTTCAGATCAAGAAAGACAAGGATTTACAAATTTAGTTGAAAGTGGATTTATTGATACATTTAGATATTTACATCCTGATGAAATAAAATATTCCTGGTGGAGTTATATGTTTCAAGCAAGAATGAAGAATGTTGGTTGGAGAATTGATTATTTTGTTGTTTCAAGTTCAATTATTAAAAATGTAAAACAAGCAGATATTTTAACAGAAGTTATGGGAAGTGATCATTGTCCGGTTTTACTTACTTATAGTACGCAACAGGATGACCGATTAGCGTACTAACTATTAAATGAACTAAGATTCATTTAATATTATGATGCATAATTATTTTAAAGTAACATTAATTCTATGAAAGAATGATAAAAGGTATAATTTTTGACATGGATGGTGTAGTAATTGATAGTAATAGTTTTCATTATAATAATTGGAATTCTTATTTTGAAGAACATTTCGGAGTAACATTACCTAAAGAAGAGTTTGGAATGAAATTAGGTGAGAGTCATCATCATTTCACACTTCATTTTGTAAATAAATATGCTAATAAAGCAGATTTTGAAAAAGTTAGGTCAGATATTTATGCAAGGTATAGTATTAATAGGGAGAAAATTCCACTTAAAAAAAATTTCAAAGAAACATTAATTGAATTAAGTAAAAATTATAAAATTGCAATAGCATCAGGCGCAAATATTGAAGCAGTTATTGATACTCTAAAAATATATGGAATAACAAAATATTTTGATTTTAAAATTGGTGGAGATCAAGTCAAAAGAGCAAAACCAAATCCTGAAATTTTTTTAAACGCTGCAAAAGGAATTGGTTTGAAACCAGAAGAATGTGTTGTTATTGAAGATGCAGCAATGGGACTTCAAGCAGCAAAAGCAGCAAATATAAAATGTATAATGGTTGATGATGTTATAACAGCATCTCAAGATCATAGTGCGGCAGATGGAAAAATTGAAAATTTCGAAGAACTAATTGAAAAAATTAAAAAGTTAAATTAATCCTAATTCTTTTTTTTTATTTTATAAAAACAAGTACAATTTTCATAACTGTAAGTGAACCTATGGCCCAGGAAATTGGAATCCAAATTGGAAGATTAAAAAAAGTTGGATTTGCAAAATTATAAATTCCTACTGTTGTTAAAACAAGTTCAATAATTGTTCCAATTAAACCTCCAACAAAAAATAATGTGTGATCTCTAGGTTTGTACCAAAAGATAGTTCTAGTAATGTAAAGAGTTGTTAATAAAATTAGAGTTAATATATTGTTTTGCCAAAATAAAATTACTAAAAATAAACATAATGATAAAATTAAAAATTCTCTAATAATTTCTCGTTTTTGATGTTTTTTTAATTTTTTAAACATTTTTTATAACCTCTCTTTGATTTTTATTGTGCTAACCATAGTTAGAGTATCTTTAACTTCAGGAAGTTTTCGTAGCTCTAAAATAAAATCATTGAATTTTCCTATATTTTGAAATTTACATTTCATAACTAAATCATAACTTCCTGTGATTCCAAAAACATCTTTTATGCAAGATTTTTTAAAAAATAAATTAGGTATTTCTTTATTTGAATTAACTAAAATAAAAACAATAAAATCTTCATTCATTGTTTTATCATTAGTTACAATTGAGAATTTTTCAATTGTATTGTCTTCTAATAATTTTTGAATTCTAGAATGGATGGTTGAGGGTCTAATTTTAGTTTTTTCGAAAATGTCTTTTAGAGACTGTCTACTGTCTTTTTTTAGTTGTTTTATTATTTTTTTATCTGTTTTATCAAGCATAATATTTGTAAATTTTCTATGTTTTTTATATTTTTCTAATTATTTTACAACAAAATCTATATTTTATTAAATATTAATTATATTTTTTAATATAATCTTTATAAATATGCATTTCTTTTTTTCTTTTGTGATTTATTATGGATATAACTAATGAATATATTGTAAAAGATTTAAGTTTGGCAGGGCGTGGAAGAAAAGAAATTGTTCTAGCTGAAAAAGAAATGCCTGGACTAATGGCTTTAAGACAGAAATATGGTGAAGAAAAACCATTGAAAGGCGCTAGAATTACAGGAAGTTTACATATGACTTTGCAAACAGCAGTACTGATTGAAACATTAACAAAATTAGGCGCTGATGTTAGATGGGCATCATGTAATATTTATAGTACACATGATCCTGCAGCTAGTGCAATAGCAAAAGAAGGAGTTCCAGTTTTCGCATATAAAGGTGAAACATTAAAAGAATATTGGGAGTATACAGCTAAAGCATTAGATTTTAATGGAAAGGGCCCTCAAATTATTGTAGATGATGGTGGAGACGCTACTCTTATGATTCATAAGGGTATGGAAATAGAAAAAGATCCTTCAATTCTTGAAAAAGATTATTCAAACGAGGGAGAAGATTATCAAGAATTAATGAATACTCTAAAAGAAATATATAATGAAACACCTACAAGATGGACAAGTATATTAAATGAAGTAAGAGGTTGCTCTGAAGAAACAACAACAGGAGTCCATAGATTATATCAAATGATGGAACAAGGAAAATTATTGTTTCCGGCTATTAATGTAAATGATTCAGTTACTAAATCAAAATTTGATAATTTATATGGATGTAGAGAATCACTTGCAGATGGGATTAAACGAGGAACTGATGTAATGGTTGCAGGAAAAATCGTTGTTGTTTGTGGATATGGAGACGTAGGGAAAGGATGTGCACAATCAATGAAAGGTTTTGGTGCAAGAGTAATTATAAATGAAATTGATCCTATTTGTGCACTTCAAGCATCAATGGAAGGTTTTGAAGTAAAACCTGTTGAAGATTCTTTAGATGAAGGAGATATTTATGTCACAGCAACAGGAAACAAAGATATAATTACAATTGAGCACATGGAAAAAATGAAGGATCATGCTATTGTTTGTAATATTGGTCATTTTGATAATGAAATTCAAATGGATAAATTAGAAAAGTATCCAGGAATTCAAGAAATAAATATTAAACCACAAGTTGACAAATTTACTTTTCCAGATGGACACTCAATAATTATGTTGAGTAGAGGGAGATTAGTTAATTTAGGAAATGCTAAAGGACATCCAAGTTTTGTAATGAGTAATAGTTTTACTAATCAAGTTTTAGCTCAAATTAAACTTTGGAAAGAAGATCATGAAGTAGGTGTTTATATGTTACCTAAAGAACTTGATGAAGAGGTAGCAAGATTACATTTAAATCAACTTGGCGTTAAGTTAACTAAATTGTCTAAGGAACAATCCGACTATGTAGGAATACCTGTTGAAGGTCCATATAAAAGTGATCATTATAGGTATTAAGAGAATTTTTCATTATTTTTTTCCTTTTTTACAAAAATTTCTTTAAATCAATTTATAATTTTGTTTTGATTTCTATTTTTTATGTATATTCAACCTTTAGAACAATTATATCATACTGCGACTTATGCGTACCTCAATGTAGCAAATAATTTACATATAGATCCATTAATTCTTTCACAAAATCTTGCACCACAATATCAAGAACCATCTGGACTGAGTCCTTTGGAAATAGCATTAGGTATTGGTGGAGGAGTGGCTGGTATAGCTTTTATTATTGGTGGACTTGCAACAAAAGGAAGAGAAAATCTTGCTAATCCAAAAAGAATCACAGATCAATATGGTGATCGTATTAATAAACCTAAAAAGCCAAATCAACCCTAATTTTTTTATCCAGCTCTGCTTCCATTAGGTATTGGTTTTTCTGGTGTAGCTAAAACAGGGATAATTTTATCTGAATATCCAATATCAAAAAGCATACCTTCTGATAATTCACCCATCATTTTTCTAGGTTCAAGATTTACAACAAAAAGTGCTTGTTTACCTTCAACTTCTTTAGGATCTTGTCTTTCTTTTTTCATGCCAACAATAATGTTTCTTTTGTGATCTCCTAAATTAACAATTAATTTTACTAATTTGTCAGAGTCTTTCATATCCTCAACTTTTTCTATAGTACCTATTCTAATATCAATTTTATCAAGATCACCAAAATTTATAGTTGGTTTAATTGGTGCTATTTTTATTTTTTCCATAATTTGTATTAACATAGAGAAGTATTTAATTTTTTCTTGATTTAATAATTAAAACCATCTAGGAACTTCTTCTAAAAATCTTTCATATGATTTTCCATATTTTTTTTTGAGTTCAGGTTCTTCAACATACACTAAGAATAAATGCATTGAAACAAAAAATAAAAGTGCATATGCAAGTAGAAGAAGATGTCCATTTAGAAAAAATATTCCTACAATTACTAATGAGTTTGAAATATACATTGGATTTCGAGTATATTTGAATATACCTTGTCTAACTAATTTTTTTGTGGTTTCAGTTATTGAAGGTGTTCCTTTTCCATATTTTTTAAACATAAATGTCATGTGTAAAATTATTCCTAAAGAAACTCCAATAATGATATACCCAATTATTTTATAAACTATGTCAGAAAAAACAGGAAGAGCGTAAAATAAATTTAAGAGAATAGTATATTTAGGAATAAAGAACCAAAAAAAGAAGATAAAACTTATAACAAAAATAATTGATTTTAATTTCATACAATAACTTTTGCAGTTATTATTTAATAATTTTACTTTGTTTCCATATATTCATAAAATAATTTCTTAAAATATTAGCTAAATGTGGTGATTCTGCCCATAGTGTGATATAATCTTCATCATTATATACTTCAGGTTCTCCAAAAGTAATTCTGACTGTATTTTTGTCAAAAACACTTAGTCTTGTTCCTATTGGTCCAAATTTAGATTCATTGTATTCTCGAATTTCTACTCCAATATCAATCCACTTTTTTACATGTGTATTTTCTTTAGTATTAGGAACAAGCATTTTTGCTTTTAAGCCATTAGAAATTGAGTTTTTCATATTTCTTAAATTAACAGGATTTGAAATACTTAATCGATTAATTGATAAAATTTCTTTTTTGCATAATTTATTTTGAGCAGACATTTTTTGAATTATAGCTTTTTTACTTCTAATGATCCAAAATATTTCTTTAAATTCAGTGAGTTTAGGTTTATTACTTTCTTCAATGAATTTCCCTAAATTTTTTTCTAATAGATTAATTGACTTTTTTCTTTGACTTACTTCTTCTTTTAATTGATTGATATCTAGTATTTTGAATTTCTTTGGGCTTACAGGTAAAGAAACAATTTTTTTGTTTTTTTCTAATTTGTTTAACATTTCATATGTTTTATTTCTTGGTAGTTTACTATAGTTTGAAATTTCTTTTGCACCACTGGGTCCAAGTTCAGATAAAGCAAGATAGACACGAGCTTCATACTCTGTAAATCCTAGATTTTTTAGCAAATTAAGGGAGTCCATATTAAATTTGAAAGAAGACCTTATATTTAAAACTGTAATTTTTGTCCCCTCTATGAGTCCTATACTTTTATTTTTATTAATATACTAACAAAAGTTATGAATTTTAAATTAAGGAGATTAAAGCACCTAAAAAAAGAATTATTAACTAAATTGGCTGTACTTATTATTCTAGTGTATATAATTGTTTTAGTGTTTTTATTATATCGTCCCTTTTTCATATTCTTTTTTTTATTGTTTTTAGCTTCTATTTCAAGAATGTATAACCATATCTATTGGTTACCTCAATTAGGTTTTGAATTATATTCAACAGCTACTATTTTAACAGGACTTTTACTTGGTCCTTGGTTAGGATTACTTCAAGGAATATTGTCACAATTTTTTGCATATTTTTTTTCAGGAAAAATTAAACATTATGCATTGATAGGTATAATTTCTTGGGCAATAATTGGTTTTATTTGTGGTTTAATTAGAAATTTAAACATTAGTGTGACAAAAATTGGAATTTTTTTTATAGTGTTATATGAAGGCATTACCACACCGTTATTTAGACTATCAGGCGTACGAACATTTTCAGCAATATTCCATTTAATAACACACATAATCATTGGAATCTTTTTATTTTCAACATTAGCTCCAATACTTTACAATATATTAAGGTGATAAAATGAAAAAATTAGTAAGAGATAAAATAATTCAAATCATTAAACAAGATGGCAAAAAGCCAAATTATTATGTGGCTGAAAACAACGAGTATTTTAAAAGACTTAAAGAAAAGTTACTAGAAGAAGTTAATGAATATTTAGAAGAAAATAATTTTGAAGAACTTGTTGATATAATTGAAATTGTCTATGCTTTAGCAAAGTTTCAAAATTTTAATAATTTAGAAGAAATGAGAATAGAAAAACAAAACAAAAGAGGATCATTTAATAATAAACATATATTGGTGATAGAAAAATGAAAGAATTTCAAATTGGAGTTAAAGCACTTATAGTTGATAATGGAAATATTCTTCTTATGAAAAGATCAAAAAAATATCATGGAGCAAGTTTAGAAGGTGTTTTAGATATACCTGGAGGACGAATTAATTTTGGTGAAGAACCAATAGATGGACTTAGAAGAGAAATTAAAGAAGAAACAGGAATGGAGCTTGATAATATAAAAAGAATATTAGATGCGTCTACAATTTTTAAAGATGAAAAAAGACATATAGTTAGAATTACATATTTATGCAGTGTAAAAGATACAAATGTAGTTATGAGTGAAGAACATACAGAAATACAATGGACACCACTTGAAAAAATAGATTTTGAATTTAAAGATAAATTAATTGGAAAATGTGTGAAACTTATTTCAACCTAAGCCGTTTAATAATCCATTCTTTATCTTCAGCAGTCATACCTAATTTATCCATATAATTTTGAGCTTGGAGTTTGGATTTAAAATTCATGTCTTTAATTCTTTTTAGATAATTTTCTCTTTTTTTCTCAATAAAATCTGAAATATATTCCTGTTCTGTTTTAGGTTTTTGTCCTTCTTTAGAATCAGAGGTTTTTTGAGTTAATGTTATACTACCTACAGCTATAGCAATTAAAATTATTGGTAAAACGATTCTTTTGAAAAGGCTTTTTTTTGGTTTTAAATCAAGCATTTGAGCGACAGGTAATCCTTTGACTTTTTCTAAACATTGTTCTGAAATTTTTCCTTTTACTTTATATTCAATGTTAATATTTGTTGGTTCAGTAAAATGCCAAGCAATAATTGGATCATCTTCAATGATTACATAATCCTCATTTGCGAACTCAATTTCTTTTACATGTGTTGCTAAACATTTAGGAATAAATAAAGTATATTCCATATCTTTAATTGTTTCATTACTTGTGATTTTATTTTGAAGTTTTGTACTTCCACTTTGAAATTGATAAGAGATTTCTTGTTCAATTTTATTAACACTTTCTTTAGCAACTTTAATATCTTCATCACTTAAATCAATACTTTTAGCAATTTCTGTTACTTCATATTCTTCAACAGTAATATCTACTTCTGCAATTTCAGAACATTCAGCATTACAATTTGTGAATTCGCCTCGAACACAATATTTTTCACCTGGACAAGTCCCAATAAAACATTCTTCAATTATTTCTTCATCTACTTTTCCATCACAGTCATTGTCTAATCCATCGCAAAATTCTGGAACAGAATCATATGGTGTAACACATTCACTCCATCGTCCACTGTCTAGACAAGTTTTAACTCCTTTAATACATTGACCTGTTTCTGTACCACATTCTTGTTTATCACCAATTTTACAGTCACATTCCTCATCTATTTCTCCATCACAATCATTATCAATATTGTCACAATGAAATTCTTCTTCAGATGAAATAAAAGTATCGGGGAAATTACAGGTAAAATTTTGAGACATAGAATCACAAATAGCTCTAATATCTTTACATACACCTGAGTTTTCAATTTTTGAATTTAATTCAGAACATAAGGGTGTTTCTTGAACTAAGATGTCATCAACTATATCATTACAATCATTATCCTTATTATCACAAATTTCAATATTTCTAGGAAATCTGCTTCTATCCTCATCATCACAATCTAATGAATTATTTACATAGCTTTCAGGAGCAAAAGAAAAATATCCACTATTTTGAGAACCAAATCCGTCACCATCTAAATCTAGAAAATAAACTTCTTCAATTAAACAATTGCTACATAAATCACCATCAAGGCTATTTTCATCATCACATTCTTCATCATGCCATTCTTGGATCTTTCCATCACCACAATAGGTACAATCATTTCTACATAAATCATTGTTATCAGAATTTCCATCATCACATTCTTCAGTTCCTTGTATTTCCCCATCCCCACATCCAAGACTAATTCCTGAAGCAATTATACAATTAGTACTACAGTAAGTACATTCTTCACCATATTCACATGCAATTGAATCCTCTGGATCAATATTCAAAGGTCCATCATCACATTCTTCATTAGGTTCTAGAACTCCATTTCCACAAACAGTGTTTAATATACATCCACAATTAATACAATTATAATATTGATCACAATTAATACCTGCACTAGGTTCACAACTTTCAGTATTTTGTTGAATACTATCACCACAATATTCTTCTTTGCAAGTAGAACTACACCCATCGTTATTATATGGATTTCCATCATCACATTCTTCATAGTTACTTTGTGTAGTTCCATCTCCACAAGTACCACCATTTTGAGTAGCTGTTTTACACAATAAGGAACAATAATTACAAACGTTATTGTAAGCACAGTTTGGATCATTTGTATTACTAGTTCCATCATCACATTCTTCATAATTAATTTGAATAGTCCCATCCCCACAATAATCTCCTACAACAGTTTGATCATCGCAAGATAAGTCACAATAAGAACATGTTTGATCATATGAACAAGATACAGAATTTACATTGTTAGATCCCTCATCACAACCTTCATATTTTCCTTCACTATTTGGGCTTTGAACTGAAGAGTCCCCACAATAAGTTAAGACACAAGAATTTGAACATCCGTCAAAATTGTTTCCATTACCATCATCACATTCCTCATAAGCGCTTTGTTTAGATCCATCCCCACAATAGTCTCCTACGGCAGTTTGATCATCACAATCTAAGTCACAATAAGAGCAAGTTTGTTCATAAGGACATGAAAATGAATTAGTATTGTCTGGTCCATTATCACAATCCTCACTCCCTTCGACAACATCATTTCCACATATTTCTGATTCAATTGGGTCTTCTTCACCTGTAGGAGAAACCATTCCATGAACCAGAGCATCTCTAGCAAAAAAAGCATTTTTACCTGATACAACTAGATTGTAAAGAATTTTTGACGAAGAGATTTGATCTAAATCATCAATATTGTAATATTGTAAATTAATTCCATCTCTTATATCATCATGTTTATTTAAACTAAGAATTGTAGATAGTCCAAAATATGATTCATATCCATTATAATTATAAGCTGCCCAGTTATAACTAGGTCTTCTATAAATTGGTTGTTCTTTTCCAATTAATAATTGTCTATTATTTGAATTATCTCGTTCACCAAAAATTAATCGTATATAACTACCTGTTTTTTTGTAGATTTTCTCAATAGTATAAATTTGTCTAGGAAGTCCTATCGTTACATCCCAACCAACAATTTTATCTCCTACTTTTAGATTTTTGATAGATTTATATTCAATACTTTGTCCATCTGCATTTGGATGGTGAATTAAAATAGGTGTATTTTCTTCAAAACCTCCAAACATTTCTCCTTCAGTTTGACATGAACTACTACAACCATCATTATTTTGAGTATTTCCGTCTTCACAAGTTTCAGAATCATCAACAAAGTTATTACCACAAACAATATTACCACTTTGAGAAATAACAAAAGAAGAAAAAGTTAAGATTATAAGAGTTACTGATAAAATTAATATAAACCTTTTTTTAAAACCTGATTCAACCATCTTTTTAATAATAACATAGGAAGTAGTTTTTTTAAATTTATCCCATATATTTAACTGAAACCAAATAATATGAAAATAAAATTCATTTTCAAATATTCTGATTTAATTAAATCCGAATAAATTTGTTTGTTTGGTATTTTTTAATAAATCATCAAATTGTGTGTCATAAAATACTAAGACAGAATCAGCAATGGGTTTAATTTGTTTTTCAATATAATGTGCATAATCTAATTCATTTTCAATTTTTTGAACAGCTTCAGGTCCTTTAGTTGTCATAACATACGCAATAATTGAACTTGTTATTTTATCAAGTTTTCTAGCTGCTTTAACATGTGGTGGAGTGGTTTTAACATATTTGTCTAAGTCTTTTCTAATAGCTTTTCTGTAAATTAATAAATCATCAAATTTTCCTTTATTTAAGTCATTAACAAAATTTTTTATATAATCAACAATTTCTTTTTTATGAAAAACTCTATCAATTAACTCTAATTGAAATTTTTTTGAAACATCTGTCCAATCTCTTCTAACAAATTCTAAACCTGTGAAATCAATTTTTTCTTTTCCGTCTTTTATTAATAGACCAGCATATCTTTTTTTTGCACCAATTTCAGTTCCTCTAATTTTTGGCATCAAAAATCTAATATATATTTTTTCAAATTGTAATTCAACATAATTTTCTAAATTTAATCTACTTGTATATTTATTCCAGTATTCATTAATATAATCTTGAATTTTTAGAGCAATTTTTTCACCCTCTTCTGAACTCTTTGAATTAGTTTCAACAAAGATTGAATCTGTGTCACCATAGATTACACGATTACCTTTTTTTTCAACAATATCGGCGGTTGTTTTTACAATATATTGTCCAAAATGTGTAATTGCATTAGCCATATCAAGTGAATAAAACCTACAATTTGGATTTGCAAGCACTCCAAAGAAAGAATTCATGGTAATTTTTATTGCGTAACTTTTTTCAAGATTTTTTTCTTTTTTTGCTTGATCTCTAGCATCCCATAAATTTTTAAGAATTTTTGGAAGTATTCCTGATTTTCTTTTAAACATAGCACCATTAGGAGACATTATAACTTCTTTTTCTTTGAACTTAGAATGTAATTCTTTAGGTACAAAGGATAATGGATCAATATTAAAAGTCCTCATAATACTAGGATAAATACTTTTGAAATCAAGAACAACTATATTATCATATATTCCAGGGATAGAGTTTTTAACATACCCTCCCTTGATTCTAGCAGTTCGTTCTTTAAATTCACTTGTTTTACAAATATATCCTAATTTTTTAGTTTCTCTAATGTATAAATTATCTAAAGAAGCTATTGATGCTTTGACTCTATCAAGTTGCATTCCAGTAAGAAGAGATCTTTGGACAGTCATATCAATAATTCCTTTTTTATCTAGTATATCTATGACAAGTTTAGAATCTAATAAATTATAATCTGCAAGTTTTTGAGGATCTTCCTTAAACAACCTTTCAATTTCTGTTCCTTTATCTAAATCTTCAAAAATATTTAATTTTGAAGCACTAAGTATTTCTTCAGCAGCAGTTTGTAATTTATAATCTTTAAGTTTAATAAAAGATATTTTCAGAAGAGTCATAGCATCAAGTATTACTCTTCCAGGAACATTTGCAGTAGAATCTTTAAAAAAAGAACTATTAAATCTTAAATATCCAGGTTGACTTGATCTACCAATATTAAAAATAATATTATATTCATCAAATTTTTCTTTAATAATTTTTAAATCAAAATCAATTAAATTCCAACCAGTAATTATGTCTGGATCATATTTATGTATAATCTCTTTAAACCTAACTAATAGAGATTTTTCATCTTCAAGAGATTCACAATTTTCAAGTTTTTTGTTAGAAACAATTAGCACTTTTGAAAAATCTTTTGCATACATAGATATTGAAAATATATTTTTCATACTCATAGAAGTTTCAATATCGATAGCTAGAACCCGTAAATTTGGTTTGTAATAAATAGGATTTAATTCTGGTTCTTGATATACTCTATCAATATTTTCACTTTTTTTATAATCTCCCTTGATTTCAATTGATCCTTTGATATCGTGATCCATTAAAAATCTATAAACAAATTTAATATCTGCTTCATATGAAAAAATATCATATTTATGAAATTCTTCTCGAAGCTTTGCCATTTCTTTAGGTTGAGCAAAAGTAACTCTACTTAATTTTTTTTCAAAGAAATTTTTCATCTTTGTGTCTTTCACACTATAATTAATTTCAGAATTAATTTCTTCAAGTTTTTTTACATCATCAGTTCGAATGTAAAAATAAGGTTTAAAATGATTAATTGTTAAGAATGATTCTCCATTTTCTAGTCTACCATATAAATAAACATAAGCTTTTTCATTAATTACTCTATACGTCGGGTAGACAATGAATCCTTTCATAGTCATAAGTAAGGTTTGTGAATATTTAAAGATAGTGTCAAAGTGTCTACTGACCAAATACATTTAAATAAATCTCTAAACTCTAAAAATACTATGGTAAAGAGAATAGCTGTTGTTGACAATACAAAGTTAAAAGATATGGATAAAAAAAAACACATCCAATCTCTTTGTCCAGTTAATAGAAAAGGCGATGAATGCATGTATTTTGATGGAAATAAGCTTTTTATAGATGAACCTATGTGCATTGGTTGTGGGATTTGTGCTAATGCTGCTCCTGACGCTATTAAAATAATTAATTTACCTGAAATTTTAACAAAAGATCCAATTCACAGATATGGAGAAAATGCTTTTGCACTTTACAATTTACCTATTCCAGTATTTGGAAAGGTTGTTGGATTGTTAGGTGTTAATGGGATAGGAAAATCAACAGCGATTAAGATTCTAGCAGGTATTTTAAAACCAAATTTAAGTAATTTTGAAAAAAATGCAGATATTGAAGAAATTATTGAGTATTTTAAAGGAACAGAAGCTCAATTATATTTTGAAAAAGTAAGAAAAGGAGAAATTAAAACAGCATACAAGCCTCAGCATGTTGATATGATCCCTAAACAATTTGACGGTAAAGTTATAGAATTGTTAGAAAAAGTTGATGAAAAAAAGCAATTAAATGAAATGGCAGAAAAATTTGAATTAACCAAAATTCTAGATAGAAATATAAAAAATATCTCTGGTGGAGAACTTCAAAGACTTGCAGTTGCAGCTACTTTTTTAAAAAAAGCAAATTTATACATTTTTGATGAAATAACGTCTTATTTAGACATTAAACAAAGATTGAAAATTTCAAAAGCCATAAGAAATTTAGCAGATGAAAATACTGCGGTTATTGTAATTGAACATGATTTAATAGCTCTTGATTATATGGCTGATTTAATCCACATATTATATGGTCGAGAATCAGCTTTTGGAGTAGTATCCAAACTTAGACCAACAAAAAATGGAATTAATACTTTTTTAGAAGGATATCTCAAAGAAGAAAATGTGAGATTTAGAGATAATAAAATTAGATTTGATGTAAAGTCCGCAGTAAAAGTTGCAGAATCAATGTTACTTACAAAATGGCCTAAAATTACAAAAAAATTAGGAGATTTTAGTTTGGAAACACAAGAGGGTGAAATAAATTCTTCAGAAAAAATTGGTATTTTAGGAGAAAACGGAATTGGAAAAACAAGTTTTGTAAAAATGTTAGCAGGTGAAATTAAACCAGATGAAAAAAATTTGGATTTGAAGATTAAAGTTTCATATAAACCTCAATATTTAGATTCAGATTCAGATGAGCTTGTTATGGTAGTACTTCAAGAAGCAATTCAAAAATATGAAACGGAATTAATTAGACCTCTAAATATAAAATCTCTTTTATTAAAAAAAATAAATGAACTTTCAGGTGGTGAATTACAAAGAGTTGCAATTGCACTATGTTTATCTAGAGATGCAGATTTAATATTATTGGATGAACCTTCAGCTTATTTAGATGTTGAAAAACGACTTGTTGTTTCCAAAGTTATTTCAAATATAGTTGAGCAAAGAAAAGTGTCAACATTAGTTGTAGATCACGATTTATTATTCTTAGATTATTTGTCTGACAGACTTTTGGTTTTTGAAGGAGAACCTGCAGTCAAAGGAATTGTGAAAGGACCTTATGATATGGAAAAAGGAATGAATTCTCTTTTAGCAAAATTAGAAATTACAATGCGAAGAGATGAAACAAGTTATAGACCAAGAATAAATAAGTTAAATAGTGTGAAAGATCGTGAGCAAAAAACAAAGAAAAAATATTATTACGCATAATAAATTAATTACTTTTTTAATTATAATTTTTGTAGTTTCTTTTTTTCTTGTAAGTTTATTTTCTTCTGTATTTTCTTATATTTATAATTCTAAATTATATGACAAAAAGTACCAAAAATTTGGAGTATATAATATATTTGATAGAAATATAGCATTAAATAAAACTAACAATATCATTAATTTTTTTGATTCTAAAGAAGAACTGGATTCTAATTTTTTTAACAAAAGTGAGATAAGTCATTTGAATGATGTTAAAAATGTTCTAAAAAAAATTAAAATTATTTATTATATCTCTTTGGTTAATCTTTGGTTGGTTATTGTGTTAATTGTATATTTAGATAAACCTAACTACTTAGAACACCTTATAAATTTAATTTATTATTCAGGAATTTTTATTTTAATTATTTTTGTAGTTTTAGGAATCTTGTATTTAATTTTTGGTTTTTATTATGTATTTGAAAAATTTCATCAAATTGTGTTTATTGATAATTATGCTTTTGATCCTATGGATAGTAATATGAAATCACTGTTTCCTGACAGTTTTTTTTTATTTACTTTAAAATCAATATTTATTGAACTATTGACACTAGGAGTTATATTTAGTATAATAGGTGGAATAATAAAAAAAATATTAAGAAAAAAAAATTAATTATCTCTTAGCACCAAAGCCTCTTATGATTTCTAGAGGTAAAGCAAACACAACAGTATTTGATTGATCTGAAGATAAGTCATTTAGACTTTGCAAAGTTCTTAAATGAAGTGCACCTGGAGATGCTGATAACATTTTTGCAGCATGTGCCATATTTTTAGCTGCCATAACTTCTCCTTCTGCTTTAATAATCACTGCCTTTTTTTCTCTGTCTGCTTCAGCAGCTTTAGCCATTGTTCTAACCATACTTGAAGGAAGCTCAATATGTTTAAGATCAACACTATGTACTTTTATACCCCAAGGATCTGAGGATTTATCAACTAAAGCTTGAATTCTACTTGATACAGCATCTCTATTAGCCAAAAGTTGGTCTAGTTCAGCTTCACCTACAACATCTCTCATCGTAGTTTGAGCTAGTTGTGAGATTGCAGTATGATAATCTTCTACTTCTAAAATTGCTTCTTTTGCACCAATAACTTTGTAATAAAGAACAGCGTTAACTTTAACAGTAACGTTATCCTTTGTAATAGCATCCTGATCAGGGACATCTACAACAGTTACCCTTATGTCAACTTTTTGATATGCTTGAAAAATAGGCATAACAAAGTTTAGTCCAGGATGCATAATTCCAGAAAATCTTCCTAGAGTAAATTTTATTCCTCGTTCATACTGGTTAATAACTTTTAAACCAGAAAACAAAAATAATACAAATACTATAAATATAAAACCAAATCCAAATAAAATTGAAAACACCTCCGCTAACATTTTAATAATTAAACAGAATATCAACTATTTAAAATTTATTATAAAAAAAATAAAAATATTACTTTCTAATTGATTTGTTTTCTTTTAATCCCAAATAATATTTTGTTATGAAAATTGCTCCGAATGGTGCAACTAAAATTGATACTGCAGATTGAATAGCTGTTTGAATTGCACCACCAACAACAGGAATCATACTTAGGATCATAGACATTAACCAAATTGGAAGCATTAAAGCACTAGCTAGAGCACTTCCAATTAATCCAAGTAAAAGAATTCTTCCAAAAGTTCCCCACCAATTTCCTTTAACCAAAATTCTAGATAACTTTAAGGAATTAAAAACTCCTTTTTCATCATATATAATAGCTGAATTACTTAAACTCCAAAACACACTGATTACTGTGTAAAGAATTGTTAATATAATAAATAAAAAAACAAGAATGAGTCCATGTATAAATGTAAATGTTCCACTTATTTTCCAAAAAAGTAATCCAGGGATTACAACTAATAAACTAAGCAAACCATATATAAAAAGAACAAAAAATGATTTTCCCATTAAGGGAAGAACAAATCTTTTTGCATCATAAAATAAAGTTTTTGGTGTAATATTTCTATTCAAGTCTTTGAGTTTGATAATTCTAAAAACAGAACTACTCATAAGAAGACTAAGAATCATATAAATTGTCATATAAATAACCATGATGAAAAGTAATAATAAATTGATTCCTGTTTCAATATTTTTTGTTGGGTCAAATAGTGTTCCAAGTTGTAATATGGAAATTAATAAATTAAAAAAGAATGCCAGAATTGTACTAGGTATAACAAAAATTATTAATAAATTTTTAAAATATAGCATGAAATTTTTTGTATATTCATTGAAGGAATCTGTAAGTAATTTTTCTAAGGAAACATCTGCGATTTTTTATCACCTTTAAATTTTATATTTAATTCATTATTCCTGACATATATAATGCTTTTTGTTTTGGCAAAGTTTAAATAACAGAGTAACTGATTTTTTCATATGCCTTTAAAAAAATTTAATGCTAATTTAGTTCCAGGACTTAAAGAACTTTCTATGCAAGTAAAAAAAGATCTTTTAACAACAGCAAAGTCAGGAGAATTAGCATCAAAATTAAAAGGAAGAGGAATAGAATTTGAAGATTATAGAGATTATAATCCTGCAGATGATGCTCATAGGATAGATTGGAGAGCTTCACAAAGGTCACAACGTCTTCTTGTAAGGGAGTATAAACTTGATGTAAATTTTAATGCTTTTTTTTTAATTGATACTAGTGAAAGTATGTTGTTTTCTTCAGTTAAAAAATTAAAATGTGAATATGCTGCAGAAGTAGCAAATTCAATATTTTATGGGGTATTAACTTCTGGGAATTCATCTGGATTTGGACTCTTTAATGATGGGGTAGTAAAACTTGTTAAACCAATGTTAGGTAAAAAACAATATCATTTATTTGCAAAGGAAATAAGTGATGTAAAAAACTATGGTGGAAAAAAAGATTTTAAAAAAGCTGTTCGTCACACCCTGTCAATACTAGATAGAAAAACACTAATTTTTATTTTTAGTGATTTTATTGGATTAGAAAAAGATTTATTTGAATATATTAAATTAATATCACATGTTCATGAAGTAATTGGTGTAATGATTAATGATCCTAGAGACATATCACTTCCATCTAATGTAGGACAATTAGTTTTACAAGATCCTTTTTCAAATGAAACAATTTATGTAGATTCAAATGAATATTCAAGAATTTATAATGAATATAATCAAAAGCGAATTAATATAATACGTGCAGTATTTCAAAGAAGTAGATCAAAATTATTAGAATTAAATACTAGTAAAGGATTTTATGATCCTACATTAAAATTTTTCACACAAATAGGTGCAAGATGGAGATAATATTTAATAATCCACTTATGTTGTTGTTACTTTTTACTATTCCTATTTTAGTTATCTTACATTATTATTTTTTTCAGCATAATAAGAAAAAAGCAATTAGGTTTTCAAATTTTTCAGCAATGAAAAGAATAACAGGAACAAAATTAATTACAAAAAACACAACGCAATTAATTCTTCGAAGTGTTTCATTAACTTTTTTGATTTTTGCTTTTTCAATGCCAATTATCTGGTATGAATCAGACATTAGTATAACAGATTATGTTATTGCAATTGATGCGAGTGCAAGTATGACAAATACAGATGTTTTGCCAAACAGGCTAGAAGTTTCTAAACAAGCAGCATCTTCTTTTTTATCAAAATTAGATTCTAAAACAAATATTGGTGTTGTGTCTTTTGCTGGAGTAACTTTTGTAAAATCTCCACTTACAACAAGAATTTCATCAGTGCAAGAAGCAATATCAAATATTGATATTGAACTTTCTGGTGGAACAGATATTGGTGCCGCTATGATAACTTCAACAAATATTTTAACACCAGGTGATAAAACTAAATCAATTATTTTGATTACAGATGGATCTGATACTGCAGGTGCATTTGTTGATGAAAGTGTTGAAACAGCATTAAATTATGTAATTTCAAATAATATTATTGTACACACAATTTCAATTGGATCAGGTCTAGGAACTGCAGGATATTTAGAAAATAGTGGACTTCCTGCAGTTTATGATAGTGATAGTTTAAAAATGGTAAGTAGTTCAACAGGTGGAAAACACTATGAAGTGAAAAATACCGCAGAAATTGCTTCGGCATTTTTAGATATAGATCTACAAAGTGAACAAGGAAGAGATAGTTTTGATTTGTTTAATTTATTTTTTGTAATAGGATTTATATTAATACTCTTTGAATGGACATTGCTTAACACAAAATTTAGATCTATTCCTTAGAAACAGGTTCTTGATATAGCAAAGCTAAAAGATATAATCCTTCTGTAAGAATTTGAGATGCAAAATTAGGTAATTTGGTTCCAGAATTTAATTCAGGATTAGTTTCTAATATTGATTCTTTTAGTTCTTCGAGAATTAATTGAATATTTGAATCAAATTTCCCAAGATTTGAATTTGCCATTATTCTTTGTGAATCATTAGAATCATTAGTTACATATAATAATGCATCCCAAGTTAATGTTTTTTTAGATAATTTTATATGATAAAAATCTCTTTCTTCTATTTTTTTCATTTCATTAATATAAACACTACTTTTTTGAATTAAAGTTTCATGAGATTGTATTAATTCATCAAGAGAACGATTTTGATATAATGGAATTTCATCATTTTCTCTTAAAATTGATTTTGGTTCAAAAAATGTTCCTCTTCCCTGTTTACCGCGTATGTGAGAGATTTCAATAGCGTGGTGTTGTTCTAATTGACCAAGTAAATTAGTTCTAAATGCATAATTTAATAATCCAAGTTGATAAGCAGTTGTAAAAATTCTTTCAATACTACCAAAAGATTCTATTTGTGAAACTAAATAAAGGTCCTTATCAGTTAATTGAATTCTAACATCTCTTAGAATATCAGTTGTAATATAATCTGCCAATTTAACTTGAGCTACTAAAGACTTATTTAAAAATATTATCAAGAATTAATTAGAATTTCTTTAAGGAATAACTTTCCCAACAATACTTCTAAGCATGTGGTCAGTTACTTCAATAGTGTAGAATTTTTTTAAAGGAATTCTTTCTTTTATTCCAACAATTAATGGATAAGTCCCTATTTGTCTTCCAAATGTGGTTTTTCCATCATAAATTTCACTATAAATTTTTTTTAAAATAGTTCCTTTAGGAACAATTCTTTTTAACATAGGAAAATCAATTTTTTGTCTAATTTCGTTTCTCCACTTCCAATAATGCTTTTTATTTTTATTTAGAAATTTTGATCCAAATTCAATTGAAAGTTTTGTGTTAGGTAAAATAGAAGCTTGTCTAATATTAATTCTTCGAAGCATCATTCCATTGTCATAAATTTCTTTTAATGTTTTTATATTATATTCATGTGTTTTTTTAGTTTCTTTTCCTAGTCCCAAAATTATATTAATTCCGGGAAGTAGTGTAGGCATTCCATTTTCCCCTTTAACTTGACCATATTTATTAACAATTTCTATGGCTTTCATAGCAATTTTAGGTGAACAGTTAAGAGTATTAGCTTTTATAACCTCAGGATCAAAAGATTCTACTCCAAAAGCTGCTACATTTCCAGGTGTGCAATATTTTACAATTGCTTTAGTTATATCAATGCCTTTTTTTGAAATAACAGATACAGGATTTACATTGTCAATGTGTAAAATTTCAATATCAGGAAATTTTTTGTTTATAGTTTTAAGAAGGAGAATTGGATCTTCAATTGAATAAAAATCTGCTTGTTTCCCAAGCCTAAAATATCTACATCCTAAATCATAGAATTGTTTTATTTCTTGAATAATATGTTCTGTTTTTCTATTTGAAAATCGGTTTTTTAAAGGTTCAGTACAAAAACTACATTTACCAACATTACATCCTCTAGAAGTTTCAATTTCAATGATTCTATAATCAGGAATTTCTTTAATTATCTCTGAACCTTTTAGTGCATATTCTTGCAATTTATCAAATTCTCCAAATTCAATTCCGTATTGTTTAATTTCTAAATTTTTTGGAAGTTTTTCAGAAAATTTTCCTCCTTCAAGTTGTGTTCCAAAAACTGCGGGGCCAGTTAATATTTTTTTACATCTAACTTTGTCTAAATGATGCATCAGTTCTAAAATTGTGCCAGGGACAGCAGATAAATATTTTCCAGGAACGTGAACTCCAAGAATTATGATTAATATTTCAGTATGATCTAAAATTTGTTTAACAGATTTAGTTAAGTTATAAGCTCTAATATTAGTTTTATCTTTGCCTGTAACTTCATTTAATTTATCATCAAAAAAATAATGTAATCTAAAATCATCTATAGTTATATAATTTGGGTTATGGCCTTGATTTTTTAAAAGTCCGTATATGTATCTAGGATATGTTCCTAAATATGGTGGAACACCTAGACCTGAAGCTTCATCAGTATAACAATCAAGAATTGTATAGTTCATAATATTAAGAAATGACAAAAGGTTTTATACTTTTCTCACAAAATCAAACAAAGATTTAGTAACAACAATATCTGGACGATATTTGAAATTTGTAAGTTTTGAAAGTTGCATCATTAAATCATCAGTGACTCTTCTGAGAATTTCTTTATTTTTTTTATTAAATTTATTGAGATTTAAATTAAAATATTTTTCTACACTAAAAGGATCACCAAAATTCATTGTTATTTTTCTTTTACAATTGAATTTAAATGGATTTTTTGAACCAATAGGAAATTTATACACATCATCTGAACCAGTTAACCCTATTGGGATAATTTTTTTTTTTGATTTAATAGCTAATCTAATTACACCAGTATATCCTCTAGCTAAAACTTTTTTTTTTTGATGAGTGTATCCTCCTTCTGGGAAAATTAAAACATTTTCTCCTTGTTTGAGTTTATCAATTACAGTTAATAAATGATCATTGTATTTTTTTCGAGTTTTATTCGTGCTTAATTTCAAAAAGTCATAACAAATAGAAATAGGCCATGCAGCGTAATAGTAATGATTATGAACTATGGTAAAAAGTTTTTTATTTGTTTTTGGAACAATTTTTGCTAAAGCTAATATGAAATCAAGACCACCACGGTGAGTCATGGCAAACAAATAATTTTCTTTATTGGATAATTTTTCAAGACCTTTTGTTTCAATATTTAATAATTTATTAATCAAAGGAATCCAAGTTAACTTGCTAAAAGCATAAACCATTATAGATTTAAAAGAATCTACAGTTAAAAATATTTTCATAAGTAGTATCAATAATTTTATAATTTTGTTGTTAAACTAAATGAATATGATTTCAATTATTATTCCTTCATTTAATGAAGAAAAATATCTAGGAAAACTTCTAGACTCAATAAAATCTTCAAAATTTAAAGATTTTGAGATTATTGTTTCAGATAATAATTCAAAAGACAATACTAAAAAAATAGCTAAGAAATATGGATGCGTTGTGACAAAAGGTGGTAAACCTGGAGTCGGAAGAAATAATGGAGCTAAATTAGCAAAACATGATTTGTTGTTTATTGATTCAGATGTAATTATTAAAGATCCATTATTGCTTGAAAATTTTTTAAAAAGAGCAAGAAAATATGATTTAGCAACTTGTAAAATTCTCCCATTGTCAAACAATTTTTTTCACAGAGGTTATTATATTGTTAAAAATTATACAAACAAATATTTATGGATAAAAAGAAAACATGTGTCTGGTCAATTTCTATTTATTAAAAAAAATTTATTTAAGAAACTTAAAGGATATGATGAAACATTATATTTAGCAGAAGAACATGATTTAGCTACAAGAGCATATTTAGAAAATGCTAAGATTGGATTTTTTATGGATTTAAAAGTGTATAATTCTGTTAGACGAATAAATAAAGAAGGATTTTTAAAACAAACTTTTAAAACACTTTATTCAGAACTTTATAGATTTTTATTTGGTAAAATTAAGAAAAAAATAATAAAATATGAATTTGGTCGGTACTAATACGCTACAGACAAGTAATCTAGCGTATTATCTAGCTAACTTAAAAAAATTAAGTTAGCTATACTAAATTATTTTTTTAATTCTATGAGTTGAAATCATTAAATATGCTGAGATAATTGCAATTCCAGTATAAATATATAATTCATTTGAGCCATAGGACACAAATTGACTAATAAAATAAATTAATGCAAAATTAAAACCATTAAATGTTATAGGCATACCTTCATATACACTACCATCAATAAGTTTTGTTACATTAAATCTAGCTAATCTTAATAATCCACAAATTACAATTAAAAAACCACTAATTAATGCTAACCAATGGTCAAACATTGTTATAATCATAACAGCAGGAGCAACTCCAAAACTAATAACGTCGGCAAGTGAATCAATATCAAATCCTAATTTGCTACTTTTTTTTGTTAATCTAGCAACTTTTCCATCAAGAAAATCAAATAAAACTGCAAAGAGTAAATAAATTGCGGAAAATAAATAATTTCCTCTTGTAGAACTATAGATTGACATCATTCCAGATGTGACATTTAATAAACTAAAATAATCAGGTAATTTAAGCATTTTAAATATTTTCATTTTATTTCACCTAGTATTGTTTCGCCGTCTTTTACTATTTGATTTAATTTGACGTTTAATCTTATTTTGTCTTTAGGAATAATAACAGTAACTTGACTTCCAAAAGTTATGTGACCTATATCTTCACCCTTTTTTATATCTTGATTAGTTTTTACATAGGATTTAATTTTTTTGGCAAATGCTCCAGCAACTTGTACAACTTTTATCTTAAGACTATTTTTTTTATTAAAAATTGTCATGGAATTTTGTTCGTTCTCAAGCCATTCTAATTTTTCTGCTCCATTTACAACATTCATAAATTTTCCTTTTGAGTATTTTTGATCAATAATTTTTCCAGAAATAGGTGACCTTTGAACATGGATGTTATGAATATTCATCATTATACAAATAACAACACATTTTTTTGCAATGTCTTTAGTTAAAAGAGTAACGTGACCTAAAAGTCCTTTTCTAAGTCTTATATTTTTTGATGTGTCTAAGATCCTTACAATTTTTCCATTTGCAGGACAGATTATGTTATTTCCTTTTGGAATATTTCGTTTAGGATTTCTAAGAAATATTTTTTCTAAAAATTTTACAATCATCTAAGTTATAATTTAAAAGAAATATATAAATTAATAGGAAAGAAAATATTTATATCTAAATAGACTGTTTCTATTTTAAATGTCATTAAAATTAAGAAATATTTTTAAGAATTATAAGGTGTTAAATAAGTATCCAAAATATTTTACACCATTTAAAAAAGTGTTTTATCAAATAGCGTATTTAATTGCTGGTACTAATGTTAAGACGAGAGAAGCATGGCTTAAAAAAAAGAAAATCAAAAAAATCAAAAAGATCCTTAGAAAAGGGGATATTATGATTCTAGGAGATCTTAAAACTATTTTATCTTATTTTGTAGATGGATCAGTTACACATGCAGGTATTTGGGCAGGAAAGGGTAAAATGATTCATGCGATAGGCACGGGAGTACAATTTATGAAAATTAAAGATATATTTGCAGAATATGATACTTTGGCAATTTTAAGAATTAGTCCTTTTATTAAGAAAAAAAGATATATTATCTATAAAGCATTGCAATATGCTAAAAAACAACTTGGAAAACCGTATAATTTTGAACTTAACACTACAAAAGGTAATTTTTTTTGTTCACAGCTTGTGAATGATTCTTTTAAAGCTGCAGGTTATAACACTGGTCTAGAAAATTTTCGAGATAATCCCTCATTTAAAAGTAATATTCTAAAATTAATTAATGACAAAGGAGATCCTCTTGAACCTGGTTGGTTTTTAGAAGGTAATTTTGAAGTTATTTTTGTTTCTCCAAATATGGTTATAAAAAATAATAGATTCTATTTAAAAGAAAGTCAGAAGAAAAAATAGTATTAGGAAAATTTATATTCTATTATTCCTTTGTAAGATCAAAATGGCAATACTAAACTTAATTTTTGAATGTTTTTGGTTCTTATTACCTGGATACTTAGCAAATTCAGCACCTGTTTTTGCAAGGAAAATTAATTTTTTGGATTATCCTATTGATTTTGGAAAAAAAATAAATGGAAAACGATTATTTGGAGCGCATAAAACCTTTAGAGGATATTTTTTTGGAATAATAGTGTCAATTTTAACAGTTTATGTTCAAACATTACTAATGAATAATCCTTTTTTTATGGAACATAGTATTCTTAATTATTCAAATCATAATTTTTTATTACTTGGATTTTTATTTGGATTTGGAGCTCTTTTTGGTGATTCAGTTAAAAGTCATTTTAAAAGAAAGATTGGAATCAAATCAGGAAAATCTTGGTTTCCATTTGATCAAACAGATTTTGTATTTGGAGTATTAATTTTTGTTGCACCAGTGTTCATTCCTAGTGTTGTTCATATGGCTATATTAGTCGTATTTTCACTACTTATGCACTTAACCTTTGTTTATATTGGATATTTGCTTGGGATAAGGAAGCAGCCAATTTAACGCTTCTCAGCCCAATCTGCAACTAAATATTGTTTATCCATAGCTAGAAGATGTCTATTAATTATTCTGATATTATTTTCTTGTCTTTTTTTTTTAAAATAGTAATCAATGTCAATGATAGCAGAGTATTCATAGCCTTCCTTATCTAAAACAAAAATTTTTTGGAGAGTTGGAAGCTTAAAGCCTTTATAAAAAACTCTATCGTAAATTAAGCGACCAGTTTGAAAACTAATACTTTTAACTTTTTTCCAATCAATTTTTTTATTTTTTATCTTTAAGCTATCGGTATGTAATTCAAATTCTTGTATTTTTAATATACTCTTAATTAAAGGCATCAATAATAAATCAAGAACAAATATAGGAATTCCAAATAAAATAAAAAATGGAGTTGTAAAAAAAACTAAACTAACAAAGAGGAAATTAAGAATTATTAAAACTATAAATAGTGTTTTTCCTAGATAACCCCAATTGATATCTGCTCTGAATATTAATTTAGATTTCATCTTCAATAACTGAGAGATTTTTTATACTTGATTTTCTAAATATCATCATAATAGTTAATCCCGTAATTACTATTATTCCACCTATGATTTGTTGGATATTTAAAATGTCTCCTAAAATAAAATATGCTAAAATAACTGTTGAAAACGGGAGTAAATTTTTTACTAATGCAGATTTACCAATACCAATATAATCAAATGCTTTGTATTGAAGAATTTGTCCAATTACTGCTGAGAATAATGGAACTATTACAAAAATTGGAATCGTAGAAATACTTGGAGGTTGGTAATTATGAGTGACAAAAGTAAGAATAGTTAAAATAAAAAGCATAAACCAGGCTCTAAAAAACATGAAGGTATAGTGGCTGATTTTTTTGGAATTTTTTTTAACCATTACAAATCCAAAGGAATAGATTAAGGATCCTAAAAGATAAATTAATGCAGTTAATACAATTTTGCTGTTATTTGAATAAGAAAGAATTACAACCCCGATCATGGATAAAATAAGTCCATATAGTTCTTTTTGGTTAAAAACTTCTTTTAGAATAAAAACACCTAATAGTATTTGAAAAACAGTACCAAATCTGTCTAAAAATGAAATAACTCCTGGGCTAATATAAATTAAACCATAAAAAAAAGTTAAGATTCCTGCAGCATTAGCAGTAGCAAAAAAGAATAGTAATTTATAGTGTTTTTTAATGTCTTTAATTATACGTGATCCTTTTTTTCCAAATAATAATATTAATGACCAAAAACTAGCAGACATGAACCAAAACATCTGAGTTGTGTATACATTTGTGCTTTGATATAGAAATTTTACACATATTGCAGGCAATGAATGCATTAATACTACTAAAAGCATGTAAAAATAACCTTTTGATTCATTCATGATTTCATTAAAAAAACATAATCTATATTAATAACTTTTTTATTTTAACAGAAACATGAAGTGTTATGTATGTGACAAAGAATTAAATTTTCTTTATTTTGTTGGAAAAGACAATGTATGCAACAAATGTATTGCAAAACATACGGTTTTTAAGGAAGTTAAGGTTAGTGAAGACATACTTCTTAGAAAAGCTCTTAGGTCTTTTGAAATCAAAGGTTTTGAAGATCTTAAGAATATAAGTTATGCAGACGTAGATAAGCTTGCTCATGGACAAATCAAAGAGAAATCTAAACAAACTGTTAAATTTAAGAAGAATAAAGTTAGTGCAGTTTCAGTTGATGATGGTGATTATTTAGATCCTCAAACAGAATTAGATATGTCTTATTAATTATTTCTTTGATTTTTTTAAACTATTAATTTTGCTTTTTAGTTTTTTATTATCTTTTTCAAATTTTTTTATATTTTCTTTGTTATGTATATCAAGTCGATAAGTATAAAATTCTTCTAGTGTATCTTCTAATTCTTTATTTTTAATTTCTAATTTCTGTTTAGTTTTTTCTAATTCAAGTTGTTTATCTTTTATACCTTTTGAAATAATTTGAAGTTCTACAATTTGTGTGTGAATTCTTTGTTTATCTTTTTTTAATTCAATAATATAGTCATACGATAAATTAATTACAAGTGAAACAAAAATTGAACCTGCAAAAAATACAAGACTAATTAACATATCTCGAAAATTTGTTTTTTGAATAAATATTAAGTATAAAATATCAAATAGATAACCAATAATAAATAAGAATATTAGACCCGATAAAATTTTCCAGTTAATATTATGTTTTTTTTGATTTTCTTTTTTAGTTATTTTTAAAGATAAATTTAAAGACCAAATAAGAAAAATTATTCCTAAAGACACAAGCAAAATATGGATCATTTTTAATTAAATTATTATTTAAACAATAAACAAATAATTTAACCACATTTAAATTTAACGAATTATTTTTTCTTATTTCTACCTCTACTTTCAACTTTTTCAAGCCGAGTTATAACTTCATTATAGTTTTTTGATTTATTTTTATATCCTTTTAGAACTAGTGAAAACGCTTTTTCAAAAATAGTATGATGTTTACTTTCCAAAGCTTGTTTAATTAAATGTAAATCAACAGCTTTATCTTCTATTTTTTTTGAAAAATAACTTAATCCAAAATCAATAAAATAAACATTATTATCATAAATCATATTTGAAGTAGTTAAATCTCCATGAATTATTTCTGAATTATGCATTAGAGCTAATTTTTCACCAATTTCGAGACATAAATTAAGATCACCTTCTAATATGTCTCTTATTTTTTTTCCTTTGATAAATGACATCTTTATCTCCATATTTTTGTCATCCAGTTGAATAAGTTTCGGTGCAGGAATTTCTTTAGGTAATTTTTCTAAAATTTTTGCTTCTCTTCTTGTTCTAGTTTTTCGAAGAGGAAGGTCAATTTCTTTTATTCTATAATTTTTTTTAATTCTTTTTTTAATTACTATATTGTCTTCTTTAAAAATTTCAGCTTCTGCTCCTTTTCCTATAAGTGTCATTAAACATAGTAATCCTAATGTTTTTTTAAATATATAGAAAAAATTACTTAAACGTAAGTATAAACTATTATTTTATGGACCCATTAAAAATCTTAGAAAAACATTATGATAAAAATTCTAAACTTTATGATTTATTAATACTTCATTCAACTCTTGTTACAAAAAAAGCAATTGAAATTGCAAAGAAAGTTCCTGAACTAAAACCTGATCTTAAATTTATTAAAGAGGCGGGAATGCTTCATGATATTGGCATAAAATTTGTAGATTCTCCAAAAATTAATTGTTTTGGAAAACATAAATATCTTGAACATGGATATTTAGGTAGAGATTTACTAGATTCTGAAAATTTACCTAAACACGCACTTGTTTGTGAAAGACATATTGGAGTAGGAATAACAAAAAAAGAAATTATTGAAACTAAATTACCTTTACCAAAAAGAGATATGATTCCTATATCAATTGAAGAAAAAATAATTAGTGTAGCAGATTTATTTTATACTAAAGCTCCAGGATTTGAAAAAATAAAAAGAACAATAGATGAGATTAAAAAAAATATTTCTAAGCATGGAGAAGAAAAAGTAAAAAAATTTGAAAATTATTGTAAAATGTTTAAGCTTTTTTCTTATTAAATTTTTGATAAACAAAAAAACTGTAAAATATCAAAAAAAGGCTGCTTAAAATTACTGGAGCCATAACTAAAATAAAGGCGTATTGTTGAAACATTATTCCTAGTAACGAGACAATACCTGATATTTTAAACAAAATTGATCCAATTTTATGAGTTTTTTCCCAAACTTTTTTATGACTTAATGTCCAAGGTGTTCTAATTCCCATAAACCAGTTTTGTTTTGCATTTTTTAAAAAACATCCAGTGTAAAATATTAAAACTGAAAATGCAGGTATCATTAATTTTACAAAATTTAGATTTTTATCAAAATGCGCAATTACAGTTAAAATATACAAGTAAAACATGTATCCGGTAAAGATCATAATAAACCCATCATATTGATTTCCAAATTTTGCAATATTTTTTTTGAGTGGATCAATTTTAGGTACAAAATAAAACATTAGTACACAAACAGTTGATATGAATGGGATTAAAAATAATGCCCAAAATTTGTGCATATATCTATCAACTTCACCTTTCTGATTCCAATGAGTAGGCATAAGTTCAGGCATACTTGGGTAAAGATACATACTTATTAAGTAAGTGAGCATTATAAGAAGTCCGACAGCAATTTGAGTAGGTTGTTTCATAACAATAATAAGTACCATGTACTATTAATATTTTATGATTTCTGCAGAGTGAAGTTTTGTATCATAAATTGCAATGCTTGGTTTTATTTTTGTATATCTTTTATACCCACAACAACATCCAGGATTAATGTGAAGAGTTTTTCCATAATTTTTTATTAAATATTCGTGTGTATGACCTGAAAAAACAACATCAAATTCTTCAGAAGTAATTAATGAGTTTAAGATTGATTCATTATCACCATGGAAAATAGCAATTTTTCTCATATCAATTTCAATTTTTCCAATTCTATCTAATAATTCAAAATTTTTTATTTTTTTAATATACTCATTTTTATTTTTATCACAATTTCCTAGAACACCTTTTAGTTCACAATTTAATTTTTTGAAAAGATCTAAGGAAGAAGAATAAGTGTAATCTCCACAATGAATAACAAGATCTACTTTTTTTTTGTTGAAGATTTCTATTGCTTTTTTTATATTTTCAATAATATCGTGGCTGTCGGAAATTATTCCAATCGTCACTTAATCACCTTAAACACAGGTAATTTTTTTCCAGATAACATTTCTAAACTTGCACCACCACCAGTTGAAACATGTGTAATTTTTTTTTCTAATTTATATTTATGAATTGCTTCACCAGAATCACCACCACCAACAATAACTGTGGCATTTAGTTTTGAAAGAAATTTTGCAATTTCTTTTGTACCTTTTTCAAATTTTTTATATTCAAAAACACCAATAGGTCCTGCCCAAACAATTGTTTTTGCTTTACCTAAGATTTTTTTGTATGATTCAATAGTTTTAGGTCCTATGTCCATTATCATTCCATTGATTTTTTTACCTTCTTCAAGTTTAGATTTAGTTTTTTCATTAAATTCTAATCCAGTTATATAATCTTTAGGTAATTTGATTTTTTTAGGATATTTAATTAGCATTTTTTTACAAATTGGAATTGATTTTTCATCAAATTTTGAAATTCCAATATCATAATTTTTTGTTTTTAGAAAAGTATTTGCCAAAATTCCACTGATAATTAAATAATCAACCTTTTTTAGTAATTGATTTATAACTGCAATTTTATCGGCTTTAGCACCTCCAATTATGGCAACAAAAGGTCTTTTTGGATTTTTCATGTTAGTTTTTAAATGTTTAATTTCTTTTTCCATTAATAGTCCAAAACAGCTTGGTAAATATTTAGGAATTCCAACAACAGAAGAATGTGATCTATGAGCAACACCAAAAGCATCAAAAACAAAAACATTGGCATAACTAGATAATTTTTTTGAAAAAATTTCATCATTATTTTTCTCTCCAATATCATATCTTAAATTTTCTAAAACAATAATTTTTTTATTCGGAAGATTTAATTTTCTTAAGTTTGAATTCTTTTCAAAATAAACTCTTTTTTTAAGAAGATGAGATAATCTTGATGCAGGTTTTTTCATTGAATATTTCTTATTTACTTTTCCTTTAGGTCTTCCTAGGTGACTAATAATAATAATTTGTTTAGGATCGCAAGATAAAATATGATTAATTGTTGGTAGGGCTTTTTTTATCCTTGAGTCATCAGTTATTTTTCCACCTTTAATTGGAACGTTAAAATCAACTCTAACTAATACTTTTTGATCTTTAAAATTAAATTTTGAAAATTGCATGAAGTCACCTTTAAATATTAAGAATGAAATGAGTTTTTATAATTTATCAAAATTTAAATACTACGTAGACATAAGAAAATATATGCAAGAAGCAATGTTTTACAAATCTGAAAATGAGTTTTTAAAATGTGAACTTTGTCCACATAATTGTATAATTCCAAAAAACAAAAAAGGTATATGTGGTGTTAGACAAAATATAAATCAAAAACTTTTTAGTTTAGTTTACGGAAAAACAATTGCGTATCATGTTGATCCAGTAGAAAAAAAACCACTTTATCATTTTTTACCAGGAAGTAAAATTTATTCTTTTTCAACAATGGGATGTAATTTAAAATGTAATTTTTGTCAAAATTTTGATATTAGTCAATCTTTAAAAGGAAAAAATGCAGAAATTTTAGGGATTCAAATATCTCCTAAAGAAATTGTTAAAAGTGCAATAGCTTCTCATTGTAAAAGTATTGCTATGACTTATAATGAACCAACTATTTTTTTTGAATATGCTTATGAAGTATGTAAAATAGCTAAAAAACATGGATTAAAAACAGTATTTGTAACAAATGGTTATATTAGAAAACAACCTATAACTAAAATTTCAAAATTTCTAGATGCTGTAAATATTGATTTAAAATCATTTAATGAATATTTTTATAAAAAAATTTGTGGTGCATCATTAAAACCAGTGTTAGAAGCAATTAAACATTATTATAAAAAAGGAGTTTTTGTTGAGATAACAACATTGGTTATTCCTGGTGAAAATGATTCAAAAGAAGAATTAACAAAAATTGCAGAATTCATTAAATCTATTGATAAAAATATACCTTGGCATATTTCTGCATTTCATCCAGATTTTAAAATGTTGGAAAAAGAGCCAACAGCTATTGAATCATTGGAGAAAGCGTATTTAATAGGAAAAAAAACAGGTTTAAACTATATTTATACAGGAAATATTTATGGTGGACATGAAAATACTTTTTGTCCTAAATGTAAAAAAGCAGTTGTAAAGAGAATTGCATATAATGTTATTGAAAATAATATTGATAAAGGACACTGTATGTTTTGTGATAATAAGATTTCTGGAATTTATTAGATTAAATAAAACAATATTCCTAAAAAATGAAATATACTTCCAGCCAAAACAAATAAATGCCAAATAAAATGAGTATAGGGAATTTTTTTCCATAAATAAAAAACAACACCTAATGTGTAAGATAAGCCACCAAGCAAAATCCAAATAAACATTCCTTTAGGAAGCATTTCTAATGTTGGTTTAATAGCAATAACAATTAGCCAACCCATTGCAACATATAAAAGAGTTGCAAAGGTTTCTTTTTTTCCAAAAAAAACATTTTTAAAAATAATTCCTAGTATTGCTAGTAACCAAATAATTCCAAATAAAATATATCCTAAAGTACTTCTCATGGGAACTAGAAAAATAGGCGTATATGTTCCAGCAATAAGTAGATAAATCATTGAATGATCAATTCTTCTAAAAACATTTTTGGCTTTAGTAAAAGCAAAAGAATGATAAAGTGTAGAACCTAAATAAAGTAAAAATAAACTTGCACCATAAATACTAAAACTTATTATTTTCCAAATATCTTTTTGTTTACTTGCATAAACAACTAAAATTATTAATCCTACAATACTTAAAAGTGCACCTATACCGTGTGATACACTGTGTGAGACTTCTTCTCCAATAGAAAATAGTCTACGTTTTTTATTGTTCATAGAATATAAAATAAAAAAGTAAGAATAAATAATTATCTGTTGATAATTTTAAAAATTATCAAAGAAAGACTTTGAAATTTCAAAGTTTTCTAAAGAAAACTTTCAATTTTTTCTTTTAGAGCATCTTTAGGTAAAGCACCAACGATTGTACCTGCAACCTCACCTTTTTTAAAGACAAGCATAGTAGGAATACTTCTTATTCCAAATTTACCTGCAGTATCTTGGTTTTCGTCAACATTAACTTTTCCAAATTTAACATTAGTCATTTCTTTACTTAGTTCTTCGAATCTAGGGCCTAGCATTCTACATGGACCACACCATTCAGCCCAAAAATCAACAACAACAGGTTTTTCTTCTTTTAAGACTTCTTTTTCAAAACTTTCATCTGTAATTTGTAACATAATATCACCTATAATTAGAGAACAATTTTACTTTATAAAATTATGCTTAAACTAATTGTTTAAGATTATTTTTTTTTATACTCTCTTAGATACCGTTTTAAAGGTGCAAGTTCAGCAGTTAAAAGACCTGCTAGACCAACGGTTAAAAGAGCGGAAGTTATAACAAAAAGTTCATTTGCTTGCATTACATACAAAATACCATAAAAAGTCTGAACCATTAAGATTATAACCATGAATAAAAGTCCAAACAAAAATTTTTGTTTTTCCTTATTAAATTTAATTTTTCTAACATAAACTAGAAGTAAAAAAACTAAAAATACAAAATTCAAAAATAACACACTTTTTGCAATATCACTAATCATTTAACAACGTAATGATCTTACCATATTTAAACATTTCTTAGAAATTAGCTAAAATAATCCTTTAATCATATCTAAAACTGAAAGGTTTTTTTTTGAAATTGGCTTGAATAAAAAAACATCATCTGGATTATTCTCTTTATGTATTTCTTTCTCTCTATGGTTTTCAAGAATAGATAAAATATGGTCCATTTCATTTAAAGCCCCAATTATTTGGTGATGTTTTTCAGGTTTTAAATCTTCTTTATTATTAGTTAAGTAATTATTAAGTTTACTTTTTCTTTGTTTTATCCTATTTGACATAGAGTGGATCATGTGGCAAGGAAACGTAACCTATTATTTAAATTCACCGTAAAACACTAAAAATTTGTCAATAGACCGTAACAAATAAATAGTATATATGTTAAAAATAATTTATGGTAGATATTCCAGTCAATATCAAGGATTATATTGTTCAATCAAGAAAATCAGGAATCCCTGATTCTAAGATATTTGAAACATTAAAAACTGCGAATTGGCCTGAAGACATTATTAGTTCTGCTATGCAAGAGGCAAATGGAATTATTCAAAGTGTTCCTGAGCCAGTACAAGAACCAAATTTACAAAATCAAAATCAAACAAACATAGTTGGAGAAAAATCAGTTGAAACAAAAGAAACACAACCTTTGGATAATGTTCAAACACAAACAAAAGAGATACAAAATGATAAACCAAAAAAAACAGGTTTTTGTTTTTTAACCTTAATTGCATTGTTATGTTCACCTATACCATTTATTGGTCTAGGTTTAGCTATGACTTCTTTTGATATTATTAAGAAAAAAAATAAAACCGGAACTTTAATTGCAGTTTTAGCATTAATAATTAACATTGCAGCAATTTTATTTGTATTCTATATAATTGTTCAATTATTAACTTTAAATCCTACAGAACTTGAAGGGATTTCATTATATATTGTTGAAAAATTTAATATTTTATAAAATGACAGACGAAACATTAATTGATTATATTAAAAGTACAAGAGAATTAGGTTACAATGATCATCAAATAAAGATTAAACTTCTAGATACAGGATGGAATGAAAAAGAAGTTGATGAAGCATTAGGAATTAATCAAGAACCACCTAAAGCATCAGAAATTCCACCATTAAATAAACAAAAAGTTGAAGCAAATGATGAGCATATAATAAAAATTGACAGAGATCCAGGAATTAGAATTGGAGAAAAAATTTCAGAAACAAAAGTTTCGAATGATGCTTTGAAACCTAAAAATATTTTAGATAAACAAAAACTTTTGGATCAAAAAAATGAAGATGCACTTCATAAAGATGCTCCAGAAAAACCTGCTGAAAATCCTTTTGATGATGTTCCTCCTCCTTTAATTGAAGCTAGTGAAGAGGATAAACCAAAATTAGGTTCAAGTGATTTATTTACACAGCCAGATATTCCAGGTCAAGAAAAACCTCAAGAACAAGTTGAAGAACCTTTAGAAAAGAAAAAAATGAGTATTTTAGCAATTGTTGCCCTTGTACTAGCTGTTTTTTTGCCACCTATAGGATTTATTTTAGGAATTATTGCATTAATTTTAGTGATTGTTAAAAAAAGAAGAGGCATGGGTTTTGCAATTGCAGCAATAATTGTTAGCATAATAATGACAAGTGTAATTATTTTGGTTTTACCAATGTTATTTATGAAGAATATGTTTACCGATGTTAATACACAACTTGAGTCAATTAATACTTTAGCTGTAGGCCAAGCATTATGTACTTCTCAAGTAGATGTTGATGTGATTAAAGTTGCAGGTACAGATAGAGCTTGTATTTCAAGTGATAAATTTGTAGCTCAAGTTGAAAATAAAGGACAAATAGATATTAAGAAATGGGGAATGCATTATACACAAAATTTAGGAGATCATGAAATGGAATCTACTGATGCACTTCCTGCATTGGATGTTGGAATAATTAAATTTGATTTATTTGGAATAAATCGTGATGAAATTGAGATTATTGAAATTGAAACATTTATAGAATTAGAAGATGGAAGTGAAGCATCTTGTGATTCAATGAATCTAAGATATCTTAAAGAAGAAATTTCTTCAATAGAAGACTGTGATTCAGTTGAATGGGATGATAATTAAAAATAAAAAAACAGGTAACTAAAAAAATGGTAAACGATCAAATTAGGGATTATATTATAAGATCTAGGACAGCAGGTTATAATGACGAACAAATAAAAAGAGCACTTCAAAATAAAGGGTAGAATACTTTTGATATTAATGAATCATTTAATCAAGTTGGAAGCGCACATAAAACAGTAACAAAGCATACACATGCGTCAAGTCATTCATCGCATTCAAGTTCTCATAAACCAACAAGTGAAAAATACAATACTATGGCAATTATTGCTTTTGTTTCAACTTTTGTTGTACCTTTACTTGGTTTGATTTTAGGTTTTATTGCAATAGGACAAATAAAAAAATCTGGTGAAAAAGGAAAAGGATTTGCTATTGCAGCAATTGTGATAAATTTAATTGGTGTGCTAGTAATGATTGCGTTTTTTGGAGTTGGAATGGTTGCATATTTTGGAATGCTTGATCCTGCAAGAATGTTGCCTGAGAGATGTCAGTCTACAGCAGGTATGGATTGTATAGACCGAGCAGCAGTATCAACATCAGGAGTAGTTTTTCCATTAAGAAACAAACAATCAAGGTTTTAAAATTAATATAATGGATTTAAAAGGTATATCTTGTGATGGTCCTTCAGGAGGTATTGCTGGAACTTCTGGAAACATAATTACAAATTATGAGTTTGTGCCTTTTGAAGTTAATAATAATGAAATAATTAAACTTCAAATAGACTGTGACTTAAATTCAGGTGATAAGTTTTCAGATGTTTTTACTGTAACTTTTGAGAATCAAGAAACAGGATTAAGACATGATGTTAATGTTGATATTATGAGCAAAGTGTCTTAATTATTAAAAAAAAGTTAAGAAAAAAAAAGGATTAAGCGGAAGCTTTTCCTTTTTCCATTTCATCATTTAAGAAGTTTAGATTTTCAATTAATTCTTTATATGAATTTCTAACAGTAACTTCAGTTACATCAGCAACTTTAGCAATTTCTGCTTGAGTTTTTCTTTCATTATGGATTTTACTTGCAATGTAAAGAGCACCTGCTGCAATTCCTTTAGGACTTCTTCCTGAAGTAATTTCTTCTTTTGTTGCAACTTGAACAATATCCAAAGCTTTTGTTTGGGTTTGTGGATCAAGTTTTAATTCACTTGCAAATCTTGCAACATAATTCATTGGATCAATTGGTAGAGTTCTAATGTTTAGATTTCTACTGACATATTTGAAATTTTTAGCAACTTTCTTTTTATCTATACCAGTAACATCAGAGACTTCATTTAATGTTCTAGGAATATCATACATTCTTAGAACAGCATAAACAACTCCAGCTACAACAGCTTCAGTTGAATGACCTCTAACAAGTCCTCTTTGGACTGCTTCAGTATAAATTCTTGAAATTTCTTCTTCAACATAATTAGGAAGACCTAAAACAGAGACAATTCTTTTAATTTCTGAGAGAGCTAATCTTAAATTTGATTCAATTGCAGTACTAACTCTTCTTTGCCAAAGTCTTAATCTGTAGAATTTATCTTTATCTTTTTTAGATAATTTGTGTAAATCTGATTTAGTTCCTATAGTAGTACCTAGACCTCTATCTTCTTGTGTGTAAGTTAGTGGAGCTCCAGTTCTTCTTCTATTTTCACTTGATTCACTATCAAACTCTCTCCATTCCTGGCCAAAGTCAAATAGTTTATCGTCTAAAACAAGTCCGCATGATTTGCATGCTACTTCTCCTTTTTCTTTATTCCAATGTAATGCTTCTGCAGTGCATTCAGGGCACTTTTTGTATTGTAAATCTTTGATCATTTTAGTTATCCTCCAGTTTCTCACTGGGGCATCAAAAACCTTTGGTTTTTACATGCCTCCTATGATTATTATGTAGCCTCGTCTTTCTAACTCGTATCACCCCTGTCAGAATCAGAAAAGACTCTAAATATTATGTGTATGGCAAGTTAAAAACAGGTTATATTTAAATGTTTCGTTTAAGGTTTTTTGATTTATAGACGTGAAGCACGTTTTTAAGAGTTTTGCGAAGCTTTATAAAATTTTTTAGATTTCAATATATTAATGGCAATAACAAGTAAACAAAGACGTGAACTTCTTAAGTTCGTTAAAAATTTAGAGGGAATTAGAGGTAGACATACTGAGCTTGTTAGTGTTTATGTTCCTGCAGGCTATGATCTAAATAAAATAATTCAACATTTAGCTCAAGAACAAGGTACTGCAAGCAATATTAAAGATTCAACTACAAGAAAACACGTAACAGACTCACTTGAGCGAATGATTCAACATTTAAGATTATATACGAAAACTCCAGAACACGGATTAGCAGCATTTGCAGGAAATACTTCAGACAAAGAAGGGCAACAAGATATTGAAGTTTTTTCACTTGAACCACCTGAACCACTAAATTTTCGACTTTATAGATGTGATAAGATTTTTGTTTTAGATGCTCTTAAAGAAATGTCAGAGCGTAAAGATATTTATGGTTTAATCGTTATGGATAAAAGAGAGGGAAATATTGCTCTATTAAAAGGGAAAACAATTTTGCCATTAACAAAAACTTCTTCTTATGTTCCAGGAAAAACAAGAGCAGGAGGACAATCAGCACAGAGATTTGAAAGACTTAGGGAGGGTGCTGCAAAGGAATTTTATAATAAATTGGCTGAATATGTAAAAGATAATTTTCTATATAATAAAGATCTTAAAGGCATTATTGTTGGAGGACCAGGTCACACAAAAAATGAATGGGTTGATGGTAATTATATAACTGATCTTCTTAAAAGAAAAATTATTGCAATTAAAGATTTAAGTTATACTGGAGAATTTGGACTTCAAGAATTAGTTGATAAAAGCCAAGATGTTTTAGCTAATGAAGAAATTAGCAAAGAAAAAGATCTAATGCAAAAATTTTTTGAAAAACTTTCAACATCTCCAAGAAATGTAGCTTATGGAGAATTACAAGTTAAAAAAGCTCTGGATCAAGGAGCTGCAGACATAGTTTTGTTAAGTGAGATAGTTCCAGAAGATAAAGTTGAAGAATTTGAACTTGTAGCAGAACAATTTGGAAGTAAAGTAGAACTAATTTCAGTTGAAACTAGAGAAGGAACACAACTTAAAGAATTAGGTGGATTTGCTGCTATTTTAAGATATGAGATGCACTAAACTTAATAAATGATTTTCTTATTTGATTTACTATGCATTATTTAATAAAAAAAGCTTTCAAAGAATTGTATCCAAGTAAAGAAATAACTTTTGACGCTAAAATAAAATATTCAAAAGCATTCAAAGGATATAATGCGAATGTTAAATATGCAAGAAATATGACGAATTTTGAATTTCGCTTATCATATAGTTGGAAAGAGATTAGTGATGAGATTAAAATTGGACTTCTTCAATCATTAATTAATAAAATGTTTAGAACAAATATTGAAACAATTAATCAAGAATTATATGAAATTTATTTAAAGAAAATTCCTAAAGTTACACCGAAATTGGAATGTAATCCTCTTCTTGAAGAATCGTTTATTAGGATAAATGAAAAATATTTTAACGGTATGATGATCCAACCTAATTTAGTTTTTGGTGGCAAAAATTTTCATACACTAGGTACTTATAATTATGCAAATGATCAAATTATGATTTCTTCTCTTTTAACAAAGGACCAAAACTTACTAGATTATGTGATGTATCATGAGATGCTTCATAAAAAATTTCAATACAAAAAATCTGGAAAAAAAACATTTCATCATACAAAAGAGTTTAAAGAATGGGAAAAAAGATATGAAGATAAAGATGTTGAAAAAAAACTTCAGAATTTTGTTAGGAAAGAAAAACTAAAAAAAACATTTTTTTGGTGAAGCTATAAACAAATTATTGAAAAAATATTAAGAGAAATATAATTTATTATTAATCTCTCAAACAAAAACCTTAAAAACTTTAATAATTTAACGAGAGTTATCTTTATAAATATCAAGTAAATTCTCAAAGAGGAGGAAATAAGAATGGCTGGAACAAAATTAGTTCATGTTGGAAGTTTAAAAAAAGGTAATTATATTGTTATGGATGGGCAAGCAAGTGTAATTAAAGATTTGCAAGTATCAAGACCAGGAAAGCACGGTCACGCGAAAATAAGAGTAGAAGCAGTAGGTATTATGGATGGCAAAAAAAGACAAATAGTTATGCCAGGACACGATAATGTTGAAACTCCAATTATAGATAAATTAAATGCACAAGTTCTTTCAATAAGTGGCGACACAGCAAATGTTATGGATATGGAAAGTTACGAAACATTTGATATGAAAATTCCAGAAGATTTATTAGACAAAGTTAAGGATGGAGTTACAGTGTTATACTGGGATATTCTTGGCGACAAAGTAATTAAACAAATTAAAGGAGATTAGTAATATGGTTAAATTCCCAGAAGCAGATAATAGATTGTTTAAAAGAGTTTTTGTATGCAGAAAATGCAAGTCAAAAACAAAAACATCTAACCTAAAGGTATTGGCAGGAAAAGTCACATGCAAAGGATGTGGTGGACACGCATTTAGACCTCTTAGGAAAAAATGATTTCTTTTCTAATTTTAAAAGAATATCAATGGACATTGCTATTCTATAGTGCTATAATGCTTATTATCTATCTAAATAAAGAAAAACTAACTCAAGAAGGTATTGCGTTTTTATTAAGAACAAAATTAGGGCTAAATTTGATGGATAAAATTAGTTCTAAACATAGAAAATTTGTCAAGTTTATTGGATATATTGCAATAGTCTTTGCATATCTTGGTTTTTTTGTGTTCCTTTATTTATTGTATCCAATGGTTAGAGATACATTGCTTGGAACAAATGATTTACCTGGTGCAGGTCCGGCTGTTCCAGGATTTGAAATAGCAGGAACAGGAATTAAAATTCCTTTGATTATTGGATGGATTGCGTTATTAGTAATTATGATAGTACATGAGTTTTCACATGGAGTAGTGGCTAGGGCTCATAAACAAAAAGTTAGAAGTTCTGGTGTTGGTGTTGTAGGTCCTTTTCCAGTAGCTTTTGTAGAATTAGACGAAGAAACAATTGCAAAACAACCTCATAAAATTCAACATTCAATTTTTGCAGCAGGTCCTTTTTCAAATATATTACTTTTTTTAGTGTGTTTAGGTTTAATGTTTGGAGCAATTCAATTGGATGGGATGATTACAAAAAATCATGGAGTTTTGATAAATCCTATTATGAATGAAACACTTCCAGCATACGCCGCAGGATTATCTGAAGGATCAATTGTAACAAACGTGAATGGTGAAGAAATTTTTATTTTAAAAGATTTAGAAATTGTATTAGACAAATTAAAACCTGGAGATGATGCAAATCTAACATTAGATTCTGGTGAATTTTTTTCAATAAAAACAATTTCGAATCCAACAAATCATTCAAGAGCGTATGTAGGGATTTGGATTTTAGGAAATAATATTATTGTTCCAAACAATAATCATAAAATATTACATTCAATTCTAATATGGTTAATTGAATTGTTTTGGTGGACCTGGTTTTTAAGTATCAATATTGGTTTATTTAATCTCTTTCCAATATTTATTACCGATGGAGCTAGAATGTTAAAACTAAATATTGATTATTTAGTAAAAGACAAGAAAAAATCAAATTATATTTGGATGTTTATTAATTATTTAGGTTTACTCGTGCTTTTTATTTTATTATGGAATTTCTTAAGTGGAGTAATCATGAGTATTTTTTCAATATTTTTTTAGTCTTTAAGTTTTAAGGATTGAAAAAGTTGAAAATCTAGTTTTTGGATTTTCATCATTTTTTTAATTTTATTTTAGGTATTTTTTTAAATTAATCATCATAACTTAATTTTATGATTACTGTAGTATTATTAAAACCTGAAACTCCTGAAAACATTGGATTTATTTGCAGATCAATGGCAAATTTTGATTTAAGTTCTTTAATTATAATTGAGCCTTTTTGTGATCCCTTAGATGAACAAGCATTAAGGGTAAGTATGCACGCAAAAAAGATATTAAAAAATGCTAAAATTCAAACATATGAAGATTTTTCTAAATTAAATAAAAAATTTGATCTAATTGTAGGAACAACATCAGTTTTAGGAAGTGATTATAATTTACCTAGAACTCCTCTTTCGCCTAGAGAATTTTCTACAAAAATTACTAATCAAAAAATTGCATTAGTTTTTGGAAATGAAGGAACAGGTCTAAGTAATGAAGAAATAAAACAATGTGATTTTGTTATTTCTATTCCAACATCAAAAAAATATTCTGCAATGAACATAAGTCACGCAGCAAGTACTATTTTTTATGAACTATTTTTACAAACAAAAAAAGAAAAAATAGATTCTCACATTAAAAAAGCGTCGCATAAAGAACGAGAAATAATTTTAGAAAAAATTGACGATCTAATTCATTCTGTATATTTTTCAACAAAAGAAAAACAAGAAACTCAAAGAAAAGCATGGAAGAATATCTTGGAAAAATCAATGATGTCTAAAAGAGAAGCTTACGCAGTTATTGGATTATTAAAAAAACTTCATAATAAGAATAAAATTAACAAGTCTTAATTTCTTTGATTTTAAAAGGTTTACAGGATTTACCACTCACTTCAGGAATTATTGAGATCTCATTTATATTATTTCCACCATATTCAAGTGTGTGGGAAAAAATCTGGTCAGGTGCAAGGTTAATATTATCAAGTCTTTTTGAAATAGTAGAATCACTTTTTATTTTAAATTCAACATGTTCAATATTTACATTTCCATTATTTGAAATAATAGTCATGATTTTTGAATTATCTGGAAAAACACAGAGTACTTCAGCATTGTTTAATTCATGAATTTTAACAGAGACGTCTTTACATTCATTATTACCTACTAATGAGCTAAGTAAAAAGATTCCTAAAATAATAACTACGATTAATGCAAGTGCTAAACCAATATAAAGAAATATTTTACTTCTTTTTTTTTCTTTTGCTAGTTCCTGTTCAGGTTTTACTTCTGCAATAGGTGGAGGATTTTCTGTAGGTGTGTGTAGTAATAAAAAAGCTTCATTTACAGAATCTATAGAATATCCATGTTTAACTAAATGGTCTTTAATAGAATCATTAGAGTGACCTTTAGCTTGAACACTTTTAATATAATCAAGTAATTGTTGATTCACCATCTTTTTTTACTTTTTTTTGTTTTTAAAATATTCTTTAGCTTCTTCGTTTATTTTTGGAGAGGCACTTGGCCCTAATTTATAATAAATCTTTTCTGCCATTTCACCCCAAGAATAATCGCCTTTTTCTTTTTTTATTTTTTCTACTTCAAATTCTCCTATTTCTACACCTTTTTTTAAATGATAATAAATGCTTCTTAGTGTAATTTTAGGAAATATTTCAATATAATGTCTATAGATATCATATCCATATGCTTTACCCATAAAATACAAAATTTCAACAATATGTTGTCTTATTGGTGAGCTAACTGGTCTTCCTCTTCCTGCCATTAATCAATTTATTGGACTTATTTCCTTATATATTTTTTCATTATGGAAAATAATGACTGTTTTTGATAAATAATATTATATTGTTATCTTATTTCTATTCTTTATGAAGAAAATATTTGTATTATCTAAATCAAATATAGATTTAGCAAAACAAGAAGTTTTGAGTTTAGCTAACACATGCAAATTTGAACTAATTGATAATTTATTAATCTTGGATTCAAGTAAAAATCTGTATGACAGATTGGGACTTTCACATTATGAATATGAGTTTTTGTTTAAATCTTCTATAAAAGATATTGAAAAAAAAACACAAGAATTTGATTGGAACAAAATCTATAAAGAAAATTTTTATGTAGAAACAAAAGGTGTGAATAAAACAAAAGAATTTTCTTCGATTATTTATTCAAGACTAAAAAGTCCTAAAGTCAAATTAAAAAATTCAAAAACACATATTACTTTTTTCTTTAAAGAAAAAAAAGTAGTAGTAGGGAAATTAGTTTCAGAAATAGATAAGAGTTTTCTTAAAAGAAAAGCACATTTGCGACCTCAATTGCACCCAACTTCACTTCACCCAGGTTTAGCAAGAGCATGTATAAATTTATCTGGACTAAAAAAAGGAAAATTTCTTGACCCCTTTTGTGGATCAGGAGGAATACTTATTGAAGCAGGTTTAATGGGATTTGATGTAATAGGTTATGATATTGATAAAATACAAATAAAAAGAGCAAAACAAAATCTAGAACATTATAAAATTCAAGAGTTTAAACTTGAAGTTAAAGATGCAACAAAAATAAAAGGTAAATATGATTTAATTGTTACAGATTTGCCTTATGGAAAAAATTCTATAGCCCTAAAAACAACTGAATTATATTTAAAATTTTTAAAGAATACAGAAAAATTAACAAAAAATTTTTTAATAATTTTTCCAGATAAAAAACTTGCAAAATCTTTGATTCAAAAAACAAATTGGAAAATAAAAAATCACTTAAGTCAATATGTTCATAAGAGTATGACACGTGAAATATTTAATCTTGTTTTAAGTGATTAAGAATTTTTACTAACTTCATCATCATTTGATTTTTTTAATTTAAATGTAATTGTTGCAGTAACTATCATTGCAAGAACAAACATTATCAATGCAATTTTTAGATATGGTACTTTATCAATTCCTAAGTTCAAAACCCAATTTGTTGGTCTTTCATCAACTAATTTTGATTGGGAAACCAAATATTTGCAACCTTGAATTACAGCATCAGTAATTTTTGCAGCTTCTTCATAATTTTGTTGCTCCATTAATTCTCGAGATTTTTTTAGGAACTCATTTAATTCAACACATTCAGGATTACTGGCAAGTAAATCAGCTGCAAATGTAATTTTTGTACGACTTAAGGACTGATTTCCTCTAGATTTTGTTAATGCATTAATGTAAATAACTGCTTTATCTTTGTATACTGGATCAGTTACATTAGCTTGAATAACAATTTGATAATTATTGTAAATTTGATAATCTACAATTATTAAATCTGTTTTTTGAGTTTCTCCAACAGCAAGTTCATTTATGTAATTATTTGAAAAACTTATATCTGCAGTTGTTGAATTAGTAACAGCAGAGAGAGTTATTCCTCTAAGAGTTTTATTTCCACTATTAATAATACTAATAACTTGTCTTAATGTGTTATTACTATAAATTACAGCAGGTTCAGGATTTATTATATCTAAATATACATCTTTTTCAATTTCAACTTCTTCAACAATTGTATAAGGAACTACTTCAGTTCTACTTCCACTACTCCCACTAGATGTGTCTGAAGAGGAAGATTCTTCTGTAGTATTAACAACTCCAGTAATATTAAGCGTAATATTTGTACTTGTGATGCTTTGTGTACCATCACTAGCAGTGATTTTAAATTCTTCAACACCTATTTCAAGAGGTGTGATTGTCATTGAATTTCCGCTATATGTTATGGTAGCTTTTGATGTTGGACTATTATTGTATGTTAATGTATCTCCATCTGGATCATTAAATTTAATATTACCTATTCCTCCAGTTAAATAAGTTTCATACAGAGTTGTTGTATTTACTGAAATATTAGGGAGAGTGTTATTAAGTAAAGGTGCTCGGTTTTTATTGTCAACAGTTAAATTCCATGTAAATTTTACATAATGTTCTAGACTTCCAGAGGCATTGTCGCTAACTGTTAAAGTAATATTATATGTTCCACTATCATCAAAATCAAAGAATCTTGAATAATTTTTGTCATAACTAACAGCAGATCCGTCATAAGTCCAATTAAATACAAGAGGATCTGAATTAGGGTCAGTAGAATTATGATCAAAATATACTGTTGAGTTTTCAGTAGTGTTTGTGTTTGTTAAATTTAAAGGATTGTAATCAGATTCTAATGCCCAGGTTAAATTCATTGGTTTCCCATGTGGTGTAATATTATTAATTGTAGGGATATCAGATCGATTTGCTATAGTTAAATTCCATAATTTTGAACTATTTAATCCATAACTATCAATTACAGTAATATTAATTCTGTAAGATCCTGGCTGCGCTTTTGTTGGAGTGAAATCTGAAATTAAACCAATAGAGCTAACATTAAAAAGAGTTGTTCCAACAGTAAACCGTGAGGTATAAGTTAGTGAATCAGTAGTTTTTGAACAATATTCATTTAAATCATAATCAACAGTTTCTGATCTAATATTTCTATTATATGAAATCCCTTCCCAAATTGTTAAATTCCCAAAATTTGGTAGCACAGGAGTTTGAGGGAGATTGGTAATTTCAAAATTGAATTGAGTTGAATTTTCTGCTCCTCCTTGATCAGTGATAGTTACTTCTACCGAATAATTTCCTATATCACTACACGAATAATTATGATTAATGAGTCCTTCATTAGTTATATTGAATATTGTGGTATTATCTGTAAAATTAACATGAGTGCCTTCTGGATCAGTGGCATTCATTTTATAGCTAAATTCAATTGTTTCATTTGCTGTTAAATTAATAATTGTGTGATTATAGAATGGATATGCATTATCAATAATTTCAATATTCATAATTGCTGTTGTATAATTATAATAATAATCAGTCAAATTTATTTCATATGAAAAATTTCCACTCTGAGTAAATGTTTGATTAATTAAACCAGAGGTTGATATATTGATAGTAGGACAATTAGCTCCGCAAAGTGAAGAATTTTCAGTATAAGAAATTGTTTCAAAAGAATCATAACCTAAATCAGGATCTGTTCCATTAATTTGATATGTAAAAAGGGTATTTGTATAAGTAATAATACTTGAAAGATTATTTCCATGTGTATTATTTGTTGAATAACTTAAATTGTAAATAATAGGTGAGTCATCTCTATTTGTTATGTTAAAATAAACATTTTGTGAATCTGATCCTCCATAATTATCATTTATTGTAACAGTCACATTTGGACATAGAACATGTGAATTATTTAATGTCATATTTATGAGTCCAGTTGCATTAATACTACTATTTACTGTTGTAATATTCCAAGGATCATAAACACAATTTAGACCAGTTATTTGAAATTCTAATTCATTGCTAATATCTTCATCAGTTGCATTAATAAATATTTCTAGGAGATCTCCTTGAGCTGCACTTGAGTTTTGAATTAAAGATAAGTTAGGCCAGTGATTAATTGAAATTACTTCTAAATTAAATGAATCATTAATACATAGATTGTAATCTTCAGGATCACAAGCAGCAAGATATACTGTTGTGTTTCCTACATCAGCACTTGTACTTTTTCTATTGTTTTCAAATTTTATTGAAAAAACATTATCAGCATTTGTAATATTTAATCTATCATCACCAAATTCCGAAGTTATATTGTAATTTAAATCAAAAATATAGGCTCCTGTATTATTTTCCTCATCACTTACAGTAAACGAATATGTCATTGTCTCATTTTCATTCATTGTGTGATTATCTGGACCTGAAGAAAAATAAGGTCTGTCATTTACAGGAGTTACATTAAAATCAGCATAAGTTCCTATTGCAATTGTTCCGTCATTTGCATAAAACCAGTATCTATCATTTACTGCAGTATCTGGCTGCGCAGTTGCATTACAAGTAATAACTCCTGAGTTTGTATCTATACTACAATAAGAAGCTGTTGAAGTTAATGAATAGGATAAAGTATCGCTTGGATCAGGATCACTAGTGTTTAATAAAAAAATGTATTCAATGTCTTCAGTTATTTCAAGATAATTATCAATATTGTTTCCTAAATACTGGACAAAAGGTTCGTCTGGTGGAGAGTTTTTAATTGTAATAGTATAAGATAAATTATTACTTATAGAAACTGTTTCATTTCCTAAAACAACAGTACAGTTCCAAGTTTCTCCTTCTGCAGTGTATGTGTTATTAAGTAAAGCATAATTTGTTTGATTGTATTGTTTTAAAAACTCAACAGACCCATTATACCAAGTTACATTTCCTCTAACATTTGTTCCACCATCAGTATATGACCATGTACAGTTCAGATCGTCAGTTGTTTTTGGATTTTGTTCACTATCTGGAGTTATACTAACTGAATTTAGTGTTAGAGCTGAAGAAATTAAGATAACACTGATTAGAGATATTATTAATAAAATTGCAAAGTTTCTTTTCCAGTTGTTTTTTTTGTAACTCATCGTAATAAATATGAGGGCCAAGTGCATTGGGGGTGTACTCAGTTTAAAGAATTCAGAACCGGACCAGTTCTATATGAGTCACATTGCGCACTTGACCTTTCTCATTATTTTTTTCTTTTTAATTTCTCCTCAATTGATTTAATTATGAAATCTTTTAGAGTAACTTCATCAATAGCACATTGAATTTTAGTTTTTTTATGCAAATCATCCGGAATTTCAATATTTACGTTCGTCATTTTTAATAAGTTATTTAAATTATATTATTAAACTTAGTTTACTTAGTTCATTTAATTCACTAAGTATACTAAATTCTTTAATGTACGTAACTTATGAAGGTAGAAAGTATTTATATAGTTTTCTAGTCATAATTAATTAAGAAATATCTGTTTCGTAATTTTCTCTAGCTAACTTTACTTCTTCATAAAGTCGAGAAATAAATCCATGTAATCTTTTTTTATCTCTATCTGAAAGTTCATTGAATTTCTTATGAAGATTAACATATAAACCATAAGCTAAATTCAATTCATTTCTTCTTAAATGAGATTCAGCTTTAGCAACATCTAGGAACATTATATCTACTTTTGTCATTTTTCCTTTACCAATATTTATTCTTTCATCTGTTTTTAATGGTTCTTTACTAGTTAAAGATAAAACTTCTTTAAATTCAGAAACCATTGCACTCATTTCTGCTCTTGATGTTGCAACGCCTGAGAACTCAACTTCAAGTGATCTTTCAAAAAAGTTTTTTAGAACTGATTTAAAAGTTGGACTAATATTTCTAGATCTTAATTCATTCATAATTTCTTGATATGTAAATTCATATCCTAGTTCAAACAAATTCTTAAAATATTTTCTAACAAGAGCAGAGAACAATACAATTATTTTTTGAATACTTTCACCATTTGCAATCATCTCTTCAATTTTCTTTAAACTTTCAAGAATAGATTCTGTAACTTTTGTTTCAAGGAGTAGTCTTTCTTCATACATTTTTTTCCTTCTTTTTTTGAGAAGGACAAGTAAATAAGGATAAGATTTTTTAGCAGTATATCCTACAACAAGGAGAATTAAGAACCACATTAAAGAACTCCAATTTATTTTTTGAAGTTCAACAGGTTGTTCTTGAACTGGACATTCTTCGTTACAAGTACCACCACAATCAGGTATTTGAGTTAATCCTTTAGTACAATCTTCATTATTATTACATATTCCGTCAAAACAAGTTTCAATTATGTATTCACAAGGTTTGCAAGAACCACCGCAATCAGGTAATTCAATTAATTCTTTAGTACAATCTTCATTATTATTGCAAAGTTTATCATAACAAGTTCCGCAATTAGGACAAGGGCCACCACAATCTACTCCTTCTTCATCAGGCCCTTTTATTCCATCATAACAAGTAGATTCAAATTCACAAGACTCAGTAACATTAGGTTTTCCAAAACTGTTTGAACAATTATTAAGATCATAACAATCTCTATATACTAAATTATCTGGTTGACATTTTCCCCAAGGACGACAATACCATCTAGGAATACAATCAGGAACACTGGCGCTGCCACCTCCTCCACCTCCTCCACCTCCTCCAATATCGGGAGTTTGTTCTTCATCCTCAAGATAATTAACAATAAGAGTGAGATTATTACTAGAAGCATTAGCATAAAATGGATCCCAAGCCATAAACATTACATATTCAGTTCCATACCAGCCAGAAAGAGGTGCAAAGGTCACTTCATTTGTTGAAGAATCTATTGTAACTCGAATATTATCTAAAGGAGAAGAAACTCGTGTATATGATAAAACATCTAAATCTGGATCAAAAAAATAATCATCCAAATCAAAAGCACCATCTAAAGTAGTATCCTGATTCCAAGATTGATTTGGAATTGAAGTTGCTAAATATGGCGGGTCATTAATATTATAAACTTCAAATTCAAACTCTTTCATATCATCAGAGTTAGAGCAACCCATAGAATCTCTAGCACGAACTGGAATCGTATAATTTCCTGTGTCATTAATGTTAGGTGTAAAATTAATTAAACCACTTAATTCAATTTCAAAAGGATATGTTTCATTATAATAAATAGTATCAAAAGTAATGCTATTTCCATCAATGTCTGTAGCGTTCACATAACAAGTGTAATTATAATCAACTACAACAGAATCATTACACATACTAACATTAACAGAAGGAGGATGATTAAAACACACAGAGACACCAATTACTGGATCACTTAATAAAACATTAGCACTAATATCTCTAGCTGAAGTTTTAGATTTTAATGCAATAAAAATAATTGAATACTGAAGTAAGAGTACAAAAATAAATACAAATACTACTAGCAAAACAGTACGATCTTTCTTCATTTATTAGTTTTAAGAATTCGTTGTTATATAAATTTTTTCGAAAAATCTACTTTTTAGCCTTTTTAGATATTTTCAAAAGTAAATCCATAAGATGCAGAAGTTCATTAGGCTTTAAAATATAATACTTTACTCGCATGAGCAAATAATTTTTATAACCTCTTTTAATATGTTCAATATTATTAATTATGTTGTTATTTAACACATATTCTTTGTACTTGAATAGAACATCAACATCAAAATTTTTATTTTCTTTAAATTGAAGTTTAATGTATGTTCTAGGTAATCCCCAATATTCGCCATAAGATCTACTAGTAAAATGAATTTGGAACCAATTTTTTTTATATGTTCCTTCCATTCTGGGTTGTTCCATAAATCTTGTTATAAAATCAAATTTCAAAGAGTTTGCCAACTTTTTAACTTTTGAATGAAGGTAATAAAAAAATAAGATTAACATTGATCCCATAACTTGAACAAATAATAATGCCATGAAAACTTCAAAAATTATATAATCTTTAAGTAAAAGAAAGGTTACTAGTCCTAGATACAATATATTAACAATATAAAATAATATTTCAACAAAGTATCTTTGATATTTTTTCATTTTCTTATTTAAGTGTTTTTTCTTTATAAACTATTCGAGTTTTTTGTTTTTTTTTAACCAAGTAATATTTGAAAAATTGGACCAAAAAATACAATATATAAAAATGTAAAAATCATACTTGTAATAGCCTTAACAGTAACTTGAAAGGGGTCGTCTGCCAAAGGTGAAGGGAAAAAAAATGAAGTTCTAAATACAAAATATAGAGATGAATAAATTAAACTTGCAATATTTCCATAGAGTCTCATAGAGCTATTTCCAAATATTGCGATAGCAAAAATTGGAGCTATGTGATATAAAACATAATTCAAAAAAGAGCCTAAAGAAAAGATTCCAGTTACCATATCATTTACAATTACAGTCAAAAATAAAAAGACAAATAACCATTTAATTCCAAAAAACTTTACAATTATAATATAAAAAAATAAATTAGGATCAAGTACAACCATTTTTAATCCAAATGCCCCACGAATATATTTACCTAAAAAACCAAGAATATAAAAAACAATTAAAAAAAAGAGAATTTTGTTTATTTTAATCATAACTAAAACAGCAATTACACCAAGAACCCCTTTTTGAAAATACCCTTTAAGTTTTTTCTTTTTTTGTTCTTGTCTAGAATTTAACTCTTTTCTCTCCATTGGTTCACAAGGATTAGTTTTAATATTAATACTTTATGAAAATCATACAAAGTATGATGAATATTTTTTAAAGATTTAACTCAATCTTTTTAAATGATTTTTTCTTCCTTTGAAATTAGAATGGTTCCTGAGAAAAAAAGAATAGAACTTGAACGTCAAGGATATAGAATTGTAGGTAATCATTCAGCTGTAAAAATTTGTGGTTGGACAAAAAAATCTATGATTAATCGAGGTTTATGTTACAAAAATACATTTTATGGAATAAAGACTTGGAGATGTGTTCAAATGACTCCAGCTCTTCAACATTGTAATTTTAGATGTTGGCATTGCTGGAGAGATATTTCAACAGCATCTAAAGAATGGAGTGGTCCTGTTGATGATCCTAAAGAAATTGTTGACGGGTGTATAAAAGAACATGTTAAGCTATTAATAGGATTTAAAGGAAACTCTGAAGTAAATATGGAAAGACTTGAAGAAATGTATAAACCAATGCATTTTGCAATTTCTCTTACAGGAGAACCTACAATGTATCCTAGACTTCCTGAATTAATTGATGAAATTCACAGTAGAGGAATCACCGCGTATTTAGTTACAAATGGATCATGTCCTGAAATGATTGAAAAATTAATTGGTCATGAGCCAACACAATTTTATATCACTCTTGCTGCTCCAACTAAAGAATTATTTATTAAGGATACAAATCCATTAATTAAAGATGCATGGGAACGATTTAATAAAACATTACAAATCATGAAAAATCTAAAAACAAGAAGAGTTTTAAGATTAACATTAACAAAAGGATATAACATGGTTCATCCAGAACTATTTGGTGAATTTATAAAAAAATTAGAAGGACACTATGATTATGTAGAATGCAAAGGATATATGCATGTAGGATATTCTATGCGAAGATTGTCAAAAGAGAATATGCCTTCTCATGATGAGATTAGAGAATTTGCAAAACAAGTTGGAAAATATTCTAATTTAGTTTATGTTGATGAAAAACCAGAGAGTTCTGTAGTTCTTTTAATGAAAAAAGAGAATCTTCAAAGAATAATGAATTATGATGATTGGAAATTTGAGGAGTTTAAACCTCAGATGCTTGATCTTGATTAAGAAAATACAACCGGTTAGTCTCTGCAATTTCAATTTCTTCGTCTATTTTTTTACATACTGTTTGAAAAACTTCACCTTCTGGTGAAAAATCTCTTGGAAGAACATGATGGGCACCAGGTTTAATAGAAGATCCATATGGTGGAAGTCTTGGTGTTTCAATCTCTAATTGTTCCAATGCTCTTTTGTGAGCAACTGGATCATCTTTTGGATAAACACAAATAGGCATTCCACCAAAAACACTTATCATTTTAAAAACTGGATGGTCATTGTCGCTTATATAAATAAAAGGATCATATCTTTGGTCAACCCAATGCTGTCTAAAACTATTAATTGAAAAGAATTTATCTTTTGCTTTAATTACTCGATCAATTCCATTTATTACTCCATTTGAATCTTCAGAAAAAGAAGAAGCTTCAACATATTTAACATAGTTATCAAGACCTGTTTCTTTTAAAAATCCTTGAACCATTGGTTTAAAACCGAGTGAAATAATACTGTAAACAAAATGTACTTGATCTCCATATTTTTTTTCTAATCCAGGAAAAAACTCTTGAATTCCAACAGCAGGTGAAATTTCTTGTCCAAGTTCATAAAGCTTATTATTTGACAATCCCGCTAAGACTCCTCCTTCTTTTGAATCAGCGATTATTGCTTGCATTACAGATAAAGGGATTTCTTGATCAGGAAATCTCTCATTTGCTGCTTGAAAATATTCTAATACTGATTTATCATTAAATTTTTTCCCAATTAATCCATAATAATATTTTAATAGAGGTTCTTGTTGATAAAATTGAGTCATCGTTAAGTCGAAATCTAAAGATAACTCAATAGTAATAGGCTTTAACATCAAATAAGGTAGAAATATCTTATTAATAAGAATAATCTAAATATCAATAAAAGCCCCATGCGGGCCTGGGTTAACAAATAAAGTTCTACCAATTTTTTGAGTTTTTCCAGCATTTTCATGAAAATGTCCAGATATAACTAAATGAGGTTTAACATCATCAATGAAATTTCTGTATGATTTATTTCCTCTATGTTCACCATTTATTTTATCAATAACAGTGCCATGAGGAGGTCCATGTGTAAATAATACAATTCTTTTTTTATCTTTTGATTCTTCTTTAAAAAATTTTGCAACTCTTTCAAATTCTGGATCATTTGTTGAAAACCCGTCGCCACCATATCCCATAAAAATATAGTCTTCAGCGTGGAAAACACCCTTATGCAAAAATGAAATATTATCATGTTTTTCACATAAATCTCTAACTCTGTCTTCATCTTCATGATTTCCATGAATTAAAAGAACTTTTTTATCAAATTTTGAAAGTTTTTTTAATATTTTTTCAATGTCTTCTTCAAAAACAGTAAAATCTCCTGAGCATACAATACCATCAGCTTCCTTAGCTTTATTCTTTAAACTATCTAAAACTTTCAAATTTCCATGCATATCACTAAAAAACAAAAGGTTCATTTTTCCTGGATAGTAGAAGAGGGAAATATTTAAATTTAATTGAAAATATTTCTATTTTAATCTAAAGTAAACTTTTTTAAATTATTTTTATATTGTTATTTTTAATGATTGTGGAAAATTTAGAATATCAACAAAAACCAACATTGATTAATTTAAATTTAACAAATTTTTGTAATTTTAGATGTTTACATTGTCCAATGGACCACAATTATAATGAATTTTATAAAAAACAATCAGCTAATTTTGAGAAACTAAAAAGTCATTTATTAGGTTTAAAGAAATGGCTGAAAAATTATGTATTAAATATTTCAGGTGGAGAACCTTTTTTATATCCTAAATTATTTGAATTACTTGATTTTTGTGCTAAACAAAAAATTATAGTTCATCTTCAAACTAATGGTTCACTTTTTACAAATTCAATTATACAAAAGCTTGCAAAATCTGAAGTACACACTTTAAGTGTTTCTATTGATGGATTTGAAAAAACTCATGATTTTATTAGAGGTGTACCTGGAAGTTTTAAAAGATCAATAAGTGGATTAAAAAAACTAGATGAACTAATTCCAAAATTTAAGAATAATCTTACTTACACAATTATGAGTCATAATATTGTAGAAACTCCTAATTTTGTTAAGTGGGCAAAAACTCAAAGTTACATTAAAAACATAACTTTTCAAGCAATTCAAATAAAAGATGTTAGAAAATACAAAGAGGATCTTCTTTGGCCGAAATTTAGTCAAGTTGTTTCATCATTAGATCAACTTATTGATTTGAGGAAAAAAAAGTATAAAATAGTTTCTTCAATAACTCAACTTTCTAAAATGAAAGAATATTTTTTGGATCCAATTAGAGTTTGTAAAATACCTAATGAAGGTTGTTCTGTTAGATACACGAATTATTTTATAGAATCAGACAATAAAATTATAGTTTGTCCTTTAAGTAGTGAATTTAAATATGGTTCAATAGGTGATACGAATGATTTACCAAGATTAATTTGGAATTCAAAAAAAGCAAATACTGTAAAAAATAAAATTAGCAAATGTAAACAAACATGCATGGTATCATTTAATTGTAGTTTTTCTGATAAAGTATTAGTAAAAATGCCTAAATATTGTTTTATTGATTTATCTGAAAAAATAAAATTAGAAGAACTAGAAAAATTTATGTTTAATGCACAAAGATTTCTTAAAAAAGTAGTTTTTCGTTTAAAGAAATTACCAAAGAAAAATATCTTTTATTCTCTGATAAAAAAATTAGCCAAAGAAGGAATAGAAATTGAATTTAAATTTTTGGAGGAACTTCAATTAGATAAAAACCTACTTAAACTTCTTAGGCTAGGTGATCTCACACTTAACATAAAATTTAAGTCTTATATTAAACAAAAAGAATTAGTTAAACAAATTCAAAAATACACTTTAAACAAAGTTAAGATTGTTGTAACTTTTCCTTATAAAAAAGATAAAGAATTAACTCAAAAGAGTATTGAAGAAAAATATAAAACTAATTTCGTAAATGAATTTCAATATTATTTTCCAAAAAAAATTTTGAGTGGAAAAAAAATCACAAGTAATACAAATATATTTTCAAATCAAAAATTTGTAAAATATAAAAATTTGTTACCTAAAACTATGACAAAACAAGAATATTTTTTTGAAAATATTTTAAGAAGTCTTTTTATAGATTCATATGGTAACATTGTTTTAGGAAAATATTTTTTTGGCACAATAAATGAAGATTTTGAATCTTTATGGTTAAAAGACTATAATCGAGAAATTAGGAGACAATTTAGGGATTCAAAAACTAATTTGCTGAGTTATTTGAATTATCCAGATTTGTTTTAATTTTTTCAAAACCACAATCTTTTAATAAAAAGATAGAGTGTTTTTATTTTATGCAATCTAAGTCAAAAATAAAATCAGAAAAGAAAAAAATTTCTTCTAATCATAATAAGATTTTACTTGAACTAAATAATTTGTTAAAAAAGTTAGAAGATGAAATAGTAGTTAAATCAAATGAAAATTTAGTTTTAAATAATCAATTAATTGAAAAAAAGTCAATTATTGATTCATTAAAATCCTCAAATGAACAATTAATTTCAATCTTAAATAAAAAAACAATATATTCAAAATTGATTTTAGATAAATTAACACCTTTAACAATAACTAAACATACGTATTTTTACAAAAGAGAAGACTATATCAATATGCTAGAAGCATATTCAATGAAACTTGATGAGCAAAATAAACAAATAAGGAAAAATAATGAGCTTATTAAAAAATTTAGAATTGAAAAACATTTTACAGATCAATTTAGATCTTCAATTGTTTTCCCTTTATACAAAATCACTCACAAATTTGGGAAAACTTATATTGGGAGAATTATGCAAAAACTTCTAAAATAACTCAGTAACTTTTATAAATTAATATATTATTCATTTTTATATACTTTAAGGGGGGTTAATAATATGAAACCAATGAAAAATCTTATTTTTCAAGGTATTCATTTTCACACCACCAAGGGGGAACAAAAATGAAACTTACACTAGCAGATTCAAAACTTCTAAAAGACAGTGTGTCTATTATTTCAGATTTAGTTACAGAAGCAAGGTTTACAATATCAAAGGATTCAATTGATTTAATTGCAATGGATCCTGCAAATGTAGCAATGGTTATTTTTAAACTTTTAAGTTCAAGCTTTACAGAGTATAAAATTGATAAAGAAGTTAAAGTAGCATTAAACTTAAACAATTTAAAACAAGTCCTAAAAAGATCAGGGCCAAATGATGTTTTAACATTAGAATTAGAAGAAAATAAGTTCAAAGTTACAATTAGAGCAAATACAACAAGAACCTTTTATTTACCAATAATTGAACTTGAAGAAAGAGAACAAAAAATTCCTTCACTAAGTTTTCCTATATCAATTAAAGCAGATACAGTAACATTAAATGAAGCAATTGAAGACGTTAGTATTGTTGCAGAATCAGTAAGATTTTCAGCAGACGCTAAAAAATTCACAATTAGTGCTGAAGGAGATTTATCTAAAGCTAAAATTGAAATTCCAAGTGACGATAATACCATAATAACAAAAGAAGGAGAAGAAACTCTTAATGCAAAATACTCAATTGAATACCTTAAAAAAATGATTCAAGGAAGTAAGCTTTCTCCAAGTGTTTATGTTAGATTTAATTCAGATTACCCACTAAAATTAGAATATAAAGTTACAGATCAATTGATGTTAGCATTTATTTTAGCACCAAGAGTAGATAATGATTAAAACGCATAAATGAAATTTTTTCCTTTTATTTTTCTTAATCCAAACTCATTAACTTCTAAAAAAGTTATTTCATATTTTAATAAAAAACAAACAAGTTTTTTTTCTACAAAAAAAAAAGATTTTTCTCAAATACTTTTAGATCAAATTAACAAAGGACAAAGAGAATTCCTGATTTGTGGAGGAGATGGAACCCTTAATAATTTTATAAATAATTTTATGAAACTAAAATCTAATAAAAGAAAAAAAGTAATTCTTAGTATTTTACCTTGTGGTAAAGCCAATGACTTAGCTAGAGAATTAAATATACCTCTAAACATTGAAGAAATATTTGATGGAATATATCAAACAAAAATAAAAAATATAGATTTAATCAGAGTGAATTCTAATTACTTTGTGACAGGTGGAGGACTAGGTTTACCTACACAAGTAATTGAGTCTTTGAATGCATCAAAATCTAGAAAAGTTCAAAGCAATTTAATGAATGATTTTGTATATTATTTTCATGTTTTAAAGAAAATTCTTTTTGGATATGATGGTGTTTTAATAAGAAAAATTAATTCTCGAATAATTAATCAACCACAAATGCTACTAGCTGTTTGCAATCAAGGATTTATTGGAAAGAGATTCATGTTATCTCCTAAATCAGTGAATGATGATGGAAAATTTGAAATTTGTATTATTAAAAAACCTAAAACAATTTTTAAAGATTTTAAAATGGTGCAAGAAGTTATTAAAGGACAACATATAAACGATAAATCAATTTTTTACCAGTCTTTTAATAAAATAAATATTAAAACTAAAAAAAAATCTTTTTTTATGGCAGATGGTGAACTCTTGGATTATTCAAATGAATTCAAAATTCAAAACATACCTAAAGAATTAACAGTGAGATACTATGGTTTTTCCTCAACAAAAAAATCTGAATAAAAAAAGATTCTATCTTTTTTAAATAATTCTTCTGAAAAAAGATTTAATCTTTTTAATTTAATAAATTTAGAATACTTTGATCTTTTTACCATATTATTCCAGTAGCAAATCCTCATACCTTTGTCTGATTTTTTTGATATTAATAAGAGAGTGTTTTCATAATTTTTTTGACTATCTTTTTCAAAAATATCTGATAGATTGTATTTGGAAATATTAATTGAATTAGAAGTTAAGAAATCATTTACTGTTCCTTTAAAATATTTGATTTTATGCACTAATTTTTTTAGTTTTTTGTAGTTTTTTAAATCAAGATAAGGATGATCTTTGAAACATTTAGGAATAGATCCAGTTAATATCATATGCATAAAATAATTAGTTTTTGTTGGAATTTTTGTAATTCCTTGTTTTGATCTTAAGTAGTAATGTTTTGAAATATTTTTTATTTTATTATGAACAAAGTATTTTTTATCTCTACCAAGAAGTTTCATTAGTGTTTTTGAAAAAAATATTTTAAAAAGAATTTTCCATGTAAAGGAATTCCATTTCTTTTGGAAAAATTCTTTTTGTTTTTTGATATCATTTAAATCTAAATAAAACTTGATATTTTTTTTGCTTAAAACAAACCTGAGAACGCATTTTCTAAAATAGTAAAGATAATTTTCTAGTTTACCACAGTTTATAATGCCTTTTTTTATAAGATCAATATTTTTGTTCCAAAATTTAATTTCTTGTTTATCTAAATAAGGAACTAGTTTTTTAAAAATTGAGATTCTATTTTCACACTTTTCAAATCCAAGAAAACAGTAAAATTCATCATACTCTAAATATTTAATAGCAATAGCTTTTAGCTTAACTAGATAAATTTGATAAGTATTGTTATCTAATGCAATTAACTCATTAGGTTCTTTAAGAAGAATAGCAAAAATATTTTCACCACCTGAAGCTATACTTAAAACATTGTCAGACGTTTTTATGTTAAGTCCATTAGTAACTAGTTTAGGATCTTCCCAACACATACTATACTTAATTTTCTCATTCATCTTATTTTATTATGTAGATTAACTTAACATTTATATATGAATTTATGGATTAAAATTACAATATGAAAAATAAAAACTTTTTTTTTAGATTTTATAAATATCAAAAAGAAAGATTCCCTTTTGTAGTATTAATTTTCACAACATTATCAGTTGTTTTAAGCTCTGTTGCTGTAGTTGCAGTATCTAATGCAAAATTGAGTGATTATAATTTAGAGATTTTTATTGGAACAGTAACTTGTCTATTATTTATGTTTAATATTAGGGTGTTTGATGATTTTAAAGATAATAAATTTGATAATAAATATCATAAAGAACGTCCAGTTCAAAGAGGATTAATTACAATAAAAGAATTAAATTTAGTTAATTTTTGTTTTATATTAATTCAAATTTTGTTGAATTTAATTTTTGCTAAAGAAACGCTAATTTTTTGGATACTTGCTATGGTATATTCTCTTATTGCAAGAAAAGAATTCTTTGTGAAAAAGTTTATTAAAAAACATTTTATTTTGTATAATTTTTTAAACACTCTCCAGATTTTTTTCCTTCAAATTTATTTATATGCTTTGATTGAGCCAATGTCTTCAATAAAAGAACCTTTATTAATTATTCATTTTGTATTTGTTTTAGCTAATGCAGTTATACTTGAAATCGCTAGAAAATTAAAATCAGTTAAAAAAGAGAGCAGTGGAAGAGACACATACTCAGGAAGATATGGAGTAAAAAAAGCATCATTAACATATTTTTTTTCAATATTTTTTTCTTTTACTTTGTTTTTAATAATTATTTTTCAAATTGCGTATGTAGTAAGCCTGGTTTTTTTTGGGATAATTGTTTTTATAATGAATATAATGGCAATTTTATATTATTTTTTTAAACAAGATAATTTTAGTTCAAAACTTATTCAAGGATTTGCTATTTTGATTTATTTGTCATTGCATTTATTAATAGTTGGGGCAGCGTTTTTATGAAAAATATTGTAATTTACATATGGCAAATTTTTACATATTTTATATTTGGAATTCCTCTAAGGTTTTTTTTAAGAATTAATTCAAATTTAGATTTTGAATTTCAAAAGAATAAGAAATATATTATTGCGTCAAATCATCCAAATAGAATTGATCCTTTTTTAGTTTGCTATTCCTTTCCTTTCAAAACATTTTCCAAATTAGCTCCTTTTAGATTTATCACAGATGAAAAATATCTAAGAATATTCTATTTAAGGCATCTTATGCTTCTTTTTGGTTGTATAACAACTAAAACTCTAAAAAATGGAACAGTTCTAGAAAGATCAATTAAACTTCTCAACAAAGGAGAAACAATTTACATATTTCCATCAGGAGAATTAGAAAGAAAGAAAAAAAAATATACTGCAAAAGTTGGAGTAGCATACTTAATTAAAAATGTAAAAAATAGCTTAATTGTTCCTGTAAAAATTAAGTATGAAAAAAATAAAATATCTATTGGGCATGACAAAGTGTTTACATTTTCAAAGTTTTCTAAGGATCTACAACCTTATGCAGAAAAGATTTATGATAGAATAAAAAGAATTAACCTAATTAATACCAAGAAATTATATGAGCTACCTTGGACAACGTATAATAACCCAAATGGATGGATTGAGCCAACAACTTATTGTCAACTTCAATGCCCGGGTTGCTATAGAGGTCTAGCTGAAAAAAATCCAATTAGAAAACATATACCTCTAGATATATTAAAAAAAGAAATTAATTGGTTTATAAAAAAAAGAAATGTTCAAACAATATCTATTGCAGGTGGAGAACCGTTATGTTACCCTAAGTTAGATGATTTAGTTAAGTATATTTATAGTTGTGGGTTAAAGACAAAAATATATACTAATGCAGTGCTGTTAACAAAAAAAAGATTAAAAAAACTAAAAAAAATAGGAGTTACTGAAATAATTATACATGTAGATAAATCTCAAAGAAAAAATTTTTCTGAAAGTCAAGCCAACAAATTAAGACAAAAATATTGTGATTTGTTTAAAGATATTGGTGGTGTGAATTTGGGTTTTATTATGCCTCTTTCAAAACAAAATATAGGAGATTTGGAAGTATTGTCTAAATTTTATCAAAAAAATTCTGATATAATTAATTTGATAGTCTTCACAGTGTATAAAGAAATGTTACCAGAAAAAACAATTCAGAAACAAATGGAAATATCAATGCAAGAAGTAAGTGAAGCAGTTAAATCTTCATTTGGAATAAAATACTGTTCGTTTTTAGGAAAAGAGAATTCAAACAATATCTCTTGGCTTTTTTCATTATCTGCTTATGTTGATGGCAAATTAATTGATTCCTTTGATAATAGATTCTATAAATTGATTCAAGAAAGATATTACAAAAAAAAGAAAAAGTATTTTTTTACAGTAAAAAATAAACCAATGATAATACAAAAACTTATTCCACTTTTATTTAATTCTTCAGTCAGAAAAATATTCCTTAGATCAATAATCAAAGGTAAAAAAAAGATTAATCCACAAGTTATTCTAATTATAGATCCTCCTAGTTTAGAAAACAACAAATGGGATCTATGCAAAGGTTGTCCAGATCCAATGATTCACAATGGTAATTTAGTTCCTTCTTGTTTACTTGAAAGAATAAAAAAAGGAGAAAAAATCAGATTATTTTAATTCATAAGTAGAATATTTTGTTATTATTTCATATCCTTCATAAGGAAATTTTGTTACATTATTTCCAACTCTAATCAAAGGATAATAATATTCTTTGAAACCTAGTTTTTTTGCATTTTTATGACAATAATTTAACAAAGCACTAGCAACACCAAGTCTCCTATATTCTTTTAGTACACCAATTGTCTTAAGAATAATTTGTGATTTATTGTAAGGATTAGGAAGATTAAAACAAAAACCAACAGGCTCTTTTTTTTGATTTTCAACAATATTAATATTTTCTTTTTGAATTATGGGTAAGAGATCTTTGTATAAATAAAAAAATTCACTAAAATCTATTTTCACAAAGTTCCAACTTTTTAAAAAAATTTCATTTGAAAGATTCATTATAATTCTAAGATCGTTTGTAGGATTTTTTTTATTGAAATTTCTGATTATAAATTTATTTTTTTTGAATGATTCCATAGCTTTGTTTGAGGGAGTGATTACATAATCAAAATTTGTTCGTTTTGCTGAGACATATTTTTCAGATTTTATAAAACCAAACTTTTCCCAAAAAATATTATAATATTCTTTTGAAAAAGGATCAAATATTTCAGGAGTTTTCATAATTTCTTGAATAAATCTATAATTATGCCAAATCGTAAGATTAATAGGGCCACAAATAGTTTTACATTTATTTTGTTTTAACCAATTAACAGCAGATCTCAATAAAAATGTATTAACTTCTTCATCTTTGACACAGTCATAAAATCCTATAAATCCCTTGTTAATAATTCTTTTATCAATAATCGCGGTGCAGTGTCCTATTGGCTTATTATTTTTCATCACTAAAAAATTTTTAGTGGTTCCATTTTTGTAAAATGGGTTATTTTTTGAAAATGATTTTTTGATAGTTTTAATTTGACTGTCAAGTCTGAAATCATCTTTGTACAATTCTCTGAATAATTCAATATATTCCTCTACTAGATTTTCATTATTTTTTGATTCAATTAGTTTCATTTTAAAATCTCTATTATTCCAGTATTGGCATTTAGTTTTATTTTTTGATTAGTCTTAAATATTTTTGTTGCATTTTTCACACCAATTATACATGGTAAGTTTAATTCTCTAGATATAATTGCAGCATGTGATAGTAGTCCACCATGTTCAACAATTAAACCATTGCAAAGTCCAAACAGTGGAGTCCAACCAGGATCTGTGTGCTTTACAACAAGTATATCATATTTATTTTCAGGAAGTTGGAATTTATCTAGAACTGTAATTTTTCCATTTACAATTCCAGATGAACAAGCAGTTCCCTGTATTTTCGATTCCACATTATATTTTTGCTTTGATTTTGGTTTAGGTTTATTTTCTCCAATTGTGAGCAATACATCTTCTAATTCTATATTTTTATATGAATCATATTCTTTTTTTCTATTCTTTATTATTTGCTTTAAATTGATTTTATTTTTTTTAACTACTTTTTCAATTTCATTAATTTTTAAGTAGAATATATCTCTTGCATCCGAGATTAATTTTTTTTGTTTTAATTTTTCTCCAATATTTAAAAAAAGTTTTCTTGTGTAACTAAACGCTCTTGATCTTAATAATCTAAGCTCTTCTCTATTTCTAAGATAATGTTTTGATTTATCTGCAAAATAAAAAAGAATTTTTTGTTTTAATTTTGATAATTTTAATTTATTATTATCTTGTTTTTGTTTAAACTGCATATCTTTATATGAATATAGTACTTGAGCAACATAGTAGGGGTCTGTGTCAAGGTCTTTTGCTTCTAATTTTAATTCATTTGCAAATCTCCCACCATATATTGCTAAATATTCATCAATTTTTTTCTTATATTTAACATTTTTATTAATTTCTTCAAAGCATTTTTTCCATTGTTTTTCTTTTGCATATTTTTGTAATTCTATATTTTTAAAAATAAATGTTGATAACTGCTTTAAATGATGTACTTGATTTGCACTTACAACAGATTTCATTGAAGCTATTTGTTTGATAACTTCATTTTCTTTTAGTCCGTAATTTTTTGCTAACTTTTTATACACACCAAACCAAGTCATAGCAAGGAAATCATTGTCAACAGTAATACTCCATTTTTTGAGAAGTTTTTCTTCATAATCTTCAAACTCATTCCATAATTTACTCAGGCTCAAATTTTCTAATTTGATTTCTCGTTTTCTGTTTAAATAAGAATTAACATAATCTTTGAAATATTGTATGTCTTTTTCAAATCTTAAGATTCTAACAAAAATATAAGGATAATACTTAATTTTATCAAAAAGAGTTACATTTTTTTTATATCTTTCATCAAGTTTAGCTCTATTTTTCGCTGAAATCATAATATCCAAATTTCTTTTATTTCTGTCATATCCAGGAAATAGTGTTAGCATTTTATACCAATTTAAAATATTATAATAGAACCTTCCATAAAAAAATCCAAGAAGATTATCTAGAATTTCTGAGTGTTCATTTATTTTTCTTTGGTCAATGTTTGAAGTTCTTGCCAAATCTCTATAAACCTGAGCATATATCATTTGAGCAAATGAGCAAGTTAATGGAAGAACAATACCGCTATAACTTTCAGCAATATTTGAATTATCCCAAACATTTATTTCTTTGTTAATCTCTTTAGTTATAGGTCTAGATTGAAGTATGTAAAGAGAGTTATTTGCATAACACCATTCAATATCTTGTGGAGAATTAAAAAGATTTTCAATTTTAGTGCACTGTTCATGAACATTTTTTATAATTTTTTTTGGAATATTTGTTTTAAATTCTTTTTTCCCTTTTTCAAGAAATACTTGTTGCACTTCTTGACCTAAAACTGCTTTATTTGCTGAACCTTTTGCAACATTGATTAACATACCTTTTTTATTCTTATATATTGTCGAAGAAAAAGTAACTCCTCCATAATCACTAGGTACATAGTTTTGAACAATTATTGAGATATCTGGAAAATTTTTCAGTCCAATTTGATTTGAGTAATAATATACTCTTTTTGAAAAAGCATAACTTAAAACTTCAAAGAAATTTTTTGAAAAATCATTTGGATTGTTTGGTGATATTTTTGATTCATATATCCCTGCAAAACTATACGTTGCTCCGTCTTCTGCTAAAGAAGCAGATCTTATAATAATTTTTTCATTAAAATTTTTCAACTTTGAAAAATCAAGAATCCTTTTGCTATTTTTTATTTTGTTCTGTAGAATTACTCGTAATTCATCATCTTCAACAAAAGCATTTTTTATTTCAGTTTTTGAAATAGAGAGATTAATTAATATTTGTAAAATTTCACCTGAATTAATAATAAAAAAATTAGGAACTAGAAACTTGTTTTTTAAAATTAACAAGTTCTTTGCTTTACTTCCATAATTTTTGTTAGATAAAGACATTAATTAATTACAATCGCAAATTTTATATAAATATTAGTATCAATTTATTTTAAAATGATATTTGAACTAACTGTAATAACTTTGTCTTTGGTTTTTTTATTGATACTTTTTAAATTGAACTCAAAAGTTTTTCAACGATTTGGGTTGGCTTTTGTAGCGGTATTATTATTTGAATATTTCACTCAAGCGTTATGGTTAAATCTTAACCTTGAGCCCTGGTCTTATCTTTACTTAGATGTAAGTTGGATCCTAACAATTGGATGGGCAACAATTATTGTTGTAAGTTTAGAATTAATTGAACTTTATTTTCCAAATTATTCAGAAAAAGTTAGGTATTTTCTTTCAATTTTTATTATTGGAATTGTGGGTTTTTTTGCTGAGTGGGCTGTAATTGCTTTAGGAATTAGAGATTATCCTCTTGCTGTAAAACAAGGGCTTTCAGGAATCTTACTTGGATATGGTAAAGTTCCAATTGAAGCATTATATTATATTCCTGTTTTTATGGCTTTAATGGTTGCGTTTGTTCGTTATTGGGAAATGTTACTTAGTCAAAAACCTAAAAAAACCAAGAAAAGAGGTAAGAAAAAATGAATTGGATAATCTTTCTTGAAGTTTTGATTGTTGTTTATTTTATTGGACTTTGGTTTTATATGAATAAGAAGGGATATAAAAACACAACTAGAAAATTAATAATTTTATTTTTTGGAGTTCTTCTTTTTGAAGTAATGAGTGAGCCTATGTGGCTTAATTTAGGTTTTCATAAATGGGCATATTTGTATAAAGATATAACTTGGATAATAACAATAGGTTGGGTAAATATATTTATGACATCTTTTTTACTTGTTGATTATCATTTTGGTCATATTATTGAATATAAACGATTTTGGTTGTATTTGTTTTTTGTTGAAGCAATAACAGTACCACTAGAAACTTTACTTTTACAAACAGGAATAAGAGAATATGCAGGAGTTTTAACTTCAACAATGATAGGAAAAACAATTCCTTTGACTATTGTTCCTATTGAAGCAATTTATGCAATTCCATTGTTTGCAACATTAATTATTTGTTTTTACAAATATGTGAATTATTTATTTGAAACTGGAGTAAAAAATGATTAATGAAGAGTCCTCAGATAATGTAGAAATTTCACCAAAAGTTTCGCCACCACTTAATTTTGAGCAAAAAATTGTGCATAGTAGACCTATAAGTGGTACTGAATTTCCACCAGAAGTACCTAAATCATTTGATTCTAAAAAAAAATCTCAAAAAGATCATAGGGTGGGGAAAATTGTATTTTGGGTAATTGTTATTGGAATAATAATTCCACTTATTCCTTTTATTTTAATTGCTGTTGTATGTACTGCAGGTGCCGGACTAATACCTCTAGGAGGAGTAGGGTTTTTAGTTTATTTATTTTACAAATGGCTTTTTAAAGAATAGATTGTTTTAATTTAAATTAAAGGTTAAAGTTATGATTAATAGAATTAAATATCTTTTTTCAGTCATGAAAAATTCATTCACATATACAAATGCATTAAATGATTATTTTTTAGATTATTATTTACGTCATCATAAAATAATTGGCTGGTATAAAGGACAACCAGTATATTCTGCATTTTTGACTCCTGGTTTAAGTAAGCCTTTAGCAAATACTCTTTCAAGAAGGTTAATTAGTAATTTACTTCAAAAGCCCCTTCCTGGAATGATAAATTTTGCTCTTACTGATTCTTGCAATGCTAAATGTGAACACTGTAGTTTTTATTCTGCTATGGATAAATCAAAATATAGAGTTTTAACAACAAATGAAATTTATGCAATTTTGAAATCTTGTCAAAATTTTGGGATTTCAATAATTAACTTTGTTGGAGGTGAACCCTTACTTCGAAAGGACTTAGGAAAGTTAATAAAATATGTTGATAAAAATAAGAGTTCATCTTGTATATACACAAATGGATGGTTTTTAAAAGAAAGATGTCAAGTACTAAAAAAATCAGGAATTATGATGGTTATTGTTAGTTTAGATGGTGTTACTGCAAAAAGGCATGATACATTTAGAAAACTTCCAAATTTATTTAATCGAGCAATTTTAGGCATAAAAGAATGTCAAAGAAAAAAAATATTAACTGCAATTTCAACAACGGTTACACAAGAAGATCTTGAAAATGGAAACTTTGAGAAGATGATTCATTTTTCAAAAAAATTGAAAGTAAATGAGTTGATTGTATTTGATACAATGCCAATAGGGATGTATTCTCATAGAAATGATTTAACAAAAAATGCGATTGATAAACATAAATTATTTGCACTTGTAGACAAATATAATAAAAAGTCAGATTATCCCGGAATTTTTTGTTATGCTCATTTTAAAGATATGTCTACTTTTGGATGTTCTGCAGGAAGAAACTATTTTTATATTAGTCCTTATGGCGAAATGCACCCTTGTGATTTTACAGCTAAACCTATTGGAAATTTAAAAAATGAGGCAGTATCAGATTTATGGTTTAAATTAACTGATATTAAATCCAAAAATTGTGGGGAATACCTTAATTCCTGTTGTAAAACAAAAACCTATAAACCAAGAACATAATGATAAGTTTAATTTTTTAATTTTTCTTTAGCACTTTTTTCTGCCCATTTAATTGCAACTGCTTCAGCAGGTTTATTTCTAATGCTAGGAGCTAAACTTATTCTAACCTTAACTTTAGGATCCATAGCATCATCCCACCAATATCCATTGATGTTTACACGTTCAATATATTTTTCATCTTGAGCAGCTTCAAAAAGTGCTTGAAGCATGTTTTCTTGGTGTTTATAATTGGATTTAACTGTTTTTAGATCTTTATTCAAAATATCATGATATTCAATAATTCCTTTGTTAATAGCATCATCATAACTAAATAGAGTTGTCATAAGTGTAAGATTAATATTTTTTTCATTAGCTTTTGTTTCTAAGTCATTAAAAAAAATTTCAAAAGATTGTTTTATTTCTTCTTTACTTAAATCATTTGCTTTATATTCTTCAAATAAATTATAAAATGGAAATTCAATTATATCAACGTCTTTATAGAAATCATATTTTGTCCAATCCTCTTCACCATTATTGCCATGTAAAAAACCATATCTGTCTACTGTTGTAGAAATTTTCCCATTAAATACTTCTTTAACTTTTTTTATTAATTGTTTTTTTCTTTGGTTTGCTAATTCTTCATTTCCAGTAAATGTTGGTTGCATCCAATTTGGGTAAATACTAAAAATATCAAACCCTGTTTCTTGTGCTAAGATTGCTTTTTCAACTAGTCTTTTTTCCCATTTATCAAAATAATCATTAATCCATTCTTCTGAATGAAGAGAATTGAAATTTTTATGATCTTCATCAACTTCTTTTTGAATATCTTTTGATCCTATATATTTTCCAATATCTACAAATGCAATATTATGTTTTAATCCAATTTTAAGGCCTTTTTGATGGGCAATTGTTACTAATTTTTGCATATCTTCAAAAGTCATTGATTCGTCTCTCATATCATTTGAAAATATTTCATCAACAATTTCATAATTTAGACTTTGAAAATTTTCTTCAGAGTTTTCATAAACTGCTCTATGAAAATCATGAACATATACTTCAACAGCAAATTTAGAAGCACGATCAAAACTTTGTTCAATATTATCTTTAGTATTTTCAAACATCATAAAATTATAATTTCTACCCCATGTATCTGCCATGTTTACTGAAATAATTTTATTAAGAATTCCGGCATCATATTCTGTTTCAAAAAATTTAGGTTCAAATGATTTATGTCCACACCATGGAGGCATTGGCCAAGGTCCGTCAGGAGGACACAAATTAAATAAGAACATTAAAACAATAATTAAAGTCATACTTCCAAAAATAATTCCAAGGAGTTTCAAAGCTTTTTTCATATGTTTAAATTAGAATAAATACTTTATATATTTTATTAGTTTAATCACTTTTAGCAATCATTCCTGTTTCTCTAGCTTTGTCAAATGAAGATCTAAGGAAGAGTCCAGATGCTATAAGTAAAATAACAATCACAATAAAAGAATATATTAAACTGCCATAGTTTATTGGAGTATTATTTAAAACAGATCTAAATGCTTCAAATATATAAGTAGTTGGAAGTATTTTTGCAATTGGTTGAGCCCAATTAGGAAGCGAACTAAGCGGATAAAATACACAACTAAAAGGATTTAAAAGAGCTGCAAATGACCAGGCTAAAACTTGAATTCTTTTTCCATATCTGAAAATTAATGAAGTTACAAAAAGTCCAATAACCCATCCAAATAATGATAATAAAAACATTGCAATTGCTAGAAATCCTAAGGGAATTGTTGTAAAGATATTGAATGAATAAATTAATGTTGAAAGTCCAGCTAAAATTAAAAAAGTAATAAATGCTCTAGTAAATCCAAGTATTAAAATTGATGCAAAATGTTCAATAGGTTTGACTGGTGAAGAAAATAAATGATATAGATTTTTAGACCAAAAATCTTCTAGTACATATACAGCAACATCTTGGCCAGATCTCCACACGAAAATCCAAAGTATAGTTCCTCCTAACAGTAAACTTAAAAAATTAAAATTTGAATATTGAGATAAAAAGTTGCTAGTAAAACCCCAAATAACTAAATCAATCAATGGCCAATAAAATAAATCAAATATTCTATCAATTCTATTAATTGTTATGTAAAAATATTTTAGCATAAGAGCTTTGATTCTATGAAATTTCATTTTCTGCTCCTCGCAAAATTAATAAAGACATCATCTAATGTTGGTTTTTTAATATGTAAATCATCGAGTAAAAATCCTTTAGTGAAAATTTTGTTTAAGATTTTATAGATTTTATCTTTTTCTAATGAGACATCAAAAATAATTGTGTTATTTTCTGCAAAAATAATATTAATATTTTCATCTTGTAGAAATTTTATTAATTCACCATGCTTATCTTTTACTTTTAATTCAATTGTATGTTTTTTAATTTCTTTCTTTAATTGATCTGCTGTTGCAATTCTAATAATATTTCCTTTATCTATGAAAGCTATTCTGTCGCAAAGTTCTTCAACTTCATACATATAATGACTAGTAAATAAAATAGTGCAATCATTCTTTTTTTGATATTCTTTAATTATTCTTCTAGTTTTTTCTGCAATATCAGGATCAAGTCCAACAGTACACTCATCTAAAAATAATAATTTAGGATCATTAATTAATCCTTTACATAAAGCTGTTCTAGTTTGTTCACCTGAGCTTAAATTAACAACTTTTGTATTTCCTAATTTTGTTAATTCAAATATTTCAAGAAGTGAATCAATTTTTTTTTCTCTATTTTTAACATTATAAAGTCCTGCGTAAACTCTTAGATTTTGTCTAATAGTTAAAACTCCGGACATTGGAAAATATGCAGTACTAACATTTGATTTATTTTTTACATATTCCCAATCTTTTATTGGATCTTTTCCTAGAAGTTTAATTTCACCAGAATCTTTTTTTAGTAGACCAGTTAGCATATTAATTGTTGTTGTTTTACCGGCACCATTAGGTCCTAAAAATCCAAAAATTTCACCCCTATTAACATAAAAGCTAACATCGTCTACAGCAATGACTTTTTTTTCTTTTCTTCCAAAAGTTTTTCTTAAATTTTTAACTTCTATATCTTTCATTAAGCGCTTAGAAGAATTTAGGTGTATAAAAATTTAATTAGTTGGTTGTTTAATAAGAAATAGAGCTTAAAGTTCAAAATCATCAATAAATCCTTTAATAATTTCGTACTTTTCAAGATACTTAAAACCTTTATCACCTAAACTATAGAATTTTTTATTTTTTTTATCATAAATTTCTTTAACAAATTCTTTATTTAGAAGTTCAGAAATATATTCATTAAAACTTTGTGATGAAAGATTAGAAAATCTAAGTAATGGAGTAGGCTTTATTGAATTATTTTTGTCTCTAATAATAATTAGAATATCATAGATGACTTCGAGTCTATCCCTTTTTTTGGACATTAGATAACCTCTTGATAACTCTATGAGTAATTGAATAAAATATAATGATTGAAAAAATGTTCAATAATGAATTTAAAATAAATGAAGTTGGTCCTCTTTCAAAAGAAAATAAATTAATTATCCAAAAAAAGAATAGCAAATAATAGGTTACATGTAGTGAAGAAAACATAGATTTGTTTTTCTTGTTTTTTGGTTTTATATTAATTAAAACGATAGCTACAATGAATAAAGCAAATTGAAGACCAATTAATATCATTGCAGATCCAGATAAAAAGACAAAGAATGTTGAGATTATTGCTAAGAGATGAATTACTAGGTTCCAGTTGATATTTGTTTTTTTAGTTTTTCTAAAACTACTAAAAACTAAAGAGAGAATAGCAACATAGCTAAAATAAGTAATTAATGGAAAAATTACAAAATGAGGTTTAATAATAAATCGCCTCATGCTTATGTGAAGTATGCTTCTATATAAAATAAATAATTGTCCTAAAAATCTCACCAAATAAGAAAGTGCAAAAAATAAGAAAGTGTTTCTAAAAAACCCAATTCCTTTATGCTTACTTAGATCATAGATTTCTTTTGTCTTAAAATAAATTATTCCACAAAAAATAATTATAATTAGTGTGTAGATTAATTCAATGCCTACTAAGTGTAATGGTGGAATATTAGGGCCCATGATGTATCACAAGAAACTAATCTTTATAATTATATTTATAAAAAAAGTGGACTTATAATGTATATTTTATCTGGTTCTTATTTATAAATGAACTTGATGTTTCTAGTTTCATAAAAATTTAACGGAGGTTAAAAAAAATGAAAATAAAAAATACAATATTTGCTTTGTTAGCTTTAATGCTTGTAGGCATTGTAGCAACAGCAGGAGCATCAGCTTTTGGTTGGATGTCAGAAGATAGAGAAGATGTTAGACAAGCTATTGAAGATAATGACTTTGAAGCTTGGAGAACAGCAAAACAAACAAGGATTACTGAAGAAAATTTTAACGAAGTTGTTTCAAGACATGAGTCAGGATCATTATGTAGAGAATCTCATGACGAAGTTCGAGAAGCAATTGATAATGAAAATTATCAAGATTATTTAGATGCAGTAACTAATTACGATAGCTGTCCTAAAGAAATGCCTGAGTTATCAGAAGAAGACTTTGAAATTCTTGTTCAAATTCATGATGCAAGACAAGAAGGAGACTTTGAAGCAGCACATGAATTAATGGAAGATCTTGATGTTGACATGTCTTTTGGAAATGGTCAAGGAATGGGAAAAGGACTTAAAGGAGAAGGAATGCATGGAATGCAAAAAGGAATGAGAGGCCAAGGTTTTGGTAGATCATTAGAATAATTTTTTTTATTTTTTTAAATGATAAAATTATTTAAATCAAAAAAAGAGAAATGGTATGAAATCAAAGAAAATTTAGATGAAATTATATTATTTCAACTATCTGAAGAGTTTAATGATTAATAAATGGATGAAACGTCCACTTAATTTATAAACGTTTATTAGAATATAAAGTTAATAAAATGAAAGAATCACTTGTTGTACTAAAAAATGTTTCAAAAATATATCAAATGGGTGAAGTTGAAGTTCCCGCTTTAAAAAATGTTTCTATTGAAGTCAAAAAAGGGGATTTTGTTGCATTAATTGGTGCATCGGGATCAGGGAAAAGCACTGCAATGAATTTGATAGGCTGTTTAGATTTACCAACTCAAGGAACAATTTTACTTAAGAATCAAGATATTACTAAGCTTTCTGAATCTAATCTTTCAGCTTTACGAGGAAAGACTATTGGATTTATTTTTCAACAATATAATTTAATTCAAACAATGTCTGCTTTTGAGAATGTGATTCTTCCTTTGGAATTACAAGAAGTTCCAGATGATGAAGCAAAAAAAAGAGCAAAAAAAGTTTTAGATATAGTTGGGTTGACAGATAAATCACATCATCTCCCAACTCAATTATCAGGAGGTCAACAACAACGTGTTTCAATAGCAAGAGCGTTGGTTGGAGACCCAGAAATTATTTTAGCAGATGAACCAACAGGTGCACTTGATAGTGTTACGGGAACAAAAGTTTTAGATTTATTACATAAATTATGGAAAGAAGAAGGTAAAACAATAATTATGGTAACACATGATTTACATTTAGCAAATTACGCACATACTAAAATTGAATTAAAAGATGGTGAAGTTCTTAGAATAATTAGTAATGATATAAAGGTGAAAAAATGAAAAATATGAAGTTAATGATGACTTTTTTAATGATATTTAGCATGATGACAATTTCTACTTTTGCAGAAATTAAAGGTGAAGCAGTAATTATAACTTTACTTAATCAGGAACCAGATCCTGCAAATGGAGGAGATCTCCTTGAATTGAGATTTGGTATTGAGAATTTAGGTGATGAACATGCTGAAAATTATATTTTAGAAATTAGTCCTACCTATCCTTTTGAAAAAGTATCTGGAGAAGAATTGATAGTTGATCTAGGAACTTTATCAACAAATGTTGCCGGAGACAATATGAAAATTGTCAAAGTTACAGTAAAAGTAAATAAAGATGTAACAGCTGGGTCATATAATTTACCAGTATATGCTTATAAAGAGGGAAGAAAAGATTCAACAGCAAAAAGATTATTTAATATTGATATAGAAAGTAGTGAAAGTGCTGAAATCATTTATATTGATCAAGTTGAACTAATTCCTGGAAAAATTACACCTTTAACATTCACAATAAATAATGTTGGATCTAATCCTCTTAGAGACCTTACATTCCAATGGGAAAATGAAGATGATATAATATTACCTGTTGGAAGTGATAATACCAAATACATAAAATATATTGATGTTGGAAGTAGTGCAGAACTTAAATTTGATGTTATTGCAAGTGCATCAGCAGATCCAGATTTATACAAATTAGATTTGACTTTATATTATGAAGATGCTTCTGGAGAAGAAACAGAAGTAAATACAAAAGCAGGTATTTATGTAGGTGGTGCAACAGATTTTGATGTTGCGTATTCTGAAAGTTCTAATGGTGAGTATACTTTTTCTATTTCAAATATTGGAATCGTTGCTGCTAGTTCAGTTACAATTAGAATTCCAGATCAGCAAGAGTGGAATGTAGTAGGAACAAATTCTGTAATTATAGGAAATTTAAATGAAGGCGATTATACAATTGCTAGTTTTACTTTGCAACAATCCTCAAGGAATATAAAAGAACAAGGAGAGGCAAAAAAACCTGCTGAAACTTCTTCTACAGTTGATATTGATATTGTGTATACAGATTCAAGAGGAAATAGAAATACTATCACAAAAAACGTTGACGTTGCTTCAACAATGACTGCAGAGAATAGAGAAACAATGAATTCTAATTTTAATGGGATGAAAAGATCTCAACAGCAAAGCTTAACCCAAAAATTGTGGAATAGCTTTAAATGGATTATTTTAGGAGTATTTGTATTGTTTTTATTTTTAAAAATAAATAAACAATACAAAAAAGGTAGGATAAAAGATTCAAAATATTCAAGAACAAAAGCAATAAAAGATATTATAAGAAAAATTAGAAAATGATCTAAAATAGGCAAAATAATAGAGAATTCAAATGAAGTTTTACAAATCACTAAAACAAGCCATTAATATGGTAATGCATGCTAAACTTAGAAGTTGGCTTACAATACTAGGTATTGTTATAGGAGTGGCAGCAGTAGTGGCTATTGTGTCACTTGGTGAAGGATTGCAACAAAGTGTGAATTCACAATTTAGTTCATTAGGTGCAGATTTGTTAACACTTCGGGCTGGTGCTTCAAGAGCGTCAGGATTTGGTCCTGGCAGACATTTTCCAGAAAGTGGAGGAGCAACAGCAGTAGAAGAAGGTGAGGAGATAGAACTTGATAAATCTGATGTGCAAGCTCTAAAAGGTGTTAGTGATATTAAATTAATTGACACACAGATAAGTGGTAAAGCAGATATTTATTACGTAGCTGAAAAAGGTTCTGTTACAGTAACTGGAGTTGATCCTGCAATCTGGGCACAAATAACAACTTCAAAAATTTTACAAGGTAGGATGTTAGGTCCAGCAGATTCAAATGTTATTGTTGTTGGAGGAAAAATAGCTAGTGGATTTTTTGATAAGAATTTAGGAGTTAATCAATTAGTAACTATAGAAGACCGATTGTTTAGAATAGTGGGAATTCTTGATGATTCAAGTACATCTGTTTATATGCCAATATCTTTTGCATACGAGGTTTTAGAAGATAAGGAAAGAGAAGTTTATGATACAATAATAATTAAGGTAAAAGATGAAGATCAAATTGAAATTGCGATGAATAATACAGAAAAAAAACTTATGCAAATTAGACATGTAACAGATAAAACAAAAGATTTCACATTGACTTCTAATCAAGCATCAAATGATGCAAGAACAGAAATGATGAGTTCAATGACATCCTTTTTGACAGCAATAGCTGCTGTAGCATTGCTTGTTGGAAGTGTAGGAATAGCAAACACTATGTTTACATCTGTTTTAGAAAAAACAAAAGACATAGGTATTATGAAAGCAATAGGTGCTAAGAATAAGGATATTTTAATAATTTTTTTACTTAATGCTGCTCTTATAGGGTTAATTGGAGGGTTGCTTGGAGCAATATTAGGAACAATTCTTTCAGGATTATTGCCAAGTCTAATGGGACAATCAGGAGGAATGATGTCAAGATTAGCATCTGGTTCAGCTGTCAGCATGAAAAGTATTATTATGGCATTGAGTGTATCAGTTTTTATTGGAATCTCTGCAGGAACAATTCCAGCTATTCAGGCAAGTAAACTTAAACCAGTAGATGCTTTAAGATATGAATAAAACAAATTATTTTTTTTAATTAAATACACTTAAATATACTTATTTTCTCTTTGCAATTATGTCACAAGAATTACATCAACGAGTAGTAGAACATTATGATCCACAATTTGCAATGGCTTATGGTTCTGGTGCTTTTCCTCAAGAAGGTTATACAGGTAAAAAACAAATTGATTTTATATTTGGAGTAGAAAATCCTAGAGAATGGCATCTACAAAATTTTGAAAATAATCCTAATGACTATCCATTACTAGGAAGATTAGCTTTAAAAAATCAAAAATTCTTTAATCTTGTTCAAAATTCAGGTGCAGGAATTTGGTATATTCCTTTTGTTCCATTTGAAGATCAAAATATAAAATATGGTGTTATGTCCATTGATAGATTGGAACAAGATCTTGAAAATTGGGAAACATTATATGCTGCGGGAAGATTACATAAGCCAGTTAACAAATTAAGGAGTAATAAAACAATAAATCAATTGATTGAACAAAATGAAAAAGCAGCTCTAAATGTAGCTATTCTCATGTTACCTGAACAATTTACTCCAGAGCAACTATATATGACTATTACGGGAATTTCGTACATTGGGGATAGTCGAATGGCAATAGGAGAAAATCCATTGAAAGTACAAAGTATTGTTAAAGGAAATATGGAAGGATTTAGAGAAAAATATGAATCTTTGTTTGAATCGTGTGGTATTGAAATAGATAGATCATATCTTAGGAGAACAAGGCCGTTACAACATTATTTGGAACAATTACCTAGTTCACTTCAGGATATTGAGTTTTTTGACTTTTCTAATTTGGATGGTAAAGGAAATTTAGAAAAAGCAATAGCTTGTTAAAAAACCTACTTTAGGTCAAACTGTTAAAGGACCTGTTACAGCAGGAATAGGAAAAGCTGTTAAATATGGGTTATCAAAAATTGGTAAAAGATTCCAAAGAAATAAGAAAAATTCATAAACTAATTCTATTATAAATTTACTTAGGTGAATTATCATGTCAAAATTAAAAATAGATTTAGCAATTATCGGAGCAGGTCCTGGTGGATATACAGCAGCAATTAAAGCAGCTGAACTTGGAAAAAAAGTTGTGATTATTGATAAAGAAAGTGTTGGTGGAGTTTGTCTTCAACATGGATGTATTCCTACAAAAGCATTGATTAGAGCAGCTCAAACATTTCATAATATTTCTGCGTCTGAAGAATTAGGAATAAAAGCTAAAGGAACAATTGACTTTAAAAAAACACAAGCATGGAAAAAAAGTGTTGTAAAAAAACTTGATATGGGAGTTAGATTTTTACTTAAACACCATAAAATCATATTAATTAAAGCAATAGCTAGTTTTTTAAGTTCAACAAATCTAAAACTTGAGAAAGTTGATCAAGATATAGAATTTGAGGAAATAGAATTTAAAAAATGTATAATTGCTGCAGGTTCAAGAAATAGAAATATACCTTGTGCGAAAATTGATGGAAAAACTATTATAACTTCAACGCAAGCAATTGAATTGGAAAAAATTCCTAAATCTATTTTGGTAATTGGTGGTGGATATATAGGGATAGAATTATCTCAAATGTTTTCCAAACTAGGAACAAAAGTAATTATTGTTGAAGCTCTTCCTGATATTATGAATCAAATGGATAGTGAATTTTCAACATTAGTAAGAAAAAAATTAGAAAATACAAATGCAGAGATTTATACAGATTCAAAAGTTATTGAAGTTAGCATTGATAAAGGTAAAGCAAAAACAATTGTTGAAACTAGTGTAGGGAAAAAAACATTTACAACAGATCACGTTTTAGTTTCAATAGGACGAATTCCTAATTCTGATAAACTTAATCTTGAATCAACAAAAGTTAAATTAGATGATCATGGATTTATTAAAGTAGACAAAAAAATGTTAACAACAGACACTAACATTTATGCGATTGGAGATATAATTGGAGGAATGATGCTAGCTCATAAAGCAGCATTTGAAGGAAAAATTGCAGCACAAAATATAGCAGGGAAAAAATCTGAATTTAATCATGTTATTCCTTATGCAATGTTTTCAGATCCTGAAATTTCAGGAATAGGATTAACAGAAAAAAAAGCAAAAGAGAATAAGATAAAATATAATTCAAAGTTATTTAAATCTGGGCTTCTAGGAAAATACCAAATTATGGGTGCTAAAGACAGTATAATTAAAGTAATCTATAATTCAAAAAAAGAAATTTTAGGTATGCAAATGGCAGGTCCACATTCAGCAGACATAATTGGAGGAGTTGCATTAGCAATGCAAAATGGAATAACTCTTGATGAAATATCTGAAACAATTCATCCTCATCCTACAATTGTTGAAGGAATAGCAGAATTAGCAGATTTAGCTATAGGTTTTCCAATAAATACCATTTAATTTTTATTTTTCCTTTAATTTAGAATTATTTAGTTTTACAATGAAAGACAAAAAATTATATCAAAATATTTTACTTGTTCTTTTTTCAGTTATTTTGTTTTTAATTTTTTTTGAATTATTTTTGTTTGTAACTGATTTAGATACTAAAAGTCTAAAAAATACTTTATTTTATCAAACAATGGATTATCAAAATCATAAAGTATCAACTAATTCTGAATTGTTATATGAATTAAAACCAAACTCAAATTATATTTATTTTACAAAACAAAAAAATGATAATGCCGAAGTTGTGTTAGAAGATTTTAATAAAACAGTTAAGATTAATGAATTAGGATTTAGAGATAAGAATAGATTAGTAAATAAACCCGAAAAGGTAACACGAATAATTATTATAGGAAGTTCAAACACATATGGAGCTGTTGTTAGTCTTGAAGAAACATACCCAATTCAATTAGAAAATTATCTTAATGAAAATTATCTTGAAAAGTTTGAAGTTTGGAATGTAGGAATTCCAGGATATATGTTATCACAAGAAATTGAATTAGCTAAGAAAATTGTTTTGAATTATGATCCAGACATTCTAATTTTTCAATTAGCTAACGAAGGTAGAAGAATGTTTCTTAATAACTCAGATTATAAGCAATTCTTTAAACAAAATAAAGAACTATATAATGAAAATATTCCTCTCTTAATTTCAAATAATAAAAAAGCAGTTAAATTGCATGAAATTTTTATTTTAATGTCTAGAACCTACAGATTTTTCATGATAAAAATTAATAATATAATTATAAAGAAAAACTTGGAACCAAACTGTTCACCTGTCTATATGTGTTTGCCTAGAGAAATATTTTTAAAATATGATTATGGAAATAAAATAAGTGAGGAAAAAAAGAAAGATTTCGTTTTAGATAATATAGAAATGCCAATATTATTTTTTGATCCAATTTTTGACACATATTGTTTGAATAGTACTAGTATTAACAGGCAGTGGATCAATCTAACTGACCAAAAGATTAATATACTTGAAATTCTAATTTTATTATATGGTAAATATATGTAAAAAATGTGGAAGCAATAATATTATAATGAATGGAAAACAAGCAAATGGAAAGCAAAAATATCA
>JABHXU010000013.1 GCA_018657065.1 archaeon
GAAGATATTCCAGAAATACAAACTGGAAATTTAGAGACAATTGTTGTTTTAAGTAATGATGTGTCATCAAGCGCATTAGAAAATCATATTCTCTCAGGAAGTTTTGATGTAGTACCTGAATTAATAGTAAATAAGGAATATTCAGTTGTAAAAGATTTAGATTTTGTTCAAAGAAAAATACAATCACGATTTGAACATAGTGAAGAAAGTTCAATTCCAATTAGGCTAAATTTGATTCCTTATGAAATTAGTTATGCCTCAATGCCTCAAACTTATGTTGTTAATTTTAGTTATTCAAATGAGACACCAATTAATTATTCAGAAAGTGTTTCATATTCATCATTTGTTTCACCTAGTGTTTATAATAATAAACCTAGAATTTACTATGAAGTTAGATTAAATGAAGTATTACCATATATTTCTAGCAAGCCAATAAGTTATACAGTTACACCAACAGTTGATTATAATTTTGAATTAGAAGTGTCAAGACAAGTAGATACTTATGAATCTAAGACAACTGAATTAGATTATCATACATCTGAAATTACACAAACTCCAATTTTTGTTGGTGAAGAAGCGCCATCTACTAAATATCAGGCAGAGTTTAGTTATAAACCTTCTATTACTACGATTGTTAATCCTGTTGTTGAATCTAATTTAGATTCTATTGTTATGGCTCATCTTGAGTTTGATAATTCTGTAACTTCAACTGTTGATTATACACCTAATTTTGATTATTTGACAGCAAATATAACATTATCAATACCTGAAGCTAAAGAATATGTACAAATTGACATATCTTTACCTGATTTTTCAGATTATCAAGGAAGTGTTGAAATTGATATTTCTCTGCCAATTCAAAAATTTGATTCAGAAAAAAAAGATTTTAGTTTTGTTGAAGAATCACCTTATTTATTAGAGAATTCAAAAGATATTGAATGTGCTGCTATTCCAGTTATTGAATCATATTCTAGCCCAGATCAATGTTTATCTGTTTTGAATTTGGATAAAAATGATGCTTCTTTTTGTCCAGTTGTACCTGAAATGTCTGAAATTGAAGGTATTGATGTAATTATACAAGGCGACAAAGCAGAATTAACAGTTTGTCCAGTAATACCTGAATTGGAAGAAAGGTTTTATATTGATAAGGATTCAAAAGTAAAATGGTTTTCATTATCTAAAACAATTATTAATCCAACAAATGTTAAAGAGGGAGAATATCATATCAAAGTTAAAGGAAGTGTTGAATTTGATAGGCCTTTTTACGAAAGTAAATCAGGTGACTATGTTATTTTAGGAAATAGTGTTGTTGCAGTTGTTGATAAAATTCTTCGTGATAAAAATTTAGTGCCTGTTTGGGAAGTACCTTATGAAATATCAAGTGAAAAAGCAATTCAGGGTGGACAAATATATCTAAAAGATATAATGGGTGTAGATCAAGTAGCATCAAATGCTATTGGAAATGATGTTGATATTGATTATATTGTTGAAATTACAGATAGAATTACATTTGAAAGAACACTTGTTTCAATGCAGGATTTAATTCAACAAGAATATATTGATACAGGAAGATATGCAATAGATATTATTGCTCAAGCTAGAACAGCTAGTAAAAAACAAGAAAAAGCTTTTGTAGAAGAAATTGAACAAGGTTATCATGCTCCAACACTTAAAAAATTGCAATATAATTCAGAAATTAAAAGATCTGAACCTGGTGAAGGTAGACATGGTCTCAATGAATTTAATTTAAATGTTGGAGAAGTCTATGATATTGTTATAATGCTTCAAGGTCATTATGATAGAAATGCAAAAAATATGCAAGGAGCTTATTCTGTTATGCCTATTGAAATTACCAGTTTGGATTTATCAAATAATAGTTTATATGTTATGGAAGTTAAAGATTCATATGGATTTGATTCTCATTATTTAACTAATGCCAATTCTTCTGAAGCTATATTTGACCGAAAATTTAGAGAACAAGGTTTTAAACCTGTTTTTATGAATTTTTCAACTAGAAGAGATGAACAAGGTACAGAGTATCAAACAGGAGAAAAGGATAATCATGTAACTATTGCATTAATGGGTGTACAAGGCGCAATAACAGAAATGTTAAATTTAGAAGAAGGTGCAAAACCATATAATGCAGGAATATTAGTTGAGAAGATGGAGTTTGCTAATGCAGAAATTAAAGATAATTATTTAGGAAAAATTAAGGTTGAGACTACATCAGTATTGCACGAGTAAAAAAGATTAGCTTAAATATAAAATAATAGTTCTATAAATCAATGCCAAAAAAAGAACCTACTTGAGAAGAACTTCATGAACGTATCAATAATCTTAGAAAAGAATACATAAATCCAATATTTCTTCAAGCTCAAAATAGTTTTCAAATAATGCTTGATGGACTTGAATCAACAATTAATGAACGAATTACATATAATCAAGGCAATTTTCCAGAAGAATTAATTGATATGCTTTGGATTGTTAGAAGTTTAGGAAATAAATATGGATTAAATAAAACACCTGATGCTTCAAAAAATAAGCTTTTTAATGGGTCTATAGGTAAACAACTTTTAGCACGTCTTGAAGTAATTGCTAACAATGAGTTTGATACTTCAGACACATTTATGGAATTTGATCCAGAATCTTTAAGACAATTGCATGCATATGTTACTTCTGATACTCCTGTTGGCGATTATAAAGGCATTGGAGTAATTTGTGATGTTCCTAGATATGTTTATTCTTCATTAGAGGACTTAGATTTAGATCATTTAATTGAACCTATTTGGGATGGTCAATCAATAGAAATTACCGATTTAGATAGGTTAAGAACAAATATAAATGTTGCATCAAGTGTACAATCTGAAGCATATGGTTTGTTAAGTGAAATATACAGTGATTTTCATGCTATTTGGAGTTATCAAGGTGAATGGATTATTACAGGTGGAGAAGCAGCTACAACAGGAACATTGCAGTTTCATGATTTATCAGCAGTAGAACAAAATAATGATGAAATGATTGTTAACCGACATTTTAAAAGGTTTGTAGATGAATTAAATAAAACAGCACAAAATTATCAAAAAAAGGTTCAAAATTCAGGATTGGTTTTTAATTCAAATTATGATGGTGATGTGTGGACTATGGCTGAATCACAAACTTGGATGGCTCATATTAAAGAACAACCAATAGAATATCCAACAACACATATAGGAAAGGCAGGAAATCCAGTTTATGAATTGGTTGAAATGGTTAGGAAGAAGTTGTTTTAGAGAATAAATAAGTTTATACATTTAATTTAAATATAAAATACTAATTTTATTATCCATGGGGGAATATTTATTTGAAACACCTGAAGAAATGAAAGGTGAGTTAAATAGACATTTATATGCAGTTGAAGGAAGTCTTGAAATTGCCAAATTATATGAAAAAGGTAGTGCTTTTTTTAGGCAGGATCACGGTTTGCCTCGATTTGGTGAGAATCAAATATGTCCTTTTATGCCTGGAAATTTAGATATTGTAACTCTTTTTTATGCTAGTCTTGAAAAATTACCTGAGACAATAGTTGAAGTGGGATTTGGAAATGGGCAAAATTTATGGATGTTAAATAATATATTAGGACAAGAAAATTTAATTGGATATGAACCTAATTCAAAAATTTTTGATTGGGTTAAAAAAATCGTAGCACCAGCTTTTAGTCCACAAACAACGGTTGTTTATAATTTAGAAACCATAGATTATACACCTTCAGAGTTTCCAAAGGTTGCATTAATAAAAGATTTTTTTCAAGAAGATCCAGAATTAACTAGTGAGATGAATTATTTCTTATGGCTAAATGAAGATCTTCTTCCAGAAATTGTTGAAAGATTCCAAGAGGATCTGAAGTTGCAATTTATAGGCATTCAGTTCTACTTGAAGATTTAGATAAAATAATTTCTCAACTTCCTTTAGAATATTTAGATCATAGTGCAGGGATAGCAAATCCTATATATCACGAAATGGTTAGTTTGTATAGAAAACAATAGTTTGATTTTATTTAACAAAGAAATCTCTTTCAGCAATTCCTTCCAGTTTAGAATTAAAATAAAAACCTACTGAAAAACCATATTGTGCTCTTCTTCTATCTGGAGAACTTGCATCAACTTTGCCTTTTACTCTTTTAATTACAATTTTTCCAATATCTTCTCTTCCTAAATCTCTTTCATGTTCATAATCAAGAATTTTTTGTGATATGAATAAAGAATATACATCACCTACATTAAATTTGTTTATATGAGGACGGTTTAAATAACGTTGACCATTGAAAAAATGTGCAACACCTAATTCTCTATCGTCTCTATAGGGAGAATATCTATTTTCAAGATCTTGAACAATAGAAGTAAGTGCTTGTTCAGCTGAGCGATCATAAAGATACCAAAACATACCTGGACTATTTTTCCAAGCAAATCGATCTTTTCCCTGGCCCATAAATAAAACTAGAAATAATCTTATATAAAAATTGAACTAAATTTAAGAAATTAAACTAAAATAGCGTTAATAACACCGTCTTGGCCAGGTCTTGAAGTTATTTTTGCGTTTCCTTTGTTTGTTTTAACAACAGTTCCTTTTGTCATAACATTTCTTCTGACATAGTGTCTGTTTGCTGGATTTTCGACGACAGCTTCAATTTTAGCTTTGACATATTTTTTAGTTTTTGGATCAAAAACATTTGCTACATTTGTTCTAAGAAGTCTATTTTTTTCTTGTCCTCCTCTGACTCTAATTTTTCGAAGTGCAGGTTTCTCATCAATTTTAGTCATTGAAGGGTCTCTACCCATAACGTGTTTCTTTTTAGCGTGCTGTCTTTTATATCTAGCACCTGTTTCTTTTCTTTGGCTTCTTTGTTGATCCAATACCATAGTCACTTGAGAAAAATTGTTAGTTTATAAAGTTTGTGTAATATCACGAGGAATACACAACATTTTTATATTCGATTTCCTATACACTCTATGGGGTAAAATGAGAATAGCGCTTATTTCTGATAGTCACACAAGGAAAAACCTTAACTTAGTTTATAATTATTTAAAAAATAAGGCAACTGCTTGGAAAATTGATTTAATAATCATAAACGGAGATATTTTAGGTGAAAATGAAGTAAGAGAAAATTATGGTTTTAATTTTAAAAAAAAAGTATATGATTTATCAATAAATAAAAAAGAATTACTTAAAGAATTGACTCCAGATTTTGAATATCTTTTAAAAATTCCTCAAGTATATGAAAAAGGAATAAAACAAGAAGTTGTTGATATTGAGATGTCTCAACATATTAAAAAATATGTTGAACATAGATTTGATAAAATGTATGAAGCATTAGTAAAATTTTCTAAGATCAAAAAAACTTTTTTTAATATTGGAAATTATGAGTCTCCACTACATTACAATATTTTAAAAGAATTGTCATGGCTTTTAGATGTACCTGAAAGTTATCTAAGAAGTATTGCACTGCTTTCTAATTATAGACAAACATTTAAGGAATTTTTAGCAAAAGTAAAAAATCCAATAAATAAAAATTTAAAATATATTGGAGGAAGTACTCAAATTGTTGGAGATATTATGTTTGCAGCAATACCTGGTCTTAATGCATCATCAGGAATACAAGATAGTACTGCAGAATTTCAAGAAAAAATAACAACTGATCTTTTAGCAACAATAAAGAGACAACTTAGTTATGTATCTAAATTAGTAATTTTAAATCAAACCCAAGGGAGACTTAGAAAAGATCCATTTGCTTATCGTCCAGGAAGTGTTGCAGTTAGAAAGTTTATTGAATCAATTAAAGGTAAACTAAGACAAAAAATCTTTATTCAAAGCTATCATCATTTTATGACAACTCATTTTTATGAAGCTATGGAATTTAATTTTATGTTAAATAATTCAGCTGTTAATAATGGATTATTCAATATTTTAGAAATTAGTACAAAAGTTAGTTGTTTTGATGTTGATCCAATTCTAGATAAGGTTAGAAAGCTAAAGTCTTTTAATTATAATTTAGATGATTATGAAACACCAGAACAAAGATTAGCTTTAAATTATGAAAATTCGCAAGAAATTTTAAAAGAAAGAGAAATAAAAGGATGTTATTACATGTAGTAAATATTTTACTTATTTCCTTTTTGAACCTGGTAAAGCTTCTTTAAGTTCAATTTGTCCTAATGCACCGAGTATCATTGCTAGACCATAAATTACCATTAAAAATACTATTTCATGAGTTTTAATTAAGTAATCTAAGCTTGAATAATATAATGGTCGATTAGCTGCCCAAAAGGTCATATAAAGACCTAAACCAAATAAAGCTCCTGATAAAAATATCATAACAAGTCCAATAAATTCGTGTTTTTTTAGATTTGATCTCATTTTAATTATTTTTAGTTATTTAGCTATTTAATTATTTCGATTAGTAAAAATTAAGAATCACAAAAGATTATGTCAAATTTATGGTATATCAAAGAGCAGCAGTAATTATAATTCAAAACAAAAAAATTCTTTTAATGCATCGAATTAAAAATAATTCAGAATATTATGCAATTCCAGGTGGAACTTTGGAAAAAGGAGAGCAATTTGAAATTGCTGCTATTAGAGAAATTAAAGAAGAAACAACATTAGATCTTGATTTAGGAGAGAAACTTTGGGAAATTAATGATGGTATTTCAAATTGTGTCTATTTTCTATGTAAAAATTTTACTGGAAAAGCAAAGATTAGTGGTCCTGAGAAAAAAATAAGCTCACAAAATAATTATTTTGGACTTAAGTGGATTTTATTAAGTGATTTAAATAATATTGATTTAAAGCCTAGCATAATAAAAGAAAAAATTATAGGAACATTTCTATAGATGTTGTCCACAAGATAAACATACATGGGTGTCAGCATCATCATTATACTCAGTAGTTACTCCATAGTCTATCTTGGAATTACATTTAGGACACCTTGGTTCCAAATGTTCAAAACTGTTAAATACATTCATAGCTATACCTACCATATTATTCTCCCATAAGAATTTTATACTTAATATATGTTAAACTGTATATAAAAATGTTTCTCTTCTGTTATTCTAAATAGCATATGCGAACATTTTTAAGCAATATCTTTTTTCTATAGACAATAAACCCCTCCCTAGCTCAGCGGCTAGAGCGTTCGGCTGTAGAAATAGCGCTTACGGACATAGGACGTTCCTAAGGATGATAGTAAGTCAGCTGCAGTTGCTGAGACCGAAAGGTCCCCGGTTCGAATCTGGGGGGAGGGATTTTTTTTATTTTTAGAATTATTTAAATATTAATTTTTCTTTTCAATATTAAGATTATTAATGGGTCAATTTTATGTTAGAAGATTTATTAGGTCAAGTTAACAACATTGTATATAATAGAATTTATGAACCAATAACAAGAATGTATGAATATTTTTCTGAGAATTTTTATATTGTCCAACCTAGATTAGCTCCAATAATACATTTTTCAAGTTCTAGTGATTATGAATTTAATGACTGGTACGGAAAAGATTACCAATTTTTTGCATTTAAACCAAATAGAACAAGTAAAAGAAGTAAAATACAAAGAAGAAAAGCAAGAGTTGCAGGAACCAAAGCTCAAATTGCTAGTAGATTAGTAAAGCAAGGAAAGGAACCGACAGCAAATTTGGTCAATAGAATATGGAAAGCATTTCATAGAAAGAAATCATAAACTCATTTTATATATGATTTATTGTTTCATATTTTTATGATACTTGTTAGTGCTTGCCTAGTAGGCGTGAATTGTGCGTTTGATGGAAGATCTAGATCACATAGAAAAGTTCTTGAATTAATGCGTACAGGAAAATTGATTCCAATTTGTCCTGAGCAACTTGGAGGTTTACCTACACCTAGAGATTCAGCTGAACAAATTAAAGGTAAAGTAATTACAAGAAATGGAAAAGATGTTACAGAAAAGTATGTTTTAGGTGCAAATGAAGGGCTTTTAATAGCGCAATTAGTAGGATGTAAAAAAGCAATTTTAAAAGCAAGATCACCCTCTTGTGGACCTGAACAAATTTATGATAAAACATGCCCAACATCTCTTATTAAAGATTATGGTGTTTTTGCTAAATTATTAAAAAAAAATAATATTGAAATAATTTCTGAAGATGATTTGTAACTATTCTTGATTTAATCTTCTAAGCCATTTTGAATTGATTTTATCCATAACATTTACATTATTATGATTTGCAAGTAAAAGAACTTGACATAAAACATCAGCAACTTCTAATTCAAAATCATTTCTAATTTGATCTTTAGACAAACCTTTTTGTCTACCTCTAGAAGTCATCATTAGATATTTTTGAGTTAATTCTCCTATTTCTTCTTGTAATTTAAACATAAACCAATCATTGTCTCTATTAAAATTAAATTCATTTGCATAAGAAGAAGACACTTGTTCAACCTTTTTTGTTAATTCATTTAGTTCCATTTTTTATCAAATTCTTTAAAAAAGTTTGTCTTAATATTATTATCTTAAAAAATCTAGTAAGACATTAAATTTATAAACTTTAATTCTTCAATTTTTTATATGGGATTCATAAATATTGTTAAAAAAAAGCCTAAACCACCAGTTTCACCTATTGTTTTACAAAGTCCTATTAATAATCCAGCACCTGTTGTTGGAAAATCTCCGGTTCTAGGTGCACCTAAAATAACTTCAAAACAACTTGTAGCTATGGGATTAATTCTACTAGGAATCATATTAATTGGAGTAGCTATTTTATCCTGGTAAAATGAAAAAAGTGATTACATATTCACTAATTGTTTTCTTTGTAATTTTATTATTATTTAGTCTAGGTTCATATTATACAATTAAAAAAATAAGTTTGGATAATGTTGAAGTAAATAATATTGAATTTGAAGATGATGGTTTTACACTTAATGTAGATTTTTTAATTGCAAATAATGGAATTTTTCCTGTAAAATTTGATCAAATTGTATATATAGTACATATTAAAAGTAGTAGTACAATGCTTGGCAAAGGTAAAATGCAAGGAGAGTGGCTTAAACCTGGAAGCACTACAATGCTTAATTTACAACAAAAAATTTTTTGGACACCAACATTAGAGTTAGCTCTTGAAATGCTTAAAAAGGGAGATACAAAAGCTCAAATTGTAGGAGATTTAGTTATATTAGATCTAGGAAACTCAGATTTTACTGTTCCTTTTGATGAAGAATTTGAAATTGAAGAACATATTAGACAATATATAATACAACAAACTGGAGAATTTGTTGAAAATCCTGAAGAACTATGGAATTCTATTGAAGAAGTTGGATCAAAAATAGTTAATGTAGTAGATGATTTTATTTAATAACTACTAATTAGTGATAAAAATCAAAACATTTATAAATATCTGGCAGTGGATCAATCTAACTGACCAAAAGATTAATATACTTGAAATTCTAATTTTATTATATGGTAAATATATGTAAAAAATGTGGAAGCAATAATATTATAATGAATGGAAAACAAGCAAATGGAAAGCAAAAATATCA
>JABHXU010000014.1 GCA_018657065.1 archaeon
TCACATCAGGTGGATCAGACAGTGTTATGGCGGATAAAGTTAATCCATTCTCAGTAGGATTAGCAGTTCTAGACAGTGAAGCAGGTTCAATGTCAAAGAACATGATCGTTGTCGGTGGTCCATGTGCTAACACAGTTGCAGCAGAATTAATGGGCAATCCAGAAAACTGTGCAGAAGGTTTCGAAGCTGGTAAAGCTATGTTGAAATACTTCGACAGAAGTGGAATGGCAGCATTATTAGTTGCAGGTGACCAAGCAGATGACACAGTAGGCGCAGCATATGTCCTAGCAGATTACGACTCATACGACTTGTCAGGAGACGAAGTCGAAGTTGTTGTAACAAGCTTAGACGAAATAACTGTTAGCTAAACATAAAGAATTTTTTCTTTATTTTTTTTTATTTTTTAACCTTTTAATTCTAAACAAAAAATCTATTAAGGATCTTTTTTTGTATACTTGTTATGGATATATATATTATTAGACATGGACAAACAACCGGTGATCTTGAAGATAGATATGGCGGAGAATATGATGATGCCTTAACAGAATTAGGACAATCTCAAAGTTTTGAATTAGCAAAAAAACTTTTATCAAAAGATATAATAAAAATATATCACAGTCCTAAAATTAGAGCAAAACAAACCGCTCAAATCATTTCAAAAACACTAGAATCACCTTTAGAAGAAATTCAAGATATTAAAGAGAGAAATAGTTATGGAATTTTATCAGGTCTGACTCGAACCAAAGCAGAAGAAAAATATCCAAAAGAAGTAGCAAAATTAACTACATATTTTGAGCATGGTGTGTCAGGATCTGAAACATATGAAGATTTTAAATATAGAATATTAAAAGCACTTCTTAGTATAATTGAAAAAAATCACGAGAATATAGCAATAGTGACGCATGGAGGACCAGTAAGTTGTTTTGCTAGAGAATATTTAGGTCTAGGTGAAGCAAAAATACTTGGAGACTGTTGTTATTTAAGACTTCAAAAAGTAAATGTTAAACTAGTTGTAAAAGAACTTGATAATTGTAAATTTACGCAGGAACAGCAGTGAAAATATTATCTTTATCTCTAATCAATTTTACCTTAATCTTACCTTGATTTTTTAGACTATTAATTACATTAATTGATCTATCTTTAGCCACAGCAATCATTGAATTTTTAAGCCTAGAAGGAGCTTTTAATTCTACTTCAATAATTTCTCCCTTTCTAAAGGGTTTAGGAAGCTTTGTATCAAGTTTAAATTCTAAATCAGAATCAAGAGTTGTTAGATTAATATCATATTTTTGTTCCCAGTCCTTAAGTTTTTTATAAAAAAATTTCATTGAAATTGGATTAACTGGTTTTTTTCCTAATTTATATTCTAAAAAGTTTTGAATTCCCATTTTGGCTCCAATTTCTTTAGCAAATAATATTATTTCTTCAATATCTTTATCATTAATTGTTGGAACATATACAGGAACTAGGATTAAATTAGCATTTTTTGCTATAAATTTGCATGTTTTCATTACTTTTTTAACTGGATACTTTGCATTAGCCAGTAAATCTGCCTTTTTTTGATCAAGAGAATGAAGTGAAATTGAAAAGTGAGAGATACCAGCATCAATTAATTTTTTAGCAAAAGTAGGAGTAATAATAATTCCATTTGTGACAATTGCTATTGAAGCTACTTTTTTTATTTTTTTTATTTTTCTGACTAGAGGAATCAAGTCACCATAAATACTTGTGTCACCCTGGCTTCCAATATGAATATTAACTCTATTTTCTTTAATTTTCACTAATTTGTTTAATTCTTCGACAAGGTAATCAGCTTCAACAACAATATCTCTAGGTCTTTTTGTATGATCTACTGAACAAAAAATACAATCAATATTACAAGTACTTAGAGGTTTAACTTCAATCATATTAGTACCTCTATCAACAATTCCAAACTCATTACTACCTAAAAGCGGAATACCACTATTTTTGTGAATATATAAAACAGGTTTACCATTTAAACTACATTTAAGATTTTCAAATCCTTTTCCTAGAAGAAAATTAAATTTTTGTTCAACATTTTCATTTTTTTTAGAACTTTTAATTGTAATTGAATCAAAGTCAATTTTAAATTTCCCAATTTTCTCTAGATCTTTATTATTTATGTAAAAATAATAGATGTTTTGAAAAATTACTTTAATTTTAGTCTCTTGTTTAGAGAACTTTAAGGATTTGAATTTGAGCTTCATAAATTATTAGAGTTGAATATATGTATATAAAATTGTTGTAATATTGAAGTGAGAGGTAGAAATTAATATATTAAAAATCATAAAAAATTATTTTTAAAAATTTATTTATTTAAACTTGCATGGTTTTGTATCAATATGACACAAATAGACAATTAATTAAAAAAATAAATACATTTAAAAAATCAGCTAAATTCATGATCTATGAAATGAAACACAAAACACAAAGTGCAATCATAGGAAGAGCTGGAAAAAGAGATGAGTTTGGTAATGGTCCTGTATTTATTCACTTATTTAGCAAGAATGATCCGCATAAATCTGATGCTGTTCCAGATAAATTTATTGACTTTGAAGGAATTCATAAGATAGTTTTTGAAAATTTAACATTAAGTTATCTTTTAGCAGGTTCAGATATTTTAGTTAATGATTTAGAGTATCTTGAAGTTAAAGAAGATTTGGTAAGCAAAGGTAATTTAATTATTTCAGGTAAACATTGTTAATCTCTTTTTTATATTCCAGTAGGAATTGCACATTTACAGTATACTTTTGAATCTTGAATTACAACTTCGATTCCTGCATTATTAATACAATAGTGATTACAGTTGCTAATTCCATTTAGAATCTCATTATAATCAGGATAATCTTCTTTAATTTCAACAAACATGTAATTTACATCCTCAGTATCAAGTTCAACTTCAGATTTGTTTTGCAATTTACAGCTAGATAGAAAAATTAAAACAATAATTAACAATAATTTTTGTTTAATCATAAAAGTAAAATCTCTAACATAGTTTATTAATTTTTCTATATTATATTTTTCTAAAAATCCTTCTAATTGTAAATTGTAAATATTTTCTAAAGTATAAGATCTTGTAATAATCTCCTCCTTTTGCGCTAACAAAAACTCTGCTTAACATTCTAGCAATATCTGTTTTAATTATTGGAATTTTTAGATAATACTTTTTTTTTACAAACATAATTCTATGTTTTTTAGGTATCAAATGAAGTAAATAAATTGCAGTTTGAATTTTTCTTGAAAATTTTGTTGAAGTTTGTCCTCCTTGCGTTAGTCCTAAAGTATGTTCTCCTTCATCAATTTTTTTAATGTCTTGAGTAGTCAAATATCCTTTATTTTTTGCATAATCTACAATTCCAGTTTTAGGGTAATATCTTAAAAAAAATACATTTATTCTGCTTGGAAAGTTTTGTGCAAAAAATAATAACAAGTCGTGCATTTCTTTATTAGTTTGTCCAGGAATATTGAGTATAGCGTCTACAGACAAAAACACATTATATTTTCTACAAAGTCTAACAGCATCACTAAGTTTTTTATTGGAAGTATGTCTATTTAAAACAACAGATCTGGTTTTAGGATAAACTGTTTGAAAACCTACTTCCATTTCACTACATCCAGACCAAGAAAGAATTTTTATTGTTTCTTCATCAACAGTATTTGGATGAATAAAACAAAAATAAGGGATACCAATATATTTTTTATATAACGGTGCAAATTTTTTTAACCAGTTTTTATCAATTGCAAATAAATCATCTTGAATTCGAATAATTTTTGGATTATATTTTTTTTTTGCTCTTTTTAGTTCTTCAATGACACTTTCTACACTTCGTCTTCTATATTTTTTTGCACCATATAATTTGTCCCAAATAACATTATTAGAACAATATGAACAGTTGTAAGGACAACCTCTTGCTGTAAATAAATCATATCCAAATCTAAAAGCATTACCTAATTTATAGAAAGCATCAAAATTTGGAAAAGGTAATGAATCTAAATTATGTACTGGGGGCTCAATTTTATTTTTGATTATTTTCCCATTTTTTTTAAACCAGATATTTTTGATATTTGTTTTTTTTAGATTTGAATTTGCTAATTTTAAAATTGAAATATCACCTTCACCAACACAAATCATATCCACATATTCATTTTGAATTACAATATCAGGAACACTTGTTGGATGAATTCCTCCAAAAAGGATTGGGGTATTGGATTTTTTTTTTATTTCTTTACAAATTTCAACTGCATAAGTGTAAAAATCTGTTGAAACACTTAGAGCAATTAAATCAGGGTTTATATTTAATATTTTTTTAACAACCAATTTTTTAAAAGAAAAAAGTTTGCTTAAAAAAGGTATATCTAAATCAGCATCAGAAAATAGCATAGGGTCATAAATAATATCTACGTCATGTCCTTTTTTTTTAAGAATTGTGTAAAGAGAAGTTATTGAATGTGAAGGAGAACCTAAAGCTATAAATGTAATTTTCATTAGACTATAATAAAGAAATTAACAATATATAAAATTATTCTCTAATAAAAACTCAATAAATTTTTATACTATAAAAGAATTTTTTTAAAAAGAATGCATAAAAGTGAGAAAATTACTCTGTATAGTGTTCTAATTAATATTTTCTTATTTGTTGCTAAATTAATTGTAGGGATCTATAGTCAAAGTTTGGCTTTATTATCCGATGCAGTAAATTCATTTTTAGATATTTTGTCTTATTCAGGAATTCATTTTGCTGTAAAAATATCAAATCAAAAAGCAGATGCAGAGCATCCTTTTGGACATAAAAGAGCTGAACCTATAGCAGGATTATTTATTGCTATATTTGCTGGAATTCTAGGATTTGAAATTTCTAAAAATGCAATTAAAAGTTTGATTAATCCTTCAACTTTAGGATATGGAAACGCAGCAGTAATTGTTTTAGTAATTTCAATGATTGTAAAAATAATCATGTATAAATATATGATTAAAAAAGGAGAAGAAATGAATAGACCAGCAATTAAAGCTGCAGGTATTGATTCAAGAAATGATGTTTTAGCTAGTGGTGTTGCATTAATTGGAGTTATAGGTAATTGGTATGGATTATATATTTTGGATAGTGTTGCAGCTATAATTATTAGTATTATTATCTTTTATTCAGGTTATGAAATTGCAATAGAGAACATTAATTATTTAATGGGCCATGCACCTCCAAAAAAAAATCTTGACAAAATAAAAAAAACTGTTGTAAAAATAAAAGGTGTAAAAGGATGTCATGATGTAAAAGCACATTATGTAGGTCCATATGTTCAAGTTGAAATTCATATTGAAGTAGATAACAAATTAAATACTAAAGAGTCTCATAAAATTAGTAATCTTGTTCAAGAAGCTGTTGAAAACTTAGATAGAATTGATAAAGCATTTATTCATGTTGATCCAGTCTAGTTATAGTAAAATATTAATACCTGTAATGATAAAAATTTTACATGAACATTGAATTTCTTTTTTTTACATTTGTAGAAAAATTCTTGCAATTACTTTATGCACCTTTAAATCATCCAGAAATGTTTTGGATTTTGCTTCCTTTAGTTATAACTGTTATTTTAATGGAATTATATTTTGGAAGATATCCTAGAGAAGATCCAGGGTATCATACTGCTCTTGAAAATTCTGTTTTCTTATTATTCGTGGCTGTTGATTTAGTTAGATTTTTAATTTCAAATGAAAGCACAGTGGACGCTATAAAAATTTATTTAGTCGGTGTTATAATTGCATATGCAATATGTTTAAGTCTCTTAGATTTTTTCCATAAATTACCTAGGAATTTAGCATTTAAAACATCATCAAAATTTTTAATTAGTTATACAGCATACATTGGAATTGTTTTAGTTTATAGTGATATTCTTTCTGACTTAAGTCATTTGTCTATTATTGCTTTAGTTTTTTCAATAATTATTCTTTTTTTTATGTTTAAATTTATCATAGGTTTTATTAAAGCAATGGAACCTCAAGCACATGATGATGTAGAAGAATTTTTAGAAAAAGTTGAAAAAGAAATTGAAGAAGCAGCAAAAGTTTCTACGAAAGAAGATTAATTGCTTCTTTTATTATTTGTTTTGAAGTTAATCCATATTTTTCTAATAACTCTGGTCCACTTCCAGATTCACCAAATGTGTCTTTAACACCAATAATTTTCATTGGAATAGGATGGTTTTCTACAACTACTTCTGCTACTGCACTACCTAAACCACCATGAATTTGATGTTCTTCAACTGTAATAATTCCTTTAGTTTCTTTTGCAGCATTAATTATTATTTCTTTGTCTATAGGTTTAATTGTATGCATGTTAATTACTCTAGCAGAAATTCCTTGTTTTTTTAATTCATTAGCAGCTTTTAATGATTCTTGAACCATAATTCCACAAGCAATAATTGTTATATCTGATCCTTTTTGAAGAATATTAGCTTTACCAATAACAAAATCAGATTCAGGTAATTGTTCTACTTTAGGTCTACCAGATCTAATATAAACAGGACCTTTATGTTTTGCAGAAGCAATTGTTGCTTTATACATTTCATTATAGTCACTAGGTACAATTACTGTTAAATTGGGTAAGGATCGTGTTATAGCAATATCTTCTAAAGCTTGATGAGTAGCTCCATCTTCTCCAACAGTTATTCCTGCATGTGCACCAATAATTTTAACATTCATATTTGAATAACAAACACTAGCTCTTAGTTGATCTAGGTTTCTTCCTGGATTAAAGACTGCAAAACTTCCCACAAATGGAATTTTTCCACAAGCAGCGAGTCCTGAAGCTACACCCATCATATTTTGTTCAGATATACCTACTTCAAAATGTCTATCTGGAAATTCTTTAGCAAACCAATTTGTTCTAACACTACCTGCTAAATCTGCTGAAAATGCTACTATGTTTTTGTTTTGTTTTCCTAATTCAACTAATGCTTTTCCAAAAGCATCTCTTACAGATTTCTTAGAATGCAAAGCATTCTGGGATTCAAAAATCCCTTTGGATTGGATTTTTGTATTATTCTCCATTTTGAATTTCCTCAATTGCTTTTTTTGTTTGTTCATCATCCGGAGCTATTCCATGCCATTTATAAGAACCTTCCATAAATGATACACCTTTTCCCATTATTGTATTAAAAATAATTATTGTAGGTTTATTAGAATTTTTTGCTGATTCAAATGCAGTTATAATTTCATCAAAATCATGTCCAGAAGCTTCTATTACATTTAAATTAAAACTAGCTAATTTATCTGCTAAAGGTTCTAGAGGCATAATATCAATACTATCTCCTGATAGCTGCACTTTATTTCTATCTATAAAACAAATTAAATTATTTAATTTAAATTTATTAATTGAAAAAAATGCTTCCCAGACTTGACCTTCATTTAATTCTCCGTCACCTAAACTACAATAAGTTATATAATCTTTATTATCTAATTTTGCAGCTAAGGCGTGACCTACAGCTACACTAATTCCTTGACCTAAAGGTCCAGCAGTATTTTCAATTCCTGGTGCGGAATTCATATGAGGATGACCTTGTAATCTTGAATTTAATTTTCGTAGTGTCATTAATTCATCAACAGGAAAATATCCAGAATGAGCTAAACTTGCATACATAACTGGTGCTACATGACCATTTGAAAGAATTAATCTATCTCTACTAGGATCATTAGGATTTTTTGGATCAATGTTCATGATTTGAAAATATAAAGCAGTAAATATGTCAGCTGTACTTAATGATCCTCCTGTATGCCCATTTCCTGCATTATTGAGCATTTTAAGAATACTAATTTTAATGTCTTTAGATTTTTGTTTTAATTCCATAAATGTTTCAATAGAAAAAGAATTTAAAAAAGTTGTGAAAGTGGGATTTAGATCTTACCAAAGAATTTGTATAGGATATTCTCTGATTTGGGTTTTTCAAAATTAGAGTTTTTTAATTTAGGTATTATTAAATCAGGATTTTGAGAAACTGCTATACTAATATCGTCTACAATTTTTCTATCTTTCGAAAAATATTCGTCAAGGTGTTGTCTGATGTAAGACTCTGGAGATGCTATATTTATTCCTTCCTTATAATCATTTGCAAGAACACCTGTTAATCCTTTAGCTAAATTTTCTAAAAATAGTGGGCCTTCTTCTTCATTATAAGAACCATAACTTAATGTTGAAACTAAACCACTTTTATGGCCACTATAAAAAACATCAGATCCAAGCATTCCATAACCTCCATCTGATATTAATGCAAAATAGATATAATCTTGTAAACCAACTTCAGATTCAATATGCGGATGTTTTGACATAGGGGGAGGCATTGATAATATATCTAATTCTAAATCTCCTTTTTCTGACTCTTTCCAACCTAAAACTATTGTATCTCTTGCTGCAAAACTTAAATATCCTTGTTCCCATTCTGCAACTGCAAAATTATTTCTATCTGGATCAAAGTGATCTGAACCAAAATAAGGATGTGATCCATAGTGAATTGGATTCCTTGAAAGATGTAATGCATCAAGCATTGAATTTTCCAATTCTTCTGTATCCACTCCATTTCCAATACCATCACTTAATGCAATCCTGTTTACAAAAGGATTTGACATTACAACATCAAGTCCTCTTGACTTTGAAACACCCATACTATAAGTGATAAAATTATCTCCTTGTTCTTTTGTTATCATGAATATCACCAAAAAAAAGTTATGTTCTCCTATCTTCAAGCTCAATTTTAAAAGTCTCTAGGGCTGCTTCAGCTTCGCGCATGTAATTCCAATTTTGGTGCATTGCTTCTCTTGTTTCTAGGTATTTACCATCTACATTAGCTGCTATGTAAGTTTCATCTCTAACAGCATGACCTAGTTTTATTTCACCAAATCTTTTTTCAACATATTCTGGAATTGCTTCTTGGAAAAGTAAAGGTCTTTCATCTAGTACATCATCATCAGGTAAAGGAATATAGTGACCTACACCACCTGAAAATACAAGTTGGTCTAGTGGTCTTAAACTTACATCATATCTTTCATCTTCTGTTTTTTCTCCAACATCATGCCATCCTTTTTTTGATAAATAATTGGCAAATGTGTCTAACAAAGTCCCTGCTTCTAGAATTGTTGTATCTTCCCATTTTTCATCTTGAAAAATCTCGGGTAATACCTTTCCTAAACTAATTGTTTCTAGTGAATGTGTTGTATATATTGAGTTTAAAGCTCTTTCAAAAGCATAATGTCCTCCTGGACTATCTTCTCCTGAGCTTATTTGCCAATGTTCATTATGTTCTGGATGTATAAATCCAAGATGAACATGAATTAAATCACCTAATCTGTACATATCTACTTTTAGCGGTTCTTGTGTTATTGTTGCATTATCATTCATTTTTTATTACACCTCAATTATTTGTAATCATTTAACAGTAGTAATCAGAATTCATTATATATACTTTTAGTATAAACTATATATACTTCTTTAAATAAATAGTAAAAAATATAAATAAAATACACTTTCTTTTAAATATGAAAAGAAAATTATTAGAATTGGGCGGATCTGTTTTTGTTAGTCTTCCTAGCATTTATGTTAAATCAAATAATTTAAAAAAAGGTCAAGAAATAGAATTAGAAATAATTGACAATTCAGTGATAATATCTAGTACTCCTATAATAAAAGAATCTAAACGAAATATCGATATCTCAAACAATCATAAAATAGGAAAAAGATATGTTACTGCTTTATATAGAAAAGGTATTGATGATATTAGTTTAAATTTTGAAGGAATGAAATCCTTATTAGCTGTAAAAAAACTTATAGAAACAGATACAATAGGTTATGAAATAATTAAACAAGATAAAGACAATATTAATATAAAAGATTTTTCTGTAAAATCAACAGAAGAATATAATAATATCATTAGAAGAATATGGTTAATTTTACTTGAGAATTCTAAAGAACTACTTAATGCAGCAAAAACAAATGATTTTGTAGCAATGCAATTAGTTAGGTTAAGAGATAAAGACATAAATAAATTTTCAAATTTTTGTTGTAGACTTGTTTTCAAAGGCAGCTTATCTAGTTTCTCTCAATCTGTTATAAGTTATAATTTTTTAAGGAATTTAGAAGCTATGTCTGATTCTTATAAAGAATTAAGTATATATCTTAGAGAAGAAGAAATTAATTTGAGTGAACAAAGTTATAGATATTTTGAAGAAACGATAAATATATTGGAAGAGTATTATAATATATTTTACAAATTTAATTTGTCAAAATTAAATGATTGTGTACTTAAAATTAGGGTTATAGAGAAAAAAATAAAATTAAACATAAATAAAAATAAAAGTGTTAGAGAAAGTCTTTACATAATGAGTATTTTAAAAAAATTAGATGAAATTGCTTCTAACCTTGTTGAGCTGAACTAATTGAATCTGAACTTAACCGCTTATTTAAATAAGCCATAACCCTATTTTGAACAACTTGATATGTTTTTTCAATTTCAGGATTATGTTCTAAGCGTTCACAATTATAAGTTCCTTCAAAAGAAGTAATTCCTTCAATTAATTTCATCAAGTCTAACCTATTTCTATTTTCTGGAATATTTTGTAATGAAATTAAAGGTTTTTCACCCTTTGATGAAGCATAGTAATCTATTAATGAAGTAAAAGATCGTTCTAAATGTCCAAATGTTTGATTAAATACTAATTCACGTCTACTTGAATTATCTGTATCATATCCCCAATAAGTTTTATGTCTAGAGGTTTTAACTTGATCAGAAAGAACCTCTAACGCTAGACCATATAATTCATTATCAAATTTTCTAATTAAAGGAAGGTCATATTCTGATAATTTTGATCTACCTGCAACTCTAATATGGCCACTTGAGTTTCTTGCTGATTTATTTGCTCCAACAAGACGCCTATATTCTTTTTTTAATTCATTCACGTTGGGTAAAAATAGTCCTGGTTTCATATGACCAACAAGATCTCCAAGGCCTCTTTTTTCATATAGATTAACTAAGTCATTTACTATATCTCTTGATGCTCTTTGCATAGCTAACAATGAATATGTTAATGCACCATTAATTTCATGACTTTCAACTTCTTTTCTTGTCGAACTAAGTGAAATTTCTTCGACTAAAGCTGGTTGATAAAATGAAAATAAACGTTTAACAGTATGACTAAAACTATTAACTAATCTTGCAAAACTTTCTGGATCTTTAGCTATCAAATCTTCTGCACCTATTCCTAAATTTGCATATTTGACTAGATGGTATATTTTTCCAAGTTCTCTAGATAATGTTGAAAATTCAGATTCATCAGGTGATAAAACTGGACTTGGATCTATACCAAATTGATCAAAAATATCAATTCTATGAACTGATCTTCCAGTTCTATCCCATTGAGAAATTGCATTTAACAAAGGAACATCCAAATCAGATAAATCATCAATTTTGCCTTTGTACAACAAATTAGTTAATTGATGTAATGCAAAAAAATCATGTCTTCTTTCATGTCTGCTTGCTAAACTAGTTGCTGAAATTTTTGCTAAAGCATCACTTTCTGTTCTTAATTTTATTTTATTTTCATATCCTAATGCATCAAAGTCTGAAGACCCAAATCCTCTCCTTATTGCAGAAATAACTCTTTCAGGACTTTCCATTAAAATACTACCTAATTTTTTGTATTTGATAATTTCATTGCTTCCATTTGCCAAATCCCAAAATATAGAATCAGAAATAAAACAATTAGTATTATCTATATCAATATTCCATGTGTATGATTCTTCTAGAGCTGAATTAATTTGTGACAAGCTTTGGCTTAAGATTTCTTGATTAAAAGGAATTGCTTCACCAAATAAACTATACAATTTTGCTAATCTTTCAGCTGTTTTTCCTGATTCATCACTATTTACGAAACTAAATTTTTTGAATTCATTTTTTCTTCTAGATAACTCAACATCTGCAATTGCTGCATTTCTCAACCTTAAATGATCAATTGTTCTTAGCAATTCTTGAGCTTGTTCACTTTGTTTATGTAATCTAGGATTATAATCAAATAATTTTTGAACAAATTCATCTACTCTAGTTCCTTTAATTCTTTCTAAAAATAATGTGTTTTCAAAAAAACCGTAACTTCTGTTGGCTAATTTAAATTTGCCTTGTTTAGCAGATTCTTCAAACGTTATATATCCCACTTCATGTTCAATTTCTGCTCCTGGACCTTGCTTTGCAAATATTGCATATTGAGATTGTTCTCCTAGATCTTCAATAATTGGAATTAATTCAATAATTTGGGATCCATCTCTTTTTTGTTGATGTTTTTTTATTCTATATGAAACTTCATCAGTTGATTCTAAACTAAAAACAGTAGCGACACCTCTATTATAATTCCATAAATCAGAAAGCTCAAAATCTGCATATTCTTCTCTAATAAATTCAGGAGAAATTCCAGTTATTTTTGCAACAGTATCTTCCAATGTGTTTGGATTTCTTCTCATAGAATCATCTACAAAAGGAAATGCAACAACTGCTTCAGGCATTGTGGTTTGTGGGGAAACATCTACTAATTGACCAACCATGGTTCCAGTTATCCTCTTAGACTTTATAAATGTTTCGCTTTTTACCACTAACTAGTAACAAAAAAGAAAATGTTTATATAGAAGTTATGCATTGTAATCAATAAATGGGATCAAATAGTATAGTAAAAAATCAATTTTTTGATAATTTTGGTAAAATTAAGACTTATTATTTCTTAATTCCTTTTGCAATGCTTACAATGTATTTTATTGAAAAAAAAGTTTTTTTTGTTGGCTTATTTATCTTTTTAGATGTAATGAATTCAATGCTTGAAAAGTACTTTAATTTTAATAGTTCAATTATTCATGTTATGGAATTTGGAATTTACATTGTTAGTTATTATTCAGGATTTGTTTTTGGAATAATTCTAATATCAAGTTATGTATTAACTAGAATATTAACTTTTGATTTTAGCATGAACAAATTAAAGAAAATATTATTTTTAATACCAATTACATTAGTACTTTCAACGTTTAATTCAGTTAATTTTGTGATATTAGCTATTCCACTATATTTAACAAGATATATTTTAGAATTAATAATTTTTGGAATAAATGATTTAAATCAAAATTTAAAAAGAATAATTAGAATATTGGTTATGATATTTTTGTTTGTTTTTATTAGTCCAATATTCTTTTAGTTTAGATTTTACTAAACATGGTATATGCAGCGAGTATCACAATCATTATACTTCCTACGACCATAAAAGCAATTCCTTCTGAAGCAAAGACAAATATTTCAGCTAAATATTTTATTAGTCCTAGAAGAATAAACAAAAGTGAGACTGTAAAAATACCATATATAACTACATAGTGTACAGTTTTTCTTTTAATTTCCTCAATTTTTGCGTCAGAATGCTCAACAATTTTATCAACAATCACATTAAAAAAATTTAATACATCATCAACCCATGAAAGCTTTTTTTTTGCCATATTAATTGTTTGATATTTTTCATATATAAATGTTACCAAAACGAAAGATTTAAATAGTATTTGTTACTTACTAATGGTAAAATGAGTTTAGGGAATACAATTGATGAAATAGCTCAGGGTGCTCCTGATTTTATAGTTGATCAAGTAGAATTAAGTAAAACTGCAAGATTAAGTCCATTAGTTCATCTTGCAATGATGGGAGCTATGGGTGTTTTACCACCTTGGTTATCAGGTTTAACTACTATGGCAGTTAATATGTACGCAGATTTTGAAGCAGAAGGATTAGATCCTGCTCTTGTTATTGGTGGAAAATACAGTAAACTTGGCCAAGATAGTGATAATATTGACGAAAGTGGAAACAGAAGACGAAGATCATTTGATGGAGCAAGTGCAGCTGATTTGTTGACAGGTTATGCTACTGATAGATTTCTAGGTAAAGGAAAATTATGGGAGGAAGTTAAAGAAGCTGGATGGATGGGCTTAGGCACTTATGCTGCAACCACTGCTTTAATGCATCTTGATAAAATTCCATATATAGGAGATTTAGCAGCACAATTTGGTGTAAATCCAATGCAACCAGGAACTTCTTTGTTTGAATTAAATGGACATGAAGTTTTAACGTACATGGCTGTTGTTGGAGCTGCTGCATATACAGTAGGTCAAATTGGTAAGTTCAAAAAAACAATTGGTGTTTATATAGCTGAAGAAAGAGCTAAAAAAAATGCAAAGAAAGCAAGAGAATCTAGAAATCAAGCATCAGGATATACTATAACAGTTGACAAAAAATAAAAAAGCTTAATCAACAAACTCTATTCCTAATTCAGATTCGATATGTTCTCTCTTTTTTTCTACAAATTTATTTTCTTTACCAAAAAGCTGAATACTTTTTCTGTAATAATTAGAATTGTTCTAGTTGATTATTGTAGATCTTCTATAACGACTTACAAAAAATCATGTTGCATTTATTGCAACATTAAATGTCAATTGCAGCTTAGCACCAAAGAATACAAATGCATATAGATAGTATAATACACTAAGTATAATGATATGCATCAAGATTCGAACTATTTTATTGCTGTTTATCCTTACCAACCAAGCCAGTATTTTTTTAGTCAATGGCTCAATAATACTGAATGCAGCAGTAAACAAAATTCCGACTGAAAGCATAATTAAAATTACGTGAAATAAGATATTCAAGTTTATACTTAGTATTAAATTTTCTATAAATTCATCTAATACACCAACAAAAAGAAATGTTTCAAAAATAAATAACCATTTATTGTATTTGTTGATATTGAGTGCCTTTTTGGTATTATTGACAGTTTCATCAATCTTTTTTGTTACTTTTTTCTTGAATTTTTTCATAATTTAGATAAGAAGAAATTTGTTATTTAAATAATTTGGGTCTTTTTTACTATTATGCAATGATAAAATAAAAGAAAATTAATTTTAATCAACAAACTCAATTCCAAGTTCAGATTCCATATCGTCTCTCTTTTTTTCGACAAGACGTTTTTCTCTACCAAAGATTTGAGTACTTTTAACTCCAGTAATAATTAGAATTGTTCTAATACTACCTTGTAGATCTTCCATTATAGAAGCTCCCCAAATAACTCTAGCATCTTCATCTAATTTAGAAGAAACTGTTTCAACAACTCGCCTTGCTTCATCTAGAGTCATATCAGGTCCACCTGAAACATTGATTAATGCTCCTGATGCTCCAGTAATATCAACGTCTAAAAGAGGATTTTCAATAGCTTTTTCAACGGCTTCAGTTGCTCTATTATCAGTATCTGATTCTCCTACACCAATAAGTGCAACTCCTCCACTTCCCATAATGGCTTTAATATCAGCAAAATCTAAATTAACAAGACCTGCCTTAGTAATAAGTTCAGCAATACCTTTAACTGCATTGGTTAAAATTTCATCAGCTACTTTAAATGCTGTGTGAAGTGGTAAATCTGGTGCCAATTCTAATAATTTATCATTAGGAATAACAATTAGTGTGTCAACAGTTTGTTCTAATTTTTCTAGTCCCAAAAGTGCATTTTCGTACCTTCTTGCCCCTTCCATTGAAAATGGTAAAGTAACTATTCCTACAACTAATGCTCCAGCTTTTTTAGCAATTTCTGCTACAACTGGTGCACTTCCTGTTCCTGTTCCTCCACCAAGACCACAAGTGATGAAAACCATATCAGATCCTTGAATAGAGTTTCTAATTTCAGCTTCATTTTCTCTAGCTGCTTCTTCACCTACTTTAGGGATAGAGCCAGCACCTAGACCCTTTGTTAAATCTTTACCAATTAGAATTTTTTTATCAGCACTTGTATAAAGTAAATCTTGAGCATCTGTGTTTATTGCAACAGTTTCAGCTCCTGCAACACCTACCTCAGTAATTCTATTAATTGTATTATTACCTGCTCCACCAGCACCAATAACTTTAATGGCTGCTTTTTGTCTGTTTAAAATTTCTTGTAATTCTTTATCAATTTCATGTGGTTTACTTATAGAAATTCCCTTAGGGGATGATTGAAAATCTTCGCTAATATTAATGTCCAAAACTAACACCTCCACCCGTTAAGTTTTATATTAACTCCAATGTAGTACTAGTATTTAAATATGACGGTGAGATAGAAATAACATTATAATTTTTGAGCAGTTACTGAACTATATTGTTGATGGTTATTTTTTGTTGTACCCCATGTAAGAGAAATAAGATAATCTCCTGGTTGTTTAATTTCTAAAGGAACAGTTTGAGAAACTCTTAAATAATCAATATCTCTAAAATAATTTATTGGTTTTCCATTTGGACCTATTACATTTCCTTGAATTCGAATCTGTTTTGTAGGTGTATTAAACCTAACATGGGATTGAAGTGAAAACATATCACCATAAGGTCTATTAAATCTTATTTTACCTAGTTCTACAGGACCAATAAATTCTTTTTTTATTGGATTTATAAAAAAATCGATACCTAACGGAACATATTTTGTTTTTTCATGTGTATATTGTTGGAAATGATTTGCTGCTGGTAATTGTAATTCTTTTTCATCTTGTAAAAGATGACTTAAATGTTCTAATATTAAAACATCTGCTTTTACTTCAGATAAGTCTTGGTCAAACATATCGCCTTCAATAATTTCTATTTTAGAAGATAAACCATATTCTTCAACCATTTTGTTAGCAAATTTTAATGAATTTTGACTTTTTTCAATTCCTATTGCTCTAATTGGTACTCGATCTTTAGCAGCTAAAACCGCAGCAACAAGATTTATTCCTGTTCCCATGCCAGGTTCTAATATTGTTATTTGTTCACATCCTTCTTCAATTAATTCTTCAATTGCTTGAGTTGTCATTGAAGTTGTAACATAATTGCGATCATAATGTGCAGCAGAACGAATTCCCATATCTGCTTCTAATGACCTTGTTTCACCTGCAACTATAGAAAAATGTAAAGAAATATCTTCTGGAGTTTCACCAAGTTGAGTCATAGGTCTAGTTAAAAAATCTAACATACAAAAAAGTTAAAAAAACTAAAATAAAAAACTATTTTTTTTCAGGTGCTTTTTTTTCAGATTTTATCTCTGCAGTTTTTTTTGCAGCAGGGTTAAAATCTTTTTTTAACATAACTTTACTAATTTCTGGAATTAATTCTTTAATTCTTGTTTCAATTCTTCCTAAAACATCAACAGGAAATTTTTCCTCATCAATTAAAAGAGTTTTTCCACTCATTTCAAGCTTCATATCAGGAACATTAAGTTCATTTTTAAAAACTGATTTTGATTTTATTAGTAAATCTGTAATCTCTTTATTTACTTTAAAATCATATTTAACATTTCTTCCAGATAATGGGTGATTAAAGTCTACTATAACTCTTCCGCCAGACACACTTCTAACAATTCCATACATATTGTCTATATTTACTTCTAGACCTGGAACTGGATGAACTTGTTCTTTTTTAAATAGTTTCATGGGCATAAGTTTTAACATTTTAGGATTTTTTTTCCCAAAAGCGTCTTCTGCATTTAATTCAATTTTAAATGATCCAGGTTTTTTCCCAATAATTTGTTTTTCAATTCCAGGAAGAACATGATTTTCACCTAGACAAATTATTGCAGGACCAAATTTAGTATTTTCATTTTTAAGACCATTTTTTATTGCAATGTCTTCACTTGTTGTATCAAAAACAGTACCATCTTCAAGATAACCAGTATATTCTACTTCAATAAAATCGTGCTTTTTCATTTTATTTTCAAAGATAAGTGGGACGTTTATAAAATTTACTGAATAGAAACATAAATAAAAAATAAAGATTTTTAACGACATATGATAAAAACTGTAATCTTTGATTTAGACGGAATGTTGCATCTTTCAAAAGGACTCTTTAGCATCAACATAGCTAAAAAATATGGAATTACTGAAGAACAAATTACTGCATTTTTTAAAAATGAGTATGTTCAATGTAGGATTGGAAAATCAAATTCTCGAAAAGAACTTGAACCATATATAAAAAAGTGGAATTTTCCAGGCACTGTTGATGATTTTATGAAAATTTGGTTTGAATTTGGAGAATTTGACCAAGAATTGCTTAAACTTATTCCTGCTTTTAAAAGTAAGAGTGTAAAATGTATTTTAGTAACAAATAATGAAAAAGAGAGAGTTGAGTATTATAAAGAATTAGAAGTATTTGATGAAATTCTTGGATCATATGAATATGGTTTTTGTAAAATGGAAGAACAAATGATGAATCTAATGTTTGAAAAATCTGGTTGTGCTAAGGAAGAAATCTTGTTTTGTGATGACAAAGAAAAATTTATTTTAAAAGGTCAAGAGTTTGGATTTAAAACACATTTATATTCAAACATAGAAAATTTCAAAAAAACACTTAGAGAACTAGATGTATTATGAATTTTGAAAACGAGAAAAAACAAGCACTTGAAAAATTAATTAAGTTTGATAATTCTAAAAAAGGTTTTATTGATAAAGAAATTCTTCCTCTTATTCAAAAAATAAACAAGCATAAGGATTACTACACAACTAGTTCTTGTGCAGGAAGAATAATGATTATTAAACCTTCAAAAATAAAACATGAAGCTAAATGGTTATTTTCTAGTCATGAATATGCAAAAACTAAAGATATTAAAGACTCATTAACCAGTATTCCAAGTGGGATTCTTTGGCTTAGGATGGAGCCACCTATTATTCATATAGCGTGCAGAGATCTAGATTCAGCAGATAAGCTTCTAAAAAAGGCTAATGAAGCAGGATTTAGAAGACCAAGTATTTTAAGTTTTAAAAAAAGAGTTATAGTTGAAATTATGATTCCTAGTAAAATGGATGTTCCTATTTCTCAAGACAAAGAAATCTTAGTTGATGATAATTATTTAGAAATTTTAATTGAACAAGCTAATAATAAATTAAAACAAAGTAGAGAAAAGATTGATAAATTAAATAATATCATTTAAGGATATACAATATTCTGCTTCTAATTCATCTAACATTATAATTTGAAGTTCTCGTACGTAATGCTCTGCTTGAATATTTTGTTTCCATCTAGGAAGTTTAGAACCTCCATAATCAGGATTATTAATTGTATCAACCAAAGTTTTTGCGGCCATATATAGTGAAAAAACTAAAGTATCGTATCTTTGTTGTATTTCTTGAAAATTTGTATTTTCACCGACAAGATAGTGATATACTTCTTGAGGGGCTTCAGCCTCTAATAACATAGACACTAGATCTACATTTAAACCATCTAATTCTACTCTTGGGATGATTAAATTATCATGTGGAAACAATGGAATTTGCCCATATGCTATCCTTTCTTTATCAGAATGAAATCTATAATCTTGAGAATCAAATTCTTCTGCTCGGTCTTTTGCGTTTTTCTCTGTTAAAACCATTTTTATCACTGTATAATTCTAATAAGGTCAAATAAAAAATGTAAAAAAAATAAAGAAATTAATTGATTTATTTCTTTAATATAACTACTAATAGTACAAAAAACATTAATAGTGTTATTAAAAATAATCCGCCTAATAACAAAGTGTATGATCCTGATTCAAAGAAACTTGCTTCTTTTTCTTCTCCGACAATAACACCTGTTGATGGTGGAACTTCAATAATGTTGACTTCTGTGTTGTCTTCTTCTTCTTCTTCCCAGTCAATGTCATCGTCAACAACTGGTTCTTCGTAACATTCTTCAACAATTAATTGAACTGAATCAACATCTGATTCTTTATTGTTATCATAAAATGATGAAACAGTTATAAAGTATGTTCCTGGATCAACATCATCTGGCAAACTAATGTCAAATGTTTTTGTATCTGAATCTCCTTCATCAATATCAATGTTATAGATTGAATCTTGTAGATCTAATCTAGGACTATCGATTTCAATTGCAGCTTTTCTTTGGTCATCTGTTCCTGAGTTTTCGATTTCAACTTTTAAAGTTACATGTTTAACATCACAATCGATTCTACTTGGGTTTACATAAGCATCTGTGATTGTAATTTCATCATCTGGAACTTCAACTTCTAATGTGAAAGTCCAAAATTCACCATGTCTAGCACCGTTCTCGTCGTCTCCAGTAACATATATATCAAAGTCATAATCATCTTCTTTAACATCGTCTGGAACATCAAAACTTAATGATTCAACATCTTCTGATTCACTATTCATGTCATTAAAATCAACATTTTCGTCGTCAAAATCTGAATCATCAGCTTCTAATTCAACTTCAATATCTTGGATTTCACAATCGCCATAATCATCTGGATCATCACAATCTCCATTGTTATCGAATTTGTTCTCAAGTGTAATATCTAAGACAATTTTGTCGTCTCTATTGACATCATCATAAGATTTATCATTTCTGAATTTTGAATCTCCTTCATCTCCAATAGTAATTCTACTATCTGAGTGGAATTCAAGTAAATTTTCTGCTTCCATACTTAATGGAACTGAAATATCGTCTGTTGTATCATCTGTATAGGTAACTGTTAAAGTTGCAGCACCAATTGAAAATGAGGTTTTTTTACCTTTTGCATCAACAGCATCAAAATCAAGTGGGACATATGCTGAAATACTTACAGAGGTAACATTTTCTGCAGTTTCAGTGACATCTTCACTTATATCAGTAACTACATATTTTGCATTTCCTGTAAATGAAGTTACATCAATGTGTTTAACATCTAATGTATTGTAGTTAGTTACATAAACTATTGTGCTAACTGTTTGCCCTCTTTCTTGATCTTCTCCACCAAGTAAAACACTTGATGCAACAGGATCAACTGCAAGAGCACTAGCTAGTGTTAATAAAAACACAACCATAATCATTGCAATTTTTTTCATGTTCTTTCACCTTATTAATTTCGTAGTGGAAATTTATATTTAGTTCTCCAGAGTAGTGTAAAAAACTCTGAATATATAATAATTATGCAAAAAGAACAAGTAGTTATATATAAATCTTTCCTATTTGTTACTATTATAGAGTGATAATAAAATAAAAAATTATCCGAATTTAAAGTGATCCATGAGATTAACCTTAGGAATAGGATTTTTAAACTCTTTTTTGTCTGAAATTTCCTGTTGTTCAGGTTGAGCTGGAACTTCTTCTATTACAGGCTCTGACTGTGTTATTGTAGATTCAGGAGACGAATCATCATTTGATACTGGTAAAATGAAGTCATCAGATTGATTTTCTATTTTTTCTTCAACAAGTGGTTGAGTTGCTTCTGGTTCACTTTGAACTGGTTCAACTGGAGAATCGTTTGTCATAGGTTTGTCGGAAACCCTTTTAGGTTTCTGAGCATCATCAGAAACTTTTGTTTCTGAGATTTCTTCTGATTCAATATTAAAAACAGTATATTCTGGAACATCTTCTGTAGATTCATTTTGAACTTCATTTACTGGCGAACTTACTTCAGGTTGTATTGGAGCAGCAACGGGTTCAGATACAGAAGGTTCAGAATTTTTGTATACTTCATTAGCTTGTTCATCCATTATATCTTTAAGTAATCTATCATCTTCAAGAATGGGGTTAGATGTATAAACAGGTTGAGCTTCTTTTATAGCATTTGCAATTGCTTGATTTTGCATAACTGGCTCAGGTGAAGATTCTAAAACTGGTTCTTCTTGAACTTTTACTTCTTCAATATTTGAAGATTCTAATTTAGGTTCTTTAGATTTTTCTTCAAGTATTGGCTGAACAACGTGTTCAGGAGCTGGAAGAGGAATTTGTGTAGGTGAAACAGATTCAACTATTGTTTCAGGTTCTTTTTTAACATCTGCAAGAATCTCTGAGACGTCTGGTTCTTCTAAAACTGGTGCTTGCTCTTTAACTGGAGATTTTAAAGATTCTTCTTTTTCTTCTAGTTCATTAAATATTTGTGGTTTAGTTTCTTCTTCTTTAACAACAGCTCTTTTATATCCACTTACCATATAATGAAAATCCTTTTTTTCTGGACTTGTTTTTTGAATTAATTCATCAATTTCTTCTTGATAAGTTTTTTTTTCAGTTAGATCACGATTAATTTGAGTTGCTTTGCCGTCAAAGTCTTTACTTACTTTTTTTTCAGTTCCCATAATATTTTTTGCCATTAACATTGCTTGGGATGCACTTGATGCTAATCCTGATTTTGTTAATGTTTCAGCTAAATTATTTAATTTTGAATCCATCATTTTATTAACCACTCCTCATAATCAAAAACACTGGTATACTTAAATGTATATTGATATATAAAGTTTATTGTTATGTGGTGTGTATTTTTAGAAGATGATTTCAAAAATTTTATATATAATCTAAGAATATCTTTATGCTATGACTAAAAAAGTCAATAATATCATTTCTATCATTATTATCTAGATTTGGCTAGTTTCTTATTAGCTAGCGGAAAAATAACTGATAGAGAATAAAATATTTATAGTTCAATAAAATAAAACATTCAAAGGTGACATAATGAAAAAATATAATCCAACTACTGAAGAAGAAAAAATCCTAAATATGTGGGGAAAAAAGAAGATATTTCAAAAACAAAAAGAAAAAGGAAAAAAAGGTCCTAAATTTTACTGGACTTGTGGTCCACCTTATACTTCTGGTAAGTTTCATGTAGGTCATTTTTGGAATTATGCAACATTAAAAGATCCTCTATTTAGATACAAAAGAATGCAAGGTTTTGATGTCTGGGCTAGAGGTGGATGGGATATGCATGGTCTTCCTACATCAAAAAAAGTGATGGCTAAACTGGGAATTGAAAGTAAAGAAGAAATTGAAAAAATGGGTGTAGATAAATTTGTTACTGAATGTGAAAAATTTTCAGTGGAAACTATGAAAAGCATGACACAAGATTATCATAAGTGGGGAGTTTGGTTTGACCATGATGATGCTTATCAACCTATATCTAATGATTTTATGGAAGGAGTATGGTGGGCATTAAAACGAGCTCATAAAAATGGACATTTATATGAAGGAGATAGAGTTATGGCTTGGTGCCCTGAAACTGAAACTGTTGCAGCAAAACACGAGCTTGAATATAAAGAATGTGAAGATGAATCTATTTTTTTAAAATTTGAACTAAAAAACAGTAAAAATGAGTTTTTAATTATTTGGACAACAACACCTTGGACAATACCTCATAATTTAGGTGTTATGGCAAACCCA
>JABHXU010000022.1 GCA_018657065.1 archaeon
AATGAATAATATTTTTTTTTATAATCACGATATTTTAGCTAAAACAAGCATAAATGTTTTATGTGATTCTATTATTACAACTCAAGATCAATTTAAATGTTTATTTTCAACAAAAGATATTCTTTTTGAAAAACATAAAGGTGTTCCTGTTGTTCAAAATGCAATTTCTTATTTTTTGCATGATTTGAAAAAAGAAGGTTTAGAAAAACAAATAACAATAAAAAAAAGAGAAATTGAGCTTCAAATTAATAAAAAAACAAAGGAAATAGCAGAAATAGCAGCATTAGCATATTTCGGTGTTCTGGATCCAGCTAGATTATTACCTGAGAGATGTCAATCAAGTGCAGGAATGGATTGTATTGATAAAGCAGCAGTAAGTACGAGTGGAGTTGTAATTGCTCTTAGAAACAATGAAGGGTTTACAACTGAAATAACAGATGCTTCAGGCGCTGTTTGTAGTGGAAACTCAGGTGGAGTTGCTGGAACAAGTGGAACAATAACAACAGCAGGATCATTTGTTGCTTTTAACACAACAAACAACGAAGTATTTAGAGTTCAAGTTGATTGTACTTTAACATCTGGTGAAAAGTTTGAGGACACAATAACAGTTACTTACAAAAACACAGAAACTGGTTTATCCCACGAAGTCCCTGTCGATGTTAGAGGAAGAATCGCATAAACATAGTTTTTATTTTTTTTTATCTTTCTTATTCTTTCTAATAATCTTTCCTTCAAATGTATTTTCAATTTATGATCAAGTAATTTATGACGGGTGGGTTCTATCTGGATCTTATTTAAATTTAAGTAATGAACAATATAGAGTTATTTATGTCAAAAATACTAATTCCACTGTAGTTTATTTTCCCGGAGGAATATCTGCAGTTATTTCTCCCACAAATAAAAGTTGTTCAAAAGAGTGGTTATATAGTGTTTGTCAAACAAATCAAAAATTTGAAAGAGCAGGTTATGATGTTTTGCCTACTGTAAATGATCCAAATATCAATGTATCGTTATATCTTCAAATTAATTCAAGTAATGTTTCTTTATCTATTGAAAAAAATATTTCAAACATACTTTATGTTGGAGACTCTATTGAAATAGAAACTATTATTAAAAAAAAAGGAAGCAATTCATTATATGAAATAAGTAATATAAGTTTTGTTGATTTATTTTCAAGCGATTTTGATATTTTTATTGTAAAAGGATGTAATTTAAGAAATGAAAAACTTGTGTTTGCTTCTGAAAAAATCAGTAATATTCATAAATGTGTATTTAAAATTAGTCCAAAAAAATCTTTAAATTTTACAAATAATATAACTTTAAAATATGATTTATTTGGAAAAGAAGAAATTATTCAAAAATCATATAATATTGAAGTCCTTGATCTTCCTTTTACTATCAAAAAATCAATTGAAAAAACTAAAAAAATAGGAGAAGTATTTCAAGGAAATATTTCAATAAAAGCACTCAATAATTTTATTGTTAAAAATATTAGTTTTGATCTTCCTGGTTCTGTTAAATTAATTAATTCTACATTTGAAGTTAATAACCTTGAATTGGATAATTCAAAAATTTATCAATTTACATTTAACAATACTAAAACTGGAAATTTATCAATTAATTATAGTGTTTTATATACCTATTCAAATAAAGATTTTATCTATGATTCGACATTTTTAATTAAATCCATAGAAATTCCATTTATGATACAATTATTAAATAGAGAGAATATTTCGATTTTAAGACTAAACAATCCTACAGAAAACTCCTTTTCAAATATTTTAATTATTAGTAATAATGATAGTTTTGAATTGGATCATTTAGGACCAAATAAGTTTCATGAATTTGAAACTTATCTTAAAAATATTACAAAGATAAATTATTCATATAATACGATTTATGGTGAAAAAATTAATAGATATCTTGATTTGGTTGCAAAAAAAGAAGAAAATTCTCCTGTAGTAAGTTTTAAAAAAAATAAATTTAATTTAGATATAAAAATTAACTTTGATATTCTAATCTATATTGGTGTTGGTATTTTAGGAGCTTTAATTATATTTAAGTTATCAACTTTTTTTAAGTCTAAAAAATCAAAATTAGACAAAGAAATTGAAAAAATTCGAAAAAAGAAGCTTTAAATATCCTGTCTTGTTTCTAGGACTTCAATGAAATACGAAGAGATGTTAAAAAAAGGAAGAGATAATTTACCTAATTCTGTTTTAAATGAAGATAGATTTGCTATTCCAAAAATTCGGGGACATTTACAAGGTAATAAAACAGTTCTATCAAACTTCTTACAAATTGCTGATACATTAGGTAGAAATCCAGATTTTATGTTAAAATATATTTTAAAAGAATTAGCAACTCCAGGAGAAATTAAAAAACCTTTAGTAATTTTAGGACGAAAAGTTGGTGCTTCAAAAATTAATGAAAAAGTAGATAGTTTCGCAAAAAAATATGTTCTTTGTAAAATTTGTGGTAAACCTGAAACAAAATTAACTAAAAAAAATAGAATAGCTTTTATCAAATGTAATGCTTGTGGTGCAAAATACTCATTAAATTAAAAATGATAGTTAATAAAAAGTATAATGATGGAAGATTATTTCTATCTATTTGTGATGATAATTTAATTGGAAAAAAGTTTTCTGATAAAAATATGATTTTAGATTTAAAAAAAGAATATTTTTCAGGAGAAAAAACAACAGAGTCTGAGTTATCTGAATTAATCAAAAAAGCATATTTTATTAGTTGTGTAGGTATTAATTCTATAAAAATATTAGAAAAATTTAAAGATATTGAAAGAAAAAAAGTCGAAAACATTCCTTATTCTTTTATTTTAAGGTAATTAACCAAACCATTTTCCAAGCCCTTCTTGTTTTTCTTTATCACGACCTAAAACAGATTCAACTTGTCTTTGTAAAAAATTTAAAGTTTGTTTTAAATAGGGAGTTACAGGATATTTTTGTGCTAAACTAAGAGTTGGTTGAAGATATTTTATAATACTTCCTTCTGAAATTGTAAAAATTATTTTTCCACTACAATATAAACATTTTCCTTTCAAAGGTGGTCTTCTATATTTTTTATTACATGCAACACATCTAAATTGTTGTGTTGAAAATTTTCTTAAATTTCCTTTTATATCTTTAATAAAATGCTTTTCAATTACTAATTGAGCAACACCTTCAGGATCAACAGCTTTAATTTTTTCTGCTAAGTCCATTTGCCCCATTAATTTATCTTGCATTGTTGGTAATGTTTTATAAGCTGAACAATTGACACCTATATTAATATTGTCAACATCATGTGTATATCCCATTCCTTCATATTGTTTTGGTGTTTCTAAAACATGACTTATTTGCCTAATTTTTAGATCCCAAGGATTCTTAAATTCCAATGATTTTTCATATAATTCTAATGGATAACTCCATACTATATCCATTCCATGCACTTCATCATCAACTTCTCCAGGAATTAACATAGATGTTAAAACTAATGGTGCATCCATAGTTCTAGAGCCTCTTCTATCTGGAAGAAATGATCTTGAGAAATTTAAAAATGCATCCATAAGTAAAATTGCGCATGCTTCATCACCATCACAATTTCTTCTCATTGCTGCGTGATAAAGTGGATGAGAATACATACTTTGTGTTATTGAAAATCCAATTACTCTTCCTATTGTTCCTGCTGATGTATGTGGTGCTAAACCAACAATTAAATGTCCAATAACGTCTTTTTTTGATTTAAAATTATAAAATGGTGGAAGTCCATATAATTTTGCAAGTAATTCATCAACAAAATTTGCTGTTCTAAATAAGATTTCATCTGCAGGATCATCTCCTGTTTCAAATGATGCTGGTAAAATTTGATCTTGTGGTTTAATTTCAATTATTTGATTCTCATCAATTAATTCTCTTCCATAAATGTCTTTTTTATATCCAAGTTTTTTTAATTTTTCTATAGAGGTTCCAATTTCATTAGATTTAAAATGAGTGATAGGCATTTCAATCATATCATATCTTGTTGTTCCATCTTTATTAACATAAATACCGTGTTTTGCTCTTAAAATTCCTTTTAATAAATGTTCAGGTACTCTAGTTTTATTGCTGGTTCCTTTTAACCCTTTAATTAGATCTGGAATTACTTTAATTTTAGCTTTAGATAATGTTTCTTTAAAAATTGAATTTATATCAATTTCTTTAATTCTATATTCTCTAACCCTTTCATGTTCACATTTTTTTGTCATAATTCCACATTTTTGACAAAAATAACCTTGAACTGTTTTTTGATTACATTCTTGACATAATGAGAAGATTGTTTCTTTTTTACATTTTTCACAAACTAATGTTGGAAATTCTGCTTTTATCTTTCCTTGTTCTAAAGCAGATTGAATACTTTTCATTCGACCTCCTTCTTCTCCAACTGGAAATAACATATGTGGGCTTCCTGTAAGCTTTCTCATTTTCGCTTTTTCAGGTCTACCCATTCTTGCTCCAATAAATGTCCCTGCTTTATCTCTTATTTTAATTCCTGAATGGGCTGAAAGAATATCTAGAATATTAAGTTCTTGTGTTTCTTTAATTTCTTTCTTAAGTAATACTTCATTTAATGTATTTGCTTCTTCTTTTTCAATTACAATGAATTCATTATTTACAAATTTATGACTTAATCCAATTTTTTCAAGTAATTCTTTATTTTCTTTATTTGTACAAATAATTTTTTGAATTTGTCCTTCTTCTTTTTTGATGTTTGAATTTCTTAACCAATGATTTAATTTTATAAGTTCATCTTTTGTTAATGCTGTCCAAAAAAAAGTATGTTTAGGATGAAGTGGAATTTTAAATTGTTTTGATATATTAAACGCTAATCTAGATGAAATTTTTATAGAAATTGGTTTTTTAAATAAATTTTTTATATTATCTAAACTAACTTTTGTAAGTTCAGAAATTTTTTCAAAATCTAATGATCCAAATAAATTAATTGATGCTTTTTCAAATTCTCTAATCCACCATTCTTCACAATAACCTACTGGAACTAATTTATGACCATTTTCAGAAAAATCCCCATAATTAAATAAAATATCTCCTAAAAACAAAATTCTATCTATTGTTTTATTATCTATTTTATCTTTTGTTTGAGGCTGTATAACATCGCCATTTTTTAATTTTATAATTGGCCCTTCAATTGAATCACAAACCGATATTGCTGTTGCTTTTCCAGGCCTTTCGATTTTTAATTGAGTTCCTACAGCAATATAATTATTCAAAATTTTCATTGATTGGGAATGCATTGCTGATGCAGCAAGACCTGTTGTTCTTGTTCTTCCATATCTTAATCTAAGACCTCCGTATCTCATTGGAAAAGATAAAACTGGTCTTCCGGCAACTAAATCTTTTATATAAGTGTAGTTAGGAGTTATTTTTGATTCTGTTTTTTGATCTTTTGCTTTAGCTTTTTTTTGAATTTGTAGAAATTCTGTTAGAAATTCCCATTCTAATCCCATTTCTTTTCCCCATTTTACAATTCTTTTATTAACTTTTTTTGCTTTTTGTGCTAGCCCCTCTGCAATAACAAGACATATTCCTCCTCTTATTCTATTTGTTTCAATTCTTTCAAGATCTTTATAATTAGAAACTTCCATTTCTTCGGTTGGGTCTCCATTAATTTCAATTGGTAAATTTCTAAGTAAAAATTCTAATTCTGCATCTGAAGGGCTATATTGAAGATTAGTTACTCTTTCATGATAATCTCTAATTTCGATAATTGTTCTTTTAATTTCTTTTTCTGTAGGATCAAAAGGTAAATAACCTGTTTTTAACCTAACATAATCTGTAATGATTAAAGATACTGCTTCTGCAGTTCCTCCTGCAGCTCTAATAGGTCCTGCATAAAAAGCAGAAAGATATTCTTTCCCGTCCTTTCTTTTTTTGGCTCTTAATTCTATAAATCCTTCTAATGGTGCTGAAATAACTCCTAATGTTATGTATGCTAAACCTACTCTTATACCTGTTTCTAATGCTTTTATTTTTTCATCAAATTTATAGAATTTTTGGAGAGCTACTTCTTCTGCAATTTTTAAAGCTACTCTCCAATCTAAAGAACCATATTTTTTTTCTAATTCATTTATTCTTTCTGCAACTCCAGATTTTATTATTTTGGGAGAAACAGCACTTATTAATCCTTCAACTCTTTGAGCAATTCCTTTTGCTAAAGGAATATCTACTCTATTTTCTGGATCATGTCCTTTTTTTCTAGCTTTTGTAGCTATTTCATGAATCTTTGAAACTTCCTCTTCTATTTGCTCAAAGTATTCTTGAATATCTTTACTATATTTCATTTTTCAAAACTCAATATTTTCGTTTTTCTAGTTTGTAAATCAACATATATTGCTCTAGCAGGTTGTGGAACTAATCCTCTTTTTTCTTGATAATCTGTTTGAGACATCCAACAAGAACAATTAAGTAATGTAACATTTCTATAATTTGAAACTGTAGCTCTATGGATATGTCCAGAAACAAAAAAATCTGGAATTTTTTCAATAACTAATGGATCTGTTTCAAACCCCATTTGCATTCTCGTAGAACCATGAGTGGGAGCTAAGTGTCTTTTTTTGAGAAGATATGCCATGATCTTATCTGTTGATTCTAATCCTCCTGCAAACCTTATTGACTCAATATTATTTGCAAAATAAGGAAATGAAAATCCATGATATAATAAAACATTAAATCCTGAAAAATCATTATTTGATCCTATATTAACAATTGATGGACTTGATACAAAAAAAGTATTATCTCTTTCATATAACTCTGGAAGTGCTATTTTGGGTATTGGTGGTTGAGGTTCAGCTATTCTAACATAATCATGATTCCCAGGACAAATTATTAGATTAATGTGAGATGGAATTTTTTTAAAAAAATCTGAAAACATTTTATATTGTTCAAAAATATCTTTTTTTTCCAATTCTTTTTCTTGACCTGGAAAAATTCCAATTCCTTCAACTAAATCACCAATTAAAAATAAATATTTTATTTTTTCCACTTCTTTTTTTTGTTCCTCTGACCCAACATTTCCATTTATCCAATCTAAAAATCTTTCAAATGGTTCTTTTAAAAATTGTTTTGCACCTACATGTAAATCACTAATAAATAATGCCGCTTCTTTTTGTGGAGATTTTTTTAATTCTTTACTTAAAGGAATATCTGGTTGAATTAAATTATTAACAAAAATAATTCCTTTCCCTTTTACTCCTTGAACTCCAACGATTTCATCTGGAGTTAGTTCTTTTGCTATATTATATACTGGACTATTTTTTGTAACAATTGCTTTTGTATAACCTGAAGGATCTTCTAAAACTAACATATAATTATCATTTCTAGTTTTTGACTTTTCAAGTATCATACCAATAAAAGAAACAGTCTCATTTTCTGGTAAATTCATTAATCTTATAATAGATGTAGCGCTTTGTAATTCTTGCCTATTTCTAAGAATATTTTGAATTTGTTTAAACCTATTATTATATCTATTCACAAAATCTTTAAATGTTTTTTTTTGATTTACTTCTTCATAAGATTCTGAAACAATCACTTTTCCTAATTTTATATCTTCTTTTCGAGCTTCTAATTTATTAATTTTTAATTCATTTAATTCAGGACTAAGTAATATACCTTTTTTTAAATATTCATTTATATTTGGTTGCATTTTTACAAATTTAATTCTGATGAAAGAATAGCTTTTATTTTTTGTTTAAGAGTATTATTAATATCTGAATTAATTTCTCTAGTCCTACCATATCTTCCTTTAGAAATAACAGTAGCATTAATTATTCCAAGCATATCTAATTCCCCAATAATATCTGAAATTCTTCGTTGTGTAAGTGGTCTTAAATCTGTTTTTGTACATAATTTTTTATATAATTCATATACATCTCCAGTGAATATTTTTCTCTTATTTTTATCTAATAAATGAATCAAACTAAGAAGCGTTACTTGAGATTGTTTAGGTTGAGTTTTTACTATTTCTAAAATTCTTTCTTTTTCTATTTTTTCTTCTGCTCTATCAATATGATCTATTCTTACTTTTGAAATTCCTGCTCTTTCAGCTAATTCTCCTGCCACTCTTAATAATTCTAATGCTCTTCTAGCATCTCCATGTTCTCTTGCAGAATATGCTGCACATTTAGCAATAACTCCATTTTCAATAACTCCATCTATAAATGCTTCATCAGATCTTTTTTTTAAAATATCTTGAAGTTGAAGAGCATTATAAGGAGGAAATACGATTTCTTCTTCACTAAGAGAACTTCTAACTCTAGGATCCATATTATCTGTAAAAAGTAAATTATTACTAATCCCAACCAATGAAATTTGAATATTAGGTAATTCAGAATTTATTCTTGTTAAATTATATATAACTTCATCGCCTGCTTTTTTAATTAATTGATCAATTTCATCTAATAATATAATCATTGTTTTAGTATTCGTTTTTTTAATAATTCTAAAAAATTTATTATAAACTTCATCAGTAGGCAGACCAGTATAAGGTACTTCTTCACCTAACTCTTTTATTATTTGTGCTATGATTCTATATTCTGTATCTGCAATTCTTTTCATTTTACAATTTAAATATATAGTTTTCATAGAAATATTTCTTTGATTAGCTATATTAAACATATTTTGAGTAATATGTTTAATTGTAAGAGTTTTTCCTGTTCCAGTTTTTCCATAAATAAAAAGATTTGAGGGTTTTTCTTCTTTAAGTGCAGGTGCTAAAATACTTGCTACCTCATTAATTTGATGATCTCTATGTAAAATACTTTCAGGTGTATATGTTGTTTGTAAAGATTTTTTATTTTTAAAAATTAAATTCTCATCAATAAATTTTTCAAAATATCCAGTTAATCCTTTTTGATTCATTATAGTTCCAAAGGAAAAGAAGGTTTATAAAGATTTGTATACTAAAAAAATAAACACTCTCCCCCCTTGATTTCATATGGAAATGTTAAAATTCAAAATAACTTTTTGTTTTTTCTCGTCGATATATCTTTTTTTTGTTTTTTTCTTTTTTTTAACATATTTATTTTCTATATAGTAAATAAAATAAAAAATTATTATTAATTATTATTATTATTATTGTTCAAAGGAAATGAAGGGGTGATGGGGAAAAATAAAAAATAGCACTACTGTGTAATGATAAAAACAAAAACCTTTAAATATAACATTCGATTTCAACATTCTAATTTAGCACGATTAAACCAAATAGTTTAATTGTATGAGAATGTGATGAGAA
>JABHXU010000018.1 GCA_018657065.1 archaeon
ATCATTTATAAAACTTTCCATTTTTTATTACTAATTAGTAGTAAAATAGATAAACAATTTAAAATTAATCAAATTTTCATAGTATTCCCACCTCTATAAACATAGTTAAATATTTAAATGACTGAAGTTTCCATGAGCGCATGGCAAAAGAACTTCCAAAATCTACAAGAAGATTTGGAGCTAGATATGGTAGGCGTGTTAGGTTAAAATACGGTCTTATTGAAAGAGATCAACGCGCTAAATACAAATGCCCATACTGCAGTGCAGTTAAAGTAAAAAGAATTTCTGTAGGTATTTGGGAATGTAAAAAATGTCAAGTTAAATTTACTGGAAAAGCCTATAAAGTATAAAATGGTATTATACAAATGTTTTGTCTGTAATAAAGAAATTGAAGATACTACTCTAAGAAAAAGAGTAAGATGCATCTATTGTGGTTCTAAAATGCTTTTCAAACCTAGAACTACAACTACCAAAGTCAAAGCAAGATGATAACTTGTACAATTGAGATTGATCAAAACATAGATGATATTCATAAATTATTTTTGTCTGAAATTAGAAATTCAGACAGAGCAACATGTGAAATCTCAAAAAACAAAACCTTGAAATTCAATATTCAAGCAAAAGACTCTGTTAGTATGAAGGCATTTGTTAATTCAATATTAAAAGTAATTCAAACATATGATAAGGTTTCAGCGCTAAAATGAAAAAAGAGACCAAAGAAAAAATTGAGCAGCTTCAAAATTTGGAGCAAAATATAAACAATCTTATTGCTCAAAAACAACAATTTCAATCTTCTTCTCTTGAAGTTGAAAATGCACTTTCTCAAATTGATGATACAAAACAAATTTTTAGAATTATAGGAAATATTATGGTTGCTTCTAATAAACAATTAGTTAATAAGGAACTTCAAGAAAAAAAAGAACTTCTTGATCTTAGATTAAAAACAATGGATAAACAAGAAGAAAAATTAAGAAGCCAAGCAGAAGAAATCCAAAAAGAAGTATTAAAGGAGATGAAGTAATATGAGTGAAATGGATGATGTTGTTTTAGTTTTAAGTGAAGTTCTTGAAGATAATACTGTTCCTAAAAATGTTAAAATTAAAATTCAAGAAATAATTGCGGCTTTAAAGGAAGACACTGAAGTTTCTTTAAGAATAAATAAAGCACTTAATTATCTTGATGAAATTTCAGATGATAATAATATTCAATCTTATACTAGAACTCAAATTTGGAATATTGCTTCACTTCTAGAATCAATGTAATATCATTTAATTTTAATTTTTGATTTAATAACTTTAGAATTAGGAATATAAATTATGTCTCCATTCTTTGTTTTTATTCTTACATGAAGTAAATCTACGTGCAACAATGTTCCTTTAATATCTTCAACTTCAATTTTACATCCATCTTTTAATTTTTCTTTAGAATATAAATAAAATCCAGCAATTAAATTTGGAATAAAATCTCTAATTGCAATAAAAAATGAAACAAGTATTACTATAATTACTGCTGCTGAAAGTAAATATAAAATAATGTTTGCTATTCCAAGTTGCTCAAGTGCAGCAACAAGTGCTAAAAAATATATTGCATATGAAATAATATTACTAATCAAATGATCTAAATTTAATTTAAGTCCTGTTAAATTTTTTAATATAGAATTAACTTCAATTTCTTTAAGAAATTTATAAAGTAATTTTCCAGAAATATTTCCAAGTATAAATCCTACTAAAAAGATCAGAATTGCAAAACCCATTTTAAGCAAATTCTGGTTTAAATTTGTAAAAACTGACACTGGATCAATTGCTATTTGGTACATAGATTAAGGGAAATTTGGGTATTTATAATACTTATCATTTCTTAGATTTTCTAAGCTTTCTTCTCATGAGAAATATGGATCCAACATTATCGTATAGATTTTTATTGAGCTTAAACACTATATACATTACTTCAACATATACAACAGTTCCATAAACTAATAAGAAATATAGAGGAAAATAACTATCTCCAATAAGAACATAGTACATTACATTTAAAAAAACAGAAAATCCCCAGAGTTTTTGTGTGTATAAGTGAAGGGAATGAAATCTTCCTGAAATTAAAAATATTGCAATTGACTGTGAAATAAAATAAAATAATAAAATTCCTACAATTACTAAATTCTCTAAAACTAATTGTTTATTCCAAAGATACATAAAAACAACTGAAAACAAATAATATGAATAATCTCCAATTTCATCAAAAACAACACCGAGTCTTGTTTCTTGTTTTAATAATCTTGCTAAAAAACCATCTAGTGCATCAGTAGCTCCTGTTAAAAAATATAATATTCCAAAAAGAAGCGCATTTTGTTTAAGAGATAAATAATAAAGAATTGGAATCATAACTAGTCTAGAAATACTCAAAAGATTTGGTATTGTAAATATTTTTTCTTTTTTCACTAATATTGAATATACACTAAAAATATAAATACTTTTGGTTATTTTTTAACAATATGGATGAAAGAGATAAATATATTGAAGCTGGGAAAATTTCTGCTACTGCACTAAAAAAAGGTGCTTCATTAATTAAAATAAATGCAAAATTACTTGATGTTACTGAAGCTGTTGAAAAAATTATTCTTGATAATGGAGGAGAATTCACTTTTCCACCTCAAATATCATTAAATGAAATTGCTGCACATTATTGTGCTGATCCTGATGATGAAACTGTTTTTAAAAAAGGAGATATAGCTAAACTTGACTGTGGTGCAATGGTTGATGGATATCCTGGTGACAATGCAACAACAATTGATTTAGGTGATAATAAAAAATTAGTAGATGCTTCTAGAGATGCATTAAATAATGCATTAGATATTATTAAACCTGGAATTACTTTAAGTGAAATAGGTAGAACTATCCAAGATACAATAACAAAAGCTGGATATGCTCCTGTTAAAAATTTATCAGGTCATGGTCTAAGCAGATATAAATATCATGATAAACCTTCCATTCCAAACTTTGATACTGGTGACCAAACACAGCTAACAAAAGGTCAAGTTATTGCAATTGAACCATTCGCTTCAAATGGATCAGGAATGATTTTTGAAACAAATGTTGCAAATCTCTTTGCAATAAATAAAATTAAACCAGTTAGAAATCCAATAACTAGAAATGTTTTAAAAGAAATTCAATCATTTAACAATATGCCTTTTACAACAAGATGGCTAACAAAAAAATTCCATGTTGGAAAAGTTAATTTTGCTCTTAGAGAACTTCTTCAAAAAAATATTTTAAACAGTTACCCTCCTTTACCTGACACCCAAAGAGGATATATTAGCCAAGCTGAGCATACTGTAATTGTTGATGATGAGATAATTGTGACAACAAGGATTTAATTTTTAAATAAGATCCTTCTACCTCTAAAATTAATGGCAAGAGGAGACTTTGATGTTCACGTTTTACAAGATGAACGAGAGGCTATGAAATTAAAGCTTCAAACTCAAGAACAAATTAATAATCTTATTTCTGGAAAAATATCAATTGATAATTTATTTTCTTCTGATGGATTAAGTAGTGTTTATGAATGGACCTCCTTTGCAGATGAATGGGCTTCATACTTAAATCCTGCACTTTTAAGAGGATTTTCACTAGAACAAATAACTGACACGTTAGTTGAAATTTTACAAGTTCCAGATAATCAATTTGTAACAAAACAAAGACTAGTTTCTTATTTAATTAAAGATCTTAAAGACAAAAAAAGGCTAGGATATGAAGCTGTTGCTTTAGCTGCTTCAGGTTATTTAGGAAATCATTTACCCATTTCTTTTTCTAGAGATGCTGTTAAAACAAGTCTAAAATACTGCATTGAAGAGGGAACTTTAAACTCAGATATTACCAGATTGCTTGAAAAAAGATCAGGGATAAATTCCATGGCTTTAATTGCTACAGAATTTATTAAAGACAAAGAAGTTCAACCATACTGCGTTGACATTCTTAAAAAAGTTCCACTTGAATATTCAACTAATATTGGAACAAAACTTCGTGGTCTTTTAAGAAACATGGAAACTCGAGAAACTATTCTTGATATTTGTGAAAGTAGAGGCTATTTACAAAGAGAAAACGCAAGAGAACTTTTATCAAAACCAAATTTAAAACATTTAGGGCAAGAATTGATTAAAAGATATTTGAAGGATTAATTTTTTTTCCTCCTATTCCTTGGCTTAAGTTTTCCTTCATAAAATGGATTTACAGAAGGTAACTCAACAGGTAATAAACCAAATTTAGTAACTAATTCAAGTCTAGGTAATATTCCAAAATTATAATAAACAAATTTTGCTGCTTCTCTTAAACTTTCACGTCCTTCTTCAAAATGGTTTCCCCTAGATGAACTTTTACATTCATAAAGTATTGCTCCATCATCATAAACTCTTGCTGCATCAACAGGTATTTTAAAACCATTACTTGAATTAAATAAAACTTCAAACCAAGTATTACCTCTTTTTTGTCTTAATTGCCTTTTTAGTTGTTTTTTTAATTTCAAATGTTCAGGATGTTCTAATCGATCAGCTTCAATATTTTTTGTTTTACCATTTGATCTAAGATAATTCATCATATTTTGTACACGATTTCCATTTTTTTTACCATTGCGTGCCATATAACTAAAAGTTCTTTCAGGAATAGTCACATCTGCTACAACGTGATCATATCTCCGAACATAATGAATTCTATCTTTATTTTTCAATAATTTATTATTATTACCAACTGAAACATATCTATGAATTATTTCAATTAGATCTACTTCATCAGACATAGGAGGTGAAACAAAAAACTTTTGCCAACCATATGTTGCTACTTTTCCAACTCCTACAAAAAAATGTTTCATCTCTTCTCGAGTTAAATGTAATAATACTTCTAATGGAAGTTCATATTCCAAACCCGTAATAAGATGAGCAAAATCATCATTTTTAATTACAAAATCTAGTAAATAATTATCGTTTAAAGAACCAGGACCATTAGAATGAATTTCAGGACCATATAAATCAGTCAAAAGATTCAATGTATGTTCTGCAAAATCAACTTTTGTTAATCTTTTACGATCTCTTCTTTTTACTTTTGCTTGTTTTACTTCTTCAGACAAATCAATTTGAGTTGTTATTTCAATTTTTCTTTCAGATTCATCATCTTGTTTTATTGTTATACCAACTTCCCGTTCTAATTCTGATAACACTTCTCCCCTATATTCTTCAAAATTCTTTGCTGTCCAAATATCAGCACGTAAGCTTCGCATGTGCATAGGATTTATGATTTTATATTTAAGCATTGGTATTGAAACTACTAACTAGTGGTTAAAATCATAACCTTTATAAATTAAAAGTTGGTGCTTTAGACGATGGTAACAGATATTGTTAAAACTCAAAGTAGAATTAAGAAGAATCTTAATCTAGATGATATGGTTTTTGCAATTGCAGGAAATAGTAGAAATAATGATTTATTTACAAGGTTTGGTTTAGATAGAATAAATCCTGATGGTTTTTCTTTTAGCAGAGCTTTAACTTCAGAATGGCCTTGGAACAACTACAAAAAAGGTGAAAAGGTTACTATTTTAGCGGATGTATTAAGAAGACATAACCCTGTTAAACCCCCATTTTTATTTAAAAAAAGATTTCCAGAAGCTCCTGAAATTTGGCAAGAATTATTTGACTTTTATTTACCTGATATTAATACAGCAATTCAACAAGGAATTGACTTATCAAAAACTATAACATATTCTGAAGCTGTTGAAGCTGCAAAAAAACTACATGAACAATTACCTCAATCCTATAGAACTGCTGAAGATTTTAAATCCACAATTATAAAATTTGAACAACATGCACTTGAAACTATTACTCTGCAAACTGCATTAAGTCAAAGAAGAACAAAATGGAGTGAATTAAGAAATGCAATTGGTGTGACTGCTTATGATAATAGAAAAAAAAGAAGTGTTAATTGGGATGAAATACAAGGAATTGATAGAAGACCTGATGAACTTGCAAATGCTCGTGCTGCAATGCAACAACTTGAGAGAAAATTAAAAAGATTACAAACTGAATATGATAGAATTGCTGAAAATGGAGATCATGAAATTCAAAAAATCGGTACGGAACTTGAAACACTTCAAGCAAAACATGATGCTTTAAAAATTTCATACGAATCTACTCAAAGAAATCTTGCAGAAACAAATACTTCTCTTTTGGCTCAAAGAGCTAAAATCGCAGAAAATTTAGATCAATTTACTGAAGATCTAAGAGTTTATGCATTAGAACATCTAGGATATACTGGAAATGTTAGTGAATTAGTTGAAAAATTTAAAGAAAATAGAATATTAAGAACCCTTGTAGATTTTTTTGAAGATGCTTATGAAGGTTTAGTTGGAGATAGAGTCGTTAGAGATAGACTTCATGAAACTTATAGTGAAAAAAAATATAATTTTTTAATTTTAGGTAAAGACCAAGAAAATTGGACTAATCTTCTCCACCACTATACTGGATCTGACAATGGCGTTTATGTTTTTTCAGGTGAAGGTGATCAAAGACCTCCTATGAATTACATAAATACATTTCATGATGTTGTTATTGTAATGTTAGATGATTTTGATAGCGATGATTCTTACTACTGTCAACTAGATTTGGATGCAAATATTGATCCAAATATTCATCTTATTGAAGTTGGTAGAGAAAATGATAGGAAAAAATATGTTTTAGACGAACTAATGAGAAAATCATATTTACAAGAAGATGCCAACTAACTCACAAGAAAAGGAAATTGTATTTGTAGATTCAAGTGTTGTTAGTAATCCTATTTTTCAACAAGAGTTACCTGAATATAATTTTTTAACAACATCAAAAGTAAATAGCTATGTTGATGATTTAGAAAAAGAAAAAAATGCAGATCTAGAGTCTCGTACTGCTTTTTTACAAGAACAAGCAGAATGGAAGGAATCTCACCAACCAGAATTTGAAACATTAGGAGATACAGAAATTGATTTAGATGTTGCTGTTAGAATTCTAAAAATTGTCAATTCTGGTCAGAGTGTTATGTTTTCATATGATCCTGTTATTAGTCCAATTGTTATTCCAATTGCAAATAAACTTAAAGAAATCAGCGATTATGAGGTGCATTGTCCTAGTGAAACACAAAAACCTTTTTTCTTTGCTTCAAAAACTCCAGCTACACAAATTTATAGAGGTAAAGCTTTTCATATTAAATCTATTGAAGGATTAAAACACAATTTTTCTTATTCTTCTAAACTAGATAGAATTCAAGAGGATATTGATGCTTTAAGACTGGAATGGGTTTTACAAGCAATTTCATTTAGGGATTCAACTAAAAAAAGTCAACAAGAAGTAGATTTTGCACAAGAATCTTGGGAACAGTATGGTGACCTAGCAAGCTTAACACCTTCAAATATTGCATACCAAGTATGTATTGATAATTTAGATCTTTTCAATCATAATGGAAGCGCTTCATTAGAAGCATTAGCTAGATCTGCTGCTGTTGAAACACTTCAAAATTATGAAGATGGAAATTTTTACAAATTAATAGATGATAAAAATAGAAAAAGAGTTACTGCAATATCATATCATCAAGTTGAACTTTTCGATGAATTAAGACAAGCTGATGATCGATGGGTCGAAGGTGATGATAATAGTGATCATGGCCCTATAGTTGATGAATTAATTGGATGGACTATTGGTGGAGTAAGATATTTAGTAGAAAAATTTGAAAAAAAAATGGAATGGGAAAGGCGTCAAGGAAATATACCTAAAGGAGAATATGAAATATTTGCTGAAAAAATAAGAAATGAACTTTTAGTTAAATCTTTAGGAACACCAGAAGCAAACATTGAAACTGTTTATGCTGCTCAATTAAAAGCTGAAACTAATCCAAGACTTCAAGTTGGCATAGCAACCAGAAGTAAAGATATTGATTTTATTAACCAGTATATGATTGTTTTAAAAAATGGAAATACAAAAGAAGGTAATCCCTTAATTATTCATGATTTATACAAACCTAGAAAGTAATTTTAAAGCTCCTTAGTATAAAACAAAGCTGTTAATGTCAAAGGTCCTAGAATTAAAAATATTGTTTTATAGTCAAGTATTAACATAAAAAATAGTGAAATTGCTCCGCCTAAACTAAATGCCATCATTCTTTCACTTACTAAAGTTACAATATCTAATTTCTCAATTTCATTAAAAAATATTGTATTTAATGGAACACTAATAAATTGATGAAAAAAATGTGCTAAACACATTAAAACATATAATATACTTGAATTAAAGCCAAGTCCTAGTATTACAAAAGATAAACTCATTCCAAAAAACATTATGCTCATTAACCATTTTCTATTAACTTTATCAACTAATTTTCCACTTACAAATGTAGCAATTAAAGATAAAATTCCTAAAATTAATCCAAATGTACCTACAATAAATTCGTCCTTAACAAATTCATACACAATCAAAGTAAACAACCAACCAATATAAGGAAAACCAAAACCTCTAATAAAAACTAAAACCATATGTTTACTTAGTTTAGAATTTAATTTAGGAAAAAAATTGAATTTTTTATTAATTTTCATATCCATATCCATAAATAAACTAATTATTCCTCCAGATAAAATTAAAACTAATGAAGAAAAAAATAAAACTGGATAACTAAAATTCTTAATTATTAATCCGCCAATAAATGGTGCAATTATAACTGAAAGCCACATAGCTCCATAAATAAAACTTTGTTGAGATCCTCTTGCTTTATTATCAGTAAATTTAACTGTAATAGCATCCATTGAAATCCAATATGCAAACGCTACAAACCCAAAAACAAAACCATACAATTCAACAGGATATTTTAATATTGGATAAAATCTAGCAATAAGCACTAAAACTGGTTCAACTATTCCTCGAAGAACTATAAAAAATTTTATCCCATATTTATGAGTAAAAAAATTTGA